>MFYT01000067.1 GCA_001789205.1 Candidatus Raymondbacteria bacterium RIFOXYA2_FULL_49_16 | reverse complement strand
AGAGTCTGTGGTGGTTGCGCCGCGCGGAAAGACCACAAAGGTTTGGCCGTAATGGTGTTTAAGTCTGATGGCGCCATGGGTCTGGGCAATGAAAAAAATACACAGAATTGCGGCAAGAATGGCCCTGATCATAAGATCCCCCTATTTTAGCTGGAATTACTTTAATAATGAGAGCTTCAGACTATACACACTTCCATTCGAATTGAGCCTTGCGATATAAACACCGGCTGGCATTATGTTGCCGGAATAATCTTTCCCGTCCCATGCAACAGCGCCTTTGCCAATCAAACCTGGAAAAGTTCTAATGAGTTTTCCCGCAATTGAGTAAAGCCCGATGCTTCCCGCGCCTTTCACGTTGTAGCTGATGCATGTTGCCGGGTTGAAAGGATTTGGTGACGCAACCATGGAACCCTGGCAGCTCGAAGCGTTTTTTGACACGTCAATGTTCACTCCTGGAGCGTATTCATCCAAAAACTGAACAATGGGATAATTCGCGTTGTTGTCCCATGGATTTGTGGCCCCGTCTGTTTTCGTACCGGTATATTTGGCTTTAAGACCAAGATAGTTGTCTCCATCCTCGGGTGTATCTATATCTTCTGTGCCAATGCTAACAAGCGCAAATGGTGGATTCACCGTGGGGAAGTAAAACCGCAACTCATCTTTTCTTAGCCGTAACTCATACACAGGCAGATCAGGATGAACGCCCATGCGAACGCCGGCCAAATGGTCATATTGATAGCTCAGGCATATTGGATTGGAATCGCTCACCGAATTGTTGAAGAGTTTTAAAAGGTCGTCTTTTGCGCCAAAGCATATTTTCATATCATCGCATGCGGTCCGGTCGTTAACGCCTGATTTGACATAGTCATCGGCCAGGGTACGCCACCCAATGTAGAGATATGTTTCATCGTGGGCAAGATACATGCTGGCCTGATAATCAACGGAAAAGCCGTCCCAGCTGTCCATTGTGCCGCCCGAGACATAGTAGATATTGTCCTCTGAAGTGAAACCGCCCACATTGTAGCCCTCGTCCCAATCAGCGAGGTCCCCGTCCATTGTGGGAATTCCATGGGCCACGGTTGCGTCGATTTTGTACACTTGTACCGTGTCTTTTTGGCCAAACGCCTGGAAAACAGCCCCCAAGACCAGGATGGTTGATAATAGTTTTCTCATTTCACTACCCCTTTACGGTTGAATTAGTAGACACCGCTATCTGCGGCCAGCATGCTTTTTATTTTTTGCCCAAGTTGTTCGACTGTTTTCTGATATTCGACAAAACTTGTCATGTTTTCCGGGTTGATATCTTTCTCAACAAGCATCTCGTATTTTTTCAACAATTCTCTCAATTTCCTGTTTTCCATGTTTTTTTAGTTATTAATGCAAAATCTCTGCCTATTTTTAAAACAGCAAAAATCAACGATGTTTTATTAAAAGTGCTTTTTTAGATAAATATTATGCATTTTTTAATTAATAGATACGGTAATCGTTATTGATTGTTTTAACAGAATAGTTTATATTTAATGCTGATGGTAAAAACAACCCCACCTTTATTGGCTTAAAAAGTGAACATATGACGTTTAAACAATTCCTTAAGAGTGGCTTTCTAAGCATCCTCGATCCGCCCAAGGAGACGCCAAACAACCTGCCTTTCCAGGGCAACGTCCCTATTGCGTATCTAGCAACAGATTTGTCAGGCTCAGTCATATGGATGTCAAGCTCATTTTCCCAGTGGACCGGGCACCAGCTGGATGCTGTGAGGGGAAAACCATTGCGCAATCTGATAAAAAAGACCCTTTTCGACCGGGGCAAAACAGTCTATTGCAAACTGAACACCGTGCCAGACCGGATAAATGATCGGACCTTCGGGCTTGAAAAGACTTCATTCATGGAAGAACGGGCCGCCTGCTTTGCGGAAAGTTCCGTCTTTATGGATTTTAAATTACACGCGGTCTCCTTTGTTACCAATGAAAACATACGGTACGAAAAATACAACACGGATCTGTATGCGACCCTTGATGACGACATGACCATACTGGAAACCAATGAAGCCATGCACCGCAGGTGCAGCGCAATAGCCGGCAACTATTCTATTCGCGGTACCAAGCTCCATGAGTATATAAACGAGGATGATTATATAAAATGGAAGAAGGCAAAGGCCGCCTTTGAAGGGTATACGGAAAAGGGGCTTGCGGCGTCTTCGAACAATTGGACACTGCTCTTTGATTCCAGCGCCAGCGCGATCAAGGAATTTTCAACAAGGTATTCGAACTGCTGGAAAGCCAGCCCCAATGCCTTGAAATTCATGCGGGGCAAACAATTGCCCTATGGGTTTTTTCTCATGGACATGGATGTTGACTTCTTCAACAATGACATTAGGATCGAAGCTACTTTCGCGGAAAGTAACGGAGGGATCATCTTGTGCGGGTCAGAAGAATTCGACTTGTCGCCTGAAGAATCAGGCTATATTGCCCATTTTTCCAATGTTAAGGGAAAACGGTGCATTGCGATAAAAAGAAATGCCCTGCGAGCCGCAATAACCGAGAAATTACCAGCCAACAACCGGTTGATTATCGAAAAACGAGGCCATTGCATCATGGTGTATTCCGGAGACGAGAGGTCGCTTGTGTACATGGACATAGTCCCAATGTACTCGCCAGAACGGCACAATAGGGCAGGCTTTATCAGCAGGACCAGGGAAACCATTACCAATATCAAGATATACCGGAAGACAACATCGTTTGATCCAGACAAAACAAAGGAATTCAGACAGCTGGTGCGTTTTAAAAACTCGCCATCGCGTTTTTTCGAGTTTACCTTGTTTCCGGATGAATATTGGAGTGAGCCGAAACAAATAGCGTGTTTTAAGGAACTTACGGAACTGGCCAAGGCTGAAGAGACGCTGAAAGAATATAAAATAAAGCTTGAGCACCTTCAGTTGGACATCAAAGGAAAAAGCGCCGGTTTCCACGGCATATTCGGCAAGAGCCAGGAAACGGAAGACCTTATTACGACCATCCGTACAGTCGCGCCCGCACGGGCTTCAATCTTTATCACCGGGGAGACCGGCACGGGCAAGGACCTTGTCGCGCAAGCGATCCATTGCCAAGGTTCGCCCGGCAAGCCTTTTGTAAAGGTTGATTGCGCCGCATTGCCGTACAATCTCATTGAAAGTGAGCTGTTCGGCCATGAAAAAGGCGCCTTCACCGGCGCAATCGCGCTGAAAAAGGGAAAGTTCGAGACAGCGGACGCTGGGACACTGTTTATGGACGAGATCGGCAACCTTTCAATGGAAGTCCAGGCCAAACTTCTTAGGTTTCTGAATGACAGGGAGTTTGAGCGCGTGGGCGGCACTGAGCCCATTAAAGCGGATGTCAGGATAATCGCGGCCACGAACGCGGACCTGGAAAAGATGGTTGCAGAGGGAACGTTCAGGGCGGACCTCTATTACCGTCTCAAGGTCATCTCCATCCGCATTCCGCCCTTGCGCGAGCGTAGGGAGGATATTTACCCGATCTTCGAGAGCCTGTTGCATGAGGCGTGCCGGATAAACAAAGCGCCGGTGCCGCGCATTGACAATGACGCGCTCCCTTTCCTCATGCACTACAATTGGCCCGGCAATGTGCGCGAGATGAAAAACATTATTGAGGAAATTGTCATTCTCAAACATGGGACAAAGATATCATTGCAGGACTTTCCCCTGTATCTGAGGAAGCGGAACGCGGTTGTTCCCGCTCCAGACGAAGGAAGCGCGGGCAATGGTGAAGGCGCCATGGGTTCGTACCGTGACAAGGATGTGTTTCGGACGGCATATTGCGCATTCCATGGTAAGGCATCGAGGATAGCGAGGCATTTCAACATTTCCAGCTCTTCGGTGGTCCAGTATGCGCGGAAGCATGACATAACGGCAGATGTGCTCTGGTACGCCATAGCGGACGGGTTCAAGGGCAGGGAATTCACGATCAACGACGTGATGGCACTCCTTGAGGTCTCCTTCCCAACAGCGAAAAGGGCGCTGGGAAGCATCGCGAATCATTTTATTGTGACAAAAAGGAAAAAAGGCAAATCGGCCTGGTATACCATTGGAGAACCGGTGAAAACTGGCGGGGATAAAAATAAGGAGGCCTCTGTATGAATACGATTCTATTTCATGTTGATCAGCAGCGCGTTGACGGACTTGGGTGCTATGGAAACACGCAATGCAGGACGCCGGTCATAGACAAGCTTGCCGCTGAAGGCGTACGGTTCACCAATGCCTTTACCTGCTCAGGCATATGCGCGCCAGCGCGCGCGGCATTCCTTACGGGTAAATATCCAATGAAAAACGGCATACTCGTAAATTCAGAATCTGGTCTGGCGGGCGGCAAGGATTTCACGGGGAAATTCATTCCTTACGGCACTGTCCTGCGTGACGCAGGCATTGAGGCGCACCATATCGGTAAATGGCATGTTGGCACCAGCCTTTCTCCTTTTGATTGCGGATTTGAAGGGCCGTTCTTTCCAGGATACGGCCAGCCGGAGAAGCATGGCGATTATGCGGCCTATCTTTCTTCGCATGGCCTAAAAGCCCCCGAAATGAAAAACGCCATTTATTCCCGCCTCAAAAACGGTTCAGCAGGGGCCCTTCTTGCGGGCCTTGAAGACGGTCCCGTTGAATCAACGACGACATACTACCTTGCAGAACGCGCGATTGAGGCGTTGGAGCAATGCGCAAAAAAAGCACGGCAGTTTCACATTCGTCTTGACTTCTGGGGGCCGCACCTTCCTTTCTGCATACCAGAACCGTACTTTTCCATGTACGACCCATCGTCGATCGAGCTTTGGCCGGATATTGATGACCGGGCTGACGACAAACCGCGGATGGTGCGCGAATACCGGAATTACTGGGGGGTGCAGGATTTTACCCGCAAAGAGTGGCAGCGGCTCCAGGCCCTGCAGTATGGATTTACCACGTTCATCGACGATCAGATAGGCAGGGTCATGAAAGCCTGCGACACGCTGGGCCTGCTTAAAGATACCTGCATATTTTGCACAACAGACCATGGTGGCATGGACGGCAGCAAGGGTGTGTGCGATAAAGGGCCGTATATGTATGATTCAATCTATCATATTCCGTTAATTGCATGGAGGCCTGGACGTTTCAAGACAGGTGTTTCTGTCGAGAATTTTGTGTATCATTTTGACCTTATGCCTGCCATTCTTGATGTCATGGACGCAAAGGCGCCTGATGGATTGGACGCCATATCATTGTTACCTTTGTGCGAAGGCAGGGCCCCCCTAAGGAACGATGACGCTGTCTTTTGCGAATCACACGGCCATCAGGCGCCATACGAGCAGCGCATGGCACGGGACAGGGACTTCAAGTACATTTTCAATTGTGTTGCTGAGGATGAATTTTATGATCTGAAGAAAGACCAACACGAGACCGTCAATGTGATACGTTCGGCGTTATATAAAGATGCCGTGGACCGCCTCAGGGAGCGGTTGCTTTCATGGATGATAACGATGAATGATCCACTGCTCCGGTATTACCGTCGCACGGTCATGAATTGAATCACCTGATTGGCCGGACACAGCGGAAACCGACTAGGTTGTTGGATAGGCCCGGTCCAAAAAAAGATCGCACAGAGGTTCGTAATACTATTTCTTCTCCTTCCCAACAATCTCCGCGAACAACCCGATAGTTTAATGCACTGCTGCCGGGTCCCCAAGGATTGAAGACTGGCGAAACAGAATAATAATCCTGATCGTACCAATCCTGGCACCATTCAGAAACATTGCCAATCATGTCATAGAGACCAAAAGAATTAGGCTGCTTCAGGGCACCTGTATGAGGCGTATACTCATACCAAGCATATATTGAGGCATTGGTTGTGTCACTTCCCCAGAAATATGGAGTGGTAGCGCCATCCCTGGATATCTCACGGACACTCAAAGAAGCGCGCCAGGAATTTGAACGCGGCTATATCGCGCGGGTATTAGGTGAATGTAAAGGAAACATAGCCCGAACCGCAGAGCGGCTTGATCTTGCAAGGCAGTTTTTACATCAGAAGCTAAAAAGCTTGGGCATAGAAAATGTTTACAAGAATGAAGACCAATAACACCTTATTATTAAGCAAGTTCCGTTTGATTTATATTCCTGATATTCCCTTCTAAAACTTCGTAGATGGCAAAGTCTTTTGTCGTTGGTATGATAATGCTGCCCAAAAAAAGCTATACTTATTAGAATTTTATTATATAAAATATTGTATTTAAATAAAAATAAGGTATTTTATTATCAAGAGATGTTATTCTAAAATTATAAAACAAGGGGCAAAATCCATGAATGGAATCCTATTTGTATTATTAATTGCCTCCGCGTGCTTGGCCATGCCTTCCGGCAGATGGATAAAGTCAGACATGCACACGCACACAGGAAGCTCCACTGGCGACACCAATACCACTGCAATGACAGTAGCGGCATCGTGGAAAACCATTGGCTTTAATTATCTCCTTGTTACTGACTATTATTATTCCCCTTATTATGGTGAATATTTAAACGGTCATCTCGATTCCGCCAACGTGTTATATGGCAACAAAGACTTTGTGGTCGGGCTGGGGACAGAATATCCGATATACGAGCATTATACGGTCAGCTATGCTTGGTCTAGTCCGCCGAATTACTCTTTACCAACATCCGATGCATTCTGGGCATCGCACGGCGTATCGAAATATTCGTTCGGAGGAGAACAAGCGTTCATCCATTACGTTGATTCGACTGGCGGCTGGATTTCCATTAACCATCCGGGCGATTCTGGAATGAGTTGGTCACACTTCACCACAACCCTGGATTCGCTTTTACCTCTTGTGGAGAATGGGCTCAAGGGATTTGAAGCTTTTAACGGCGGAAATGGGCTGGTGTGGACACAGGCAAAACATATCTGGCGCGCAGGGGGCATATGGGACAGTATCCTCGTGAGGGGCCATCGTTTTTGCGCGCTTTCCGGCTCAGACAGCCATGGCAGCAGCGCGTATAAAGGTTTCGGATGCAATAGAGCATACATCCTGACTGATTCAATTACCCATGAAGCTTATTTTGAAGCGCTCTTTGCAGGCAGGTTTTATATGGAGGCTGATTTTTATAATGGCGCGCCGTTTGCCATTATCATGAATGTGACTGCGGGCGATTCCATGATGGGAAGCGTTGTCACGGTCCATGACGACTATACGAATGTCAGGGTCCAAGCATCGGTCGATACAGCGTATGCCCGGTCCATAAGCAGAAACGTCCCCAGACTCGACACAATACGAGTCATCTGCAAAGGCGTTGTGCTTGCGGAAGTATGCCCTAACAGGGTGGAGTTCGATTCCCTTTTCCAGGTTCCCGCTGATTCAATTTCTTATGCGCGAGTCGAGGTGCAGGCAAAAAACCTGACCAGCGGATCCATTGTGCGCGCGCTT
>MFYT01000066.1 GCA_001789205.1 Candidatus Raymondbacteria bacterium RIFOXYA2_FULL_49_16 | reverse complement strand
CCCGAAGACCGAATGAAGAGCCGTATGCGGGAAAGCTGCTCGTACGGTTCCGCGAGGGGCTGGGCAGGCAACTGCCCGGTCTACTCAACAAAACCATTTTTTAGGTGTAGTATAAACAACCGCAAAAGGAGGAGAATGATGAGAAAAGCACTGGTCGGAGTGTTAATGTTGACACTCAGTTTGTGCGCGTATGCCCAGTTGAGCAGCGGGACGCATGTCTATTGGTACAAGGCCACGACAAACGCGTACACTCTTCAGGACAACCCTGGTCCGGGCATTTCCGCAGGGGCTTTTGTGCATGAAGGTAAAATAGTTACGGCGAATAATAGCTCGGGCCTTGGCTATGCAGGTAAGGGCTTCAGTTTCGGCTCCAACCCGCTCGACAACCAGGGCTGGTGCGGAGTGTTCTACTCAGCGAACCTCAACGATATCGCCAATGCGGGCGGCAATGTTACCTCCGCATACCTCCGCGGCGAATTCATCGACTACTGGAGCGCCAACGGTCCCCTCTGCAACGCTGGCCCTGTTGCCATACGTTGCGGTGTGGTTGACGTCTCTTTCGGTGTTTCAATGTGGGGCGGCCCTGCTGCCATGCCCGACGATGCTGTATGGTCAGATCTCGATCCCATGAACACCCTCGATTATGCACTCACCATCGCAGGTGCGGAGTCGACCATTAATTACACGGCCCCAGCGGGCCGTCCCGCGATTGACGGCACTCCTCTCCTTGGCAAGCAGTTCATGCAGGTCGACGTTACCGCGCAAGTCAACTGGATACTGAACAACATCACGGACATCTCAGCATGGGCAATTGTATGCCTCGCCCCAATCGGCGCCGGCAGCACGGGCAAAGCCTCTATTTCTGCTAATGAAAACTGCTCCGGTGTTGACGGCGGCGCCACACCACCGCTGGCCGAATATTGGTCAACCGACGGAAACACTGCCCACCTGCTCTGCGTGGGCAATCTCGCGCAGGTCAAGGCAGAAAACGCCTCTGCCGCAGTCGCTGGCAAGGTCTCCCTTACTAACGAACCCAACCCCTTCAACCCCACTACCAACATCTCCTACAACACGCTGGGAAACAGGGGCGCGCTCAAGGTCTTCAACTCTGTCGGCAAAATGGTCTATTCAACCATAGTCAGCGGCAAGGGTTCTAAAATGTGGGATGCCGGGAACCTGCCTTCCGGCGTCTATTTCTCGCGCCTTACGGTGGGCAACAGCACTGTTTCCAAAAGAATTATCCTGATTAAATAGGGGGGGTGCATGAGATTTTCAATCAGTGCATTTGCGCTTTGTTTCGCGTTTATAATCTGCGCCAGCGCATGGGCAGCTCCGATTAACTACGCGAGATCCCAATACCAGAAATTCAGGCTGCCCACCATCAAGGACGGCTGGCTTTCCAGCGCTTCCAGAGAGCAGGCGGGCAATTACAGCGACCCGAACTTTGGTTTTTTCAAGACCAACAGCGCCCATTACTGGCTCATGGATTACACTGTTTCAAATCTGCCTCCATTCGATCAGATCGCGGGCGTCCAGCTCGCATTGGGGCCTGAAAATAACTGGAGAGGACTTGCAGGCATGTATTACAATTGTATACAGTCAGACAGCGACTGGATTCAAGGTACACAGCAGAATTTCACCAGCCCCCCGCCTGCGGGTGAACCGAGTTTTCTGTACGCACAGAGCCCCTCTGTTCCATGGAAACAGGGATACGCAAATCTGTCGGTCCTGGTGAACGAGGGCAAGGCTCCGCTTCAGGGTGATTCGTCGAATATAGTGGGTTCATACCTTGTACTCGATCTTGATCTGTCGGTTGTAAAAGACTATCTCGAGGGAAACGCGCATGGAATATGCGTCTGGGGATGGGATGCTGCTGCGAACGGATGGGATCAGTGGTATTTTTACAGGCAGCCGAACGAATTATGGGTGTATGCCAGGCTGACAGATAGCGAACAGGAGAGCAGGCCAGTCGTTTCCGGGCAGATCGTGACTGCCCAGCCCAATCCGTTCAACCCGGACGTAACAATTACCGTAAGCATGCGTGGTAACACGTCTCTGCGGATTTACGATACCAACGGCCGGATGGCCGCGGACTTGACTCCTGACAGAATCACCGGACAGGCCGCATGGCGCGCGTGCAACTATCATTCGGGCATATATATAGTGCGCGCTGTCAACAACGGCAGAACAATAACAAAGCAGATTACCCTTTTAAAGTGAGTATCACTTACCAATGATAAGCCAAAAAACAGCCGGTGTCTTCATATGGTTTTATTTTGTATGCGTTTTCTGCGCATGTACGGGGAATTTACGGCACAACGACATAAAAAAAATTAAATCAAACATATTGGATTTTCTGACTGCCAGCGGCGCAGACAGGAACGATCCGTTGGTATCTACGGCCATTAAAAAGCTATATGCCGATGCCCAAGCGTATAATGATTCAATCCAACCCAATGGCAGTTGGCGACGCATTGATTACAGGGACAAAGACTTCGATTTGGCCAGAAGGGGTGATAACGGCATGTTCAACCATTATCAACGCATGCTTGTCATGGCAACGGCATATGCGACCCCTGGACAAAATCTATATGGAGACAAGGGACTGGTGCGGAACATAGAAAAGGCGCTAAGCTATGGATACAAATTCATACATCCTGGCACGGAAAAGTCCAATTGGTACTTCTGGCAGATATCATTGCCCCTGACCTTGGGCCAAACGCTTCTGCTGCTTCAGAATGAAGTGGACGCAAAGACTTTTAATAAAACGCTATCTACAATAGAATACTGCATTTTTGACCAGACGTTCGGGGTCTCTGAAGAAAATTTCATGAAGTATGGCGGCGCCAATGGCATTTGGTATGCCATGGGTCATTTTTATCATGCCCTTCTTGTTAATGACCCATCAAAAATAGATGTTGTTCGCAAAAAAGCAGCTAAAATTGCTATGAAATCAGATGGTACGCCCGAAGGCCATAAGCCCGATGGTACAACCGAAGGCCATCAGCCCGACAATTCCTTCCACGCGCACGGCCCGCTTTTATATACCGGGGTGTATGGCGCGGGCTATGCCAAGGAACTTTCACTATATCTTCTTTTTACCCGCGGGACCAGGTTCCAGATACCAGACAGGCAATTTAACGATTTGATGGATTTTGTGTCCGAAGGCATACGGTGGTGCATATACGACAATTATTTTGATTTGGCAGTAATAGGCCGCAGGATTTCACACCCTCAAAAATGCGCGGAGTCAGGCCTTACTGCCATGCTGGTTCTGTCAAATGTCCCTGGTAAAAGGCAGGTACAATTGACAGCGGCCGCAAAAAGCATGCTCGATACATGGGACGGGCCGCTTAGTTTGGAAATGGCCGGGTTGGCCCAAAAGGTAAAGCTTTCCCCAATATTGGCGGCCTGGCCTTCGGGTATTGTGCATTATAATTATTCAGATTATACGATCTATAGACAGCCTAATTATTATATATCGGTCAAGACCGTTTCATGCAGGACAATAGCAAGCGAATCCATAAATGATGAGAACCTTAAGGGTTGGCACCTTTGTGACGGAATGACCTTGATCCTGCTCAATGGAGACGAATATAACAATGCCCTGCCAGCCCTTGACTGGTACAGGATTCCCGGCACCACTGTTGAGAGAAAACCGAGGAACGTATCCACGGTCGGGGCCATGGGTAAAAAAAGCTTTGTCGGCGGGGTTCATACAGATAAAAATGGCGTAACAGCAATGGATTTCGAGGCTTACCGCTCCAACCTGAAGGCAAAGAAAAGCTGGTTCTTTTTTAAGGACCAGATGGTCTGTTTGGGCAGTGGAATATCGTGCCCTGGAAAAAACCGCGCGGAAACCATCATCAACCAGCGGCCGCTTTCAAAGCAAGGCGTGCCTTTATATGTGGATGGACAGAATAAAACATCAACACAGCCTGATTACCAGGGGGCAATCAGCGCCAATTGGGTCCATAGCGACGGCATAGGTTATTGTTTCCCTGAAAAACAAGCCATTAACATTGAGCAAGGAATCCAGTCCGGCACCTGGCGCGAGATTGATGAACCCGCGAGCGACACCATGCATTCCTGTCCAATGTTCTGTCTTTGGATTGACCATGGTACAAATGCGAAAGACCAGCGATATTCCTATATTGTGCTGCCTGGAAAATCAGAAAAACAGACAGAGGAATACTCTGCCAAATGTCCGGTCACAATCCTGGCCAACACGGAAAGCATCCATGCTGTACGGGACAATACGCTGAATGCCACGGGTATTGTTTTCTGGGAACGCGGGATAATTGATAAGATCAGGGTGGATTCCCCATGCCTTGTCTTCTATGAAACTTCAGGTGATACGTTTGTTCTGGCTGCGTGTTATCCATCGCATACGCCAAAGGTCTTTCATGTTACCGTGAATGAGCCATTGGAAGGGACCCAGATCCCTGAAGGGGTCACATACAACAACACTGGCTACAACACGCTTATCACATATACATCACAAAACGGGAATAATTATGTGGCCAAATTTATGCGCCGTAAAATGGGCAAATCAGAACTTATCAGGGTAACTGTTAAGGATTCAACAAACAGGAATGCACTGACAGGGGCCAGGGTCGAACTTTTGTCTAAAAATTCTCTTATGGCAACGGACCTGACAGGCAAAGACGGTATTCTTGAATTTCCAGCACGTATAGGAGAGAACACAATAAGAATAACAAAAGAGGGATATTCGATAAAAGAGATTGGCGCGGTGTTGGTCGCAGAGCACGATACTTCGAATATTCAGGTTACTCTTCCGGTTTTGCCAATAACAGGAATCTCTGTATCTCCATCATATGTTGAAATAGGCCCAAACACAATGTTCACTGTCTCTTCCATGGAAATAAGAAAGGACAACACAAAGCACCCTATTACCGGAGAATTAACCTGGTTTACCCGTCCCCAGGGGATTGTCACTGTTGACCAGAATGGAACAGTCCGGGCCTTAGGCAAGAAAGGCCAGGCATCAGTGGGATGTATTTTAAAAACAACCGGTTTTGCAGACAGCAGCATGGTCAGGGTCATGGATAGTTATTTTGATGATTTTGAAAAGGGGGCAAAACTTAAATGGCGGCCCAAGACGCCCTCCAGATGGAGTATCGATTTGGATCGTGGTGATTATTCATACCATCTTCATGAGAAGGACTTCGAATCGGGCAGAGACATGACTCCAGGTGAATATTCCATTCTTGAGCAGGTGATAGATTCCGCGAATTATGAAATTGAGGTGACCGCGCGTTCCCCTGAACCCTTGGACAGCCCATGGGGACATTATGGTGTAATATTTGGATTTCTTGATACGAACAACTACCATTTTTTTGAATTTTACAGGTATGTGGCGGGGAATGCATTGCAAAAAGTTGAAAAAGGCACGCGAAGATATGTGCGGTGGCTGTATGATGGATTGGTCACTGATGATATATATCAGACAGTTAAGCTTCGGATACGGAATGATACTGTCACGGTCTTCGTGGACGGGGTTGAAAAGGCAAAGATACCCGAGAAAATACCCTTTCCTGCACGGGTTGGGTTGTGTACCAGAAATGACGAGGCGTATTTCGATGATTTCAGGATTACTTTGTTGAGCCGGCCTGCAGGTGATTAATGAATAAATGTAATGAAGATATGATAGCAAATAGTTCAGATTATGCTTAATCGTATTTAAAAACTGAGGTGGAATGAATTCCAAGCAAAGGGTCCGTGCGGTTGTTGAAGGGAGAATACCAGACCGCGTGCCCATCGGCGAATATGCCATTGATTTTGATACGGTCGAGAAGATCATTGGCCACGACACATACCTGCGCGCAAAGGCAAAGTCCCAGATCGCGTTCTGGGAAGGCAGGCACGACGAGGTCGCGGAAAGCTGGCGCAGGGACCACATTGAGTTGTTCCAAAAACTTGACCTTGATATCATCACTTTTCCCATGTGCACCTGGGATGTCCCCTGGCCCAGCGATGATCCGGCGCCGCGCAAGGTGGATCCCACGACCTGGGAAGACAAGTATGGCCGCGTGTATAAATATTCAGAAGTGACCGCTGACATTACCTGTGTGTTCGATCCTGTCATGGAACAGATGGTTTTTACAAAAGAGGAATATGAAAAAGAGCCAATGCCGTGCGTACAGGACAAACGTTCGCGGGAAATACTTGATTCGGTCATCAATGTTTTTAAAGACGAAAAATACATCATAGGGCCTTCGGGTGGCGAAGTGGGCATTGTGCTTCTCGGAGGCCTGGAGCGCGGGCTTGAGGAATTGATCATGAATCCCGAGGCTGTTGAGGCGGCAACAGGCTATTTTCTGAAAAAGCGGAACATGGACGATGCCATCATGGTCCATCCTGATTCGGATGCAGTGTTTTGGGGTATGGATTTCTGCTTCAACAACGGCCCCTTCATTGATCCGGAAATGTTCAAGGCGCAATTCCTTGCCGTGAACAAGACCAGGGTCAATGCTATCCATACACGATATGGAAAGAAGGTCTTCAAGCATTGCTGCGGTAATACAAAGGTATTGCTCGATTCCTTCATCGATATCGGATACGATGTTTACCAGTCTATCCAGCCCACCGCAGGCATGGACATCTGTGAGGTGAAGAAGTCACACGGAAACAGGATGGCCCTCTGGGGAGGGGTTTCAGTCGAGTTACTCATCGGTGGCACTATGGATGATGTCCGGGCTGATGTCCGGCGCGCTATGCAGTGCGCCAAACAGGGCGGCAGGTTCATCCTTGGCGCCAGTCATTCCATTTCCGTGGGAACGCGGTACGACAACTACATGGCCATGCTGGATGAATATTCCAAGCAGAGCATGTATTAAATGGGGATTAGAGTATCATTAATATTCAAAATATTGGCACTATCTCTGGGGTCGCTTATTATTTGCACTGGCACTGCTTTTGCCACCAGGACCACATACGAAACCAATAACGATAATTTTACAACATGCACTATGACTTTCTCGGAAGATACGCTGAACAACGGTTCGTACGGTTATATGCGGATAAAGCCATATAGCCAGTATCTTGCCTTTATCGGCTGGAACCTTGCGTCTCTCTCCACTTCTCCGGTCTCTTCCTGCTCGCTCTCTTTCAAATGGTCGAATGCAGCCTCGGCGGATATCATTTCAAAAACCTTCTGGATATCCACTATTGTTGATACTTTTCATGAGGGCGCAAGCCAATGGGTATATGATGCCAATGGAAGTAGCCATCTATACAAGCAAGGTAAAACAACGTACTGGCTTAGTAGTTCGGCAAACCATTCAATTAATGTGTGCAATGGGAACAATGGTTCGGTCTGGAACAGCTGGGCCATCACGAACAACGACACAAGCAGAATTATGGGCATACCCATCGACCTTTCCATTTATCAGAAGCTGCTTGCCAAAACCGCCTATGGGCTATGCCTGACAGACACGACCAGCGTTGGAGGTAACTACGCCCTATGGAGCAGGAACCAGGGCGGACAGGACCATCCCACGCTGATCATTAACACCTATACCCTCAACAACCCGGCCTCTAGCGTGAGTTTACTATAAATTCTACAGACATGGCACTCAATTGGTTGTACTACAAGGGGTTACGGATTCACTCAGGTGTATACA
>MFYT01000065.1 GCA_001789205.1 Candidatus Raymondbacteria bacterium RIFOXYA2_FULL_49_16 | reverse complement strand
ATGATCTTTTTCCCGTCCTTATCAAATACGACTGGCCGGGAAACGTACGGGAACTTAAGAACGCGGTGGAACACGCGGTCATTGTCAATAACGGGGTCATTGGCGTCAAGGACCTGCCCCCGTTTATCGGGAAACCTTCCGAAGACATTGATACGTCCGGTAACAACTCTTCGGCCATGGAGTCTGCCCTGCTTGAAAAAAGCACAGGGAAGCACACCCGTGCGTATCAAGACCCCGCGCTGTTTAAGAAAGCATTCAAGGAATGCGGGGAACGGCCGTATAAAATCGCGGTCCGCTTTGGCTGCTCATATGTGACTATTAAACGATATATGAAGAAATATGGCCTCCTGCTTCCAGCAAACGAACGGCTCGGAAACACATTGTCCGATATTAAACAGAAAACATTCTCCGCAGAGGTTTTCCGTTTAAAACTCGGTATTGCCATGAACACAGCGCGAAAATACCTAGCAATGCTCGAAAAAGAGGGGAAAATCACAAAGGAACGGAATGGACGGTTTGTCACGTTCAGGAGAAACGTCTCGATGGCATAAAAGGCCCTCCCATAATAGCCGTTTTCCAATGCTCCCCCCTTGCTAATCCGCAGAACTTTTATAGCGAGGACACTTATTTCATCAGAAATATTTTTTCGACAGGACCCTGTTACCCATGGTCGCCTTTATAACGTAGACCCCGCTTGGCTGATTGGAAGCGTCCCAGGTAATACCAGCAGGCAGCAGGCAGTTTCTGAACCAATTTCCCATGAACATTATAGATGTTTATTGTTCTGGGATTAAACGCATCCAGGAATACAATTGGCCTTAAGATTGCCCCCTGAATTTTGCCAAAAACTCCCGCCCTCGGAAGAGCCGTTGCCAGACTATACTCCGCCGCAGGCGGATTTGAGGATCTCCCATGATACGATAATTAAGGGCTCTCGCCCGCCTCGACTCGCTCGGCGAGGCGAGCCAGGAACGCACTGCGTGAGTTTTTTTTATTTGCTTGTTTTGGCTATATGGAGAGGTTATTTTCTTGACGTGAAGGACAATTTCAGATGCAAAGAGGGGAATGCGAGGGTGTTTATATCGAAAACCGGAAACAGGTGCGCCATGCAGATGCCTGTGGAAACTTATGCGAACTGGAAAATCAAATTGCCTATCAATTACTGACTATTGGTAGGGAGGAGCAACAAAATGCCAACACGCCTAAAAACTATCGGAATGGCCTTCATTGTGACAGCGCTGACTTGTCATACACTTTCGGCGGTAACGTCGGAGAATTATATTCGCCTCCTTGAAAAATGGAATCCAACGGCTCGGAAATGGACTCATGAGGTCCAGGGAAATGACGGTCTGGTCTACTTTGGTACGGGTGGCCATGAGAACTGGGCGATGCAAGCGCATTGCACGGCCTTTGCCGGTATCGCGGTGCTGGCCACGGCGCCGGAACTTGACGAGAACTATGCAGGGGAGACACGCGAACAACTTCGTCAGCGGGCCCTGAAAATGTTGCGCTATATCTTGCATACCCATAAGAGCGGCGACATAACATGTACCACGGGTCAAAGCTGGGGCTATAGCTGGATCAGCGGCCTTGCGCTGGAGCGTATGTCCCATGCCTTCACCGCCCTTAAACCCTGGTTGACCGACGATGACCGCCAGCGAATGCGCGACCTATTGGTTGCGGAATGCGATTTCCTGCTGAAAGATTATCCCGTAGTCGGAGCAATAGATGCAGCTACTGACAAAAACAAACCGGAAAGCAATATTTGGAACGGCGCCATGCTCTATCGAACCGCTGTGCTTTATCCTGATGCACCTCATGCCGCGAAATACCGGGAAAAAGCTTCTTCTCTTCTCCTTAATGGTATCTCCATCCCATCCGATGCAACGAGCGAAATACTCTATTCCGGGTGCCAGCTCAAACAGTGGCACATCGGTCCCAACTATACCGAGAATTATGGCCTTAACCATCATGGGTATCTGAATATTGGTTACATGGAAATCTGCCTCTCCAATATCGCCATGCTCCACTTTTTCTGTCTGGACAACGGCATCCCGGTCCCCGAGGAACTCTACCATCACTGCGACAAGCTCTGGGAATTGACTAAGAGCCTGACGTTCGATGACGGCCGCTTGTGGCGGATCGGCGGTGACACGCGTATGCGTTATTGTTACTGCCAGGATTATGCGTTGCCAGTGTGGTTGATGATCACCGATCGTTTCGGTGACCCCGATGCGGCGAAGTTCGAGGACGGTTGGTTCAATGTGATCGCCCGCGAACAGAATGGTAATCCGGATGGCGCATTTCTCAGCGATCGCCTGGCCAAGCTGAGGGACACCTCGCCGTTCTACTACTGCCGACTGGAAGGTGATAGGGTCGTTTCGATGTCGCTGGGTGCTTACTATCGACGCCTGCTCGCCCGAAAGAAGAAACCCACCCAACCTACCAGCTTGAGTGCCCTTAAGGCCTGGTCGGACGAGTTTCATGGCGCTGCAATGGTCAGGGGTCAGCGTCGCTTGGCAAGCTGGGTTTGGAAATCGGCGCAATGTCCGTGTGGCACCGTTGTTCCTGCCGACCGCTCCGACATGGTCGAGTGGCAGTGGAATCTGGCAGGTCTCATAAAAGGTACGGGGTGTAAATTCGAGGTCACGCCTGATAAAAAATATGTTCTGCATACGTTCGAAGGAGGATTCGCCACCTGTGGCAGCTACAGATGGAATGCCTCTGATAATCCCGGGGAAGGATCGTCTCTGGAAGAAGTGGGCTTGGCCCACACCGCCATGGTGGCGCTTCCTGACGACGCAACCACTGTGATTCTTCAATACGCAACTGCGACAAGGCCGGTTTTTATTAATCAGGTCTTAGGGCTCAATTACAACATACCTAATGACGTTTTTAACCGGGGAATCCGAACATATCGCTTCAAAGGTAAAAACAGAAAGATTATCGGGGCAGGAACCAGCGATAATCCTGCCCATGAAATTCTTGCCTGCGGAAAAGATCTGCAGATTGATGGACGGGTCAATGTCAGCGTTATCTATGGCGCCAATGGAGTTTCATTGTTCCGTCCCGGCGCACGTAACGCCATGATGGCTCACAGCACCCCGATGAAATTCAGCGGAGCTGGTGCCAGCCTGTATTGTGATGTCATCAGTATTCCGGCCCAAGATACACAGCGATACTACAACACCAACGAAGTTCTGTACGATATCGGAGCAGTTATCGGTGTGGACTTCTGCGCTACGGCAGTCTCCCGTATCAAACCAGACAGTCTTCTTAAGGTTGTCGAAGTAACATGCGCTGATCAGTGTCGCTATGTGGTTGCCGCTAATTTCAGCGATAGTCCTGAACAAGGCGTTATACCTTTCTCAGACGAATTTAAAAACCTTTGTGGAAAAGGCGCCACGGCAGGTAAGGACGGCATTCAACTGGATCTTCCTGCAGGAGAAGTTATCGTCTTGAAACTAAAAACCAAACCCTGATTCAGCGTCGTTGTTTCTTCAACGGTTGCGACACATGTAATTGACCAGGACGAGATTATTGTGCGTATCCTGAAGCACTGAGACCTCTGGAAAGACCCGCTTCGCTCTCGCGAAAGCGAGGCGAGATCCCAGCCAAAGCCGCCGCCGGAAATCTGCCCGCCTCAACCCGCCTTGCCCGCCGCAAGTCTAGGCGGGCCGGAAAGCCATGGCGAAGCGTTACCTATTTTACTTGATTGCATGGATGTGAAGGGGTATTTTTTCTGAAAATGGACAAAACCGATTTTTTGCAGGCATCAACAAATCATATCACGAACCGGAAAATCAAAATGCCCATCAGTTAGTGCGCTCTTTTAAAACTTTTCTTGAATCGGGAAGTCCAATTTATTACATTGAACGGGAAGGAATCGGGAACGGAGGCAGTCCATGAAGACAAAAGAGAAATCGACCATCCTCGACACCCGGGCAATGCGCCTGGTAATCGACCGCATGGCGCACGAGATCCTTGAGCGGAATAAAAGCGCGAAGAACCTGGTTGTCGTGGGTATGCAGACCCGGGGCGCCATTATTGCCGGACGCCTGGCGAAAAAAATCGAGGAGATGGACGGCCGCGCCGTACCCGTGGGCGCGCTTGATATTACGCTTTACCGGGACGATTACCGCAGCGCGTTCAAACAACCCGCGGTGCAGGCGACCGACATCCGCTTCTCCATAGAGGGGAAAGACGTCATTCTGGTCGATGACGTGCTCTATACCGGCCGCACCGCGCGCGCGGCCCTCGACGCACTCACCGACTTTGGCAGGCCCAAGACTATCCAGTTCGCGGTGCTCATCGACCGCGGCCTGCGCGAATTTCCCATACACGCGGACTACATCGGCAAAACCGTGCCCACGGCGAAAAATGAGGAAGTCAAGGTGCAGGTGACGGAAAAAGACGCGCACGACGGCGTCTGGATGGTTGAACTGAAAAAATAGGACCCAACCGCAAGGAGGACCCATGTCACTCACAATCAAACACCTGCTGGGCCTGCGGAGCGTGCCAAAGGAGGACATTACCCTCATCCTCGACACGGCCAAAGGCTTCCAGGAAGTACTGTCGCGCGACATCAAGAAAGTCCCGACCCTGCGGGGCCAGACCGTGGTCAATCTCTTTTTCGAGAACAGCACACGCACGCGCATCAGCTTCGAGCTGGCGGAAAAGAGGCTCTCCGGAGACACCGTCAACTTCTCCTCCGCTGGATCAAGCGTCAAAAAGGGCGAAACGCTCAAGGACACCATCAGAAACATCGAGGCAATGAAGATCGACATGGTGGTGGTGCGGCACCAGTCCGCAGGCGTGCCAAAATACCTCACCGAATGCACCAACGCGGTCATCATCAATGCGGGCGACGGTTCAAACGAACATCCAACGCAGGCCCTGCTCGACATGCTCACCATGCGCGACCGCTGGGGCGCGCTCAAGGGCCTCAAGGTGGCCATCGTAGGCGATATCCTGCACTCGCGCGTGGCGCGCTCTAACATGTGGGGTCTAGCCACCATGGGCGCTGACCTCTGGGTCTGCGGTCCCGAGACGCTCATACCGCAGTACATGCAGGAGTTCAAGGGCGTCACCTATACCAATAATCTCGACAAGGCGCTTAAAAACGCCAAGGTCGTCATGGCCCTGCGCATCCAGCTCGAGCGCCAGTCAACCGGGCTTTTCCCGTCAATCAACGAGTACCGGGCGCGCTGGGGAATTACCGCGCAACGGCTCGAAAAATCAGGGTGCTCCGACGCCCTCATCATGCACCCGGGCCCCATCAATCGCGGGATCGAGATAACCACCGACGTGGCCGACGGGCCCAACTCCGCCATCCTCACGCAGGTCACAAACGGCGTGGCAACGCGTATGGCAGTGCTTTATCTTCTGGGAGGAGGACGCGAACATGCAGCAGAATAATACGATACTCATCAAAGGCGGCCGTGTTATAAGTCCAAAAAACCGGCTCAATGGCGTCATAGACGTTCTGATTGCAAACGGCACCATTGAGAAAACTGGCAAGGCGCTGAATATTGCAGCCGATCGCGTTGTAGATGCCAAGGGCATGTACGTCGTACCAGGCCTCATCGACATGCACTGCCATTTCCGGGAGCCGGGTTTCGAGGAAAAAGAGACCATCCAGACCGGCGCCCAGGCAGCGGCTGCGGGCGGCGTCACAACAGTGGCGGTCATGCCCAATACCAACCCGGTCGTTGACAATGAGACCGTGGTCAAATTCATCATGGACCGGGCCAGGGACGCGGCCATCCGTGTCTTGCCTATTGGCGCCATATCGCACAACCAGGAGGGCGCGGTGCTCTCTGAAATCGGCCTTATGCGCCGCGCGGGCATTGTGGCCGTGTCCGAGGACGGGAAATCGGTCATGGATTCGGGTCTCATGAAAAACGCCATGCGCTACTGCACCATGGACGACACCCTCATCATCTCCCACTGCGAAGACCCGGGCCTTTCAAAGGGCGGTGTCATGAACGAGGGCCGCATCTCCTCCATGCTCGGGTTCAAGGGCATTCCTAAAATAGCGGAAGAGATCATGGTCGCCCGCGATATCATGATCGCCCGCGATACTGGGGCGCGCATCCACATAGCGCATGTAAGCACCAAAGGCGCGGTCGAACTCATACGCGCGGCGAAAAAGGACAAGATGCGCATAACCGCTGAAACCGCCCCCCACTATTTCACCCTCACCGACGATATTATCGTCAATTTCAATCCCAACCATAAAATGAACCCTCCCCTGCGCAACAAAGAGGACGTTGAGGCCATTATAAAAGCGCTGGCTGACGGTACTATAGATGCTATTGCCACGGACCACGCGCCCCACACCATCGACGACAAAGACATGGAGTTTGACCAAACGCCCAATGGCGTGGTAGGTCTTGAGACCTCGGTGGGCGTCACACTCACACACCTCGTTCACAAAAAGAAAATCACGATCGAACGCATGGTCGAACTGATGTCCGTAAACCCCGCGGCCATACTGAAAATCGACCACGGTCAGATCGCCCAGGGAAAACGGGCCGATATCACGATCATCGATCCTTCCAAACCATGGACCGTGGATTCGAAGAAATTCAGGTCTCTGGGAAAAAATACGCCCTTTGAGGGAATGAAACTCAGGGGCAAAGCGGTCGTAACAATAGTGAATGGGAATGTAGTATACGAGGAATGATTTTACGTCGTCTGGAACTGTATTGGGGTCAGTTCTTCAACTGGGCTTTCGCACTTTTATTTAACCCTGGCCAATGTTTCTACGAGAGATCGGCGTCATTCGTTGGACGGCGTTGGCCGTCCTTGCTTGTCCGTCCTGAAGCCCCAGGAACTGCTTCGACTCCCGGAAGACAACTTCAATTGGCCATCATCCGGTATAGGTGTAGATGATTTGCTTGGCAGACATCTTCAAATCAGTAGTGAAGAAAAACTCGGTATCCTTTTTCCCCTCTGGGTCTTTGACGGCGATAATAGTGATCATGGTTTGAGGGTAGTCACCCAAAAGTAATGCTGCAATTGACTATTAAAAGACATTGAGTGTATCTTTTAACGGATTGCTATTTATGGGAAATATCGAAAAAATATTGCAAAGAATACTTCAAGGGAACGCTGATCAGAATGTTCGATTCTCAGAAGTATGTATTGTATTGCAGCGGCTCGGTTTTCATCAACGCACCAAAGGAAGCTACCATATATTTTACAAGGAGAATGTCGAAGAAATTATCAACCTGCAACCCCTGGGAAATAAGGCAAAACCTTATCAGGTTAAACCGGTTCGCAATTCAATTTTGAAATATAAATTAACGGGAGAAATATAATGCGGAATTATACAAGCAAATACGAAGTTATAATATATTGGAGCAACGAGGACGATGTTTTTATCGCGGAGGTGCCGGAATTGCCGGGGTGTGCCGCCGATGGAAAAACGTCCGCGGAATCGCTCAAGAATGTTCAATTGGTTATCGAAGAGTGGATCGAAACCGCCCAGAAGCTCGGACGAACCATTCCTGAACCTCGCGGTAGACTCGCCTACGCATAATGTTATTGAGAAAAATCGCCCCGCCGTTCGTTAAGAATCCCGCCGTGTTATGTGAACAACATCAGCATGGGCAATGGGGCTGACTTCAGCGAAGTTCCAGGGTCAATAGGGTTTAACGAGAACGATACCAGCAATATCTGCGGCGATAACAGCCTCAATGTTATTGGCATTGGTTCAAAGAACCATTCTAGTATTACATATACACAGATCGCTTTTACGGACACTGCCACTACCACACGGGATTTGCATATACAGGCTGGGAGCATTGCCTGCAATGCCGGAGCTGATTTAGGTTGTTATTTTGTGACCGATATTGATGGCGGTGTCCGTGTGCAGTGGGACATTGGGGCAGATGGCTATGGCATAGGTATGGCAAAAAGGGCCAGAGAGCAGTAGGCGCTAAAAGAAGAGTATCCCAAGGTATTTGCGTTGCACCAGAACATGCTGTAGCCAAACGCAAGGCAACAGCCGTGCTCTTGCTGACACGGGTGAAGCCGCGCAGCAAAGCCCTTTAAAATATGATAAATAAGATGTTGACAGACGTACTTTAGTATGCGTATCTTATCAAATAGGATATGGAATTAATCGAGTAACTGTGACGGCAAATTAAATGAGAGGTATTTATGACAAATACTATTTCCCTTACCGCCATAACGGCATTATTGATATTTCCACTAATAATTAATGGAGAAACAGATCTGTTGAACTGGAGCCGTAACAGCATGCAGGTTAAAATCGAAAACAGCGGTTATAAAATCGAGAAGATTACCTGTAAAGTCAAATGCCGTGATTTAGATATGCCGGATAAGTGCTATAATATTACAATACCAGGCTGCATATACGGCAGCAAGGAGGCGGGGGAGCCGCAGCTGCCAAAGAACACAATACGATTCGGTTTGCTGGATAATTCGGAAATTGATACGGTATTGGTTAATATTACCAGTGCCGATACGCTCGTTCTCGACGGTTACGTGAATTTGTTTGAAGGCTATAAGATTGAAAGCAAGAACGCTTATGAGACGAAAGATGCGGATTGTTTGAGATACTTTGGATTATCCAGATACCCTGAAAGCGCTATCTATATATCGAAGCCTCATTTCATATACCGCGTGAAACATACCGTCATTTCCTTTTCTCCGGTCATCTACTTTCCAAAAGAGAACAAGATAGTGATACATAAATGTATTTCCCTTACAATACGCTTTAAAGGCGATTTAAGCAATAATAACGCCAAGGAGATCAGTCGGAAGGAATATGAGTTTCTTAAAGGTTATCTTGTGAACTTCAATTCTGATTTCATTACGATTAATAGAATAGGCGTATTCACTACGGGAAAGAATAGCCTGTCTGAAGAAAGGATACTCAGGCAGAGATCGTATTGATAAAGGGGGAAGGCAATGAATAAAAAACGAACCAGGAATATAACGATTATAAAATTATCACAACTTTTTATTATATTATATTCTATCTCCTGCTTTAGTCAGGTTGACTGGGTCTGGCGTAATCCGCTCCCTCAAGGCAATAACCTTAATTCCATCATCTATGGTAACGGCCTGTATATTGCAGTAGGTCATGCAGGTACAATCCTGACCTCTGTGGATGGCATAACCTGGTCATCCATGTCATCAGGAACAAAAAGAAACCTTTCTTCAATTACCTATGGCGGAGGCCAGTATATCGTTGTCGGCGATACATGCACAATTCTAACATCTGCAGATGGCAAAAACTGGACAGCTACCTACTCAGGAACAGCGTATGATCTTGCTTCAATTACATATGGTAACAACCAGTATATAGCTGTAGGCGAGAATGGCATCGTATTAACTTCCATTGACGGTACAACTTGGACCCGCGGGATGGATGGCACGACACAAAATGATCTTTATTCAATCACATATGGTAACGGTAAATATATCGCAGTGGGACAAAATGGCACAATTCAGACTTCCACAGGTGGTGTTTTTTGGACACAGAGAGGCATCGGAAATCCTTACACGCTTTATTCGGTAATCTATGGTGATAGCCAATATATAAGTGTAGGCAGTTCTGGTACCATTTTAACTTCAGCAGACGGCTATGTCTGGACAAATAAAGATGCAGTGATATATTCCGACTTACACTCAATAATTTATAAAAACAATCAGTATGTTGCTGTTGGTGACAACTCACCTGTTCACACAATAATAACCTCTAACGATGGTACAACTTGGACAAGTCAGACCTCTGGAACAACCAATGGCCTCTACGCTGTCACCTATGGCAACAACCAGTATTTTGCTGTAGGTTTCTTAGGCAGTATTATAACCTCTGCGGACGGAATAACATGGACAGACCAAAGTTCATCAGTAATAGAACATGAGATTCTTTCAATAGCTTACGGCAACAGCCAGTATATTGCGATAGGCGGGGAGGACGCTATTCTATCATCTGCAGATGGAATAACATGGACCAATAAGGAGTTCGGCTTAGGCACAATTGAGGGCCTTAATGCGATCACCTATGGCAACGGCCAATATATTGTTGTGGGTGGTAACTGGGAGAGCACAATCTTGACCTCTACAGACGGAATAGAATGGATAAGCAGAAATAACGATGTTTCTCAAATACTTGCTTCTATCACCTATGGCGACACCCAATATATTGCCGTTGGTGAAAGGGGTACGATTATAACTTCTACGGATGGAATAACATGGTCATGCCAAACCTCCGGGACAACAAACTATCTTTTATCCATCACCTATGGCAACGGCCAATATGTTGCTGTGGGAGGCACTATCCTCACCTCCACAGACGGTACGACCTGGTCAACCCAGACCTCTGGAACAACCAATGGCCTCTACTCAGTCATCTATGGCAATGGCCAATATGTTGCCGTAGGAGATAGCGGCACTATCATAACGTCTGCAGATGGTACAACCTGGCAAACACAGACCTCCGGAACAACGAACCGCCTTTTTTCAATCACTCATGGTAATACCCAGTATGTTGTCAGTGGCACAAGAGGAACCATACTAACCTCTGCAGACGGAATAGAATGGATTCTGAGAAATTCTGGAACAATGAACGTATTTTATTCAATAAGTTATGGTAACAATCAATATATTGCTGCGGGATCATATGGTACCATTCTAACATCTCCAGCTGTTGATGTAGACGTTGAGAAAAAACAAACTACCGCAATTTCCAGCATCACATTACACGTCCAATATCTAAGCCAGGGTGCGCTTCGAATAAAAATACCGCTGGAATTGCGATCTTCACATGCAATTCTTTCCACATACAACATCATTGGCAAACGATTATCCGGGCGCACTGTTTCAGCCTCTACTGGAGAAGTGCATATTAACGGCATAGAACTGCCCGCTGGTGTTTACTACATTGGAATAAAGAGCAATAGGCAAAAGAGATATGCAAAATTCATAATACTGTGATAGAATATCTGTAAGGTTATCCGCAAGGGAAAGGCTTATCGACATGTGGAGATTTGAATTATTTCTGATACTAACCGTTTTTTCATATAGCTTTGGATATTATGATATGCTTATCCTGGCACCTGAACGGTTTGTCTCTACGATTGAAAATGAAGAATATATAGAATGGCTGGAATCACGTGGCATTTCCGTAAGAATGGTTATTCCTGAGGACGATGAAGCGTCGTTTCCGTTGTTCAGCATGTATCCTTCAATAACAGAAGAAGAAAAGGGCAATCTCCGTACTGCTATAAAAAGTTATATACAAGATGAGTACAACAACAACCATATTGGTTATGCCTTATTGATTGGAGCAACCGAAGAAGTGCTGCCTGCCTATGACTACAATGGTGCACCATCGGATTTCGGCTATGGAAGTTATTCTACAATATTTGTGGACGAAATGTATACCTGTGATATTGCCGATGTTGCCGTCGGCAGGTTTCCTGTTCTTTCGAGTTCGGATTTGCAGAACATAATCCTTAAAACTAAGTGCGTCGGAATAAATAATCAATTGTGTTACATACCCTGGCAGGGCCAAACGCCAGCAGATGAGATTTCAAACTGGAATTATGAGGTCACAAATGTGAACATCGACGTAATTGCAGGCAACGATCCTCTTTCAACAAATCAGGATATTGTGGAAGCCTTCAACTCTAATACTTATGGATCGTTAGTTTACTTTGGTCATGGCCTTGAAACAACTTGGACCGGATTAAATAGATACATTGGCGATCCTTTGCGAGGTTGGAATACGCTCCATGAAGACTTTACAGTAAACAATATGTCATCCGTCAACAATACAATCATATATCCTCTTGTATTCAGCGCCGCTTGTCTAACAGCACGATCTGATTATTACGAGGAAACAGCAAGAAAAGCAAGTTTTGGGGAGGAGATGATAAATAGTGCAAATCGTGCCGGCATATTCATCGGCGAGACAAGAACAATGATTGTTACGGAAGGGCGGTTATGGTATTTAAAATATTTTAAAGCATTATTTGGCGATGAGCCTACTACTTTTGGAAACGCTTTAAAAGAATCTTTTATTAAGTCCTATTTTAGTGTTATCGATCCTTACTATGGGCTTTTAAGTCTTAGCACGTATGATATGCAATCTAACTTCTACGTTTCATCTTTCCTGGGCGATCCCTCCATTCCTGCTGATTATCTTGCAACCGGTGTTTGGACTTCAAGTAATGTGGTGGATGTCAATTACTACGTACCTGCAAACGGCGAATTAACCATAGACGCCGGTTCGAACATTGCGGTTACAGGCAATTTCGGTCTAACAGTCGGAGGCATACTACGTATAACCTCTCCAGTAAATTTTACTGGAGATGGCTTCTCGGGTATCCGTATCTTGAAAGGAGGCCAGGTATTTATCAATGGCATTCCTCAGATCGGTAGCGTTTTTATCAAATACGCCGATGGCACATACAAGGCAGGATACGACAACCTTGAGGATGCAGTTGCTGATGTATTAACAGGTGAAACAATCGAGGTGTCGGGACAAATCGAATTATCCACATCCATTGATAATACAAAGACATTCAACATCGAATTCAAGCCTTATTCGGACGTTAACCTTGATAATATGTATTACATTTACCTCCCGAATGCGGTATTTTCTCTTGCCGATAAGAATGTATTTAGACAGGAACTTGTTTATACAATAGAGGAAGACGGCGGTATTGTGAAGGGAGTTTTTCCTGATATATTATCCGCAAAGGCAAAGAAGGAAACATATAATTCCGTTTCTATTTTTCCAAAAAACGACAAGCTGATCAAGAACACTTCCTTAAATGATGTCTTATACACCCGAACGGCTGTTATATCAAACAATGTTATCAGCGATGCTCCTGATGACAAGGTGATATTCATATTTCTCTGCAACGGTTCCAATCCGTCCGACCCTGCAAGTCTTGGTTCAAAAAATAATTTATTAAAAGTAAGTACTGTCTCCGATCAAATACTGCTAAAGTACTTAATTGGCCCAAATTTAAACATGCAATACGATTACAAAGTTGCTTTTGATGATAATCCTGGAGAAGCCGATTACGCTACCACTGCCGCATTGTTTCATACTTTCAACGGTGATGGTTATAAAGACTTATTTGTCTGCAATTCGAATGGGCCTAACAAGTTGTATATTAACAAGGATGCGGGCAGCGGCAACCGTGCTTTTTCAAATAATCCTGTGGACGGTGGGTGGGTTTCGGCGGATAATACGGAGGCGTCAAACGGTGTTGCGCTGATTGATCTGGACAACAACGCTCTTCAAAACGACCTTGTCATCGCAAATACCGACGCTGCCCATGGCCTTCGTTTATTCAGATACACGGGCTCCGGTTTTGAAGACAAGACGGATGTATGCCTCGTAAAAACACCAGGATATGATTATACCGCATACAACGTGCGGACACTAAAGATAAAAGAAGACGCGCCTTCTGAAATATGGTTCACCAACAGTACCGGCCTTTTCCGCCTGCGCAAGGTTGGGGAATACACGGAAGGTTCTGTTACCTACAACCGATATGGGTTTGAATACGGAGGCGAGGTAAATTCGGAAGTATTTTCTGAAATTACGCTTGGGGATTTTGCCATAGGTGATTTAAATAACAACGAGATTTCGGATGTATTTTACAACGGCAGTTTGTATGAAGGTACAGAGAGCGGAGGCAAGATAAGTTTCTCACGGGTTGATTGTGATCCTGATGTAAACATTGCATGGGTCAGCTTGTGCCGGTATAACGGTTCTTACGGGGTATCGTTCTTTGATTTTGACGCTGATGGCGACAAGGACATTTACCTGTCCTCGGGTTCATACAACGAGCTGTTCAGGAACTTGTGGATAAGCAAAGACCCTGTAACCGGTATGAACATTTTAACAAATCGTTTTGAATTCGAGCTTGTAAACGAGATACCCAATTACAATGCTGGAGCATCAGAGTACGGGCGGTCTTCGGGTCTTGCCTTATATGATATTAACGGGGATAACAAGGAAGATGTTTTTCAATGTTTCAGGATGGGAAATCAACCCAATGCAGTATTGCTGAATATTCATGAGGGCACATACTATCATAAGATTAGCTTGAGAGGACAATACAGCAAATTTGGTCCGGGTTATTCTGACTACTGTGGCACTGGTGGTCTCGTGTATGTATATGAAAACGGATATATAAACGATCCTTCCAGGTTAAAGGGGTGGGATGAAGTCCGTCCGAACGGCGGAGGCATTTTTTCAAGTGGTGGTTCTACGCTTGTCTTTCCGTCCCAAAATATTACTCCATATGATATCAAGGTTGTATTTCCATCAAGCAGAATGGTTTATTTATACAACGTACTCCCCGGCGACTACGTTATCGAAGAACCAGGACCAGCAACGTATATTGTTTCCATAGGCAGCGCCCCTGACTATTCAACAGGTACAGTGTCTGTTTCTGCAGGCAAGAAGGAGGTCATTGGTTCAAACACCCTGTGGCTTACTTCTAACAGAGGCAGGGGCGACAGCATCATCATTAACGGAACAGGATATACGATAGACTCTGTCACCTCAGAAATAAGACTCTTGCTCACCGCCTATCCTTCGCAGACATATTCAGGCAGCTATTTAATCAAACGTAAATATGCTACTTTGCAGACATGGGCAAGCACGCATAGAGACCTTGTTGCTGCCCAACAAAGCGAAGTTGCCGTGCTGTACAACGACGGCGTGGAATTCACCATTAACTGGCAGTCTCACATAGACGACGGCTGGAAGACCGATTCCCTGTACAGACT
>MFYT01000064.1 GCA_001789205.1 Candidatus Raymondbacteria bacterium RIFOXYA2_FULL_49_16 | reverse complement strand
CCGTTTTGGGTCTGTGATAACCCCTTTATCGGAAAGTGAACGCTATTCTTTCATAAATTCATTAATCTTGGTTCCGGCTATGCCGGCTTAGAATATGTATTGTTCGGACAACCATTCGAAAGCAGAAAAAGTTAAGTCAGGAGACAGTTTTTCATCTCATGTCCCCTTTGTTGATGGAACATTCCTTTGACTTGTATTTGCATAAAAACGTTGACAATATAATAAACACCATCCCTTTGGAATGTGAATACATGGCGTGTTTGCTGTTGTTATAGAATACACTGCGATGGTTCATGGCCTTCCTTAAATTACATTAAAACCTCAACGCGCCCGTGCCTGCGCATCGAAATCAGCTACCACGTAGCTTTCTAACGTGCCACGGACTAAATGGACTAGTGGATATATATCCATTAACATGAATGCGAATCAAGGAAAAAAGCTTTTCGGATATCTTTGGAGGTACCTGGCACCAAAATGGTACCAGGGACGTTTTTTTGACTAAATGTTAGGGCGTGAGAGGACCAGTCTGTATCTTGTACCTGGCACCAATGGTCCCTGGCACCAATGGTACCAGGGACGAAAACGGTGCCAGGTACCAAAAAGGTGCCTGAAACTAAAGATCCCAGGGTTCAAAAAGGGTACCAAAATGCCTTTAGCACCAGCAATAAAACCCCCTTTTTTCACGTAATTTATTGATTCATAACCCCTTATAAACTCATAATAAAATATTGACTTTCCCTATTAAATTCATTATATTATAACTGTTCGATAGTTTGATAGTTCGATTGTTCAGGAGCAGTATGGTACAATCAATCATCAAATCCAATCAATTAATATCAGACCAACTCTGCGAACGCTTTAAAAAGGACATTGAAAAGGGCCGTTACAAGCCCAATACACCGCTTCCCTCATTTGGGACCCTGGCCGAACACTATGGCATAAGTAAATCAACAGTCCACGAAGCTTTTAAAATCCTGGCAGAGGAAGGCTACCTCTACCCAAAACAGGGCAAAGGCACTTTTATTAACCCGGAAAAGGTCATTACTCCCCAAGGCGGCAAATTGACCAGCGTTGCGGTCATTGCCTTCAACGTCTTTTCCGCCTCAGACAACTCCATGGTCCCTCTCATGGAAGCCATGAACACCCAGACCTCGCGCATGGGCACTGGCCTTCACGTGCACTATATCAACGGCATGTCAGTCCAGCAGGAGGAGAACAGCGTGGTGCGCGACGCGATTGCTGAAAACCGGTACCAGGGCCTTATTATTGTTTCACCGCTCGACGTGGGCGATATTGAATGGTTTGGGTCCCTGCGCCTTCCTTTTGTCGCGGCAACCGCCCGATATCATTTGAATATCCCGCAGGTATCGCTCGACAATGCCCATGCCGCAACCCTGGCAACCCAGCTCTTTTGCGAGCACAATGCCACTCGCATCGCGGCTTTTATTGGCCCGGTCTCGTGGGAACGGCAGGGCATAACACCCTATGCACGTGAACTTGCCGACGCCTTTGCAAACGAATCCCATAACCATGGACTTTCAATTGAGCTTGTTCCCTGCGAATACAGCATTGAGAACGCAAAGGCAAAGGCGCTTGAACTATTGTCAAAAGGCGTAAGGTTTGACGGGTATTTTTTCCAGGCAGATGTCATTGCCCGGGGCGCGCTTGCCGCGTTCAAGGAAATGAATATAGACCCAGCATCAGCCATTTGTGTCAACTACTGCGACAGGGACGACCATTTGGTGCAATACAACGTGCGCAAGCCCCTGTACGACATTGGCGACAAGGCCTTTGCCCTGCTCGAGGCCCTGCACAGCGGACAAGAAGTCGATCACAAGCATATAGTAGTTCAACCGTTCATCGCATAACGAGGAGGCATTCATGGACAAGGTACGCGTAGGCATTGTGGGATCAAAATTCGCGGCGGATTTTCACTGCGATTCATACAGCAGAAACGAGCACGTGGAAATAGCCGCGGTGGGCGCCATAGATAATCTTGAGGCCATTTCAAAGAAGTGGAACATACCCGACACCTATCCTGACTACCGCGACATGCTCAAGCGGCCCGACATCCAGCTCATTTCCGTGTGCGTGCCCAATTTTCTCCACCACGACGTGGTCATTGCGGCTGCTGAGGCTGGCAAGCACGTTATCTGCGAAAAGCCCCTTGCCACATCAGCAAAGGACGCGCGCGAAATGATCGACGTGTGCAAAAAGAACAAGGTGAAGCTCATGTATGCCGAGGACTGGTGCTTTGCGCCCGCACTGCGCCGCATAGAGCAGATCATAGACGAAGGGGCCATTGGCAAGGTGCTTTATGTAAAAGCCAAGGAAACCCATTTTGGCACGCATTCACCCTTTGCCAAAGACAAAAAGTCCTGCGGCGGCGGCAGCTTTATCCATCTTGCCATCCATCCAATCGGCTATCTGCTGCACCTTCTGGCAAAAGGCAACAACCCTGTTGTTGAGGTCACTGGCCGCATGAACGAAGGGGGGGACAAGAATTTTGTGCACAAGGGCAATGGGGGCGAGGATTTTGGCGTGGGCATCATGCGTTTTAAAAATGGCGAATTCGCTCTGGTCGAAGGCAACTACATCACGGTTGGCGGCATGGACGACAAGGTGGAAATCTACGGCACAGATGGCGTGCTCAAAATTGACCTTACCTTTGGTTCGCCTGTTGATTGTTACTCGCGCAAAGGCGTGTCATACGTTATTGAAAAAACAGACTTTACCAATGGCTGGACCAAGCCTGCTGTGGACGAGTTTTACAACCTCGGCTATGTGCCCGAACTGGCATATTTCGTGGATTGCGTGCGCAAAGATCTTGAGCCTTTTTACGGGGTCAGCGGTCAGGCAGGTCTTGCCTGCATCGAGCTGGTCGAGGCGTTTTATGAGTCGAACAAAGCGAGCAAGACATTGACTGGGACATGGATGTAGGAGAAAAACATGAAACTTATCAAAAAAGCGGATCCTCGCAAGACAGAAAAGATTGAACTGGGCAAAGATAAATACGTCGACAACCTGTACGGCTGCTTCAGGTTCAATAACCCCAAAGGCGATGCGTTCAAGACCGAACACGAGGTTGAGATTGTGACCCGAAGCGGGAAAAAGAACACGATCATTGTTCCCGAGAGCATGCGCATTGACCTGCCTGCAAACACCAAGGTAGTCAACACCGATCTTTTCAAGCTCGAACCCATACGCGACAACCGCGACTCCATGATGCTTCTTACCATGCGCGCGGGTTGGAACCAGAACGAGCGCGATATAAACCGTATCATTGATTTTGATGAAAAGGGCAATTTTGTCGCAAAGCTCAAAGGCAAAGGATACTCCATTCCCATTGGCACATCGACCGTTGCGCCCCTGGGAAAAAACAACACCTGGATAGGCATGATCCTTGTGCATCCTGAACTGCGGCGCCAGGGCATTGCAAACGCCATGATGCAGGCAGGGGTAAAATACGCCATAGACAGCGGCAAGGTGATCAATGGCCTCGATGCAACGCCCATGGGAAACACGGTGTACGGCGCTGTGGGCTATATTGATTCCTACCGGATCTGGCGCTCGGTTTATCCGGTGGGTCAGTTTGCAAACGAGCGTTTTGACGCAAACCATGTCACGCGCATGGAAAAGAAAGACCTCGATGAGGTTATCAGATACGATGCCTCGTGTTTTATTGAGCGCGAGGAGATTATGCGCGGCTTGTTTGCCGATGCAAAGGGCGAGGCGTTTGTATGCAGAAACGACAATGGCGAAATACAGGGCTATGTGCTCACGCGACCCGGACGCATCCGTCCCTTTGTTGGCCCGTTTATCGCCGATACTGACGATAGTGCCCGCAATCTGCTTATCGCAGCTTCCCAGACAATTGCAAAGGCGGGTTTTGTAGACGCGTTTATCGACACGCCCGAGAGCAAATTTGCCGATCCGGGCGAATATGTGAAGGGCGTCTTTGACCAGGTGAAAAAACCAACAGGCCACAAGATTATTCCGCAGATCAATTGCGTGCGCGATTTTACGCGCATGTATCAGGTGGCTGATTACAAGCGCGCAGAGGAACTCATCACTGATTTTGCTGCAAAGGAAAAACTGGACAGAAAAAACCCGCGCGTCAAAGAGTTCAGCGAGACCATGTACAAGTCGGTCATGAATTATTCAGAGACAATCGCGTTTCTCGAATATGAGAGAAACGTCTTGCAGGGTAAGTTCTGGGGCATTACCGGGCCGGAGAAAGGATGAGGAGCGAAGAAGCTCAGGAGCGAAAAAGCAAAGAAGGCAGACATTATCTGACTTCTTTGCTTCTCAGCTTTTTTGCTCCTGAGCTTTCATTAACTATACACATTAGGAGAATTCCATGAAACATACAGAATCCGACATCCTGCTTCCTGTTGAAGTGGCAGGACTCAAGTTCCGCAATCCCTTTTACGTGGGCTCTGGTCCCACGACCATGACCATTGAACAGCTGAAAAAGATCGAGGAAACCGGATGGGGGGGAGCGTCGCTCAAACTCACCATTGATCCGCCGCCCTATATCAACCGCTATCCGCGCTACGGCTATTGGCCCGAAAACGGGATACTCTCTTTTACTACTGAGCGTCGGTTGACTCTTGACGAAGGATTGCGCCTCATGGAAAAGGGACGCAAGGAGACAAAAGACATTATCCTTTTTTCCAATATTACCTATTCGGGCGAAGCGGGTGTTGAGGGCTGGGTGAACATGGCCAAAAAGTTCGAGGAAGCGGGTGCGCACGCCAATGAACTGAACATGTGCTGTCCCAATATGTCGTACAACGTGGAAGTTTCCGATGGCGATACCGGCGGGCCAAAAACCGGCGCCAGCATGGGCAAGAACGCAAACATGCTCACGGGCATTGTGAGCGAGATCAGGAAAGCGACCAAAATCCCGCTTTTTGTAAAACTTACGCCCGAAGGGGGCGGCATTGCCCAGGTGGCAAAGGCGTGCTATGAAGCCGGCGCTGACGCAGTGGGCGGCACTGCGAACCGGCTTGCTATCCACCATGTAGACCTGGACAATCCAATCAGATCGCCCATTGCCCTGCAGGACGAAATCTCCATGCAGTGCATGTGCAGCGAATGGGTCCATCCATTGGGCCTTCGGGACATCTACGAAATCCGCAAACTCAACGGCGAAGGCGTGATAATCACTGGTGCGGGCGGCATCCGCGACTGGAAGAGCGGTGCGCAGGCGCTTTTATGCGGGGCGAATCTTTTGTGCGTTTGTGCTGAGACCCTCATTTCCGGTTTTGGCTGGGTGACGGGCGCGGTTGTGGACCTAAAAAAGTGGCTCAAAGAGAAGGGGTATTCCTCAACCGCTGATCTGCGCAATGTGATTCCCCCGCATATCACTGCGGCCAGCAATGTGACGATCTACGCGGGTAATGCGCGGCTCAAAAACCAGTGTCTTTCCGCGCCGTGCGTGGACGCATGCCCTGCCCATGTTCCGGCCCAGGCGTATATCAGTAAAATCGCTGACGGTGAAATCGAAGAGGCTTTTCAGATCATTACTTCAGCCGCGCCGCTCCAGTCCATCTGCGGGTATATTTGCAACCATCCATGCGAAAAAGAATGCACGCGCAGTGAAAAGGACGAGGCAATCCAGATCAAGGAATTGAAACGGTTTGTGCTTGAGACAGGGAAAAAGAGAAATTACAAATTACGAATTACGAATTTCAAATCAAATGGAAAAAAGGTCGCTGTTATTGGATCTGGTCCATCCGGGCTTACGGCTGCGCATCTGCTGGCAGGAGCTGGGTATGGCGTCACGCTCTTTGAGAAAGAGGAAAAGGCCGGCGGCATGCTGCGCTACGCCATTCCGCTCTTCAGGCTGCCTGAACAGGTGCTGAACGATGAAATCGAGATGATCGAGAGCATGGGTGTGAAATTCGTCTATGGCAAGGCATTGGGCAAGGAGATCAAACTTGAAGAATTGAAGAAAGAATACGACGCAATCTATCTTGCCATTGGTGCACAAAAGGGCCAGACTTCAATGATCAAGGGTGAAAAAGCGCAGGGCGTTATTACGGCGCTCGATTTCCTGAAAAATGTTTCATTGGGTAAAAAGACCGGCATGGGCAAAAAGGTCGCTGTTATTGGCGGCGGTTTTACCGCGGTCGATTCAGCGCGCGCCGCAGTGCGTCTTGGCGCTAAGGAGGTGTACATTCTCTATCGCCGCACAAAGGACGAGATGCCCGCGACTGTCGAAGAAGTGCGCGAGGCAGAGGAAGAGGGCGTCAAAGTAATGTACCTGGTCACCCCAAAGGAGATTGTTTCAAAAAAGAAGCGGGTGTCGGGCATTACCATGACAAATTGCGTGCTTGGCGAAGCGGACAAATCCAACCGCCGCAGGCCCGAACCTGTTGTGCCGGCTGAATTCACCCTGCCTGTTGATACGGTCATCTACGCAGTGGGCCAGGCAGTGGAGCTTCCCACTGCCGAACGCGTCAAAACGTCAAAGTGGGGGACCATAGCCGCGGATGCCAATGGATTCACCGGGTCTGACAAAGTGTTTGCGGGCGGTGACGCGGTATTGGGTGCAAGCAGCGTCATTGAAGCTGTTGCCACGGCAAAGCAGGCTGCCTGGGCCATTGATCAGAAATTGTCTAATGGCGCATCGTCTCTGCTAAAACCGCTTGAAAAGACCGCCAAAATCGATATTGAATCCGTGCTTAAGCGCAAGGGGGCCGATGGCCGTGTGTGGCGCGTGCCCCTGGACCTTGTTGCAGCGTCCAAGCGGTCAAAGGACTTCAAACCCTATGCGCCAGTACTGACCCAAAAGCAGGCAATGGCAGAGGCGCAGCGGTGCTACCGGTGCGGTTGCGGCGTGGGCTGCCAGATTTGCTTTGACATCTGTAAAAAATTCGCCTGGGACATTGAAGGTACGCGCGTTTCCCTGCGCGAGGACGACTGTGTTGCCTGCGGCATGTGCGTGTGGCGCTGTCCCAATCAGAACATTGAAATGGTGAAGACATCGGAGAAACCTATTTAAGGAGTCAACGTATGAAAGTAGTCATTCTCGAAGACAGGTACGCGAATCATGATCCGGAAAAGAGCGTGTTTGCAAAGCTGGACGCGGAAGTGGTTGAAGCGGGCGGCGTCTCCGGCAAGGAGGAAATACTCAAGCTGTGCAAAGACGCTGACGGCATTACCGTCAATTTAGCTCCCCTGACAGCCGAGATCATCCAGGGATTGGACAAGTGCAAAGTCATTGCCCGCTATGGCGTGGGATTTGACAGCGTGGATGCCGCTGCCTGCACCAAAAAAGGCATCAGACTGGTCAATGTACCCGACTATTGCATGGAAGATGTGTCAGACCAGGCATTCGCGCTTTTCATGGGCTGCGTGCGCAAGGTCGCTTTGCGCGACAGGCAGGTACGCGCGGGCATGTGGAACATTGGCCGCCAAGATCCAATGTACCGGATAAAAGGCAAAACATTCGGTCTTGCTGGATACGGCAACATCCCCAGGACGCTCCATCGAAAACTCAAGGGGTTTAACCTTGGCCGGGTCCTTGTTTTCGATCCCTTTGTACCCGTTGACGCAGTGAAACAGACAGGGGCTGAGCCAGTGGATTTTGACACACTGGTAAAAGAATCGGATTTCATCTCGTGCCATGTGCCGCTCAACGACAAAACGCGCCATCTTTTCAACGCCCAGGCCTTTGCCAAAATGAAGAAAACAGCCATATTCATCAATACGTCGCGCGGCGGCCTGGTTGATACGGCCGCGCTGTTCAACGCATTGAAAAACAAGGTGATAAACTGCGCCGGACTCGATGTTCACGAGCAGGAGCCAGTGCCAAAGGACTATTCACTTTTTCAGTTGGATAATGTTATTTTATCGGATCATGCAGGCTGGTATTCTGAGGAATCCCAGATTGAACTGCAGACAAAAGCGGCGCAGGCGGTCGTTGATGTGCTTCAGGGAAAAATGCCAAAAAGCGTGGTCAATAAAGAGGTTTTAACCAAATAACATACTCCAAAAGAAAGGAAGAGACACAATGGCACGGTTTTCACGCATGCAGGTGCTTGGCGCCATGTACGACATCAGTCTGGTACCGGTTTTTTTCAGCCCTGATATTGATGTGGCAAAGAATGTGGCGTGCGCGGTTTCGCGCGGTGGCTGCAAGCTGCTTGAATTTGTGAACAGGGGCGACCATGGGTACGAGGTCTTTTCAGAGCTCGAACGCATTATGGCAAAGGAAGACCCCTCCATGATTCTGGGTGCCGGTTCAATCAGCGATCCCTACACGGCGGCCATGTTCCTCAATTGCGGCGCGAATTTCATCGTGGGCCCCATGCTCAACGCCGAAGTGGCGAAGATCTGCAACCGACGCATGGTGCCGTATTCTCCCGGATGCGGCAGCGCGACCGAGATCGCAAACGCGCAGGAACTGGGCGTGGAAATCTGCAAGGTCTTTCCCGGCGAACAGGTCGGGGGCCCCAAGTTTGTGAAAGCAGTCATTGGCCCCATGCCGTGGACAAAGATCATGCCCACAGGCGGGGTCAAATCCACAAAGGAATCCATAGGCGAATGGATCAATGCGGGCGTGGCTGCCATGGGCATGGGTTCCGAACTGGTGACCAAGGAATTGCTCTCGAAAAAGGATTGGAAGGGCATAGAGGAAAATGTGCGCAACACCCTTGCCCTGGTAAAAGAAGCAAAAGCGAATAAAAAGTAACCCGACCTCACGTAAGGAGAGATACCAATGGCGATCCTCAATGTAAAATCAAAAGACCAGTGCAAGTGGGACATACTCAGTCTGGGCGAGATCATGCTCAGACTCGATCCGGGCAACAACCGGATACATACCACCCGTACCTTTCAGGTGTGGGAAGGCGGTGGCGAATACAATGTAGCGCGCGGCCTGCGCCGTTGTTTTGGCAAATCAGCAGCGGTCGTCACCGCTATTGCCGACAATCCTGTGGGCCGTTTGCTCGAAGACCTTCTTCTGCAGGGCGGCGTAGCGCTCGATTATGTCAAATGGATGCCCTACGACGGCATTGGCCGCAAGGTGCGCGTTGGCCTCAATTTCACTGAACGCGGTTTTGGCATGCGCGGTGCAGTGGGCTGTTCAGACCGCGGCCACAGCGCTGCCTCGCAGCTGAAAAAGGGCGACATTGACTGGGAAAAAATCTTCGGCAAAGACGGCGTGCGCTGGATGCATACGGGCGGTATTTTCGCGGGCCTGTCAGAAACAACGCGCGATGTCATTATCGAAGCCTGCATTGCCGCAAAAAAGCACGGGACCATCATTTCCTACGACCTGAATTTCAGACCGTCGCTCTGGAAAGACATTGGCGGCGAGGCAAAGGCCCAGGAGGTGAACCGCGAGATTGCTAAATATGTTGATGTCATGATAGGCAATGAGGAGGATTTTACAGCCGCGTTTGGTTTCAAGGTTGAGGGACTTGATAAGAACATTTCAAAGCTAGATGCCACGAATTTCAAGAAAATGATCAGCGAGGCTGTTAAGACATTCCCGAATTTTAAATGTGTCGCGACAACGCTGCGAAATGCAAAAACAGCGTCAGTCAACGATTGGGGCGCCATCTTGTACGCTAATGGCCAGTTCTACGATGCCATACAGCGTCCCAATCTCGAGATCTACGACCGCGTTGGCGGTGGCGACTCGTTCGCCTCGGGCCTCATCTATGGTATCATGGAAGGCAAAACCCCGGAAGAAGCGGTGAACTACGGCGCGGCGCATGGCGCTCTTGCCATGACCACGCCCGGCGACACCACAACGGTCAATGTAAAGGATGTTGAAAAAGCAATGAAAGGCGGCGGCGCCAGAGTGGAGAGGTGATCCCACCCCCGCCTCGCTGAGCGAGTCGAGGCGGGCCCTGCCCCCTCCCTTTTCGAAGGGAGGGGGAGAGTTCAGAAGAAACAAAAGAGTTGAGGAGAAACTAATGGGAAAAGAATTTCTGTTCGAACCAGTCAAAGTAAAATCAATCAAGACAAAGAACCGGGTGATAAAAACACCCATACCAGTGCCTGCGTCCAAGCCTATTGTTGAAATGCTGCGCAAGTACGAGCCAATCTCAATGGCTGGCCAGCCCCTGATCATCTGGGATAGGGCGCGCGGGGTGCACGTGTTCGACAGATGGGGCAACAAGTGGCTCGATTTCAGCTCAGGCGTACTGGTGACCAATGCCGGCCATGCAGCGCCCGAGATTGAGAAGGCCATAGTGGCGACCGCGAAAAAACCCATGCATCACAGCTACTGTTTTCCCAATGCCGAACGCGCGGCCTTGGTCGAATTCATAGTCAAGCAGATTGCGCCCAAATATCTCGACAAGGTTTTTCTGCTTACCACGGGTTCTGAGGCAGTGGAATGCGCGCTTAAAATCTGCAGGGCCTATGGTCATAAAAACAATGGCAGGAAAAAGGACGTTATTATCTCCTTTGAATCTGATTTTCACGGCCGCACCATGGGGTCGCAGATGGCAGGCGGTAGCCCTGCGCTCAAAGACTGGATCGTTAACCACGACCCCAACATGATCAATGTGCCGTGTCCGGACGGGTTCAGGGGCAAGGACCAGAGTTTTAATCTTTTCCTGCGCACGCTCAGGGAAAAGAACATTGATCCCAAGAATATTGCCGGTGTCATTATGGAGAGTTTTCAGGGCGGCAGTGCAATACGCCTGCCTGTTGAATACATGAAAAAACTCAGAACCTTTCTTGACAAACACAAAGCGCTCCTTATTTTTGACGAAGTGCAGGCATGTATTGGCCGTAGTGGCAAAATGTTCACTTTTGAACACTATGGCGTGCGTGCTGACCTTATCTGCTGCGGCAAGGGCATTACCTCTGGCCTGCCGTTGTCCACTGTTATTGGCAAGTCGGATTGGATGAATATTTTTCCTCCTGGATCAATGACCTCAACGCACACAGGTAATCCCATTATTTGCGCTGCCGCGCTCGCCAACCTAAAGGTAATCAAATCCAAGAAGTTGGTGCAGAATTCGGCAAAGCAGGGAATTGTCCTTGCAAAAACAGTGAAAAAACTCTGGAAAAAATATCCAGACCGCATTGGATGGGGCGAGAGCGTGGGCCTTGTTGGCGCGCTCCAAATGGTCACTGCGCCGGGAACCACCATCCCTGACCACGACACGGCTTTTGCCATTGTCAAATACTGCGTTGAACACGGGCTCATGCTTTTTGGGCCTGTGGGCAATGGTGGCGGCACAGTGAAGATCTGTCCGCCTCTCTGCATCACGCGCGAGCAGCTCGAAGAGGGGCTTGGTGTTCTGGAAGAAGGGTTTGATAAGGTTTGCGGGAAGAAATAAAAAAAGGAACGAGGATCGAGGCGCGAGGAACGAGACTGGTAAAAGGTCTTACTGGGCTTTCAGCCATCAAATGGCCTCTGGTCTCATGCCTCGTTCCTCGATCCTGACATTATATCTCCAACGAGGTTTTTATGACTCATTCCAGTATTAATGTTCTCATCGTCGGCGGTGGCATGATCACCAACGATCTTATTTTACCGGCCGTGTATCAGCTTCAGCGCATGGGCATTGTCAACCAGGTGGGCGTATCAGCGCTCAATGGCGGCCCGCTCAAGGCCCTGGCCGAGAGCCAGAGCATTACCGCGGCCTTTCCCGAGTCTGTTTTTACCCCATATCCTGATTATAAGAAACACGGCACGGAAAAATGTTTTCCTGACCTGTTCAAAGAAGCGCTCTCCTCTTTACCTCCGCAAAGCGCGGTCATTGTGGCCCTGCCCGACCAGCTCCACTATGGCGCGGTAAAAGAGGCGCTTGCGCGCGGCCATCATGTATTGTGCGTCAAACCCCTTGTGCTCAAACACGACCAGGCCGTTGAAATCGGCAATATCGCGAGAGAGAAAGGGCTGCTCGTTGCCGTTGAATACCACAAACGCTTTGACGACCGTTCGCTCATTGCCCGCGCAAAGTACCGGGCGGGCCAGTTTGGCGACTTCAGGCTGGGACAGGCGCGCCTTATTGAACCATATTATTACCGGCATTCGAACTTTCAAAACTGGTGCACATCAGAGAATTCAGACGCCTTTTCGTACGTGGGGTGCCATTATATTGATTTGGTCCATTTTATCACCGGACTTCTGCCAGTCGCGGTTTCAGTATATGGGATTGAAGAGCCATGGCCCAATGGCAAAAAGGGTTTCTTATGGACCGACGGCAGGGTGGTTTGGAACAATGGCGCATGCCTCAATGTGCAAAACGGCTTTGGGTATCCTGATACAGCGCCGGGCGGCAATTCCCAAGGACTCATGATGTTTATGAACGGCGGCAAGGACGGCGGGTATCTGGAACATATCGATTCATTCAGAGGAGTAAAACACGGTCTGGCCGCGGGAAGCGCCAAGGTCTACAACGAAGTCAATCCGGATTTTTTCCAGTATGTTCCTGCAAGCGGGGGCGCCATGCGGCCAACAGGCTATGGGTATCGCTCTATTGAGCAGATCCTTCATGCAATACACAGGATCAACAGCGCCACAGCCGGCTGCAGCAGCGCAGAAGCGCTGGACAAGCGCAGGGAGCTGCTCTTCGCCATAGACCAGGAGGGCATTCTGGCCACACCGAAAAACAGCGCGTACAACGAACTGGTCATGGAAGCAGGGCGGCTTTCTATCCTAAACAGCGGCAAAGAGGCGCGCATCGAGTACGAACCGCATCCCCGGGTTTCGCTCGCCTAGATATTGTTCCTCTTTTTCATAAAATTTATTTATATTAGAACTATTATGAGAACATTATATTCGTTTTTCTGCATGCTTGCCCTGGCTGTGGCCCTGTTTGGACAGACGGCGAAGCTTCCCGTGGCTGTCAGCGAACTAGAGGGCAGGGGGCTTGGCGCCGGGGAAGCGGGCACGCTTACCGATGCGCTGCGCAGTTACCTCATCAACACCGGCTCCTTCAGGGTCATGGAACGGGGCAAAATGGACGAGGTGCTCAAGGAACAGGGTTTCCAGTCGTCGGGCGCCTGTACGGACCAGGCGTGCCTTGTTGAAATGGGCCAACTGCTCGGCGTCGAATATATGATCACCGGCAGCATTGGCAAGGTGGGCGGCACCTACTCGGTCAATGTGCGCATGATCAGCATACGCACGGGTGAAATCAATCGCACGGTCAACAAATTCTACAAAGGTGAGATAGACGGATTGCTCACTCAAATAATCCCCACAGTTGCCGATGAGTTCGCACGTGAGGGCGGGTCCCAGTCCGCGTCGCTCAACCAGGCCGTGGTCCAGCAGCCTGCGTCTCAACCGCAACCCAAACCCGTGCAGGAAAAAGCGCCCGAGGTGGTAAAAGAGAAAAAGAGCGGCGGTTCAGCCATACCGTGGATCGTTGGCGGCGTGGTGCTTGCGGGCGCTGGTGTTGCGGCCTACTATTTTCTTGTTGCAAAACCCGCGCAGGACGAGGAAATCCCGGGGACCGTGGAGGTGACATGGTGACCAGAAACGCGATTATTCCAGCCGCTCTTGCCGCGTGCCTGGCAATCTTTTCAAGCTGTTCGCTGGAGAATCCGGCTGATGTACAAAAGCCAAAGGCTTCTATTTCTCCAAAACTTCTATTTAAAACAGCGAAAAACATGGCCGGATCATTTGATTTTCCGGCTGAAGTCGCTTTTTTGGCCAACCATGTCAGAGTTGTGGTGACCGACGCTGACGGCAGTGTGCTTGAAGAGTATGCCGGGTTTTCCGAACACCGGTGCGTGGTCAACGATGTGGCCCAGGGCATGGCATTGGTCAGCGTTTCGGTCCACGATATCGAAGGTATTCCACTTTTTTCAGGTTCGGGAACAGTTGAGGTTGCGGGCGATGAAACCGTCTCTCCGGTAATCGACATGAAACCAGAGGCGCCCCAGCAACCTGTTTTATCGGTGAACATGCTGTGTGATACCAAGTACAAAGTGTCCTGGCCTTCTTGCGGCCTTGCGGACAACTGGTATTTTCAGGTTGAATATTTTGACTCGTCATTGAATAATTGGTATTCGCACGAATATTATGATATCTATGCTGATGAGGACCTTGTTACCTACAATACGGAAACTGGTGAATATGAGTGTGTTATTAGCGATTCAACCCTAAGTCCCGATACTCTTTACAGGGTTTATCTGAGAATGTATTATGATTATAATGGACCAGACTATGTTTATGGCCCATATTCTGATTATGAGGAGTTCCAGCCCACGGGTCTCCAACCGTGCAACGGCCAAGTGTCCAAATTTCATTTCAGCGGCTGGTTGTACGGTCATGTCCCTGGTATGACAAGCGTTAAACTGTATCATGCGGGTGCAGGGAGCATTCCCTCTGTCCCGCCCGCGGGTCCGGCCCTCAATACCATCACTTTTGGCGATACCGTGACTCCAAACGATATCTTTGACTTCGGTCTTCTCGATTCCGGGGTCTACTGGGTGTATGCAAATTGTAATCTCGATTATATGGATAATTGGGGAACAGCGTTCAAACGGGGATATGGCTCCTGGAGTCTTGATAGCAATAGAACATCTTTAGTGCTGCAACTGCATTTCAACCCGGAAATGTTTCCCAATGGCCATACCGTGTCTGGCACCATGACTGGCGGCGTTTCGAGTGAGAACATCGTGGAGCTCTATTGGTACAACTACAGCGCGGCAGAGCCCATTATTTTCCTGGGATATTATTATTGTTTCAAGTCGGGCGCTGTTTCTATTCCCAATTTCCCGTCGCTTCAAGACCTTGCCACGTTTGACGGCCTTCCGTATGATGGTGTCAATGACATGTACTATATGTACCTGTGGAACGACGAGGATATCGGCGGATCGTTCAATACCGGCGACCGGTATTTCTACGACTGGTATTTTGACCAGATGTACTATTCAATTGGCGATGTGACTGCAGACTGGAGTTTTGGCACTATTACTCTTGATTCGGTCTGGATCAGTGCGGGGAAACGGCCGGTGTTAAAGAAGGCGGTAAAATAGCGTGGTCATTCAGCGTAGTTGTCAAGCATTTGCAGTTCAATGGCCTGATCCAGTTGGGCGCGCGTGATTATACCCGTGTCCTGAAGAATATCTCCCACCCGCTTTCCCGGATAGTTTCCCGATCTTTGCGCCTGCAGGGCGTTGTCCAGCTGCTCCCGTGTTACAAAGCTGAGCTCAACCAGGTATTCGCCGAGGAATTTTGTCTTGGGCGGGTTTGTCTGGAGTGAATGAATTTTACCGTCCAGAAGGTCGTGAAAGAGCTTTATTTTTTGCGCCAGCACGCCCGCTTCATCCATTTTCCCCGTGTCTCCCTGAAGAAGCGCGGAGTAGACGGAAAGCAATTTATGGACCAGGGATAGATATTCGGTGTCAAGGCCAGACTGGTTCTTCAGGAGATGGGACGCGGCATCGGCAAGGGTCCTTGAAGCATTCCTGAAGTTCTCATGAAAATGCGTGTTGCCGCTGTTCAGGCGGGCCAGGGCGGCCATCTTTTCCAGGGAACCGCACTGGTCAGCAGGCCGCGACGCAATGAAACCCGGGAGGTCCATGGCAAGAACGCTGTTCAGAAGTTCCACAACGATTGATTGTCCGTTCATCGTGTTTCCCCATCACTGGCGGCCTGGGCCTTGTCTATTTCTATTTTCCGGCGGTCGCTTACGGTCTTGAGCGCTTCATGGATTACCGGATAGGCCGCGCACACAGTGTCGAGGTCAGCGCGTTTCAGTTCGTACAAGGCGCTGGGGGTAATGGCTCGGGCCGTGGCATTGCGCGGTTCATGGAGCAAAAGCGCCATTTCGCCAAAGAAATCGCCAGCGACCAGCGAGGCGATATCGCGTTCGCCGTCCTTGTCTTTGTGTGAAATACGGACAACGCCCCGGGCAATAAGGAAGAGCGAATCTCCCGGGGCGCCCTGGCGAATGATCGTCTCGTTTTCAGGCGCGGAATAGGGGCGCATGTGCGCGCTGATCGCCGTGAATTCCGCTTGCGGGATATCTCTGAAAAAAGGCACTTTTCGTAGAAGCTCGGAAGGATCTATGACCAGCTTTTGGACCGATTGTCCTTTAAGCGAATCGAGACGGTGCTCAATGCTTTCCTTTATTTTTTCCGCAATACCCTTGGGCATGAGTCCCTGCACCTGTTGCTGTTCAATGGATTCGGCCTCGGCGATAAGGAGCAGTCTGCGGCCGAACCGTTCCTGCATATCGACTACAAATTCGGGAAAAAGGCCGGCAACCTCGTCAAGTTCTTTTTTCGCCGCCTCGTTCCATTGCAGGTAGCGGTGGCGCACGTTCTCAACCACATTGTCTGAAATGGCGTTGAGATCAGCCAGGTGGTCGAGGTGACCTAGTACCTGGCTGGTACTTTTGTATCGCGCCCAGGTCTTTTCATAGTCGGTTGAAATACCCTGCATGCGCATCTGTTCAGCATAGCGTGAAAGGAGAGGGACTTTCACTACAATGCGCGCCAGTCTGCCCCGTCTTTTTTTCTGGAACGTAACCTGGGCGTTTCCTTCCAATTCCCTGTTGTAACGCACCGCGTCAGTGTTCAAGGTAAGAAGCTGCGAATGCTCCCGGAATGTTGGTTCAGTAATATGGCCTTTGTGGAGCATGTCGATGAACAGGGCCTTTTCCTCGGCAAAGGCCGCCAGGAAGAGCATGGAGCATTCATCGCCCGGACCTATTTCGGTCTTTCTGAGACTGGTCAGGTCCAGGTGCAGCCGCGCGATTTCAGTTTCCGATTCTTTCCGCATCTTTTCGGTAAGGGAGCCCGAGAAGAGGCCGCCGCTCACCAAGTCGGTCATATGACGGGCGGCGTGTTTTAACGCGCTCAGCCTGCCCTGGATGCCGGTAAAACGGTCGGCAAGGGGTGGCACATCAAGTTTGAAGAACTTGAGAAGCGGTTCAATAGTCAGACCATGAAACACGAGTGTGCAGAGCACCGCGCCCATGACCAGGGCGAGGAAATTCTCCGTATGTTCAAAGGCCGGAAGGCTCAGCGCAAGGGCAATGGCAATGCCGCCGCGCAAACCGCCCCAGAATATAATTGTCTGGTAGCGCAGGTCGACTTTTTCTTTGCGCGAAACCAGAGGTATCAGGCCGTATACCACCAAAGCGCGTGAAACCAGCATGGCTATATACACCCAGACCAGCGACCCCACTGCGCCGCTCAATTCACCAAGGTTTACGCGCATGCCCACCAGGAGGAAAAGAAGGGCGTTTGCGACAAACGCCATATAGCCCCAGAAGTGCTCGAGGTATTCCTGTATGGACGGGGTCACTTTTTCCTTTCCCCATCCGCCCATTGCCAGACCGGCCGCCATGGTGGCCATAATACCGCTTGCGTGCAGCACTTTTTCCGCAAAGATGTAGGAGCCGTAGGCAAGGATGGTGGTGATAGTTATCTGGACAAAGGAGTCGAGTTTTGTTTTTCCAAAGACCCAGGCAACGCACATGCCCAGCACCCAGCCCGCGGCAAATCCCGCGGCAAAGATGACAACCAAATCAACCGCGCCTTTGCCCACGCTCTGGAACGTGATACTGCCCGCCACTATGAGCCCCATGAGGATGCGGGCCACCACAATGGACGAAGCGTCGTTGAGCAAACTCTCGCCTTCGACCAGCATGGTAAGGCGGGCTGGCGCGCCCAGCTGTTTGAACAGGGCAATGACCGAGACCGGGTCTGTGGCGCTCAGGATGGCGCCCAGGAGCAGTGCCGGCACAATGGGCAATGGCGTGGCCAGGGTAAGGATGGCGCCGATGATGAAGGTGGAGACAAGCACTCCTGGAATGGCGAGCATGAGTACAGGCCCTAGGTTTTTGGCCAGGAGGCGGCCATTGAGACTGTAGGCTGATTCAAAGATGAGTGTTGGCAACAAGAGGAAGAGGATGATGTCCGGCGAAATGCGCAGTTGGTGCACTGGCCCGAGTATGTCAGGAAATCTGGTGCCCAGCCATGAGAGGCCAACGCCAAAGAGCACCAGCAGAATGGTAAAGGGTATGTGTATTTTGTTGGCAAGCGTGAGTAATATCGACGCGAAGAGCAGCAGCAGGCAAGTGCCGATGATCATCTCTTCGAGCGGTAGGGCGGCGTGCATAGTGTAAAAATATCCAACTTCAGAAAACTATTGCAAATATAAACTTGCTACTGAATATTGGGATGGGAAAAATTATATATTCTTTCTATGGACAAGAAAAATATTTATGCCGTAGTGATGGCCGGCGGCGTTGGCGAACGGTTCTGGCCAGTGTCACGCACTGAACATCCCAAGCAGTTTTCTGCGCTTTTTACCGGTGAGCCCATGCTCCTTACCACGGTAAAGCGGCTGAAAGGTTTTGTGGCTGACGAGAACCTTATCATTGTTACTAACAGCGCTTATACGGCCGCTACCCGGAAGGTGCTCAAAGGCCGGAGGGGAGTCCGTGTTATCGGCGAACCAGTGGGCAAGAATACCGCGCCTGCAATCGCAGCCGCTGCCGCGGCAGTGTACCGAAAAAACAGCAAGGGTCTGCTTCTGGTCTTTCCAGCTGACCATATCATAAAGCCGCTTCCGGCATTCATCAAGACGCTGAAGAAGGGCCTTGCCCTTGCCGAAGAGGGTAAACTGGTCCTTTTTGGCGTTGTACCCAATCGTCCCCATACGGGCCTGGGATATATTGAATTGGGGCAACCTGCTGGCGCGCGGGTTATTGGCGCCTTTCATGTGCGCCGTTTTGTTGAAAAACCCGGACTTGCGGCAGCCACGGCTTTTGTGGAGAGCAGGCAGTATCTCTGGAATTGCGGTATTTTTGCCTTTGGCGCAGGCGCCATTCTCGCTGCTTTCAAAAAACACATGCCCGACTTGTATGCGCTGCTGGCGTCAGCACTCAAGGCCTCTTCGGAAAAACAGTTTGAAAAGGCGATAGAAACCTTTTACCATAAGGTGCGCAAGGAATCCATCGATTATGGCGTATGGGAAAAATCCAGGGAGATCGCTGTTGTTAAAACGCATATTTACTGGAACGACGTGGGGTCGTGGGACGCTTTTTACGATCTGCTGCAGAAGGATTCCAATAAAAATGTCTTCAAGGGCCCGTGCGTAGACCTTGGCTCGCGCAATACCATGGCAGTATGCGATAGCGGTCTTGTAGCTACCTGCGGCCTGTCAAATATGGTTGTGGTCAAACAGGACGACATGGTGCTTGTTATCAGCGGCGACCGGCTTGGTGATATAAAACAGCTTGTTGCCTGCATCCGCGAGAAGAAATAACCAAATAAAAAAGGCGAAACTTGCGTTTCGCCTCTGTGTTGGGGGGGTGAGGCTGTGAAGCCTCTTGGGGTTAATAATATACGCGTTTATTTAAGAAAAGGCAAGAAAAATCTGACATATTTTAAATAAAAATTGGCTTATTTCATTTTATCTCAATAGTTTTAATGTTTTAATCGATTAAATAGCGTTTAATCAGCATGTTGAAAATGTTAACTGAGACTGCCCTGTTCGGTCTGACGCTTTTTGAATTCCATTTCAACCTCTTTTACCAGGGCTTGTTTTTCAAGACACCATAAGGGTGCGATAAAAAAATCGCGTGGAGCATCGCCGCACAACCGCTGTATCACCACTGATCGCGGTGTTCGTTCTAAAAAGTCAACGGCCAGACTTGCGTGCTCTTCCAGGGTGGGCAATACAAGGGTGCCTTTTTTAAACTCCGCTTCGAGCGAGGTGTTTTTTACCACGTGCAGGTTATGGATCTTGAGCGAGTTATATCCTAGGGTTCCCAGGGTCGTGGCAGTTTGGCGCATCTGCTCACGCGTTTCGCCAGGCAGTCCCAGAATCACATGAAAACAGATATCCAGCCCTTGGTTGCGGGTAATCTTCATAGCCTGTAAAAGGCTGGCAAAGTCGTGGCCCCTGTTTATAGCATGCAGGGTAGTGTCGTGAATGGTCTGGACCCCGTACTCTATCGAAACATACGTTTCGCGTGCCAAGGCCGCAAGTACGCTGATTTTGTCCCTGTCGACGCAGTCGGGCCGTGTTCCTACGGCAATACCCGCTATGTCCGGATGGCAGAGCGCTTCCCGATACAGGCGGTCCAATTCCTGAGTGGGTTTGTAGGTGTTGGAATAGGGCTGGAAATACACGATGTATTTCTCACTGGTTTCCTTTTTTTGCCTGCATGCAATTGCCCGCAGCACCTGTTCGCGAACCGGGAGTATGCTTCGTCCAACAGCAGGAGAGAAGGACTCGTTGTTGCAGAAGACGCACCCGCCAGTGCCTGCGGTATCGTCCCTGTTGGGGCAGGTGAAACCAGCATCAACCATTATTTTGCGTACAGGCACGCCGAATCTTTTTTTGAGGAAGTCACTGTATTTGTTGTAGGGGGCCACGGAGAGAAAATATTTTCTACACAGCACCCGGGGGTATGTTTTTCCCCGGTTTTTTTCCCTTCACACAAGCATGGATGAAAAATGGCCAGCCACGAGACTGTAAAGCAGAAGATAGCTCATCTTGTTATCGAGGCAATGAAAGCGGATTTCACTGTTCCGCGCCTTGCCGGGGGCGCTGCTCTGGGTATTTTTGTGAGTTTTCTGCCTATCATGGGTGTGCAGACCTTTCTTATTGTCGCTCTGGCCGCGCTTTTGCACATGAACAAGGCGTCTGCCCTGCTCTTTTCCCTTGTGCTGAATCCTGCCACGTTTATTCCAATCTACGGATTTAATTACTGGGTGGGATTCCATCTTTTGGCCCGGCAAGGTGAACAGCCTGGTGTGACTGAACTGATCCAGCATCTTCGCAACCTGAATCTCGATTCATTTTCCTGGGCCACGCTTCACTTGGTTGCCCCACTATTCGCAGGTTCCTTTGTTGTGGGAGCCCTTGCTGCGGTTATTGTCTTTGGAATGGTCTATCTGCTGCTGGTAAAAAACAGAAAACGTTTTCCCGGATTGCGGTGATAGTTGCGAATTTGATGCTTTGATCACAACTATTGCATAAAACAGCTGTGTTTAATATGCAGTATATGTATATTATATGGTATGAAAAGATACGTTTTAAATTATCTCAACTCATGGAAGAATGATGTAAGAAGAAAGCCGCTATTAATCCGTGGTGCCCGACAGGTTGGCAAATCATACGTGGTCCAGGATTTCGCAAAGAAAAATTTTAGTTCTATTGTCACTGTTGATCTTGAGCAGAAACCGGAAATTTCAGCTGCTTTCAATTCTCTTGATCCAAAACAAATTATCAGCCAATTAGGCCTGCTCTACAACCAGCCATTGGAACCGGGTAAAACTCTTCTCTTCATCGATGAAATACAAAAGAGCCCCAAGGCCATTATGGCGCTCCGTTATTTCTATGAACAGTTTCCCGAGCTTCATGTCATTGCCGCAGGTTCGCTTCTTGAATTCGCGCTTGAGGCCCAGAATTTCTCTTTTCCTGTTGGACGGGTGGAATCCCTTTTTCTGCATCCAATGTCATTCCTGGAATTTTTACGCGCATTGGGGAAAGATTCCCTGGCTGACCATGTAGAAAATTCAGCATTCCGGTCTGGGCAACCGGCTGTGCACGAGGAGCTCAACAGGCTTGTGCGCAGCTATTTTGTGGTAGGCGGAATGCCGGAAGCGGTGCAGACATATACGGAAACCGGCGATTTAGCTCGCGTGGCCCGTGTGCACGAGACAATTATTCAGACATTTCGAGATGATTTCGGGAAATACGCGCGACTCTCAAGCCATAGGCATCTTGAAACAGTTTTCAGCGCTGCGCCCAGGCTTGCGGGCAACAAATTTCAGTACAAGCGCGTTGAGCCTGAGAGCAATGCCCGGGAACTCAAAGCTGCGCTAGGGCTTCTGGTCCGGGCGGGAGTAGTGCGTCAGGTGTTCCGGACCTCCGTAGGGCAACTGCCCCTTGCCGCTGGCATGAAGGAAAATCATTTCAAAGTGCTTGCTCTTGATATTGGACTTATGACCACGCAGATCGGCATCGGGGGAGAGGTGTTACGCTCTTCAGACCTGCTTTCCGCGTGGAATGGAGTGGCCGCTGAACAGTTTGTTGGCCAGGAACTTGTGGCGTATGCAACTCCCTTCAGGCAGCCAGAGCTATTCTACTGGGGACGTGAAGAATACAACAGCAGAGCGGAAATTGATTATATCGTACAGAAAGAGGGAAAAGCGCTCCCGATCGAGGTGAAATCGGGCGCGCCCGGACGCATGAAAAGTATGCACCTGTTCCTTGAAAAATATGCGCTCACCGTGCGAGGTGTCCGTTTTTGCGCTGCGCCGTACAGGGAGGAGGCGCGTTTCACATCGTTGCCGTTGTATGCGGTATTTAGTGTCTGAATATGTTCTCCGGGTATGGTTCGGGTAGTTGAATAAAGGAAATATTATGGCGGTCATCGCATTCACACAACATCGTTTGGGACGCACTGACGGCGTGTCTTTGGAAGTGGATAAATGGAGGGTTATTCTTGAGCGTATGGGCCATACGGTCCATTATATTTCAGGTAACGAGGATGTCCCGGGTGGGCATTGCATACCCGAACTCTACCCGTTTCATCCTATAACGCAAAAGGTGATCAAAAATGGCACCCGGAAGCTCTCTGATTACAACTCTTCCTTGGAACTAATGGCTGAGGTGGAGGCGCAGGCTGCTCGCATCAAACCACAGTTCCTAAAGCATCTGCGTGATCTCAAGGTTGAATTACTTTTCCCAAACAACCTGGTTTCCGTGGGCTACAACCTGCCTGGTATGCAGGCCCTTGTGGAGGCAGTGGACGAGTTGCATGCGGAACGGGGGTTGCGTGTTACGTGTCACAACCATGATTTTTGGTGGGAAGATTCGGGCGAAGTGGAACCAACATGCGCTGAAGTGGCGGCGCATTATCGAAAATACGCCCCGCCTATCCGCCCGTATATCCATCATATGGTCATCAACCGCATTGCCCAAGCTGAACTGAAGCGGCGAACAGGGCAAGAGGCCCGCGTTGTTCCCAATGTTTTTGATTTTGATCGTCCCGCATGGACCCTTGATGCGTACAACGCCGATTTTCGTAACGCCATTGGTGTCCGTGAAACGGATCTTGTTTTTCTGCAAGCGACGCGTATTTTGGACCGCAAAGGCGTGGAATTGGCCATTGATCTGATTGCTGAATTGCAAAAGCCGGAAAACCGCGTTCGTTTGGAGGCCGGGCCATTGTATCATGGCCGAAGTTTTGGAAAGCGTGATCGCATTGTACTGGTTTGCGCAGGCTATGTGGAGGGCATTGGATTGACGGGAACTTATCCAGAGGCGCTCAAAACCAAAGCCGCTGAAATGGGCGTTGAGGTGGTTTGGTGCGCCACTATTGTCAAACATAGCCGGGGCGCGGAAGAAGGAAGAAAAATCTACTCGCTTTGGGACAGTTATGCGCATGCTGATTTTGTGACTTATCCCTCTGTTTGGGAGGGGTGGGGCAATCAATTCATTGAAGCGGTCTTTACCAAATTGCCGGTTTGTTTATTTGAATACCCTGTTTGGACCAGTGATTTGGCCCAATGCGGTTTTGACGTGGTGTCCCTTGGAAATCAAGTTTCTGGAACAGACAAGCGAAACTTGGTTACCGTGGAGCCGTCCATTGTACGCCGGGCCGCCGGTGAAGTTATCGCTTTGTTGCGGGACGGTAAAAGGCGGACCCAGGTTGTGGAAAAAAATTATGCCATTGCGAGAGAGAACTTTTCCCTGCACGCTTTGGAGCGCATTATTCGTGATGTGTTGGAAAAACAGGGAATTAGTTAGTAGCTTCCGTTGAAAATTCTGTTCCTCGGCTGACGCAACCTTTTCCTATTCCCCTTCTTGTTCGAATACCCGCTTTGCCTTGTTTTCATGAGAGCGAAGCGGGTCCTTCCAGAGACCACCCACCTTTGGTGGAACTTAAAGTGTGTTCGACACTATGTGTGAAAATAAGAGTTGAGTTTATAGATACGGTGATACTATATTTAGAATATATTCTAAATATGGAATCTATTATTTGTAAATCTGCAGCTCCAGCTTTAACACGAGGAATCCAAATCCTTCAGTTTTTATCTAAAAACGATAATAGTTCTCTTCACGAGATGACAAATGTATTAAAGATCCCAAAATCTTCATTGTTACGGATTCTAGACGAAATGATTTCTTTAGATATTGTCTCCAGAAATGAGAGAACCGGTCATTATTATGCACTACAGAAACTGATACCTGCTATTCCAGCAGCTGATCAATTTAAAGAAAAAATTAATCAGTTACTTTTGCAGGCCGCAGAGAAGACCGGATATACCGCTGAATGGTATATCCCTTCCAAGATGGGGCCAATACTCGTGGACCGGAAAGACCCTTCCGATAAGGAAGTGAAAGTGCTGGCACAGATCGGATTCATCAGGAAGTGGGATGATGAACTGGAGGCTGTTTCCGGGGTGGGGTATGCATTTGGGGATCAACAAATTCCGCTGAAGATATGGCAGTACGATGCACAGACCAGACGAAAAAACCATTCAACCGCTCAAATACATTCCGCAATACAGGAAATTAAAACAAACGGGTATGCACAGGATCTTTATTACAATATTAATGGTGTTAAACGGATTGCTTTTCCTGTGCGAGAGAGAAGCCAGCTTAAAGGGATTTTTGTTTTGGCTAAATCCATCTCTCCAATAGAAACTGATGATGCTAAAAAAATAATCTCATCAATGCAGCGGATGCTGCAAAATATCTTAAAATAAGGTCTGAATAAAAGGAACGTGATATGAAAATCCTTCTCATCGATATTGATACACTGCGTCCCGATCATCTGGGGTGTTATGGATACCATAGAAACACATCCTCTCATATCGACAGTATCTGTAAAGACAGTGTACGGTTCACGCAGTGTTTTGCTTCCGATACGCCCTGTCTGCCTTCCCGTGCCGCATTCCATTCCGGGCGGTTTGGTTTTCATAATGGGGCCATCAATCATGGCGGCGCCTACGCGGACAAGTATAAAGAGGGCATAACCAGGAAATTTCATACCTCTGAAGAGAACCGGCAGTTTGTAGAGGTTCTGCGTAGAAATGGCTACTATACGGCCAGTGTCACTTCCTTTGCGGACAGGCATTCGGCTTGGTGGTTCTATGCCGGATTCAATGAAATATATAATTGCGGAAAGGATGGACACGAAACAGCTGATGAAGTCACACCCAAAGCTTTAGAAATGCTAGACAATAGTAATAAAAAAGAAAACTGGTTCCTGCACTATAATATCTGGGACCCGCATAGACCCTATAGAACACCGAAGTATGTTGAGAATCCCTTTAAAGATGAACCGATTGCTACCTGGGTGACACAGGAGATGATAGATAAACATCAGCAGAGCTTTGGCCCTCATTCAGCCAATGCACCGCTTGACGCCCCATGGTTGGATAAACCAACCCACCGGGAAGTGAAAGAGATCAAAAACCTGGATGATTATAAAACATGGATTGATGGATATGATGTTGGTATTCGCTATGCGGATGCTCATGTCGGGAAAATGGTCCAAAAATTAAAAGATCTGGGGATTTATGAAGAAACCGCAATAATTATTACATCTGATCATGGAGAAAATCAGGGAGAACTGAATATATACGGCGATCACCATACAGCTGATCTTATCACAAACCGTGTCCCCATGATTATAAAATGGCCCGGAGTTGAACCTGGAAGAAATTCAGCTTTTCATTATCAATTTGATATTTCCGCAACAATTCTCGGGCTTGCAGGCTTAGTTGTTCCAGGCAAATGGGACGGAAAAAGTTTTAAAGATGCTTTTCTCAGATCCTCAGAAAATGGAAGAGAGTTCCTCATCTTAAGCCATGCTCCCTGGAGCTGTCAACGATCGGTTCTCTTTGGTGATCATATCCTTATTAGAACCTATATGGACGGATTGAAAGAGCTTCCCGAGTATATGCTTTTCAACTGGAAGAAAGATCCGCATGAACTAAATAATCTGGTCGATCAAAAACCGGAATTTATTGATAAAGGACGTTCAATTTTAAATGATTGGGAGCGGGAGCAGCTTGCTTCGTCAAAGGAACACGAGGATCCTATGCGGAAAGTGATTGAGGAAGGCGGTCCCTTTCATACACGAGGAAATCTGCCGGAATATATAATATATTATCAGTCTATCAATAGACAGGAGATAGCTGAAAAAATGAGAAAAAGATATACGGGGATTAAAGGGTATGAAAAAGGGGTTGATGAATAGCGTTTTATTTTCAAGATTTTCTGAGTCCGCCATACTGATTTCTTTTTCCAGACAGTAATGATTATTTTCTCTTCAATTAGGTTTGCTATGCTTTGTATACTGAAAAACCCTCGCTGGATCAGCCAATTGTTCGTGATTTTATTGTTCTCCGTCCCGGTCTTTCCCGAATGTATTCTGAAGAATGATTTTGAAGATACCGCTTCACTTAAAATGTGGGGCCTTTCCAAATCCAATGTTTCCATTACCCCTGAAGCGGCCCACAGGGGAAAGAACGGGTTGCGGCTGTACGCTGATACAAATGAGGCGTTTATCCAACGCTCTGTTCGATGGCCTCTCGAAGAAAAGAGTGTAGCGGGAGGGCTTTATATCCAGTTCTCAATCAGGCTGAACAACCGGTCCGAACAGCGGACACCTTTTCAGTCTGGGTATTGCAGTATTCTGGAAATGATCATGAAACCCCCGGCAGCCGGCTATTACTGCAATCCAGCCCTTATTGCCGCCTACGATGACAGCGGACGGGTACAGCTTAAGCTTCTGATACGGTCCTCAATCGAAGACATCCCTCTTCAGATCCTTTCGCAGCATCTTGCATTTAATACATGGTGCACTGTATGCATTTTTCTCAGGATCAGAGACGGTATACTGACTGACTCGCTTTTTATCGATGGTACGCTTGCCGGAGCGAAAAGCCGCGCTCTCGTGCACACTTTGGGTTTCTATCATAACATAAGCTTTGGTTTTACCCATAAGAACAACGCGCCATTCCTATCCTGCGACATGGATGATATTTGCATTGGAAATAAAAGAGCGGGATCCGCTGACACGCATGTCGAACCGTTCTCTCCCGCTCAGTATGAATATGTGTTTCCGGCGGCGCCGGCATTCACTGTCCATGGCCGTGATAATACGACATCGGTTCGCGTACGCATCGATTCCGCTTTGCGTCTAGTCCGCGACAGCGTTTTCATGCCAGGCCAGACATTGCGGTTTGGCAAGGATTTTTCACCGGGAGGTATGTACTCGTACATGGTTAAAATTCCCGGCGATTCCCTATGGTCGGAGCAAAGAACTTTCATGATAAGCCCAAAACGGACGGATTCAATAGAAGAAAACTCAATTGGCGCCACCATGGCTTTTTCTTCGGAAAGGGTGACCAACCACTATTTTTACGGCGATACGGTTATTATAGAAATATCCGGCATCGCATCGGACTCAACCACCTATGTTGATTTAAACGTGCAATTCGCCAGACACCCTCTTTTACGTTCAGACCGCTTTGGGACCGCAAAAAGGTCCATGAACCACATTTTCAGTCTGTCTTCAGGATCTTCGGTATATTATAGCGGTCTCGAAGCGACAAAGGAATGGAAACTCGTCCCGCCCAACGGCCAGTCACGCGAATACCCCAACGATTTTATCGTTATCGACCAATATGCATTCAACACCCGGACCGGAAAAGCGCGGTTTGCATTCAGGCTGCCCGGCTATTTGGAACAGGGCTTGTGGATCGTAAATGGGTATATAGTCAATGATACAAAAGGCAAAATATATGCCTTGCCGACCCTTTTCTTTTTCCTGCAAAAAAAACGAGGCCTTTTGTACGCGGCCGTCCTTTGCGCTATCATCGCCGCACTGGGGGCGCTATTGATACGGCAACGCGTTATGCGCCGGCCCTTAATGGAAAAGATTCCGGAACAATGGAAGAAGATCGCGGAAACGATTGAACAATACCTGTTTGACCATTACGCGGAACAGGATCTTGACCGGTACAAAATCGCGGAACAAGCCTATATGAGCGAACGAAGGCTCTATTCGATATATCAGGCTGTCAACGGTCTGTCGCCGATACAGCATCTGCATAATATACGCCTTCAAAAAGCCATGGAACTGCTAAAAAGCACGTCAAAAAGCGTAAATGAAATAGCGTATGCCGTCGGCATTGATGGATTCAATAATTTCCATCGAGTATTTAAAAAAGCGACCGGTATAACCCCTGGCGAATATCGCAAGGAACATAGGCCCTAAACCCATCCGGCAGACGATACAACGCTCAGCAGCCGGTTCTGATCCTTCTCTAGTACTATTTTTCTAAAAATGCTGTTGATTTCCAGAAATGCCGGTGTTTTTTCCAAAAAAGCGCCTATTTATCGTTTTTTATGCAATTGTTATTGCGTAGTTTGGGACTATATTCATTAATAAAGAAAGGATGCATATGAGAAAGATAGTGGTCTTTTGCATGTTAGCATATATGATTGTTCTTTATGGCACTGCACACGCAGATGTAGAAGCCGAACATAAAAACGGGCAGACTTTTTTAACATGGAATGACATTGCGTCCGCGTCGCAATATCGCATCTACCGTTCATTTACCCCTGTCACCACTTCAGACCTTATTGAAGCAAAAAGAATAGCGCAGATAGACTCAGGTTCCACGTATATAAAACATTTCGCTGATTTGAACAACGGTAAGCTAAAAGCGGCGCTTGGAACCGGTTTTTTCAGGATTCAATATCTGGGCGTTCCCCTTGCACGGGAACAAGAACTGCTCGTTTGGACATGCCAGGACAGTGGCGGCGGGGATTTTTATTACGCAATAACCGCGGTCACGGACGGCCGCGAAGATACCATACTGAACACCATGAATACCGTTGGCCCGGTCAGCGAACAAGAATGCCTGATGGTCAGTCCGGTGGAACAGGCGTGTTCCGAAGACAGCTCCGGCCATGTATTCATGTTCTGGATGCCGTTTGATAAATGGAACAAACAACTGGAAGGATACGCGTATCCTATATACATTGCCGCAAAAAAGGAATGGAAAGGCGTAAAAAAAAGGCTGTTCTGCGATCTGCACGGCAGAGGTGATTATTTCAGCGCCTGGATAGACGGTGCGGCAGCTAGCATAAAGAACTCCGACGCCATTGGATCAGAAGAAGTCAAAAAAAGCAATCTGCGGATCTATTTTGACGACCCTTATCTCAGTTGGCATTTTGGATATGCCGATTCGCTCACAAACAGAAGAAGGCCTGGTTCGCATAGCATCGTGTTCAATTACACCGAATACCGCAATTGGTGCGCAATCAGATGGTTATGTTCAGGGAATGCCCCTTGGATCGCCGATGACAACTGGGTGTGTCTCAAAGGAGGTTCCATGGGAGGCAGCGGGTCATTTACCTTCGCAGCGCACCATCCGGATATTTTCGCATACATCGAAGCGGTTGCCAGTGTGACAAACGGCAATCAATCAATAATGAATTCCGATGGCATCATGTGGGGGATCGATCAAAGCCTGGAATGCAGAGATCTAATAGACAATAGCAGGCTTATTGGCAATAAAGCAGTGGACCTTCGTTCGAACTCATGGGCCAATGTCAGGGACAGTATTATCCCCCGGATATTTAAAAACGACACAGTACCTTTTTATCATTTTTCCAATGGGACGCAGGACGGCATTGTGAGTTGGACAGAACAAGGCGCCCCCATTTGGTCCGATCACGGGAGCAATAGCTTTGCCCGATATGGCATGCCCTATGCCGGCGGCTGGTCCGACAATGGGCACGAACCGGTGTATATGGGGCACAATCCGTGCGGAAAAGTAGGCAGAAATCATTTTGTCCTCGCCTTAAAAAACGCCGCAAGCGACGATACGCTTTCCGCCGCATGTATAAATGCGCTGTGCCATGATACGGGGCAATGCAACGCCCGCATACTATGGTCAACGATGGAAAATCCTGTTGTGAGCGCCCCAGTGGACAGCGCGCTTTTATTGAGCACAACCTTGAAACTCGACACTGGTTCTCGAAGCGATATTCCCGATTATGCAGGGCCTCAAACAGTTACGGTGGACATTACTCCAAGACGGTTGCAGCGCCTTTTGCATTTTCCACACACGCAATTTTATTGGAAAAACACGGCCATTGGAGAAGCCATCCCTATCCAATCAGGCACGGTGGAAGCCGATGAAGATGGTCTTTTTACAATAGAGGGGTTCAGCGTATCACCCCAGGGCAATGAACTGGGAATCATTGTCACTGATTCAGGGATAATTAAAACCCAAAAACGAGGCGCTATAATAGAAATGTTTGACATGGACATTAATCCAAATCCGTTCAATCCTCATACTGTAATAACTATTAAAAGCCGAGGTTCGGACCGCTGCCCGGCAAACGAATTCATCAATCAGCACTATGGCACGGTGCAAATACATGATATTAAAGGGAATCTCGTTGAAAAACTGGAAGCAACAAGAACAATCGCACACGATTTTACGGAATATGATTGGAATGCATCGAAATATGCAAGCGGTATTTATGTCATTGTCGCCAGAAATAGAAATGGGAAAATCATTAAATACGCCTCATTGGTTAAGTAGTATCATGTTTTTGCTAGATCAATGATACTATGTTCACCGGAAATTTTGAGTAAAACCATCTTATTTTGATGCATTTTCCAGAAATGCCAGCAGTTTCCAGAAATGCGGGTGTTATTTCCTGATTGGTGATATATATAAATCCGAAATGGGATTGATGCGCTTCTTTTTCCAATTATTTTTAAAATATGGGAGAAATGGGGACTACAATGGAAAAACCATTCAATTTTTTGATTGGAACAACAATTGCGTGCATTTTTACCTTTGTTGTGGCAGTCAACGGACAGACCTTCTCGATAACAGTAACAGCCGGCGCTCATGGAAAGGTCCTGCGCGACCTTTCACACGAAATCGTAGCCGAAGTATGGTAATAGCGCTGTTGTTTCTGTCAATGCGGGTCATGATTTAAAAAGGAAGTTGTTATGAGACCGCTATTCGCCATACTGTTCAAATTTATTTTTTATTGCGCGTCATTTGGTTTTGTATGCCCTCCGGTAGAATACATTGAAGAATGGCGGGCCAGATGGGATACGGCAAGTCCAGATTTTAGGGCATATGAAGTCTTTCAACCCAATGAAGATATTGTCGTTGATGGCATATTGAATGAGCCGTCGTGGGTTTCCGTGTTTAATCCTTTGAACAAGGGTGTAACGTGGTTTGATTTCTGTAAATGGGACATTACAGATCCGTCAAACATCATAGAGAATGGGGGTACATATAATTATACCGGCACAAATGACCAGCAGGCCGATGTTGCCATGCTTTGGAAAACAGGCCGGGGCCTCTACATTGCGGCGAAACGGTATGACGATTCATATTATACCATCAAGGCATGCACCGCATGGGAGAATTTTTGGGGCTACGAAGGCATTGAATTCTGTTTCGACCCATGCAACCTTGAAAAGAACCCGTACAATGGGGGATTTGTCTATAAAATAATGCTGAATTTCTGCCCGGAGAAATTTAAGGCGTGTGTTTTTAAAGTAAGTGGTTTTATCGGCGGCGGCCCCGAGTCATGTGTGGAAAGCTATCCGAGCGGTTCGAGGTCAATCGATAATATTGCGTTCGCGATTACCGCGATGGATACGAGTAAAAAAGAATTTGGCCTGGAGGTGTTCGTACCCTTTGCTTTTTTTAATGATGCGATGCGTTCGGGTGCATGCCCCCATGCTTTCAACAGCGGAGCGGTTTTCGGCATGGGAACGATTACCACGGACAGAGATATCAGAAGCAGCACCTTATGGCAGCAAGGCGCATATGCGAGTACGGCCGAGTCTCCGGATTGCAGGTGGCATAAAGATTATTATGGATTCGCGGAAACGGATCATTACCATTCCACGGAGTCATATTTTTACCCTTCATTCAAGCTCATGGAATCGCCAATCTCCACTGATGACATAAGGACCGATGAACCGTCGCCCTTTTCGGCTATTGTGCAGCCCAACCCATTTAATCCGGCAACAACCATTTGTTATTCTGGCCTGAAAAGAAACGCTGATATTTCCATCTATGATGTTAGAGGAAATGTCATTAAGACATTAAAGGCCAATAATTCAAAAGCGTTATGGAATGGCGCGGATAAAGCGGGGAATTCCGTTGCAGGCGGAATATATATGTATACCATTGATGATAATGTGAAAAGAATGACGGGAAAGATGTTGTTTTTAAAATGAGCGTTCCAGAATAATGGTCTCAAGGGATTTCTATATATGGTATTATTCATGGAGGAGGCGTCTTATGCGGTTGTATTATACGTTGGATTGTCCTGAAAAAAAGACGCCTCTGCACAAAATACTGCTTGTTTGTTTTGTTTTACCATGGTTTCTTTGCATGACCATTGGCGTTGTTTCCATTCATGCTGAACTATTGTATCCAAGAGACCTAGTATATAAAGGCGCTTTCCGGATGCCGCGTTTATGGGCAGCATTGCGAATCGGCGCTGTTGGGTATTGTCCCAAAGGAGACTCAAACGGCCCTAACGATGGGTATCCGGGATCTTTATACCTCTATCAACAGTATGCGGTTGGCGAAGTAAGTATCCCAGCGCCTGTTATTTCCGCCACTAAATGTTTTGACTCTCTTCCTGTGGCAAGCGTTACTGCGCTTCCAGTTAATATCTTACCCCCGGGATATACGCCAACGGACCAGGAACGTGTTGGTGATGTCTGCTATCTTCCAGCGCAGGGTTCACAGAACAAGGCTAAAATGCACATTACCTGGCCGAAATACTGGGAGTATAATGATGGACCTTCGCACGGATGGTTTGACCTTGATCTTTCGAACCCTGCTCCAACGTCCTTGTGGAACATCGCCAATTTTCCAAACACGAGGACCGCGGGCTATATGTGCGAAATCCCGTCAGACTGGGCTGATAGCAATGTACAGGGAATGAACCTTGCCACAGGACGTTATCGGTGGGGACAAGGAAGCGACTCGCGCGGTCCAAATTTATACGCATGTGCGCCATGGGCATGGGGAAATCCCCCCTCGTTCGACGCTGATGTGCCGGCGGTGGAACTGCTTCACTATCCAGAATCCAATGCATGGCCAAGTTATTCCGGCATATCAGCAGGCTGGTCCATGGCCGAGTGGCTTACGGCGGGCCATAAAACAGCGGTCATAATAGCCGGAGGTAATTGTGATTCAACATGGTATGGAACAGATCCGGAATGTGGTCGCACCCAAGGTCCGCAGGGCAGGAGGTGCAAGACCGAGATCCTCTTTTACAGTCCTGAGGATCTCGCATCTGTGGCAAAAAAGGAGAAAGCGCCTAATCTGGCTCCTTACGCGATATGGGATGTACGGGATTTTTTGTTCACAAATCCCGATGCTATATGTTTCCAAAGCCCCATTGACGGCGGTTCGTATGACCGTGAACGCGGACTGGTATATATTTTGGAAGGAAAAAGCAATGACGGTTGGGACAATAAAAAACCGATCGTACATGTGTTTAGCATCATGGATCCAGCATTGAGCGAGAAAAGGAATGATAATAATACGCGTAGCATTTCTATTACCGCTTTTCCAAACCCGTTTAATCCGTTAACTGTGATAAAAATACAAGGATTAGACGTTAACGACCCTGACATAGAGCTTGGCGTATATAACACTCGCGGCAAATTGATCCAGCAATTTATCGCTGGTTTCTCCCAGCGCACCGCTGGCTTTGTCTGGAACGCACGAGACCTTGCGAGCGGATTATATCTGTTGCGTGTCAAGGAGCAAAAAGTAATATATGAGAAAAGTCTGCTGCTGATTAAGTGAGCGACCGGTTTTAAGATATGGGACTTACTATAAAAGTATAAAAAGGAGAAAAAAGGATGTTAAAAAAACACGTAATCGTCATTTTTAGCGTGGCGGCGTTCATCGCCATAGTATCAGAAGCGCAGGAACCCCATGTTTTTTGGTACAAGGCGCTGTTGAGTGGATATGCGCTGGCTGAAAACAACCCTGGACCCGGTATTCCTTCAGACGCAATCGTGCACGAGGGCATGATCGTGTCGGCAACGTATTCCAATGGCCATGGCTATGATTTGCCGCATTTTGTCGTTGGGTCGGCCACGGGCGACTGGCAGGCATGGAGTGCCGCCATATGGTCAAAAGACCTCAATGACTCCGCAATGACCGGAAGGGTTGATTCGGCGTTTGCTGTTGGTGAAGTGCGGGACGGATGGACAGAGGACAGCTATAATAATACAGGTCCGATACATATCAAATGCGGCGTTGTTGATGTTTCCTTTGGGATATCTATGTGGGGCCGCAATGAAATTCCTGAAAATACGGAATGGAAAGATATAAGTTTTGGTACTTTGAATTACACTCTTCCTACTATTCCGGGGACCGATACGATGTTGTCCGTTGATGGTCTGAATGGAAGACTTTCCGTCAATATGCCATCATCGCTTGACGGGCAGTTTCTTAGGCTCACTATTACGAAACAGGTAAATTATATCCTGGCGAACAGTGGTGAATTTGCAATAGTATTCCTTGTTCCTTCGAACCAGGGAAGCACGGGAAAATTCAACCTTTATGCTGACGAAGACCGCAATTTTACCTATGAAAAAACATTGATTAACGTTAACGGCTCCGATAATCCATGGACCGAGGACGGCAATACGGTGCATGTGGTGGCGTATGGAGACCTTACCAACGGAGTTGCTGTTCAGAAAAAGGTCCCTGGAGCGAACGAGGACATACATCTCAATATCGCACCAAATCCATTCAATCCATCGACGACTATTTCCTTGGAAAACGTGCGAAAGGGTGGGAACATCAGGAATGTCATATTCAGGATTTATGACATCAAAGGGATGTGCGTCCACGCATTTGACACGCCTCTTTCAAAAGTTGCGGATGGCTTTCTATGGAAAGCTGCAAACCTGCCGGGCGGAGTATATGTGATTTGTACGCATGTTGGGAATAAAACGTTGTCAAAGAGAGTCTTCCTTCAAAAATAAAATAGCAGCTAAACACTATTCAAAATATTGGGGATGACATGATAAAAATAACCGCCGCGATATTTTGCGTTTTCTCTTATTGTTGTGCAGTTCAGGGCGTTCATGTCTTTTGGTATAAAGCTCTCACAAACGGGTATGATCTCACCTCCAATCCAGGGCCCTCACTTCCTCAAGGCACAATTGTCCACGAAGGGAAAATAGTCACCAGTTTTCATTCGGAATCAGTGCAGTACAACGACGCGGGTTTCATGGTCGGCGGCGGGCCTGGCGCCTGGCATGGATTCAGCGCTGGATTTTGGTCCATAAACCTTGATGATTCCACTTTGAATGGCTCTGTTGATTCGGCGTTTCTCTGCGGTGAAGTGACCGACGGATGGATGGCGGGCAACGCGTGGAATACGGCGGGCCAGATCGCCATGCAGATCGGCGTGGCGGATGTTTCCGGGGGGATTCGACGATACCGTGGCGCGGAAAATATCCCCGAAAACGCACTCTGGATCAATATGTCGGCTGATGGTCTGTATTATGATTCCCCATGCCTTATAAACGGGACAACAACGCTTGATACCATTTTTGGACAAAATGGACGGTTGCAGGGTTATCCTTTGCCATCTGTACTCGACAAGAGGTTCCGGAGAATAGAAGTCACAAACCAGGTACGGTATATCCTTTCGAATCGGGGAAATTTCGGTATAGTCTTTCTGGTCAAGGTTGGTGCCAATAATTATGGCATGGCATGCCTCTACGGTGATGAGACATGTTCCTGGCAATACCAGCCATGCGGAGGAGCGTGTATAAACGGCTCTGATTCCCCGTGGACCAGCGACGGCAACACCGTTCATCTGGTCCTTTATGGGGACATTGCTAGAACAGACAAGGCCGAAAGACGTGATGGCGCTTCCGGCAATTTAAAATTATCATGCAGCAACGCACCAAACCCGTTTAATGGAAACACAGTGATATTTTATGCTGCGGGAAATCATTCAAACCATGGTTCGCTGGATGTTTTTTCCCATTCAGGATCTCTTGTGTATTCTGCCAAGGTTCATGGCATGGGCTCGTTGATATGGGATGCGGATACTATGGCAAGCGGTATTTACCATATCTGTTTGACCGTTGGACGCAACACCATCTCCCGGAAAGCGGTATTATTGAGATGAAAAAACGACAAAAGAAGAGTCATGTATGACCTATTATCCTGCAGGAAATATGAGTTTTATACTATATTATCTACAGCTATGCAGTACGCGAAACGGATCCTTGAAGAGCGGCCGGTTCTCCTTATCCTTGTTTTTGCTTTTTGCCTCCGTTTTCCCTGTCTTTTCTGGGGCGCACCACCGCAGGTCGCAGGGCCTGACGACGATTTTCATATAAGCGCAGCTCTCAAAGTTTTCACTGATCCAGCGTATTATTTTTCCGGAGATTATCCTCCGGCGTATCAACGGGTACTTTCGATACTGTATGCGCCCGAGGCGTTGTATTACCATCGCACCCACCCGCATATGCCCGAATTCCCGCGCGCATGGCACCACTATGCGGCCAGGGCTGTATCCCTTGCCTGCGATCTGCTCACCGTCTATTTCATTTTTCTTCTGGCAATGGTAGCAGGCATGGGAAGGCGCATTGCCTTGCTGGCCTCGCTTTTCTACGCGGTCTCTTTTTTACCATTCCAATACGCAACATACGCTGTTCCTGAGACCATGAACGCGCTTGGCATGGTTGCAGCGGTCTATGCGTTTCTTAGGGCCTTACAGAATCCCGATTCAATGCAACGTCTGCTTTTTGCGGGTCTGGTTGCCGGAGCAGCTATTTCCGTCAAATTGGCGCTGCCGCTCTATGGTTTTCTTTTTTTGTTGCTGTGTTTGTATCCGGGCGCTGGTGTTAAGGTAAAAATAAAACAGGGTATCGTAGTTTTTCTTGCTTCGTTGTTGGCTATTACCAGTATATTCCCGGGATTCTTCAGCGCGCTTATAAAATTCGGAGCCAATGCTATCAGCGTCGCAGGGACCCACGCATACGGACCAAGCCTGGGGTGTGAAGGAACGTCCTGGGATTTTATTTTTGGCAGCAAGCGGATTGTGCACGAGGTCTATGGGTACCGGTCGCTTTCAAAATCGCTTTCGTTGCCCATGCTGCTGCTGGCCTTTGCCGGTTGTGTCATTGCACTGCGCAAGAGCCGGGTCTTCTGGATTCCGGCGGTACTTTTTATCGCTGTAACCGTCTATTTTGCAGGTGTGTCCCAGATTGTACGCTATGCTTTACCGGCATATCCGTTCATGATACTTCTTGCTGTACTGGCATGCGAGGCGTTTATTGTACGCACACGGCCTTTTATTGCCGCACTAGCAGTGACCAGTGTTCTGCTTTTTTCCATGAACCTGACAGCCAGGGAATTCCTGTCGCGTACGGGGTCTGATACGCGCATTGAAGCGGGGAAGTTTTTACGCGAACACGCCGCAGACAGCGCCATCGTTTATTTCACCGGCCATTTCTGGTCAAACCCGATTATGGATTTTCCGCACAGGAAAATCCCTCTCGAATTCGACCAGTTTCATCCAGCGCACGACCGGGCCAAACCCTTTTCCTGGTTTTTGGAAAACGGTGGCCGTTATGTTGTTCTCAATTCCTTTATGACCGGTTTTCATACGAACGCGCTCACAAAAAAATACTATCCCGAGACAGCGGCATCGTTCCGGACGTTATACGAAACAGTAGAAAGAGAGTGCGACCTGGTGGCCGAGTTTAAACGGGGCCCGTTCGAAAATGGGCCCGATATCAGAATTTTCAGGACTAGGCTGGCGGGCGGTTCGTGACGCGGGCAATGGCGTCGTCAAGTGTGTCGAAGATAAAACCCTGGAGCAGTACCGAGAAGCCAATGATATCGAAGAGGTAACGAATCTCGTTTTCCGCCTTGTTCTGGCATACAACGCAGAATAGTCCGCCTCTCTCACGTGATCCGTGCCAGGTTTCGGCGACCGCGCCTAGGCCTTCACTCGATATGTATTCGCATCCCGACATGTCGAGAATAATGTTGTTTTTTCCCTTTTCAGCTAACTCCCGGACCAAGTTTTTGAAGGCCTGCGCCTGGTGACGGATGAAGACCGCGTCCTTGACTATAAGCGCTGAATAATCGCGCTCATCCCTGATGGTGAAACACATTGTGACAACTCCTTGGTTCAGTGTTCGGCCACGGTATCCGGCATACGGCCGTTTTCCAAGTGAATGCGGCGGAAGGGCCGGGAAGCGACCAGATCCGTATTGTGGGTGGCCATGACTATTGCGGTCCCCTGTCCATGTATGTTTTGGAGCAGCGAGATAATTTCGTCGCTGTTTTCCTTATCGAGGTTGCCCGTGGGTTCGTCCGCCAGAATGAGCAGGGGATCGTTGACCAGGGCGCGGGCAATGCAGATGCGCTGCTTTTCGCCGCTCGAAAGATAGGTGACCTGTTCCTGCATTTTGTGCGAAAGGCTGGTGTAGGAGAGGATCTTCAGGGTCCGTTTCCTAATTTCGTCCTCGGACAGGCCCGCAAGGCGTAGCGGCAGGGCGATGTTCTCGTACACATTGCGGTCGTTGAGCAACAGAAACTCCTGGAAGATCATGCCCACTTTGCGCCGTAGCAGGGCGATTTCTTTTTTCCGCGCAAGGCACGAACTGAAGGAGTCGACCACCACTTCTCCCGAAGTGGGCAGCAATTTCATGTACATGTGGTTGAGAAGCGTCGATTTGCCCGCTCCGCTCTTACCGGTTACAAAAACAAATTCGCCGCGGTCTATGGAAAAGGTGATGTTTTCCAAGACCGCCCAGTTTTTTTTAAAATGTTTGGTGACGTTAGTAAATTGAATCAAGGTTCTGGTCCGGCACGGCTGTGTCGCCCGCCGCCTCCGCCAATCGGTTTTCAATGTACACCCGGCGTTTTACCCGGTTGCAGATGCTTTGTATCTCCTTGCGCAGCCGGTAGTTCGCGGCCAGCTGCTTGATAACGTCGAAGTCGTTTGCGAGCGTGAGGTCGCGTGAGTCCTTGCGTCCCAGCATGCGGAAGACGTGGTATGCGTCGTCAATGAGGACCGGCGCGCTGTTTTTGCCCGCCTGCAGGCCGGCAATGGCTTGTTTAAAAGCAGGGGAGAGGTTTTCCGACGAGACCCAGCCCAGGTCTCCTCCCTTGTCCTTTGTCTGTTTGTCATCGGAAACAGCACGGGCGCATTGTTCAAAGAGAGAGTCGGTTGTGGCGGCGTTCGCCAGGGAGTCGAGTTGGTGTATGACGCGGAGAGAGTCGTTTTTGTCTGGCCGTACCAGCACAAGGATGTGGCGTACTCTGATGGACTTATCTTTCCGTTCCTCGAGTTTGATCAGGTGAAAACCGTAGCGCGACCGTGTGGGCGGGCTTATTTCACCGGTATTGAGCCCGAACGCGACTCGTTCGAACGCGGGATCGAGCAGCCCTTTCTGAAAAAAGCCCAAGTCACCGCCGGTCTGCGAGCTTGCGGGATCATCTGAATATTTTTTCGCGAGTTCCTCGAAAGGTTTTCCCGATGCCAGTTCGTCCTCGATACGGCGGATGCGCTGTTCCGCGGCCCGTACGACGCTGTCCGACGGCTCTATTTTCCGCATGATGTGCGCAAGATGGATGCTCTCCTTTTCCAGGGGAAGACTGTCGCGGTATTCGGTATAAAATTCCTCGATTTCCTTGCGCGTGGGGATGTTTTTATCGCGCAGCTGCTGGGTGAGCCTGCCCGAGAGCATCTGTTCCTTGATCTGGCGGTAGAGGTTCTTCTTCAGCTTGGTGACCGTAAGGCCGTAGCCGTCCATGAGCTCCCGCTCAAGCGCCTCGCGCGAACCCACCTGACCAACCAGGGCCTCAATGCGTTGGTCGCGCGCGGTAAATACCTCCTCGTCGGTCACCGTAAGACTTTCCACTTCGGCTTCCTTTACCAGCAGCTTGTCGTTGATCATGCTCTCGAGGACTTTCATCTGCATGGCTTTGAATTCATCTCCCGTGGGAATGGCCCGGCCCGCATTTTGGAGGAAACCCATAAGCGCTTCGTTCAGCTCTGATTCAAGGATGATGTCGTCGCCGACCACGGCCACCACGCGGTCGAGTGGAATGGTCTGCCCGGCAAAAGCGAGCGTACAAGCGCACAGGAGAAGGTACAGGGTTTTCATAGGGCACCGTTTGGTGAAAAAAGGAAGGGCATGGTCGTTTATTTGCCGGCCGGGGTCTGCATGTCGCCAGCCGGACCGCGCGGTTCGACTTTTCCGGGAATGAGGCTCACGTTGTATTCGACAATCATTTTTTTACGCAGGTCGGAGATGATTTCCTCGAGACGTACCCGCTGGGTCTGCGACGAGAGGCGGTTGATGACTTCATCGCGTACGTCCCTTAGTTCGCGTACCGTGCCCGGCGTCTGCTTGTCCATGATTTTTACGATGAAAAACCCCAGCGGTGTGTTGATGGGAGGCGTGGTGCCGCCGATTTTAATATCAAAGATGACTGAAGTGAGTTCGGGCATGACTTCACGGCTGGTGACGTACTGCAGGGTGTTGATGTCTTCTATGGAATCGATGGAATACTGGCGCGCCAGTGTGATAAAATTGTCCGGGGTAACCTGGCGCCGTATGTTCCACGCCTCGCCCAGGGTTTTCAGGCACATGTGGATATACTTGATTTCGGTCTCGTTGCGGGTAAATTCGGCGAGATGTTCGCGGTAGAATTTTTCAATGGCTTCGTCGGAAACATTGGGCGTTTTTGTGCAGAGGCGACTGATCATCTCAGAAACTAGCAGGTCTTTCTGCATTTTCTTGAGCCGTTCGCGTATTTCAGGCTCTTTATCGATTTCACGATTTACGGCAGCCTGATATAAAATTTCGTTATCGATCCACCGTTTGACATAATCCACGTTCTGCTCGTAGGAGATGAAATCTGAATATTCCGGGGGGATGCGGTTGTTGATGTCCTCAACTGTGAGTGTTGAGTTTCCCACACGTGCGACGAATTTTCCCGGCTGAACAGGCTGGGTAATTGGCTTGAATTTAACAACATACACCAGAAATGATCCTGCCGCGAGCAGAACGAGGGCAACAATGACGATGATGATCTTTTTTAACATATAAAATTTAGTAAAAGTTAAGATAGCAAATTATAGAATTTGAATCAAGACATTTTTTGCCTGGGCAACAGGGTCTTCGCCGGCAAGCGGCAGGGCAATAGAGAGGGGATCGCCATAGCAGACCCTAGCTTGGTCAGGAAACTTTTTTATAAGCGCGCCGATCTCGGCGGCGCTTTTCTGGGTTTCGCCGGAAAGGGAAAAATCGAGTTTGAGTTCGCGAGCAGTGACCGAGACCGCGGCCGCATGTACTGCGGCGGCGCAGAATTTTACCGCTATGACGTTAAGCAGTGTTTGCACGGTCGCTGGCAGCGGTCCGAAACGGTCCTCGAGTTCAGGCGCCATGGATTCGATCTCCGCAACCGATGCGGCGCGCGACAGCCGGTGGTAAATTTCAAGGCGCTGGGCCGTCTCCAAAATATATTCATCGGGAATAAACGCGCGCGCTTCAATGCGCAGTACCGGGTCCGAATGCACGATCTTTTTCTTTTCGCGGACCTCCTGAATGGACTCGTTAAGCAGCGTATTATACATCTCGAAACCGACCAGGGAGATGAGTCCGTGCTGCCGTGTTCCCAGGAGGTTGCCTGCACCCCTGATTTCCAAATCGCGCATGGCTATCTGGTATCCTGACCCCAGTTCCGTGAATTGTTCCAGGGCCTTGAGCCGCTGTTTCGCTTCGGGAGTGATACGGTTGAAGTCGTTGACCATAAGGTAGGCATAGGCCTGGACAGAGGAACGGCCAACCCTGCCGCGGAGCTGGTAGAGCTGTGAAAGGCCGAAATGGTCCGCGCGGTCGACGATGATCGTGTTCACGTTGGGAATGTCGAGCCCTGATTCGATGATGGCGGAACAGACGAGGATGTCGCTTTTACCCTCGATAAAGGAGCGCATGGCCGCTGAGAGCTCGTTTTCGGGCTGCTGGCCATGGGCCACGGCAATGGTGAGATGGGGCACCAGTTCGCGCAGCGACTGCTCCACCAGCTCAATGGAATTCACTCTGTTGTGCACGTAAAAGACCTGGCCGTTGCGGGCCTTTTCCCGCATAATGGCCTCGCGTATTGTTTTTTTATCAGCCTCTATCACCCGGGTATGTATTGGCAGCCGGTTGAGAGGCGGGGTGGTGATGAGCGACAGATCGCGGATGCCCATGAGCGACATCTGCAGGGTGCGGGGTATGGGGGTCGCGGTCATCGAAAGCACGTCAACCTGAGTGCGCAGGCCCTTGATTTTTTCTTTCTGTTTTACCCCGAACCGGTGCTCTTCGTCAATAATCAGCAGCCCCAGGTCCTTGTATGCAAGGTCTTTGGAAAGGAGGCGATGGGTGCCGATGATGATGTCAATTTCTCCCTCAGCGCATTTTTTAAGAGTGTTTCGCGTCTCTTCGCTGCCCACGAACCTGCTTACCATGCCCACGCGCACCGGGTAATCGCGGAACCGCTCCGAGAACGAGGAGAAGTGCTGGAACGCGAGGATGGTAGTGGGTGTCAACACCGCCACCTGCTTGCCTGTTTCGACAACTTTGAAGGCCGCGCGTATGGCCACTTCGGTCTTGCCGAAGCCCACGTCGCCGCACAAAAGCCGCTCCATGGGGTGGGAGCGCTGGAGGTCGGTTTTGATGTCCGCCGAACATTTTTGCTGGTCGGGCGTGTCCTCGTAAATAAACGACTCCTCAAACTCTTTTTGCCAGACCGTGTCTGCGGGATAGGCCGGTCTGCTTGCTTCCTTGCGTGTCGCATAGAGTTCGACAAGTTCCTGGATAATCCGGTTGAGTTCGGCCTTGGTCTTGGATTTGGTCCGCTCCCATGTCTTGCCGCCCAGCGTGCTTAGTTCCGGCGCAACCGCGTCATCGGCCGTGGAGTATTTCTGCACCTTCTTCAGGTCTTCGATGGGCACGGAAACAGAGGCGCGATCCTGATATTCGATGTTGACGCAGTCCTTTTCGAGCGAGCCCACCCGCACCCGTTCGAGGCCCATAAAACGGCCGATGCCGTGTTCCATGTGGACGACAATGTCGCCTTTTTTCAGCGCGGACACATGATGGATAGTGGTCCCGCCTTTCCATTTCCTGAATTTAAGGCGGTGCATGTATCGGTTGAAGAGCCGGTTTTCCGTGAAAACCGCGATCTTATCATTGGGTAGAATAAAACCTTCGTCCACATTGCCGATCACAGTGGCAACGCTCACGTCCGCTTCGGTCGCAAGCTCTTTGAACCTGCTTTGCTGGCCGCTGTTTTCGCACAGGACAGTGACGGTGTACCCGTTTTGTATCAGCAGTCTGAAATCCGTGAAAAAGGCCGTGCCGCCTTGGGCCGCGTGCGCGGGTTTTGCGTTAAAGGAAAAATCGTTGTCCTGCGCAAATGCGTGTATGTTGATCAGCTGGCGGCCTGCAAGCAGGGATTGGATCCCGGCGGCGGTGCAGAGCAGCTCTTCGCGGGGGGCGCAGCCCTCCCCGGCCCATGCTTCCTTGAGCGCGGTTACCACTGTTGCGCAGAGCGCCTCAGGAGGGCCGGTTTCATCGAACAGCACGCACGCTCCGGGTTTCAGGTGCGCAAGGATGCTTACCGAGGCTTCGTCATCGCCCGGAATTTCGGTCATGGGCACAATGCGCGCCTTTTCCAGTTTTTCCACTGAACGCTGGCTGAAGACGTCAAAAGCGCGGATAGATTCAATGGTATCTCCCCAGAATTCGATGCGCAGGGGATTGTCCGCCAGGAAGGGGAAAATGTCGACAATACCCCCGCGTACGCTGAACTGGCCGATGTCTTCGATAATGGGCCGCCGTTCGAATCCCTTGCCCAAAAGCCATTCGACCAGGGAATCGAGGCCCATGGCCTCTTGCTGGGCAATATCGAGGGCGCGTCGTTCGAACAGGGCGGGCGTGATGGTTTTTTGTACAAGGGAACGGGTGGTGGTCACCACTACGCAGGGAACGGCTGATGCCAGACGGCCGTATGCGCGTAGACGGTCCTCAACTATCCGGTTGTGAGGAGGGTCTTTTCCACCCGGCAGGGTATCGTAGTCGGGAAAGGAACAGACCGTTTCTTCGCCCAGAATGGCGGCAAGATCAGCCTCGGTTTTTTCTGCACTGGCGGTTTGCGGACAGACGAAAAGCAGCTGCGACGGCGCCGCAAGGAAGATGCGTGCCGCGATAACGGCCTTGAGCGACCCGGCAAGGCCTGAAAGCGACAGGGGGTGCCCCTCGCGCATACGGATGAGCAATGTGTCAATATTCGGGGAAGGGAGCGATTCGACAAAGGCGCGGAGGGACGGCGCAGCGCGGCCCGCGTCAGAAGTATTGTTCAGGATCGACATGCTTGCCGTCTTTAATGACCTCATAGTGGAGATGGGGGCCAATGGAACGGCCGGTATTGCCCAGCGTGGCGATCTGCTGGCCTTTGCGCACTGCCTGGCCGCGCACCACGCCTATGGTATTCAGATGGGCGTACATGGTCTCAAAGTCCTGGCCGTGAATAATGCGGACCACGCTGCCAAACCCCTTCTCCTTTCCCGCGAAAGAGACAATGCCCGAGGCGGCCGCAAGCACCGGGGCGCCGGTTTCCTTTGAGAAATCGACCCCCAGATGAGGCTTGACTTCACCGGAAAATGGGTCTTTCTTAAGCCCGAATTTCGCTGATATGTAGGCGTCCGCGGCAATGGGCCTGATGGTAGGCGTAAAATCGATGGCAATCCGATTGATCCCGAACTGGGCCACGAGGCTGTCATAGAACTGGGAGAGCGTGGCAAGCGCGGCAAGGCTGGAATCAATACCTTCCGTTCCTGCTTCCTGATCCGGATTTTGGGACTTGGCCGCCTCGTAGCCTATAAGATCAGAGTCGTTTGTGATATCGGCAAGGTCGCGGATCTCCATTTCCTTGCTCGAAAGGATGCTTATTTTGTTTTTTAATACGGCCACTTTGCTTCGTATGCCGGTAAGTTGGTCCCCAAGCTTTTTGTTTTCAGCATACAGGTTGACCAGCGCGTTTTTTTCCTTGCGGTAGAGTCTCATGCCCTTGAAGGCCAGGTAAATCGAGAAAAGACCGAAGAGAAAGACAAGGATAAGGAGGACCATGGCAAGCGGTGAAAGCCGGAATTCCTTGACCGGTCCGCCTTTGTGGGGCACCACGAGGAAGGAGAACTTTTTCATAAAAAGATGCTGGATGATGCCATGGTATCAGTCGTCGTCAAGGATGAAGATTGCGGCGGTCATGCAGGTGGTCCACAGGCCATCGCGGTTGCCCGTTGCCGTGGCGGTCATGTTCCGCGCCTTGATGATATTCCGTGGAAAACGGTAGATACTGCGCCGCGCGTCCCACGCCTTGTCCACGTTTATGTCGAGACCCATTGTGGACCCGAGCATTTCCGCGGCAAGGTCTTCGGCGAAATCGCCGGCCTGGCGCGCGGTTTCGCCAAAGGAATGATGCTCTGAAAGGTAGCCATACCGCAGTTTGTCGACCGGCCGCGCCGCGCCGATGGAGGAGGCAATGCGGCGCTCGGGTTCGTTGGTGGAAACTTCACTGAGAACGCAGAAGACTATTTGCCCGGGATTCAGGTGGGAAAGGCCTTCCTCGCGATTCACCACTTTGCAGAAGGGCGGAAAGATGCTGGAAACACGCACGAGGTTGAATTGGGCGATTTTTGCCGCACGGAGCGCCAGCTCAAAACTGCCAAGCCTGCTTTTGTGCAGGCCAACGCCTTTGGTGAAAAAGACTTTTTTAGGGATGAAATCTTTCGCGGTTATCAGTTCCGACACAATAGCCTCCTCCTGAACAGCGCCTGCCCAATTCTTGTGAAGCATAAAATAACTTTTTTCAGGAAGAAGGGAAATTGTTTTTCCAGCTAGAGTGACAGATCAGCGTGTTGATGGAAACGCATTCTGCAGGTCAGCGATGATATCGTCCGCGTTTTCAATGCCCGCAGCGAGCCGGATGAGACCGTCCTTGATGCCCAGTTTTTTTCGTTCGGCCCGTGAATGGTCGTAGTAGCTTATGGACGCGGGATGGGTGATGAGCGATTCCGCGCCGCCCAGACTTGGGCCGATGTTGATTATTTTGAGCTTGCTGAGAAAGGCATGGACATACCGGATGTCGTCTTTTACCTCGAAGGTGACTACGCCGCCGAAGCCGTTCATCTGGGCACTTGCGATGGCGTGATGCGGGTGGCTGGCGAGGCCGGGATAGTAGGCGCGCCTGACCGCGGGGTGCGATTCGAGAAAGCGCGCCACGGCAAGGCCGTTTTCATTGTGGCGCAGCATCCTGAGTTCAAAGGTTTTGAGGCCCCGTATCAGAAGATAGGATGAATGCGGGTCGATGACGCCGCCCGTGGTTTTTAGATAATCCCTGATGGGGTCGGTGAGTTTCTTGTTTCCCAGGACAACGCCGGCCAGAAGATCGTTGTGGCCGCCAAGGTATTTTGTGGCGCTGTGGACAACCAGATGGACGCCCCACTCCAGGGGCCGCTGGTTGAATGGCGTGGCAAAGGTGCTGTCTGAAATGACAATGATGTCCGTTCCCTTGAATATGGCCCGCAGCCGTTCGAGATCCATGATATTCAGGTAGGGATTGGTCGGCGACTCGGAAAGAAAAATGCGCGTGTTTTTCCGTATGGCCTTTTTTATGGCCGCATAGTCGCCCATTTTCACGATGGAACAGGTGATGTTAAATTTGGGAAGGCGAGTTTTGCAGAAATCGAGCGTGCGTCGATAGGCGTCGTCGGTAAGAATGATGTGGTCGCCCGCGTTGAGCAGGGCGAAGAGCGCGGTGGTGAGGGCGCTCATTCCGGAGGAAAAGAGCACCGCGTCCTCCGCACCCTCGAGCGCGGCAAGCTTCCGTTCGGCCGCTCCCTGAGTGGGATGGCCGTAGCGGCCGTATTCAAAACGGTTTTTGGCGCCTTGGGCGAGCTGACGAATCTCGGTCGTGTTTTTAAATATGAATGTTGATGTCTGGACAATGGGGGTGGTGATGGACCCGTATTCGTTGTACCGGATCTCGCCAGCGTGCACCGCGTTTGTTGAAATGCCGTACTGCGGATTCTTTTTCATGGTGTGTTCCCCCTGTGTCCGGACTTGGTCAGGCCCTGCCAACGTAGCTTTTGTCCTCCGTCTTTACTTTGATGGATTCGCCGACCTTAATAAAGAGCGGTACTTGCACAACGAGACCAGTCTCCATTGTGGCGCCTTTTGTCACATTGCTCGCGGTATTGCCTTTGACCGCGTCGGGCGCTTCGACGACCTTCATGACTACCGTGGAGGGAAGGTCGATGAGGACCGGGTTTTCATCGATGAACATGACTTCGTAGATCTGGCCCGCGGCGAGAAATCCCTTCACGTCTTCGATGAGGCCTTCATTTATTTCGAATTGATCAAAGGTGACGGGATCTATGAAGTAATAGACGCCCTGGTTTTCGTATGAAAGTTCAAGTTTCCGATACCGGTTTTCAAGAACTTCGAACTGTTCGCTGCTGGCGCAGCGCACATCGTAGACCCTGTTGGTTGTGATAGCCCGGACCTGCATCTGCACATAGGAGCGGTTGTTCGGCGGTGTGCGCACCACGCAGTCGAGCACATAGCAGGGCTCGCCGTTATAGCGGATCATGTTTTTTTTGCGAAGGTTGTTTGGCGTTACCAGTGCCATGCTGTCTCCTTGATTAAACAAATAAAAAATAAATAGATTTCACCTGCCGGTGCAATGGGACAAAGGCCATAAAAGAAGGGAGCGAAAGCGGCGCCCGCCGTTTCTTCAGGACTTGTTTTCGCCGTTGCCGCCGTAGTCCTTGTTTTTGACTAGGAAAGCCGCGGGGATGATGACGCAGTACCCCAGTACCAGCAAGACCGGCGCGACCGAAAGCGAAAGCACGCCGTCGGCGGTGCCGCTTGCCAGACAGAGATATCCCGCAAGGATGGTCACGACGCCGGCAGCGAGGATCGCTAAGTTCCGTTTGCTTAAAATGGTATTCATAAGAATATTCAAGATACAATTTTCCCGGTCCGCGTATCAAGCACGCTTTAGCGGTCCTGCGCTTTCCGGGGGTTGAGTCTTTCCAGTTCCTCCACGATCGCTTCTTGAATTTTCGAATATTCTTCCGGGTTTTCTTCGTGACTTCTCACAAATAGGTGTATCTGTTCCGGTGTGAGTTCTTCGGAAGCGTAGAGTCCGTTGATACATGCCTGGAGGCTGTCCCGGTTGTCCTTGTATGTATCGCTGATAAGCGCATATCGGGCGTAAAAGCGTGCGTACTGGTTAATTGAAATGGGGTGGTCCTTGGCGCCTGAACAGGAGGCGCCGAACGCTGCCAGGGAGATGAGGGCTGCCAGAGCCGCGGTATTACGCAATGCCATGGGTCTTCATTTTTGAGTAAATCGCCCTGCGTGAAATGGAGAGCAAGTCAGCGGCCTTTGTCTTGTTGCCCCCCGCTTTTTTCAGCGCTTCGAGCAGGTAATGCTTTTCAATGTGGTCCAGGGAAACACCTTCGTCGGGTATGGTGAACCCGCTGGTTCCGGTATCCTTTCCCGGCCGGTAGTCGCGCAACAGGAAATGGCCGGGCCTCAGGGGTTCACTGCCCGCGAGAATGACGGCCCGCTCAATGCAGTTCTCCAGTTCGCGTACATTACCGGGCCACGTGTGGTCCATGAGCACGGCCATGGTCGCACCATCCGGCACCGGACCTGTATACTTGCATTTTTTCAGAAAATGGCCTACAAGCGCGGGAATGTCGTCTCTGCGCTCGGAAAGGGACGGTAAGAACACGGGAAAGACATTGAGCCGGTGATAGAGGTCTTCCCTGAAATCACCCGCGGCAACGGCCTCTTCAAGGTCTCTGTTGGTGGCGGCAATAATGCGCGCTTTAGCGCTTTCCGCTTTTGCCGCGCCCACGGGGATATATTCCCGTTCCTGGATGACCCTGAGGAGTTTTACCTGGATTTCAGGGGCAATGTCGCCGATTTCATCGAGAAAAAGCGTGCCTGAACCTGCCGCGGCAATGGTGCCTTCGCGGTCGCGGTCAGCTCCGGTAAAAGCGCCTTTCTTGTGGCCGAAAAGTTCGCTCTCGAGCAGTGTTTCCGGCACTGCGCTGCAGTTGATGGCCACAAAGGGGCGCTCCCTGCGCAGGGATTGGAAATGGAGGGCTTTGGCCACCAGTTCCTTCCCTGTGCCGCTGCTGCCGCGGATGAGTACCAGGGTTTCAAGATCTTTCACCTTCTCGAGCATGGTAAAGAGACTTTTCATGGCCGGGGAAGCGCCTACGATTGCGCCAAAGGAAAAGGTGTTGGAAAGTATCTTTTTCAATTCCGCATTGGTGCGCACCAGGTCGCGTTTTTCCGCCACCTTCTGCACCAGGAGCGACAATTCGTCCATTTCAAAGGGCTTGGTCACATATTCGAAGGCGCCCAGTTTCATGGCCTGCACAGCGGTCTTGGTGTCCGAAAGCGCGGAGATCATGATTACATCGGGCTTGGGGGAGGGCATTTTGCCGATTTTGTCAAGCAGAGCGAGTCCGTCCATGCCTGGCATGGAGATGTCCGCGCATACCAGGGCTGGCTGTTCCCGGTCAATGCACTCCAGGGCTTCGCGACCGGTGGTGGCTGTGACCACTTCGTGACCCTCCATTTCAAGGGCGGTTTTGATCAGCCGCGTATATTTGACTTCGTCGTCTACCGTGAGTATTTTCATGCATTGTCCCTTAAAAAGGTAATAATTATGCGCGCGCCGCCGCCGTCCCTGTTTGCCGCGCGAATAGCGCCCCTGTGTTTTTCCACAATGGCCTTGCAGATTGCCAGGCCAAGGCCTGTACCCGATGAGGAGGTTGTGTAAAAGGGCTCAAAGACCGTGTCTTCGCGGAAAAGAGGAAAACCCGGCCCGCGGTCGAGTACTTCAAGCGCATCACCCGATCCGCGCCGTATAGTGACAATTTCCACTTTTCCGCGGCCGTGGGTCTGGCCGTTGAGCGCGAGGTTCCTGATGAGCTGCGTAAATCTGAAGGGATCGTACTGGTGCACGCCAATGCCGCCAGGGGTAAATGTCACATCCGTCAGGGGAGCGATGATCTTTTCCACAAGACGGTCGATGTCCACGGGCTCAGGATGGACCTGGAAGTCGCGTGAAAAAGTGAGAAAATCGTTGATAGTACTGTCAAGGCGGCGTATTTCCTCATCAATATAAGAAAAAAGCTCGTCACCCGGTTTACCGTATTTTTTATTGATCAGTTCCGCCGTGTTTTTAATGATGCCCAGAGGATTTTTTATTTCGTGCGCCACCGAGGCGGTCATTTTGCCCACAAGCGCCAGTTTTTCCTGACGATTTTTTTCAGCCAGAGCGGTCTTGAGCCTGCGCGAGAGCAGAAAGACCGCGGACGCGAACGCGGCAAAAAGCAGCGTGGTGACCACTGCGGCAAAAAGAAAGCGTTTTTTCGCTGTGGCAAGGGGTTTGAGATAGTGCATGTTGACGTCCATGACAAGCAGGCCCTTTTCGCCGTTTGCCTGCACCGGCGCCACGATAGTTTTGAAGGGGATTCCCGCGATGGTGCGCGCGGGGCGTATGATGGCCTTGTCCTGGCGTTCCATGGCCCGCCTTTCCCGACCGGTCACTTCCCAGCCCGGAAACCCATCGGAGAACAGGGGGTTGGTGCTGTTTACCACAGTGCCGACCAGGTCGACCAGTGCTGCTTGTTCAAGGCCAAAGGAGTCTTCCATGTGCAAGAGGAATTCGGTTGTCGCCTCGTTGCCCGGTTCAAAGGGCTGTGCGCCAATACGGTCCAACGCAAAGAGGCGCGCCGCTGATTCGCCCATGAGTAAGAAACGGGCGTCGAGTTCTGTGTCAAGGGCGTTACTAGCGGTACGGTAAAAAGAATAAATAAGAAGGCTCATGGCGATATAGAGGAACATCGCGGGTATGAAAATCATGGTAGTGCGCATGCGCGCGTCTTTCGGTTACAGAGTGTATTCCAATTCAACCGTGAACGAATTGTCCGCTACGTTGTTTTCGCCGGTAAACCAGGGCATGGGAACGTCAAAAACCAGCGAAGCAAAGAGCTTCTTACTAAAATAATAATTCGCATTGCCATTCAGCCTCAAAGATCGGACCCGGTACTCCTGTTCGCCGCGCGGCTGGTACATGATGTTTTCGAACGTCGTGCCCAATCCCGCGGAAAAGGCGCTGCGGAAGGTTTCAATTTCCGCTGACCATGCAATAAGGAAGTAATCGTCTTCGTTGGGCACAACCAGGCCGGTGTCGGTCCCGTTGGGCAGAGAGACCTTGAGATTCTCAACCGTAAATGTTCCAGTGGCCGAAAGCCATGAAACCAGCGTTACTTCGATTTCAGGCGAGAGGCTGTTTTTTATTGTCTGGTATCTGGTAAAAACCGCAGTGTCGATGACGTGGCCTGAAGAGAGATCGAAATAAGAGAGGGAATCATACTGGCCATAGCGCACGCTTTCGCGAAACCCATTCAGGGAGAAATCAAACGGGCCGATCTCCGCAAGCGCGATTGCGGCCTCAAGGGCGCTAGACACCTCGTTGTCGGGTCCTTCCGGTTTGTCGTAGTAGGTGATTGCGTCGCGCATGAGACCCAGGGAGACTGTCAAACGGTCCATGGGAAAGAAATCAGCATTGACGGTGAACAGATTGTCTTTGTTGTTTTTTTCAGGCCACAGCAGCACTGAATAGCGTTTGTTCCAGGCTTCGATTCCCGCTGAGAAGGAAAAGAGTTCTTTCTGCGCCGCGACTGATAGCCCGGCCATGCGCGCAAGCCGGTTTTCATATCCTTCGCGTTCGTTTTGATATTGCCGCCGGTTGACCGTTGCGGTGATTCCCGCGGAGAACCATGAAAGAGGTCTCAATGCAACACCGGGGGAGACGATCAGGTCCGCATAGCTGGTTGAATCATTGGCGTTGCTTTTGTTGAGGGTAAACTCTCCACCCAGCGACAGTGCGGCCGCGTCATTGAAAAGGTCTTTTTTAAAAGTCGTACGCGCCTGATCGTACATATAGTCCCTGTACAACGCAAGCCTGTTTGCAAACATCCTGAAGGCGGATTTGTTGTTCCGGGTGGAAAACCGGTATTCAGCGCCGAAATTCCATGGATTGCTGTCAAAACCCGGATAGCCCGGTATGGTGTCGTACATAAGCGTATCGAGGACCATGTAGGCATAAGCTGAATCCTCCGCGCCCGCGTCACTTGCCGAGGAGTAATAATCAGTACGCGCCACAAAGGTATGGGTGACGGTACGACCGCTTTTTTTTACCGGCAGGGATAGCGTTACCGCGTCCAGGCCGATGTCAATGTCATTGTCATTGTTCAACGCAGGGTCCATAGTCCCTGACATATCGGCGGTATGGGCTGCTTCCCATTCGTAGAGCAGGTCCACGGCGTCCATGCATTGTCCCAGCGTCTGAAGGGAGTCGGCCGAAGCCACGGCAGCCGCCAGGCCCGTGTCTGAGCGGGCAGCGAGGAATTCGGTTCGCGTCTCCAGGTAAATGGTACAGAGAGGGTCGTCAGCGGCAAAAACTGCTGCCGCAACCAAGAGCATTGCCCTGGTTTTCATTGCATCCCTACAGCGGAAATATCGATAAGCTGGTGCGCGGAAAGCTCCCGAGTGAATTCGCCCTTTGCCCACGCTCTTTCAAGATATGTTTTCGCACGCTCCCGGTCGTTTTTTGACGAAGGAACAAACCAGAGGGTCTGGCCCAGTTCAAAGCGCATTTTATAGTAGATGCCCAGGCCGTAATAAGCGTCGTATTTTTCCGGGTCCACCATGAGCGATTTCTTGAGCATTTCGCAGGCTCGGGCGCCGTACCTGTAGGCGGCGAGCGTTTCGTTGATCCCCGTAAGGTAGAGGGCCATGAGTCCCTGCCACATGCCGCCCAGGAGCAGGGAGTCGGCATTTGACCCTTGCGACGCTTTTTCATAGGCGCCGCAACTGTTGGAACATTGCTTTTCGAAGACGGGGTTCTTTTTGTCGAGGTTTTCCATAAGCAGTATCCAGGTTTTCATGAAGCCGCGGATCTCGTTCCGGTCTTCCAGCCCTTTTTCAATATAGACGCGCGCTTCCTCGAATTCCCTGTCAAACACCTTGCCGATGCCCGCGCGTACCAGATCGCGGTCCATGGCGTTTGCGCAGAGCGCCGCGCACAGGACAACGATAGATAGAACCATGGCGCTCCTCGTATTTTTAAAATATATCATTGAAACAGGAAAGAACAAGGCAGCCCCCGCAGGGGCCGCCTTGCATGGAAGTCGTCATGTCAACATTATGGGCGGTCAGGACCTTGGTCCGTATCTCCAGCGTCCGGGAACTCGTCGCTGTCGTCCTCGTCAAGATCAGGATTGTCGAAGCCCTGGGCAATGGCCTCGGCCCGGTCGCTTAATCCCGCTGCCTTGAAAAGGTAGGCTAGGGCTTGTTTGAATTTTTCCTGGTTGGCGGCAGCCTTGGCTTTTGACAGATACTGAAGGGCCTGACGCGCCTTTTCCTGGGCAACTTCTACTCTGGACGCGTGCGCTGCGGTAACAGCCGCTTCGACTTTTGTCTTGACCCGATCAATTTCAGCTCGCACCTCTTGCCGGGCAGCGGGATCGTTCTGCATGCAGAGGTGCACGGCTTTGCCTAATAACCGCACTGCGTTGCGCGCCTCTGCGAGCGCTTGTTCATTGTCTCCTGCTTCGACTGCCTTGCGTGCGGCCTCGTAGGCTGCCTGGGCGCGGTCATATGCTGCCCGCGCTTCGGGGTCTGTGGTTTTTTTGGCGATTTCTGAAATCGCGTCGAGTTTTTTCTTCAGACGGTCAAGTGCCGCACTCATGGTGTTTTCCGGCGCCGCTGTTGCGGCGATCTTTTGGGCAATGCGGTGCGCCGAACGCATGAGTTCCATGGCTCGCGCGTCTTTGCCCGCTTCGTGCAGCTTCAGAGCTGTTTCAAAGTCGGCCTTGGCTTTGTCAACAAGCCGTGTGAGTTCAGGTTTACCGGCCTGGGCCACCGCAACGCTTGCCTTGGCCAGGAGGTCGCGAGTATCAGCGATGAAATTGAGCGCCCGTTTGCGGAGCGATGATTTTTCATTATCAGAGAGAAGACCGCCAGCCAGGTCAATGAGTTTTTCGCGGCAGCTGACCGCAAGCCGGTTGGCCTGCTCAATATTTTTCGCAGCCAAGGCGTCTTGCGCCCGCTGGTGCAGCGCATCGGCGACAGCGAGAAGTCCATCGGCGTCGTTGCCGGCCATGGCATGCGCTTTGTCGAGAATGACGCCATTGCGTTTGATATATTGTTCGACACGCCGGGTATCGCCTGTGGCGCGCTTCATTTCAGCATTTACCCGCTTGCCAATGGCTTCTATCTCACGGATAATACGCGCGGCCGCTGGTACTTCACAGGTATTCATTTTTTCACGGGCCTTGCCATACAGCGCGGAAACGCGCTGCATCACGTTTTCCGCCTTTTCCAGTTCGCTGCCGTCCAGGTCTTGCATGGCCTGTTTTATTTCCTCAATCCTTTTTTCAATGCGCCGCATGCTCGATTCGAGTTTTACCGCGGCCCTGAACGCCTTGTCCATCTCGGTTTTTAGCTCATTGACCCTCAGCGCTATCGCGGCAATGTCGCGTAATTCCATGCGTGCGGGATCGAGCCTGTTGATGTCCGCGGTGATGCGGCTGAGACGGTCGGAAAAATATTGCAGCTGACAGGCGCTGTTTTTTTCACGCACCCTGTTGAGCAGGGCCTCAATGCGCGTCACTTCGTCCTGAAGTCTGGTTATCTCTTCCCGGTTTTTAATGGGGTCGCCCAAAGTGGACTGGGAAGAACGGCTTGTTTCAGCGCTTGTGCTAAAATGGAAAAGCGCAAGAACCAGTACTGTGAGCAGCAGTATTTTATTTGTTTTCATTTGAAACTCCTTTTTTCATAGAGATCATAGCAAATGGCGCGCCCTTTTATTGGCTGCATAAAAACAATAAGTTACAGGGTTTTTTTCGCTAACACGGATAAAAAACGTACGTATTTGTACGGAGCAGATGTACGGTATGGTACAATGTACGTTATTTGATCTCAAAAACCGCGAACACAGAGTTACTCAACTCCATTTTTCCTGGCATGACGGTTGCGGCTGGGCGCGCTGCCACAGCATGTTCCATCGTTGTCGTGGGCCATGCAGGTGCAGGGGACTGCCTTGTATTTTCCGGGGTGTTGGAAAGGGACATGACCTTGCCCAATGAAACGCCCATTTGTGAACACATGGTCAGTGCGCTTTGGCGCGCGTCGTCGAGTGCGCGCAGGCATGTTGTCTTGCGCAGGCTGTCGATTTTACTGTGAGTGAATGCTATGCCCCCCAGGCGATTGATTTTTGTCCGCAATGCCTCGTCGAGCAGGGTTTTGAGCGTGCCTATGTTGCGCACGGTGATCCGAAGATTGTCTGTGGCGCGTATGCCCGCGACCCGCTCCGTATTGTTTTCCCAGCGGTATTCCTGGTCTATGGCCAGGCCCAGGGAAAGAATGTCGTCGCTTTTAATGCCCAGGGACTTGCAGATCGCTGAAAGGTCCGTCATCTCCTTTCCGGCCTTTGCCGCGGCCCCTTCCGCAGTGACGTCGAGGAACGAGGCGCCAATGGTGACCAGCGCGATATCAGGGGTCACGGTTGTTGAAGCGGTCCCTATGACCGATACGGTACGTTCACTCTTTTCAGTGCAGGAGAGAAACAGGACAGGAAGACAGAGTGCCAGGAGAATTTTCATACATGACCTCCGGAATAGTTTCCATTAAATAAATTATTCTCGCAGGCTGGTGTCAAAGACTATTTTTCCTTTAAATGCGGAAGCTCTCGCGTATCATAGTCCCTCTTATCATAGACTTTCTCACGCGGGCAATTTCCCTTACCTGCAGAAAACGCATCTTTTGCGAAGGTACGGACCAGGTGCTGCCTGCGGGACCGAAAGATGGCCGCGGCCGGCTCTACGCCTTTTGGCACGGCAGACTTCTGTTCAGTACCTTCTGCTTCCGCGGCCTGGGAGTGTACGCTGTCGTGAGCCAGAGCAAGGACGGCGAATTTCTTGCGCGAGTCCTTTCAAAATGGGGATTCAACCATATCAGGGGCTCCACGTCGCGTGGATGGGTCGCCGTGGCGCGCGCCTCCCTTACTCTTCTGAAACAGGGTGCGTACATCGGCATAGCGCCCGATGGCCCGCGCGGCCCCTATCACAAGGTCAATTCAGGCCTGGTGCGCATCGCGGCCTCCACCAACGCCCTCATTGTCCCTTTTGGCTGCGGGTATTCGCGGAAAATAACCCTGCACAGCTGGGACCGGTTCCAGATACCGCTGTTTTTTTCCAGGATTGTGATAGTCATGGGAAAACCCTTTGACTACCGGAAGGGTTCGGAGCCGGAACTTGAAACTGAAATTAATAGACTGACCGATATGGCCGATCGCCTTGCGGCCGGCTAGGCTTAGCCCATCAACACGTCGACGACAATTGGATTATTCTTACCTGCCGCGGCGAGCCGGGCGCTGTCGATGATGAACCGGCCGTCTGCCGACTTCTGCAGCTCCTTGCCGTTCACCGTCGCCTTTGCCACGCCTGTTTCTTTGCCGTGGGGATTATGGAACTTGATGGATAAAACTTTTTCCCGGTAGGTCCGGACCACGCTGAACTCTTTCCATTCCGGAGGAATACTGGGCGAAAGAAGCAGACCTTCATACGTTGGCACAACGCCGATGATCCGTTCCATGGCAATTTTTATCCAGCTGATCGCGGGGGTGAAGATATCGAACACATTTTTCCCGAAATCGCAGTGGCCGGGCCCAATGGTGAATTCTGAAACCTGATTAGGATTTGCCGTGGAAATATCGGGAAGCGTGCAAGAGGGAAAGGCCTTTTTAATGGCTTTGAACGCCCTTTGTCCCTGCCCGATTTCCGCGAGAGCAAAGGCGGAGAACGCCTTACCGTAAGCGTCAATTGAGCCGTTTTCAAAGGTCCCGGGCAGAATATCGGGAATGCCTCCCTTGCCGGAGAATCCAATGCTGTACGGCGGGTGTATTGACCTGAAGCCGAACGGGGTGTCCATGCGGTCGAGAAGCGTGAGCACGGCCTTCAGGTTGCCGGACGCTTCAACCGCGCCGCAGATGATGGCCCAGAGGTTGGTGAAGAGATGGATGGCCCCATCCTTGTCGCCCTTTGCGCCAATAGTATTGCCATTGTCATCGTATGCGTATGAATAGGATTCGCCGTTCCATGAATAGTTGCCCAGATTGCTGTACATATTTTCAAGAATGGTGTTCAGGTAGCCGATGTCACGTTTGATGGTCCGTTCGCGTGCATAGGGGAAGAGGAGCTTGGCTATATAGACGAGGACCATGGAAAGACCGGCGCTGACGCCCCCCAGTTTGGTAATATGGGTAAGTGCGGTGTTCATATCGCCAGAGCCTACCTTGCACAACCCGAAACGGCCGCGGTAATCGAATAGGCACTTGACCGCCAGGATCACATGGTCGTACACTTTGGCGTTCTTCGTGTTGTCAACCACCTGCATCTTGGGGTCGAAAAAACCGATTGATTCCTCGAGGAAACTGAAATCTCCGGTATCGTTCACATACCGGCACACGGCGTCCACCATCCACATGGTGTTGTCCATGGTCACTTCCTCATCGGGCGCATGGTCCTTGAATTTTGAATAACGGCTGATGGCGCGTCCATCGCGCAGCTGGTAGCAGATGGTGGCCTTGAGCTCTTTCTTGACAACTTCGGGGCAGTAGGGCACCAGGGCCTTGAGTACCTGCATTTTCTCCCTGAATTCGAATTTTGAAGCGCCCGAGAGGAAGAGTGCGGTGTTTACCAGCTGGGAGGTGGTCCAGACGTTAAAGAAGCGGTTGAATTCAGCGTCTGGAGTATTGACCAGAAATCCGGTCGAGAATTTCAGCCATTCCTCTTCATTATTCTTCACGGTTGCGGCAAAGGCCTTGTCTGTCATGTATTGGCGTTTGATTTTTTCAACGGTTTTTTTCGCGTCCGTGTAGTCGCCCTGGACCGCGCCCACGGTGAAGTAGAGCGTCTTTGCGCTTTTGGGAGGGAGGGTGATTTCGCAGTGAATGCCTGCAATAACGCTTGAGGCTACTGGTACGCATGTCCCGGACTGCAGCGAACCCGCAAGGACCGAAACCGGTATGCAGTTGAAGGTGTGCGTCCCCTCGAACCGTTCTCCAGAAAGCTCGAATCCCGCCATCTTTTGGTCGCAGGCGCAGAAACCGGTGCGGGGATTCTTGTTGGTCCAATCGATGTTTTTTGCCATGATAGCGTCGAGTTTTCTATCAATTTGCATATCAAAGAGTTCACAGCGCTTAAGGCGCGGGGAAGGGTATGCTTTGAGGTCCCAGTCGATTCTGAAGAAAAGGCTGAATACGCGTTTTTTGGCGCTTTCATTTTTTAGCGTCAGCTGCATGATCTCGCATGAAGCTCCTCTTGGTATGGTTACCGTGAGCCGCCCGGTCACCTGGTTCCGCGTTGCGCATACTTCTAAATTAGTCGGGTTCTGAGTACTGGAAAACTCCGAATATTCGCGGGCAGTATTGGAACAGACAGGGAACAGTGGCCAGATATCGACCTTTTTCCCATCAGGAGCTGTATAGGCGCCGGATGGGGTTTCCTCGCGTAAATAGATGATACGACGGTCATGTTTATCCGCTAAAAAGGGTTTGTACGTTGAACTAGTGTTACTGGTTATTTCACCGCCGATGACTGTGTTAAGATAGGAATATCCGCGTCCGGTCTGGTCCCAGATTGAACCATAGGCGGCGCCATTAAACGTAAAGTTGTTGAGTGCATGAAAATAGGGCCGGGGAGTCAGGGGGTTGTGAATATAATGGGTGCTCTGGACAACAAACCCATTAGCGTCTTCCATATCTTTAAAGATGCTGTACCGCTCCTGAAGGCCTTTGATCTCTTTTTCCTTGAGGTTCAGGAATGGATCTTTGCCTTTGGACAGGTTGGTCCTGCTTTGGAACAGAGCAATGGAGAGTTCGTCTTTGCCTTTTACCATTTTCTTCCCCTGTGAAAAATTGAGCAATAAAATATAATTAAATACACGCGTATACTGAAAGCGAAAAGTTAACATTTGCGAGGCAATTACCGGGCATAACCCGTTAATTATCTGTTGGTTAGAAGTCTAAAAAGGTTGGAAAACGAATACAGTTCGCGCGAGTATGAACGGTTTCCCGCAAGAATGTCGGTGACCGCCTCGCATAAATGCTGGCCATGCCGCGCAAAGAGAAATTGTCTTATCCTCGGGTGAAAATAAATAATCAAAGCCAGTATCGAACTTGCCTTCAAATCGCTGATAATACTGTCGTTAAGCATGGTAAGGTATGCTTTCTCGACCACTCTTTGGTTTTCTTTTCCCTCTATAATCGCCTCTGCTGCATGCGTTCCGCTTTTCAGGGCATTTGAGATGCCTTCACAGGTGAGGGGGTCTGCCAATCCTGCTGCGTCTCCAGTGAGAATAATCCTTTTTTTCACAAATCCCCCTGGGATCGGGCCAATGGGGATTGCGGCGCCAGACACGACTGGTTTTGCAGCGCTGCCAAAGCCAAGAGTTTGTATGTATGTTTTTAACTTCCCGGAAAGATTGGCGCCTTTCTTACCAAGTGATACGAGACCCAGGGAACAGCCGTCTTGTTTTGGAAAGAACCATGCATAGCCATGGTCAATGACACCGAAATCAAACCTGGGCGATTGTTCGAGATGCAATGGTATTGCGTCGGGGGTCATGATCTCAGCGTTGATCGCTGGCGCCAGGCGCGGCCTTTTTTTCCATCCTGCCCATTGGGAGGTTTTGCCAAATGCACCGTCAGCGCCAATGACCCATGATGCGCTGAAGCGCTGGTCTCCTGAAAGGACTTCGATACAACCGTTTCCATACCGCAGTCCTGTTACCAAGGTTTTATCGCGCAGTTCAGCGCCCGCATCCATGGCCTGACGCACCAGTTCATGGTCAAACATTGGCCGCAATACTGTGGTAATGACGGGCTTGGCTCGCGAAACGGTAAACCGCAGGCCCGCGCTCATGTCGTTCATAGATACAGATGTAAAGGCTTTTCCCGCGCATTGGACCATATCGCAGGGCATTGCCCGCATGGCCCTGCCGGTGATGCCGCCGCCGCAGGGTTTACCGCGCGGCAGGGATTCTTTTTCCAGCACGCATACAGAGAGATTATTTTTTACCAGGCGCCAAGCGGCGGCAGCGCCTGCGGGGCCTGCGCCAATGACAATGACGTTAAAGTGGTTGTTCATGACAAGAGATACTGATAAATACTCTATTGACCCGAGACTCTGCAAGTATTGAAAGGACGCGCAGTTTCTTACTATTTTTTGAACAATATAATTATGATGCGATATATTTGTTATGCGGTGGCATTGTGCGTCCTGTCGGCCTCCGCACAATATCATTTTGAGACCGTGCGGTATTCCAATGCCTTTTTGGACAATGGGGCCAGTCCGCGTGCAGTGGCCATGGGCGAAGCCATGGCCGCGGACAGGGGAGACCGTACCGCAGGACTGTACAATCCTTCGGGCATACTCGGCATTATGAAACCATCCATTCTGGCGTCCCATGCCTCGCTCTTCAATGGGCTTGTCACTTACGACCTTGGTTCCTTTATTTACCCCGTGGACAAAGGCCACGCGCTCTCACTCTACTTTGTCCGTTCGGCCATTGAAGGTATTTGGGACACGCGAAATTTTCCACTGGTAAATGGACGGCCGCAATTCAGCAGCGGCGCTCTTTCTTTCACCGAAAACACAGATTGGGCGCTTGGCTTTTCATACGCGGCCCTAGCGTACCAGGTATTCAGGTATGGCGCCACATTCAAGTTTATACGCAGACAGCTGGCGGACAAAAGCATTCTGGGCGCGGGTGTTGACCTGGGCGGTCAGTATCTGTTCAAACATGCTACGGTGGGACTTATTATCAAGGACGCCTCAACGACCGCGAATCGCTACGAACCAGGTGGTTATGAAATGGCTCTTCCCGAGGCTTATCTGGGATGGTCGTATAAACTTGATCTTGACTATCTTTACGGAACGCTCCAATTCCTCTGTCAGACAGCGGGACTTCTGGGCGTCAATGGCGTTTCAGGCGGGCCCATGGGGGGATGGTTTGATATTGGCGATCCTTTGCCCCAAGAGACCGGACTGATTTCAAACCCTGTGCAGACCGTGCTAGGAGGTAATCTCGGGTTGGAGTATGTGGTGAAGGAAAAGCTTTTCTTCAGGCTGGGTACAAACAGCGTCTACCAGTTCACCGCTGGCGCAGGCGTGCGTATAAACAAGCTATTTGTGGACTACTCGTTTCAAAGCCATGCTGACCTAAACAACTGCCACCGCATGTCGCTGGCGTGGGATTTTAACGGGATTTTTGGCCATTAACGATGCCGTACCCTGAGCGCAGTCGAAGGGTACGGGATACGCTGCCTTCGGCTTCGCTCAGGCAGCGTCCCTCATTGCAGAATGACGCCCCTACCGGACAATGGCGATTTTTTTTCCCCAATATTCAATACCATCATTGCCATCGAACGTTGCGCGTACGCAATAAATGCCCGGCCGCACGCGCGCGCCCGACCTAGTGGTCGCATTCCAGACAATGCGGGTATTGGCGCCTACTTCAGCCTCCTTTTTATCCAGGGCTGAAATCAGTTCCCCATGGAGAGAATAGATCCTGATCGACAGCAGGCCGGTCCGCATATCGGCAGGCGTCTGGTTGTCGGTGGTAAGAGTGAACGAGAGTTCTCCGCCTTTGACCGGCTGGGGAAAGGCGGCAAACAGGACAGCGTTTGGTTCCGGTTTCACGGGAGGCAAACCCGGGGAGCCGGTGAGAAGATTGAAGGCGTTTATCATGCCGCTGCCACCTGCTACGGGTTCTCCGTAGAGTTTTGCCGCAGTGGTCCTGATGCGGTCGTTTATTGCTGTTGTGGAAAGTGAAAGTCCGGTTTTTCGTGCATATTGCAGAAAAAGCGCGGCCACGCCTGCGGCCATGGGTGTTGCGAATGAAGTTCCCGTGGCATCATAGCGGTAACCGCCGCCGGTTTCGGCAATGGTGCTCATGTGACCGGGTGCGCAGACATCGGGTTTTTGCCTTCCGTCGCTTGTTGGACCAACTGAGGAATAATAGGCGACTATGCCGTTTGCGTCAACCGCGCCCACGGCGATGACATTGTGACCGTCCGCGGGTGCTGAAAGGGTGCTGGGATATTGGTTTCCTTCGTTACCAACCGCTTCAAAGACAAGAGTTCCCCTGGATGCGGCACTGTCGGCAACGCGGGTTATGCGAAGAGAATCACCGTTAAGTTCATTGAGTGTATAGTCGATCCTGCCATCGGTAAAGCCATACCGATATCCCAGAGACGACGTGACAATGTCCGCGTGCAGAGTATCCACGGCCCATTCAACCGCTGCTATCCAGGCGTCTTCTTCTCCAACCACTTCAGCCTCGTGCCACCTCCCGCTGTCGTCGACAGTGTCGTTGAGTTCGGTTTTGGCGAGTATGAAACGGGCAAAGGGCGCCACGCCCATCATGACTCCGGGTTTGCAGGCCGCAATAATCGACAATACGGATGTACCGTGGTCTTCCTGGTCTGATGTGTCGCCGGGTTCGTTCGCCACTACCGTGTCAAACATAATTGCCGTATCCAGTATACCCGCCACATAGTCGCGCGCAGCGACTATTGTTGTTGGCGTAAAATGGGCGAACGCTTCGTGGTCCAGATTAAAGCCGGCGTCGAGTACCGCAATGACAATGCCTTTTCCCGCGCTGTCTATGCCGCTATAAGAGAGCGCTTCGGGCACCGCCATGGCCGCAAGCTCATCGAAAGAGTAGCCGTAGTAGGGGTCGCGTGTTATCCGGACATTTGTTTCTTTACGCAGAGGCGCAGGCCTTTTTTTTGCGTAGCGCTCTACAATGTCAATTGACGCGACCTGGGGCAGGCCGGCGATGCGGTCGAGTGCGCCGGCAGCGGCACTACCGCTTGTGCCATTCAGCCATCTGCTTGTCAGCCGTTTCCTGAAGCCGTATCCGCGCAACAGGGTGTCCATGCTATCGGGATTCACCCCGGACTTGAAAAAGACCCAGACTTTGGCTGTGGGCATGGCGGCAAGCGCCCGCTCAGCCCGTTTTGAAACGACCTGGCCCGAAGCCAAGGCCATGCAAAAAAGCAGGGCTAAAAAAAAGGCCGGGTTATGAAAACCCGGCCGGAATATCGAAACAGTTTTTTTATCGGCCATGCGTCGCTATTTGCAGTTTATCCGGTACATCTCGATGCGGCGGTTCTTCGCCTTGCCGTCTTCAGTGGTATTTGAGGCAATGGGCTGCTTGGGACCAAAACCGTCGGTTTTGACCCGGGTGGGGGCGACACCTTTGCTTACGAGATAGGCCTTTACCGAGTTTGCGCGGTTGAGTGAGAGATCCTTGTTTTTTACACGCGAGCCCACGTTGTCCGTATGACCGCGGATCTCGATGCAGACATCCGGATAGGCGTTGAGCGAGGTGACCACCTCGTCGAGAATGGAGCCCGATTCGTAGGTGAGTTCAGCGCTGCCGGTCATGAAGTTGACGCCAGAGAGGGTCACTTTCGACTCAATGGCCTTTGCCTTGACATCGGGGCATCCATCAGTGTCCTGGAAGTCGTTGATGTTTTCCTTCTGGGTGGGGCACTTGTCCTTGTCGTCGGGTATGCCGTCCTGGTCGTTGTCAATATCGGGACAGCCGTCCGTGTCCTCAAACCCGTCAACGTCCTCGGGATCGCTGGGGCATTTGTCCTGCGCGTCCAATATGCCGTCCTTGTCGTTGTCGAGGTCGGGACAGCCGTCAGCGTCTTCAAAGCCGTCGCGGTCTTCAGCGTCGTTGGGGCATTTGTCCTTGTCGTCAGGTATGCCGTCCTTGTCGTTATCGATATCGGGACACCCGTCATTATCTTCGAAATTATCCATGTCCTCGGCCTTGTTGGGACATTTATCGCGGATATCGAGGATGCCGTCACGGTCGTTATCAACGTCGGGACACCCGTCCTGGTCATCGAAATTGTCCACATCTTCGGCTTCGTCGGGGCAGCGGTCGAGCTTGTCCGGAATACCGTCTTTGTCCGAATCGGAACCGAGTATGGAACCGCTCCAGTTAGCGCTGACCGAAAGTCCCCATTCAGGATAGATTTTTGTTTTATAGATCTGGCTTTTTGATTCATTGTAATAAATGGTCTGGTATTTTTTGTTCAGAGAGAAGCATTTGTCGAGAGCGACGGTGATGTGCGCACCGCCGGGAATGTTGATGCACATGCCCGAACCCAGGATAAGGGGCTCTTTACCCAGGTCAAAGCCGTAGGTGAGCTGGCTGAAACGCGCCTGGCCGTAGAAATCAGTGAACAGGGTGAGCACAGGATGGGGCGACCATTCGATCGCTGAGCCAAGTTCAAAAATATTGTCTTTGTCAGAGCGGCCGGTAAAGAGCGCGCCGAAATTAAAGTGCATTTTCAGATTGACGTCGGGATTTATCTCGCTTGCGTCAAAGGTCCAGAGCATTTTTGCCAGGAATGAGAGGTAGCCAGCGCCGTAATAAAAATTTTCTTTTGCAATTTTGTTGGAGTCAATGGCATTTGTCAGTTGCCGGTATAGTGTGTCGGCATCAGTGGTGTTGAGACCATAGGTTGAGTCGCTCAGATTGGTGATCATGGGCCGGTAGTACACCGAGGTGGGTTTAATGTTCTGGGCGCTTGAATAATAGGGCTGCCGTGGAAAAAGACCTTTGTCCTGGTGGCCCGTGGGAATGAAAAAGCAGCCATAATAGGTCATGTCGAATACGCGGAAATGTTCGTAGGGCGGATAATTGATTTTCATGGAAAAGGTCATGTCGCCCGGACCGTTGTCGCTGCCGCTGGCGCCGCTGGTCTTGTCTATGTAAAAGGGGAGTCCCAGTGAAATGTCCCAGAAATTAAAGAGACCGTAACTCAGATTGTAATAGGTGGAAACAAAGGTGGGATCAATTGCGCTGGTAACGCGGACAGCCTGCGTGTCGCCTGGGGAAAGAGGCTTCTCTTGGAATTCAATGAGATCGAGCACATAGTCTTTGTCAAAGCTGAAATACCCGGCGGTGTTGACACCGAGCACGCCTTTACCCAACGTCTGGGCTGAATGTGTTCGCAGGAGCCCTTTCTGTCCAGTTTGCGCAATTTGGGTGAAGGCGTTTATGGCGAACATCAGAAGCCCCGCGATAATAATAAAACGAGTCATTTCTCCTCCTTACTCGAGAATATCCCATTAGACTATGATAATATAAGTATAAAAATTGCCTATTGAAATTATTATTGTCAATATATAACTTTAAATATACTTAACAACGGAGTCCCCATGTCCTTTATTCTCTTTGATATGCAGAGCGGTATTTCCGGCGACATGGCGGTCGCCGCCGCCCTTGATTTTGGCATTGATGAGCGGGAGTTTAGGTCAAAACTCTCCACATTGGACCTGAAGTTTGAAATAACCGTAGAGAAGGTCGACCGGGGCGGTATTGCCGCCACCCGTTTTTCCGTTGATTATCCGCACCAGCACCAGCACCGCCATCTTTCCCATATCAATGATATTATTTTACGCAGCGGTCTTCCAGTTGCTGTCAAGGAACGGGCCAGGGCGATTTTTCTGCGACTTGCCGAAGCGGAGGCAAAGGTGCACAATACTGCCGTGGAAAAGGTCCATTTTCACGAAGTGGGCGCAGTGGACTCCATTGTCGATATAGTGGGCGCTTCCCTGGTCTATACGCTTATAGGCGCGGAGGAATTTTTCCTTACGCCTTTTTGCTTTGGGACCGGCACTATCAAATGTGACCACGGGGTCATGCCCATCCCTGCGCCCGCGACTGCTGAATTAACCAGAGGGTTTCCTGTACGCAGGAGTACTGTGGAGGCCGAATTGGTGACCCCAACCGGCGCGGCAATCGCGACAACGCTTGGCAGGCCTGCGGCTGAACTTGGAGAATATACGATTTCGGCCATTGGTTATGGAGCAGGCAGCCGCGAAATTCCAGGTCAGGCCAATGTGCTCAGGATACTCAAGGGAGACCGAGCGCCGGGCAATGGATTACGGGTAGTTGAGATGCAGACAAATCTTGACGATACTACGGGAGAAATTGTTGGCAGGACCATGGAGCGCCTCATGGAAAACGGCGCACTCGACGCTTTTACCACTAGCGTGGGCATGAAAAAAGGCCGGCCCGGAGTATTGGTCACAGTCCTCTGTCAGCCCGCGGAACGCGAGAAACTTTCCCGTATTCTTCTGGAAGAAACCGGTTCCATTGGCCTGCGATTTTCTGAAAAGGAACGTATATGCCTGACGCGATCATCAGGCGTAGTTGCCACCGCATGGGGTATGGTGAAGGTAAAAGTCATTGATCTTTTTGGTGAAGAGCGCATAACACCCGAATATGAGTCGTGCAGACAACTGGCCATTGAAAAAGGGGTGCCGGTGCGCATCATTTACGAAGAGGTCATCCGGGTAAAAGGTTTTGTGAAAGCGTGATGGCAAATAGTATTTTATGCCTTCTGTGAGCCAATCATTCACCTAAGTTTTAAGGAGTTTGTATGGAACGTGTGCTTTTTACCTCTGAATCGGTTTCCGAAGGTCATCCGGACAAAGTCGCTGACCAGATTTCCGACGCCATCCTCGATGGCATGTTGCAACAGGACCCCAACTCCCGGGTCGCATGCGAAACCCTGGTTACTACAGGAACGGTCGTTGTTTCAGGCGAAGTCACTTCAACCGCTTATGTCGACATCCAGGAAGTTGTGCGTTCCACAATCAGGAAGATCGGCTATACCCAGGCGGGCATGGGGTTTGATGCTGACGCGTGTGGGGTCATGGTCATGCTCCACAAGCAGTCGCCCGATATTTCACAGGGCGTTACCGCTGGCCAGGGATTGTTCAAGGAACAGGGCGCGGGCGACCAGGGCCTCATGTTCGGCTATGCCTGCAACGAGACCCCAGAACTCATGCCTCTTCCCATCATGCTTGCCCAGAAACTGGTGTTTCAGCTTGCCCGTCTCCGTAAGAGCAGGAAGCTTACCTATCTCCGGCCCGACGCTAAATCGCAGGTAACGGTTGAGTATGTGGACGGCAAGCCCAAACGCATCGATTCGGTCATTGTTTCAACCCAGCACGCGCCTGAGGCATCGCACGCGCGTATCCGTAACGATATCATCAAAAAGCTGGTTAAACCCGTATGTGGCAAATATCTCGACGCGAAAACTAAATATTACATTAATCCCACGGGCCGCTTTGTCATTGGCGGGCCGCATGGCGATACCGGACTCACGGGCCGCAAAATCATCGTGGACACCTATGGCGGCATGGCACGCCACGGTGGCGGCGCTTTTTCAGGCAAAGACCCCTCAAAGGTCGACCGCAGCGCAGCCTACATGGCGCGGTATATTGCCAAAAACCTAGTCGCGGCAGGCGCTGCCAAAAAGTGCGAAATACAACTCGCCTATGCCATTGGCGTTGCTGACCCGGTTTCCGTATTAGTGGATACTTTTGGCACTGGCGCGTATTCAAACGAGAAACTGTCCGCCGTGGTTCGCAAGGTCTTTCCGCTTAAGCCCGCTGGTATCATCTCGCATCTGAAGCTTAAAAAGGTGCGCTATTGCGAAACAGCGGCCTATGGCCACTTTGGACGAACGGGAGACAATTTTACCTGGGAAAAGCTGGACAAGGTGAATGCGGTTAAAAAAGAACTGAAGGCCTAATAAAAATTACGAATTTCAAATTACGAATTATTAGTTCGTAATTAAAACAGGAGACATGAGTGAAAGATTTTATTATTAAAGATATTGCCCTGGCCGCATGGGGGCGCAAAGAAATAGAGATTGCTGAGAAAGAGATGCCTGGTCTTATGGCTACCCGTGCCAAATACGGGCCCAAGAAACCTTTGAAGGGCGTGCGGATCATGGGAAGTCTCCACATGACCATCCAGACGGCGGTGCTTATTGAAACACTCGCTGAATTAGGTGCGAATGTACGCTGGTGTACCTGCAATATCTTTTCAACCCAGGACCACGCTGCCGCTGCCATTGCCAAGCGGAGTATTCCCGTGTTTGCCTACAAAGGCGAATCATTGGAGGAATACTGGGATTACACCTTCAAGGCGCTGACTTGGCCAAATGGCAAGGGGCCGCAGCTTATTGTTGATGATGGGGGAGACGCCACGCTTCTCGTCCACAAAGGTTTCCAGCTCGAAAATGGCAGCACCTGGGTCAACACCAAGTCAGCGAGTCATGAGGAACAGATCATCAAAAATTTACTCAAAAAAATACATAAAAAAGACAAAAAGGTCTGGCATCGCCTGGTGCAGGACTGGAAAGGTGTGTCCGAAGAGACCACTACGGGCGTACACCGGCTCTACCAGATGCAGGAAAAGGGAGAATTGCTGGTACCGGCCATCAATGTCAATGATTCGGTCACCAAGAGTAAGTTCGACAATATATACGGGTGCCGCCATTCGCTGGTCGATGGTATCATGCGCGCCATGGACGTCATGATCTCCGGGAAAATTGCGCTGGTATGCGGATATGGCGATGTGGGCAAGGGATCGGCTGACTCGCTCGCTGGCCAGAAGGCGCAGGTATGGGTAACAGAGATTGACCCCATTTGTGCGCTCCAGGCATGCATGGCCGGATATAAGGTGACCACTATTGAGGACGCGCTTCCCTTTGCGGACATCATTGTCACCACAACGGGCAACAAAGACATCATTACCGCCCAGCACATGGCCAAGATGAAGGACCAGGCAATTGTCTGCAATATCGGCCATTTTGACAATGAAATACAGGTCGACCGTCTGAACAAGTGGCCGCGGATAAAAAAGATCAATATCAAGCCCCAGGTAGATAAATACGTCTTTCCGGACGGCCATGCTATTTACCTGCTTGCTGAAGGGCGTTTGGTCAATCTTGGCTGTGCGACCGGCCATCCCAGCTTTGTCATGAGCAACAGCTTCACCAACCAGACCCTTGCCCAGATTGATCTCTGGACCAACAGGCGCGAGGTCGGCGTCTACCGGTTGCCCAAGCACCTGGACGAGGAAGTGGCGCGGCTGCACCTGGACAAACTTGGGGCAAAGCTCACCAAGCTGTCAAAGGAACAGGCCGAGTATATCGGTGTTCCAGTGAACGGGCCGTATAAGGCGGACCATTACCGGTATTGATTTTCGGGTGCTATCGGTCTGCGGGGGCGTTATTCAATTTGTTAAGGCCTGTATTGCGAGACTTAGGGGCGTCATTCATTTTAAGATTACCTCCATTGCAGAATGACGCCCGTACAGAAATCAGTCTTTCATAATATTGCCTGCCTTGCTGAATGATACCCATACAGGCTATTTTCTAGTCAATGATCCAGGCCCTTTCAGATCCCAAAGAAATAGCCAATGCCCAGCGCAAATTTGCCCGCATGTTGCGTGCGAACGCTGATGAGCGCATTAAGGCAAAGCTCCCCCTCGACGACAAACAGGTGTATGCGCCTGTCTTCTGGTCAGAGAAACAGAAGTTCTGGTATTCATGTATCACATCAGAAACACGGTTTGTGAATGCCTTTGGACTCGAAAAGCCGCGACCTAATAGCACAGTCTCAATTGCCTGCGAGATCAATGTCCCTGCGCAGGGCGCCAACCGGGCCGTGGGCGGCGCTTTTACGCGCCAGGGAAAGATCATTGCGGTTGTGCATCGGGGAAAAATGGGGGGCGGCCGCGAGACTATCGGCAAGTCGCTTTTTTTTACCCATTTTCTTGGCGCCAGGGCCATTATTACGGAAGAAAACGGGACATCGCCTGTTCTTGTCGCGGCTGAAATTACAAGCGAACATTTTATACGGCAGATTGGCCAGTTTGTCCGCGAAGTTGAGCGCATCAAGACGCTGGCGCTGCTGCCCGATATGCGGCCTGTCAGAGACTCTGAGACGATCCTTGTGTCCGCGGATCCGGATGCCATTGTTTCTGAAGGCCTTGGCCAGGCATGTGACCGCCTGATCGTTGCGCACTCCCTTGCGGCCCATTTTGCAGCCAGGGCATATACAGTGCGGCCTGCTGCCGGAAACCTGCTCTACGCGATTGACCAGTCTGGTGAAGTGCGCTATCTTGTTGCGTTGGTCTTGTCCCCTGATTTTACCGTATTGACCGCGTCTTTGGGTCGGCTGCTGCTGCTCAAAGCGCGCCTGTGCCGTCCTCTGCCACTTATCATGGTTCTTCCTCACGTTATGATCCCAGACAACGCGAACGCGTTATCGCACTACAATGTTTGCGGGGTGTTCTATGCCTGGCAGGGCAATGACATTGTCTTTGAAGGGTTATCCGAGGCGCTGTAAAATATTTGCCGGAGTTGCTGAAGAATCAAGGTTTGCGAGAAGTTTTTCCTGCTCTGGTGACAGTTTTTCCCCAACACTCCTGAAAAAATCGTTTTTTTTACCGGTTTCCGTGAAATGGGCAGCGGCCCACGCGCTGCCATACCCCATACCCAGCAACCGCGACAGGGTTGCGTGGCCATAGAGGATGAACGCGCTTTTCAGAAAGATATGATGCAGGGGCTGAAGCTCGGGAGATTGGAAATCGTCCACGAATTTTTGGCCTGCGGTGTTCATTTCCGTACCAGCCATCACCGGAAGTCCCAGAGCGTCGGCCAAGGCAACGGCGCTATACAGATTCTTGATTTTCAACGTGCGGTCGCCTGCGGTATACGCGCTATCGGGTATGACGCTGAAAGCGGCTGTGCCCGCATCCCGTGACACGGTAAGAAGCTGCTCCAGCTCGCGTTCGCCGTCAGACTGACCATCGAGCCAGCAATGCACGGGAAGGGCGCCTGAAGCGAGAATAAAACTGTTTGCATCCCTGAGCAGGGGAAACGCGTCCCGTTCCGGTTGCACATACCCTACGCCGCCTTTTTTCATGGTTTTTGCGCGTATTTTTCCCTGAAGTTTTGCACCATGTGGCAGGTCGAGTTTTGACGCGTCTTCGCCCAGTTTTCCAGACCAGAATATTCCTAGGGCCTCCATGTCATTGTTGAAATATGCTGCCGCTTTTTTCGCGTAAGCAATACAGATGTGGCGTTCAGTGGCGTTTCCCGAGGGAGTGAGTGGCAGCACTTCTTTTTCATAGTCCAAAACAACAGGGGAGAGGAATGCATTGACCTTTGCGAGCAGGCCCAGGTTCCGTTTGCCTGCCATGGCGCGCAGCCGGGCAAGGGATTCAATTGCGGCAGCAGGGAGTTTTCCCGGGGTAAATCCAATGCCAATATGGTAGGCCACGCCCGGTTCGCCCGGAGAATTGATCACCTTTGTCTCGTATTCGGGGACAAAGACGCGCGTTTCAATGCCCGTGCATGCGCGTAGACCCAGGAGCGCGGCAGCTTCCAGATATTCTGCCGCGCCGTCCATGTTGTCAAAATCAATGGTCGCGGCAATGACAAGGCCGCGTTTGCGCGAGAGCCAGGCGATTGCAGAGGGAGAATAACCGTATGTGTTGAATGAAAAAAAAGTATGACAATGGAGGTTTATCTCATCGCCACACGGGGGAAGAATTATTTCTTTTTGCTCAGCCAATACTGCAAGGCTTTGCAGGGCCTGTTTTCTTTTCTGAGGGTCAAAATCGTTCAGTTGCGCTTCGAGGTCGGGGATGGATGATGTCATATGTGTGTTGATGATAAAATAGATTCTTCAGGAAACAGAAAGAAAGGCCTGGTGTTCCATGGCTGACCTCACCCCCAAGGCACTCTTCCTAAAGATACCCCCTCTCCCAAGGTGAGAGGGGGGGAGCCGTGCTTTGGTGGTACGGTCTATCCGTGTATGTCTATGGTGCGATATGTCCCTGTTTTCCGGTGTTAAATTGCACATCTGTAATAATCTGTCTGGAAATGATGGGCATGGCACATGGTTCATAGAGGTCTGTCAGGGCAAACCTGTTGAATCCGCCCCAGCATATTTAACGAAATCACTGATTAATCTGGCTGGTGTATCAATTTGGAACGGCATATGACGGAAAAACTGGGAAAATGGTGTAAAACAGCACCAAAACAAGGTGCAAGTTTATTTGACAAGGTGATTGAAATGGTTTATCTTGCTTTAAACGACATAAAGACGACAAAAGGTCATGCAAAGATTCAAAACTATGAAACCAATATCTATCTGGATTCCCTCATTGGGGTTGGGTGACACTGTGTGCGCCACTCCTGTTGTCCGGAAAATCCGTGATATGTACCCAGACCGCGTTCTGGAAGTGTATTCATATTATCCTGAAGTTTTTGTTTATAACCCCTATGTAACGCATTCCAGGTTGTTCGAGGAGGCCCTTGAATTGAACGGGCATTACACGGAAATCAGAAAACATGAGCACGATAGATGGTTTTCTACGTTTTTCTCAACTGAAAATAAGCCAGTAATAGACCATGCGACAAACAGTATTATGGACGTCTGTTCGCTCATAGCCCTGAACACTCGTTTGGCTGATTGTGAGAAATGGCCTGAAATTTATTACACAGCCAAGGAAAAGCAATCTTTGTTGAAGAAACTGGACAACAAACCGAAAGATTTTTCCAAAACAGTGGTTATTCATCCCAGTAAAACATGGGCTTCCCGTACCTGGCCTTTTGAACAGTGGCAGGCTTTGACCGATTTGCTTATTCATGAGGGTTTTGAGGTGATTGCTGCTGGAAAGAGCGATCCAGTGCTTGAACGCAGGCGTACTTTGCCTGGCGAAGAAAATATGGGCATGCAAGTGTGTCCAAAAGGAGCAATAAACCTTATCGATCAATTGTCCATTCTTGAGACAGTCTGTTTGTGTTCCTTGAGTCTGGGGGTAATTACCGTGGACACGGGTCTTATGCATTTGGCCCTTTCCACAGATACCAATGTTGTCGGCATTTTCACGGTCATTGATCCCAAATACAGGCAGGTATTTCGACATGGCAGCTTTGATTACAAGTTTGCGGCTGTTGTGCCACAAGGAGAGTGCAGGTACTGTTCAGTGAATAGAAAGGACATGCGTCATGGGCTGCATGCCTGTGTTGTTGCCAAAGTCCCGACGTGTATGCCTGGCGCTGGGACTGTTTTTAGCACATTCCAAAATTTAATAGCATGGGACCACAATCATTTAACACAAAGGAGTTTTATGGAAAACCAGAATGTCACGGTCAATCCTGATGTTGTGTGCCAGCAGGCTTTGCAGGCGCAGCTCGAATCGTATCGCGCGCGGGAGGCTTATGATGTTGTATTGAAAAAATACAGCGACACGGTAGACATGCTTGTGCAGACAGTGAATTTGATGAAGAATAGGATCATTGAATTGGAGAACCAGATCAAGGAATCTGAGGCAAAGAAGGCGCAGAAAGCAGCGTAGTCAACAAATCGGCCTTTTCCGGTATGGTACCGGGGAGGGGAGTATAACTTTTTACAGGAGGTCTTTTTATGGCAAATTATCCAACAACCACCACCACGGCTTTTACTTCCGACATTGTGTTAACCAATGGCGGCAAGGCCGGCATTGGTACAACAGCACCGGCCTATCCCTTGGAAGTGGTTAAAGCCAATAATGGTGCTACCACCATGGCAGTGGAATGCTCAAGATAAGTGGAAGTGGTAATTCAATTATCATTGATAGCCCGTCTGTTCCGGCTTCCGAATCCAGCGATGGTGAACAGGGCCAACTTGCATATGACTATTCGTATTTATATGTACGAGTATACGACCCTTTAAATCATCTTCTCAAGTGGAGGAAAATTGCATTGTCGGCGATGTAGCTTAGCGATACGATGATGTCAATAAGGGCTGCAGTCAAAGAGATTGCAGCCCTTTGACTGATCCTTACGGCAATCTGAATAGATGGATGCAGATGTTTTGTCCATTCTGCCCAGCATCGGCAACTGCGAGTCTTCCACTTGAGATTGCCAAGCCTTGATTAAAACCGAACTCGGAAACACCGGTTCCTTTTACTCCAAACGAAGTTATAAAACTCAGATCAGAACCAAACACTCGAATAAGTCTATTTGTACAATCAGAAGCGTACAGGTTACCGTTATCATCCAGTTCAATGTCTCTAACGTCGATAAAGTCTGTTTCACCAGGCTGCATTACAGATATTCTGCCGAGTGAGTCGCCCATAGTGCTGAAAATGTCTATTCTTATTGAAGGGTAAGTAGCCGAATATACTCTGCCGTTTTGGGCCAAGATTGCATATCCGAACGCGACATTTCTTGACCATGATAAGGTTTGGGTTGTATCTGCGCTATATTTAATTATGGTGCTGTATCCCGAATCCGGTAGATCACCGAGTACGTAAATATAACCGTCCTCATCAACGCTGACATCGCCGACCATAAGATCGTTTCTGTCAATTTGCATTATTAAGTTGCCCAATGTATCTAGCTTTTGGATTCTGTGGCCCCGCCATGCACTTATGTAAAGGTATCCACTGTTATCAATATCAATACCAAATGGGTGTTGTTGGGCCGGGAATTCTACACTGCACTCGCGAATAAAAGTTCCGTTACTGTTGAATTTCATTATTTTGCTACGAAGACCGTCAACGACCCAGAAATTGCCAGCAGCATCCGAGACGATATCACTGGGACCACTTAATTGTCCTTCGGCTGTACCGGATTGACCGAAATTATTGATAAAGACATACGGGCACGCCATTGTAACGCTTCTAGGCGTACTTTTCACTCCTTCTGACATGTGCAAATCGACTGCGGTTACCCAATAGGTATATGTATTGCTCCACACACCGGAACTGTCCATATACATGGTATCAGTGATTGGCTGCTCATTGATTTTGACAGCAACGGTATTGGAATCAGAATTGGAGCGATAGACGTGGTATGATGTCACAATAGTAGAATCGCATTTGCTCCATCTGAGGGTTACGATTTTTCTTAACGAATCAAAGGAAAGGCTTACATTTTTTGGTATCGGTATCCCAGTGGATTCCAGTACAATCGTGTCAGCCATCATCTCATCCTGCGCAGCATGCACAGTCAGCGTGGTTTCAACAGAGGCAAATTCCGGCACAGTGGTCAACACAAGCGCCTGATACGAGCCAGGCGCAAGATTCTCCAAAGAGAACAGACCATGGGAATCAGTTGTAGCATATGTATTTGTCCCCAGCAGAATCACAAAAATATACCCGCTATCTACCCCGCCTTCGAGCATAGCATGGCCACGAAGCGTTCCGGGCGCATGCAGGGTATCTGACAGATTCAAGGAGTCATCAGCAACGATAATGGAATCCCTGAACGCCTTGCCGCTGTCTCCTTCGCACAACAGGTTATAGGTCTTTGCCGCAATGGTTACAATGCTGTACCTGCCATTCGCATCCGTTGTGGCGGTAACCGTTGCCGTGGCACTGGTACGCGGATTCTGGTTGGCAGGGTAAAAGGCCACAGTGGCATTTGCAGCAGGAGAGCCGCCGGGGTTATAAATCCGACCCTCGACAAAGGCATTGCCATGATCGTCTGTGCCACCAGCCACATCAGTGGGACCATCGGAACAAGTAAAAAAAACAGCGGCAGCAATAGCCGCGATTGCCAGCAAATACTTTTTCATATGCTCTCCTTGGTGCGTTTACGGGAAACAGGGAATAATTGAATGTTCATATTAAAAACCCGGTCAGATTCCTTGTCATCATCAACAATAAACGCGACCCTGCGCTTGAATTCCTGAATTTCACGTTTCAACAGCCCAAACCCTTTTTCCGAAATACCCAGAGTCATGCTCGAAACGTCCCTTTCCAAAGGCAAAAAACGGTCAATTGCCTGGACACCGAGTTTGGCGAATTCCGTATTCATCTTTCGAACGCCGAGAGAAACCACTTCAGGTCCTGTTGTTATTGAAGGATTTGTCTGAATATAGGACCCGTTCTTTTGTTTTGCCAAAAACCCCAGGCGCACCAGGATGTCCATGCTCTGGTGCGCCTGGCCTTTGGTTATTGGAGGGTGTACTGCTTTTGCCAAAGTAAGGTAATCGCCTTTCCAGTCCAAGGTGCAGGCAAGTTCACGGATAATAGGATTGTACCAGCATGAATAATAGTCATAATGGCTTGCTGGCACAATTTTACGGTCTACGTTGGGGGTTAGCCCACGCATTTGTTCGAGATACGCTTGTTTCTCGGACAGGTCTTTTGCCTGGGTGAATTTTACCAGCAGGGTGAAAAAGCGAGTTTCCGCTGGTTTGAGGCCAAACGCCCTGGCAAACGCGGATAGCGCCTTGCGTGAGAGGTTTCGTTTGCCTTTGACCACTTCCATAAACAGGGAAGGGGAGCGGATGCCCGCAAGGCGGTTAAATACCCTGTAAGAAAATGATGGGTTCAGCCTTTTTTTTTCAGCAAAAAGGTCCTTTAGAAATGCTCGATAATCGGAATAGGATTCAATTCGGTGCATGTTACAGACCTTTTACGTTTGCTTGTATGGTTCCCAAAGGGCTCATAAGTGTCTCCGTGTTCTTACCAATGAATATACCACGCTTCAAAGCAAAAGTCAATGGCATTATTAATTAAATGTACTCAAAAATGAGTACAAAATAAAATGAAAACTATTGTGTTATAGGGGGGGTAGAATATATTACATAAAGAGAATAGTATTGAAAAAAGAGTACGCTCAACACGGGAGGTTTTAAGTATGGGCCAAAAACATGAAGCGACAACGGCTTTAGTTCTTCAGAGAAACGATAACTCTATCAATGGAATCCAGGCACGCGATGGTGCGATCGAGGGAGGCGCAAACGAGATAAATATTTGCCCCTGTTCTGCTTGCTACATCGCAAAGAATGCAAAATATTATATTTCGATTAATTCCAATGAACTTCAAGCAGCACAAAAATAATATTTGTAATGCTATCTCATATGCTGGATACGGATCTTGCATTTTATTGGTAATATTTTGGATTTTGCATAATGAGATACTCCCGATTCAGGATCTTCCCAACCATCTGGCAAATGCGCATATTTTATTGAAATACAACACATCATTTTTCTTTAAATCGCATTTCACAGTACTTGTTTTACCATATCCATACATTCTTCAGGACATGCTTCTGGCATTATTAATGTTCGGAGGTATTTCGTTTGCCTCAAAAGGCTTGGTCCTAATTTCAATGGTAGCCATTCCCTTGAGCGTTTTCTATATGATCAAAGTCGTCCGTCCTGGAAAACAGTATCTTTGCTGGTTGTCATTGCCCCTGATGTGGAATATTCTTCTGTTTAAAGGAAATATAAATTGTCTCTTGGGATTTTCCTTGGCTTTTAGTGTCTTGGCTATGGTATGGAAAATACTGTTCGCCCTGGACAAAGTCTCTATAAAACGTTGGGCGGGCCTTTTTGTTCTTGTTTTTCTCTTATATTTGGCGCACCCTGCGCCCTTATTATTCTGCATAATACTGACGGCATTGATGCTTTTGTATAAAAAAATAAATTTAGGCCATATCAGTGCAAAATACCGTGTATTGTTCCTTGTTATAGCATCCGTGGGAGGGGTGGCTTTCTTGGTACTATTTAAGTATATGTCTGAAGATGAAAATGTTCATCTTGCCAGTGAATATGGAAAAATAGCTGAACTGGCAAATTTAATCACTTTCTTTCATAAATCAGACGCTTTGTTTTTAGTGCCGTATTTTACGGGCTTGGCCATATTGATTATTATCAGTCTTCAGGGAATTCGTAATGAGCCACTCCCGTTTATCATGTGTGGAATATTGATTGTCATGTATCTTCTGTCTCCAGTCAAAATTGGTGATTTTATACGCCCACATGAACGGATTCTCTATTTCGTCTTGTTTTTGTTGCCGATTTGTTGCATCAACATGAAATACATCCGTCTGGAGAGAATTGTGGTGCTTCTCCTTTGTTCGCTTACTTTTCTCAAGGCTTTCCATTATTTTACCATCTGTTCTGATTCGCTGAGTCCAAGCCTCAAACAGGCCCGAAATCTGCTTAAAGCTCTTCCGAGAGAAAAAAGGCTGTTACCCATCCATCGCGGATTGCCTTATGTTGAGAGAATTGGGGTTTGGGCAAATATTCAGGCTTATTATACCATCGATAATGACGGATACGTTCCTTCCTTGTTTTCAACGGAATATATGCCTGTTCGGTATCGTTTTAAACCCGACTATTCACCGTATTCTTCTTCTCTGATGCCGGAAAGATTAAAGAAATATGATTTGGTATTCGTGTGGGGAAAAACTGATGGTATTCAGGACACGCTTTTCAGATACGATTACTTTTTGCATGGCCAGATTGCCCAGTATAGTGTATTCTGTAAAAAATATTAATAAGGTGCAATAGCGAAGAACAATAGGACCTATTTTTAAGTTAGCCTTAATCACCAGAGCGTATTCACGGCATATTTCCCGATTTGGCCATCATCTGTCATTATCACCAATTTCTCACTCAATGCCTGGGCAATCAGGAGGCGGTCAAAAGGGTCTTTGTGTATCAATGGCAGCTTTAGGGTTTGCCCAAGATGAGTACGTGAAATATTGAGCCACCGGACGCTGTTTTCCTCCATGAGCGAATCAAGCGATTTTTCCCAATCCTTGTGCAGGGCCAGTTTTTTTGCTTGTATTTTCAGGCACATTTCCCAATACGATGCCAGGCTGAAGAACAGGGTATTGTCCAGATTGAGAAACGTTGACTTGGCCTTGTGACTGAGGCGAGTATCGCCGGAGAAAAGCCAGAGTAGTGCGTGGGTATCGATAAGAAGGTTCATTCGACATAATCTCTAAATTCAGCGGGCATGTCTTGGAAGTCGGGTGTCATTGATAGGACAAGGCCGGGCGCGCTGCCTATGCGCCGGTTGGCCCGGGCCGAAGGGAGTGCCACGAGTTTGGCAATAGGGGTCTTTCCGCGTGAAATAATGATTTCCTCGCCATGCTGTGCTTCCTGGAGCAGCCGTGATAAATTGGTTTTTGCCTGATGGACGGTTACTGTATGCATAATATAAATATAGCTAATAACGTTAGCTAATACAAGTGTTTTTAACCTGTCGTATTATTTTTCTTCGAGCCGTTTGAATTCGGCCGCTTTGATGCGTTCGAGCTCGAGCGGGTGGTCTTCGAGCATTTCGGCCTCTGATATCTTTCCTGTGATCCACGCGCGTTTGAACGGGCAAATGTCGATGCTGAGTACAACAAAGTAGAAGTGCCATACCAGGATGGCCAGGCCCGCAAGCACTGCCTCGTAGAAATGGATAGTACGCGCAATGTCCCAGCCCAGTTTGGTGAACCGTGCCATGAAGAAGTTTTCGAACCACATGAAGAGGCCCGTGGCGCCCATGATGATGGTGCCCCAGACCATTGCCCAGTATTCTGATTTTTCAATGTAGCTGAAACGGTCGAAACGGGGTTTTTCTTTCCTGAGGCCAAGGTTGTAGAGCACATACGCGAACGAGTCTTTGAGATCGCTGAATTTCGGGAAAATATCGCGTATCAGATTCCGGCCGCGTTTTGTAAAAATCGCATAGCCTATGTGATATATCCCTGCTAGCAGCATTGCAACGCCGGCAATACGGTGGAGCAGGGCGCGGGCAACAGCCACTTTGGGGCTTAACGCAAAGAGGGGGGCGGCCCACCACGAATCAGGATATCTGAGCATGAACCCTGTTATGACCAGGGTGATAAAGCTGACCAGAAGCACTCCATGCTGGAAGCGTTCGTTCAGGGTCATGCGCACGAATTTTTCGTTTCCATGGACTGGCAAAAGAGTTTTTTCGCGCCATTGGGTCAGTCTGACGCGGGTCCGTTTGATGAGATCAAGGCCGTTGTGGACGATCATGCCGCCGATAACCACAACGATGAAAGCGAGGTAGAGAAGCCTGATCCAGTAGAGTATGGCCGGGGTTTTAGATTCTGTAAATACATGCATGCGGCCCTGCAGAAAGCGGTCGTTTGCACCAGGATGGCACGAGGCGCAGGCAGCGGCCATAGAGTCCCGGTTTGCGTGTACTGCGTGAGATCCATGGCAATTGGTGCAGGTTGCCGATTGCGCTGAACCAGTACGCAGGGCCAGACCGTGGTAGCTTAAGGCAAAGCTTTTATACATATGCTGGTGGCACGAACCGCATTTCTGCGCCGAAGAGAGCATGGCTGCGGCATCGGGTTGTTCAGAGTGTTTGGCAATGGCGTGCGCGCCGTGGCAGCGGCTGCATGACGGGCCGTGGCCGTTTTTTCCATGAGGACTTTGACCAACGATTACCGCAATGTCATCATGACAGTTTGCACACTCAACCGCCTTGATTGCGCCGTACTGGGGCATTTCACCCGGGGTAAGGGCCTGGTGGCAGTCGGCGCATTCAAATCCCGCGTGCGCCGAATTTTTGAGCGAGTCGGAAAAGACGTTTTCAGCCGCGCACGGGATTGCGGCTATTAAACAGAGTATCAGCCAGCGGATAGGGTGCTCCTTATTTCAGCAGCGTGACGTTCTTCACCAGTGTTTTTCCATTGACCTGGGCCCTGACAACATAGACGCCGCTTGAAATACCGCGCGCATCCCATATCACAGCGCCGCCCGTATTGGTTTTGCCGGAGAGGTCAGCGACCATTTTTCCATTGGTACCAAAAATCTTGAGAGAATAGCCGCTGGCTTTTGCCGGCTCATTGGAAAACCTGTCCCAGAGCTGGATGGTCGCGGTTGGGTTGCACGGGTTGGGAGAAATTTTGAGGACCGCGTGGGCCGTTGCCATTGCGTTTTTCTCAGCCGCAACCGGTCCCTTGATATACGCCATCATATAGGCCGCTTTTGCAGGCTCGCCCTCCCTGCTTGCAAAGACGTTGTTCCGCGCGCTTCCCGAAAGGTCGATCAGGGCAATGCCGTACGAGGTCCCAGCGGCATAGGAACGGATAATGTCCCGTCCAATGCCAAAGGCATATTCCTGCGATTGGACAGGCGCCCCGCGCACCAGGCCTGTTGCCTTTACCTGGTAGGCGAGTGCGCCCAGTGCTGAATCGAGGGATATACCACAGACAGAGCCTGTCCAGCCCTTGGTGGTCTCGTCCCAGTCCGCGGCAATTGTGCGGGCATAGGCGTAGTAGTAAAAGGTGTCCGCATAGAGCGACGGCCTCATGAAAATGATCGCGCTGTCCGGGGTAAAGGCAAGGCCGCTCATGTCGAACTTCAGGAGTATAACGCCTTGATTGCCTGATTTGAGTTTCAGATAGATTGCGGAGCCCTTGGGCGCGGGATCATTGCATTCAAGATAGGTGTCGGCAACGACATCGAGCCTGACGCTATCGTCACGGGTCACGGTGGATGCGGCTGCCGCTGAGACAATGTTTGAGATTGCGCTGGTATTTGATCCATCCCAAGCCTTGATGGCGAAAAAGTAGGTTTGCCCGGCGGAAAGACCGCTGACAACCATGGTTTCGTTTGAGCTCGGGCTTTGTGGATTTGGCGGGTTTGAGACTGCTGTGGCAGCGCTGAAATTACCCTCGTTGATGGTCTCTGTTGAATACCGGATGTCGTACGATGAAGCAGTGCCGGTCGTATTATCGTCGCCAGTGGCTGACCAGCTCAGATTTACCGAACCAGGGAATGAGCCTGTTGACGCGGCAAGGTCAGTGATGGCCGCTGGGGCGGTAACATCAGCGGGCGGGTTTTGGCCTTCAATTACATATTTCACAATATCGTAGATTGCCATGGTAAGCAGATAGTTGCGGACCTCGTAGGCTCCGCCGCTTGCGCCGCCGTCGAGACAGTCATTGGCGAAGTCGCCTCCGGCGCACGTTTTTGGATGGGCCCAATCAGCCAGAAGGGTCTCTGCGCCGCCATGGTCCAGGCACCATTGGTGCATGTCGATGAGGGGGAGATTGTGATGCGCGGCAAAGGCGCGCAGTTTGTTATTGTATGGAATAAGATAGGTGTCAGGATCATGGGTGCGGGGTTCCCAGCCCAGACCAGCGGCGTTGTTGATGGGAGGAATGGTGGTAATGATGGGAATGACGTGGGCCGCGATGAGCTGGGAAATAATCTGCGCGTATTCAATGGTGTCGGGCCAGCAGTCGAGAGATGTTGTGCACGATGCGCCGCCCCAGCCGTTGCGTACGTTGTTTGTACCTATCATGATCTCGGCGGCCATAGGCTGGTCTCCCGCAAGCACAGTGGGCACTTGCTGGGCCACCCAGGCAATGGTACGGCCGCTTTCATTGCCGTGCGCTGGACCTTTGCTGTTTGCAAAGAGAAGCCAGCCATTCCGGTTGAAGGTGGTGTCTTTGAAGGCATTGATTGCCGTTGCTGTGCTGATACCTGAGACCGGACTGTTGAGAGGTTCCCAATGCTGGGCCGTATAGGTAAGACTGTTGCCGAAAGTTGCCACACGGTAGGTGTTGCCCGACCAGCCAGTGTGAATGGTGCGCAGGTTGTTGACAATGGCCTGGGTAAATTCAGCGCAATAGTTGTCTATGTCAGTTGATGAACCGCCTTTTAACTGCCCGAATGTTGCGGTTGCGGCGCACGCGAAGAAAAAAAACGCTCTCCAGCATGGAATTTTCATACGAACCCTCCTGGTATACCAATAAATATATATTATTTGTCAATAAAATGCTGGATTACACCAGCCCATAAAGTCTGGTATGCCTGTTCCCTGTATCATCACGATCCTGTGACCGTCTCCACCATGGCTTTGAACTGTTCAAAGCATTGTAATCCCGCGCCGTGGATGTATGGCGAGGCTGAAGGCGCTACTATCAACCCTTTATGGTCGTCGAAAACTTGCCGGATGAGCTGCGCGGTTTCTTCCCGTATTTCGCCGGGTGAACGTTCGTAAAAGTTGGCGATCTGGATGTTGCCGTTCATGCAGGTCTTTCCCCGGATGATCGCCTTGGCTTCCGCGGGTGTCATGGTGTCAGTGGGCGCCCCCTCGATAGGGTGAAGTACGTCAACGCCCATATCCACAAAATACTTCAGGACGCTTTTGAGCGCGCCATGGCAATGGATGTAGATACGTCCGCCTCCCTCGTGAATCAGATCAATGATGGGTTTGTCGTATGCATAATTGAAATCAAGGAAATCCTGCGGCCCATGCAGGGGCGGTACCACCATTTCTTCGCCTTGCATGTTGAAGTACGGACCCAGTTTTCTCTCATGGATGAATTTGATGCGGTTTAAAAGGATGGTCATTCTGCGTTCGCATAGAGCATGGATAATGTCCCGGTCTGTGATCGATAGAATAGCGAACAGTTCCGAACCCATCAGTTCCGCGGCAAAACCCGCTGGATTGGAACCCAGGCGTACATCAACAATACCCCGGTCGCCCATGGCTTGGTCCGCAATAAAAAAGGGCGTGACGTCTCCGCCTGTTTTTGGCATGGGCAAAGAGAGGTATTTTTCCGCGTCTTTCCGGCTTTTCAGCAGGTATTGTTCAGTCATGGGCGGTTGACCGGGCAGGTTGGTCTTTTCCGCGGCGGTCAGGTCGCCTTGGGGTGTATGCAGCACAGTAACAAACCGGTCACAACCATTTTTGGCTTTTTCCACAATGTGGTCACCAGGGTATTGTGTTTCCAGGAGATTGGAGTCTATGCCCCGCCGCGTGAGATCCGTATTTTCTTCAAGATATGCTTTCAGCGGATCATAGGTCGGGTCATTTTGGGGATATGACTCCCGTGTCTGCACTGCTGGCCGGTCTAGTTCCTGGTGGAAATAACAACGACGCAGCCGTTCATGCGAGGTCATGTATACTGGTTCCTTGCGAACATGTTTCATCTGATGAGAAAAAGTTTCGTAACAGCCTTTTTTCCGCCGCATTCTATAGAGGCAACATACAGACCCGAAGCTACAGAACGCGCATCCCAGGTAATTGCCGTGTTTCCCGTGGCCTTGGTTTGCGCTGGAATGACTTTGATGAGCGAGCCCTTGACGCTATAAATCCTTATGAGGGCTTTTTCGCTTTTTAAATTCGCGTTATGTATCTGAAGTACGGTGAAAGGGTTAAAGGGATTGGGGCACGCTGTTAGAGACAACGCTTTTCCATTGCCGGAAGCGGAAAGCTGGCCGCTGCGCATCATGGGTTCTTCAATAGTTGTACTGTCGTCCTCTGAGTTGAATACGATGTCCCTGCTGGCGGATACGTTTCCGACAGGGTCTTTCAAGGATATTTTACAGTGGTAGTCCGCGTTGTTTTGCAGATTTTCGCAATAAAACCTGCGGAACATTGAAAAGAGTTCCTGGTAGTCTTGGCTCTGTGCGTATGTTTCCGTCTCACCCCATTCAATTTTTGCTTTTGTAATCTCAGGCTCCGTGTTAGCAGCGGACCAGACATCGATTCTTTTGCACAACTTCGTATACATCCTTATTTCAGGAGGATAATTCGAATCCGCGTATTGTTTTACCGTGCTGTCGCCGATTGTATTTACAAAGATACTGTCAATGACCTGATAGCTGCCTTCGGGATATTTATTTACTGAAATCTTTATCTTATACGTACTGTCCTCTTTTAACCCGTCTAGTATGAATCTATATGTGGAGGATTCATAGGCGACATATCCTGTGCTGTTTTCGTAGGTTGAATTTTTGCCCCATGCGATAAGGCAGCTTGCGCCCGCGCCCCATTTGTTCGGATATTCCACTTCAACGATGCGTGCAACCTGCCGTGTCATATTTATTGCATCGAATTCAGGCAAATGCGTGTCGAATAAGGCTGTTTTACCCTGGTAGTGGGGGCAATAGAGAGGGTCTCCACCATTGGCCGTCATCCAGCAGAGGTAGGGGTCTGAAAAATAGGAAGCTTCGCCAAATGTATATCCATGAAAAATCGCCCACAGCAGTTTCTCGGGTTGTGTATGGCCATTTAAATACGGTTCGCCAACAACGCCGCATCCGGCGGTAAGACCGTGTTTAAATGCGCCGTTGAGAAAGGTCATATAACTGTCTGAATTCAGGTCGCAGGCAATAGATCCAGGGAGCCATTCCCATGAGTCGTTATAATGTTGAAAGTTATACCATCCTCCGTACCAGAGTGCGTTTGGGGCCAGGGCAGCGCTGGAACCATCGGAAAAAACAGCGCTTGTGGAACCTATATTTGCGCCTGTTGGTTCCCATTTGCGTTCATATCCGGCGGTGTCGACGAAATATTTTCCATATGCCATGTCCTTGTCCGCGTTGCCATAGCTTCCGTACCCAAATGGGTAGGCGGCCAGATCAGCGTCTGAGTACGTTGCATATCTGGAATCGACATACCCTATGCCGTTATAATATCCCGCTCCAGGGAAAATATATTTCTCGCCATATAAGGTCATTTCAATAAGGTCTTTGGTCTTTTGGACCGTTGAAGCTTCTAAACGGCATACAAGGTACATGTTATATGTGTTTACCTTGTACTGGGTATGGTTAAAATGTCCATTGACACTTGCGCCAAGGACGCTGTTTTCATAGTAGGGGTTTGTTTTTGTGGAAAAAGAATATGGTCCGCCCGTGCTCCCTAACGCGTATATGGCGGCGATTTTATTGTCCAGGGACTGGCCGCTGGCATAGCCGGTAACGCGGAGCGGCACGCCTTTGCATAAGACAATGTAGACAATACTATCCTGGCCAATTGAGTCAATCTTCGCCCTAATGGGGACAACTATCTGGTTGAAGAAAGCGGTATCGCCAATGTAATTATTCGTGTTGGCCGTGGTTACACTGCACATATTCTGTGATGGAATTGAACGGCGGCTGCAATAGTACTGGGCGATTTCCCATGAGTCTTTGAGTCCATTCTTGTCCGCGTCGCTGCTGTTTGTGTTGTAGACAACCAGCACTCTGGCCGGGCCGGTAATTGCGTCTTGTCCATAAGGACACGCTGCGATCGCCACAAGCGCGATAATAAGGTAACGCATGAAAAACTCCTTTGCAAAAAGATACGCTTCGGTCGCGCGTCTCGCATCCGGCCATTCTCGTACGTGCTTTGGCTGACGGCCGGACTTCTCGAACTGACTCCAAGAAAATAACCCTTTCGTACATGCAAAACAAGTATGAACTCAGCGGTGCTGAGTTCATTGAATTTGATGGGATTTGGGAGGCGGGTCCCGCTCACATCTCTGGAAGTATTTACCTGGTTCAAATTTTACTTGAAGATTAAATACTTAACCGATCCAATAATAAGACGATGATTTTAAATTATATGAGACAGAGGGTGCGTTAAACAGGTTTTGGTCTGTTCATTGCATATAGCATGATTGATAAACTATGCCTATTTCAACTATTCAGCCCCATCTTGTCGTCAGCCAGCAGGCCTATTCAAGGGCCAATCTTTTTGATGATATGAAGAAAGGGAAAAAAACAGGTCCTGATCCGGCCGTGCAGCAGCAGGCAAAAATTTCACTTGAAACCGAACAACTCCCATCCGTGCAGGCGCCGGAAAAGCCCAAACCCAACTCCATCCCCTTTAAAGCTGGATTTGTGTTTGAGTACACGAGTGGAAGCGACAATACTCCCATAGCCATAACTATTTCAGACAGAAAAAACGTCAAGGTTGAGGCGCGGAACGGCGTGGACATCAGCGACAGGAGAAAGATGATCCGGGGCCTTGTGCTCATGGGATTCGGCGAACTGGCGCGCGCTGATTTCAACGAACGCTATGGCAGCGAGGATGGCGGTATGGATCGCGTGCGTCAGGAAATCACCGGCATGGGGCTCAACCCGGACCTGCCTTTTGGCTTGGGAGACAGGGCTTTTTATTTTACCGCGAAAAATGCGCTGAATGAATACAAGCCCGTGGACATCCAGGGCTAGGGCCACGACCATAAAGTTTTTAGTGAAGAAATTTTCCGGTCACAGCGCTAGAGTTCGTTGATGAGCAGCGGTTTGTGGCCCTTGAATGTGGCGTTGATGTAGTTGATGCCGATGATTTCGGTTTTTTTTCCCGGTTCAATATTTATGACCAGCCGGTCCACATACTCCCTGCAGATGAAGAACCCGCGTCCATGGTGGTCAAAGATACCTTTGGGAAGGCCAGCGGCGTCTTTTTCAATCTGCCTGCCCAACCAGTAGAGCACCTTTTCCTTGCTCAGCTTGCCGCCATTGTCCGTGATTGATATGGCGTATTTCTGGCCGTCGGTTCCGAAAAACATGTCGACTTCACCACTTACTAACGTAAAATTTGTGTTCCAGGTCGCACGGTCTTCAGGATCAAAGTTTTTAACTCCATAAAAGATGGCGTTGTTCAGTAATTCGATAATGACCAATTGGAGGTTTTTCTGAGCCTTGGCAACTGAAAGCTGTTGAATGGGTATGAGTGAATAATCGTTTGTTTTTTTCGGGTCGAGAATGGGCACAGCGGTGATGGGACATCCCTCTGCCAGGAACTGGTTGAGCCCGAAAATGTTTCCTGAAATGAGCGTTCCCACAATGGTGGAAACCTCTTCCAGATTGAAAGGGGCGGTCTTGGTAATGATATTGGTGATACCATAGGAAAGAGCGTAGGAAAGGTACTCTTCGACATTGTACGCGGTAATAAGCACGCGTTTGATCGAGGGATAGAGCTCTTCAACCTTTCTCAGGAGCTCAAACCCTTTCATGCGGGGCATGTTGATGTCTGAAAGTATAAGGGAAAAATTGGAATTTATTTCAAGCAGCTCAAGCGCTTCGACCCCATCGCACGCGGTGACGACCTGATATCCTTCGGTTTCCAGGTAATCTTTCAATACTTCACGGAGCGAACTTTCATCATCGACGACAAGGATGCGGTCCATGAATAAAAGTATAGCAACTGGAGAAAAAGGGTGTCAATGAAAAAGTGACGGTACCTCGTCAAGGGATGAGATACCGGGCTATCTTTTCCGCCAGCGCGTCCTGCACCTGCGTGAAATCGTAGAAATGTTCAGCCACCTTCTGCCGCACTTCAGCCACTTTGTCAGCTCGTACATCGGGTTGGTTTTGCGCAAAGATGGCGATCTGCGAGAGGTCGTCCGCGGGGGCGGATTGGACGCCGCTTTTTTGGAATGAATCAGCCGGCGCCGGAACATTGTTCGCGGCTCTCTTTTTTTCAGTTCCAGAGGACTTGTCCGCCTCTTTTTTAAGGCTGTTGAACCTGAGTTCGCCAAGAAGATTTTCTATATTCATATGTTTTTCCTTCGTTTTTAAAGGGTTTTTCTCCGTCCTTGGAGACCCGTCCGTCCTTGGATAACCCTTTGGTTACATTATCGGTAAAATTAAAGCTGTTCTTTAGCTTAAAATTAAATGGTTTTTAGCCCCGGAATTTTTTCATCCGTTCGAGGGCCGCATGGGCCTGTTTTATTTCAGTACCGGGAAAGAGGTATTTGCAGTAGAGCAGGGATTTTATGTTGTTTATTTTCATGAGCGCTTTTATCATGTTTTGCCTGACATCAGGGTCGCGATCAATACCATATTCGCCCACAAGGTCCAGAAAGGGCTCTTCCTGGACCTGGCCCAATTCGCCCAAGACCCATCCGGCGGTCGCGCGCATCCATTTGTTCGAATCCTCGAGCATTTTGCACAGATCACCCGCGATTTCCTTGTAGCCAAGGGAATAGAGCGCCTTGAGCACATTACCGCGCACCCGGTTGTTTTTGTCTCCCCGCATCTTCAGGAGCGAGGAGATGACATTGGTATTGCCTACGGCTTCCATGGTCTCAACACCGTTTGCGCGCACGCGCGGGTCAGGGTCCTGAATGACCCGGTAGATAATGGTAATGTCCTTGTGGCCCAGCATGTTCTTAAGGATGCTGATGGCGGTGGCGCGCATGCGTTCGTCCGGGTCGGTGAGCATTTTTGAGACTGATTGCTTGATTTTCTCGTCCTGGCCCAGAAGGCCAAGAACCTGGAGCGTACGCAGCCTGTTTTCTTCGTCCTTGGAATAGAGGTCATCGGCAATGCGGTCAACGACCGCGGGATTGAGCCGCTTGAGGATGGTGGCAAGTCCGTCTTTAACGTTCTTTTCTATGTCACCCCACGATGAAACCAGTTGGGTCTTAATCAAGTTTGCCGAGCTCATGATGGCCTGGCGGACAATGGCCTTGTTCGGGTGCTTCAGCAGGGCCAGCATGGGTTTGACCAGTGAGAGCGCGCCCTCGTCCTCCGCTGTCCGCAGCGCCTGTACAATCGTACCTTCGTCACCGGTCAGGAGAATGGCGTTGAATTGTTTGTCATCCATACACGTAAATTACGTTAACAAGAGCTTTCAGTTCAACTGTTTTATGGTGAGCCAGTCGATCATCGCCGGGACAATGTTGGCCAGGTTCCGCACCCGGGAATAGAGGAACTCCCTGCCTGGCCCGCAGGCAAAGAAAGGAACTGGATTTTGAGTGTGCTGTGCTATTGAAAGGTCTTCCAGGTTCCCGTGGTCGCTGGTCAGGACAAGCGTTGTATCAGTCGGCAATCCCGGATACATCAGGTGGACGAGATAGGTTTCAAGGTTTTGGAGGACCCGGGCTGCTGCTATGCTATCCTGCTGGTGGCCCGCGAGATCGGTCTGGAAGTATTCAAACAGCGTCAAGTGGTGTCTTTCAGCGATGCGTATAAGATTTTGCGCGGCAAGCGTGGGACTGATGACAGGGACAGGAAAACCTTTTTGTGACGCGATTTCATTCGTTATATCCTGATACACGGCATTACCTGTCTGCAGATCTCGTATGAGCCTGACCTGGCCTAGCCCGCTGAGCGCGGCTATGGTTGTCGCGGACATGTGCCGTTCCAGTCGTATGGAAACTTCACGCAGAGTAGAGCAGAGGTATCCATTGGCAAAGGTCCCGCTCAGTCCGCGCTCTTTTAATTGGAGATATACATTTTTTTCCTCGATGATTTTTTTTAGCGCAGGACCCGGGAAACCCGGAAAATGGCGGCCAATCTCTTTTTGCGCATTGACCCCGCAGAGAATGCTGGTTTGCCCGGTGGCTGATTGGGGCAGGCCAGGAACTTCCATCACAGCATCTATGGAAATAGATTTATCATATACTAAATTAAATAGTTCGGGAAAGGACAGTGAAGAGACTGGATTGTTTTTTTCCGGGCAAAGGCTTTTCCCAAAACCATCAATAAAAAGGAAAATGATTTTTTGCATGGTTAATCTCTAAATGGTTAAGTTATCGATTAAGTAAAAGTTAAGAAATTATTAAAGCGGTCGCAAAGTATTCCGATATTTTTAAAGGAAACAAGCAAAAAGTATGAAAGGAGGTTGAAAAAGGAAAAAAGGTTAAAGAGGTTAATCGATTAAATTCTGCAAGGATGCAGAGAAGTTACTAAACCAAACAAGGAGGTTTTTTTATGCGTATCAATCACAACATTTCCTCAATGATCACTCAGGGAGCTTTGTATCAAGTAAACAAAGGCCTGAATGTATCCCTGGAACGTCTTTCAACAGGTTTGCGGATCAACCGTGCAAGCGATGATGCCGCAGGTCTGAGCGTATCTGAACAGTTGCGTACGCAAGTACGCGGCATGCACCAGGCAAAGGCAAACGCACAAGACGGTATTGCGTTGCTCCAGATCGCTGAAGGCGCTGCGAACGAAATCGAATCCATGCTGCAGAGAATGCGCGAACTGGCTGTCCAGTCGACCAATGACACGCTCACGACCACTGAGCGCGCGTATACCAACCAGGAATACACGGCGCTTATGAGCGAAATCGACCGCATCACCAATGTGACCCAGTACAACACGCAGACCTTGCTCGATGGACAGCTCGGTTCTTTTGGCGCTACCGGCAGTGGATCGTGCATATTGCATATTGGTCCTAATTCCTCGTCGAATGACCAGTTTTCAGTAAGCATCAATGGCACTTCAATTGGCGCTTTGGGTCTCACCAGTTCCAGCGTCACCACGCAGGTGCGCGCCAACAGCGCGCTCACGTCCATTGATGTTGCGATCAACTCGGTCAATCAGTTGCGCAGCGACCTTGGCGCGTACATCAACCGTCTCGAGCACGCTATCAACAACCTGGACAACCAGGAACACAACACACAGGCTGCCGAATCTTTGATACGCGATGTTGATTTCGCGTCAGAGACCTCGCAGTTCACGCGCAACCAGATCCTCACGCAGTCGGCGACCGCCATGTTGGCCCAGGCTAACGCGATCCCGCAGAACGTGCTGGCCCTGTTGCAGTAAACGCGAGCCAGACATTTCCGGCCGATTATCACGGCGCCCCCGCATGGAGGCGCCTTTTCTTTTTTACGGCCTTTCATGTTGTGCTTCCCGAGACCCAATTATTATTTTGATGTCCTATTGTTCCCGGAGAGGTGTCCGAGCTGGTTCAAGGAGCACGACTGGAAATCGTGTATCCGCCGAAAAGCGGATCGCGGGTTCGAATCCCGCTCTCTCCGCTTTGAAATTAATTTTGCCGTGCTAGACGGGGAGCTAGCGGTGCCCTGTACCTGCAATCCGCTCCAGCAGGGTCGACTGCCCGTGTTCGAGGATGTTTTTCCGCTCGAAAGGAGAGCGTCTTTCCGGCGTTGATGGCCAGGTCCCGCGCAATGAAGGCTTGTGAACCCCGCCAGGACCGGAAGGTAGCAACGGTAAGCAACCACCTTCATATGGCGCGTTTCAACGTGGTCGGAGCCGGGATGGCCTTTCTTTTTCCTGTGGAGAGCTTTCGACAGCCGGGCGCACGGCTTTTTTAACATATCATACCATGGCATATCTTGTCCTTGCGCGCAAGTGGCGCCCATCCACTTTTGATGATCTTGTTGGCCAGAAGCATGTGGCCCGCACCCTTGAGCGTGCCATTGCCACAAAGCGCATTGCCCACGCCTTCCTGTTTACGGGCACGCGCGGGGTGGGCAAAACCACCTCTGCCCGCATTTTGGCCATGGCGCTCAACTGTGAGACCGGACCCACGGCACACCCTTGCGGCGAATGCTCTTCCTGCCGCTCCATTAAAAGCGGCCAGGGGCTCGATGTCATGGAGATCGACGGCGCCAGCAACCGCGGTATCGACGATATCCGCGAACTGCGCGAACAGATAGGATTTACTCCAGCAGGCGGAAAATTCAGGATTGTCATCATCGATGAAGTGCATATGCTCACTAAGGAGGCTTTTAACGCGTTGTTAAAGAGCCTCGAAGAGCCGCCGCCCAATTTTATTTTCATTTTTGCCACCACAGAACCGCAGCGTGTTCCTGAAACCATCCTTTCGCGCGTGCAGCGCTATGATTTCAAGCGTATTTCTCCGGCCGACATTCTCGGGAGACTCAAGCAGATCTGCGATGCCGAAAAGGTAACGTACGAGGAGGAGGCGCTCTCCCTGGTGGCGCACAAGGCGAATGGTTCCATGCGCGATGCTCTCACGCTCCTCGACCAGGTGATACCCTTTTGCGCCAATGGCATTACCGCGGCTGAGGTCAGGTCTGTCTGCGGCCTGGTCAATGCCGACATGTACCGCGGCCTGCTTGCGCGGATAGGGGAGCGAGACGAGGCGGGCCTGCTTGCCGATGTTGCTGGCATATTCTCCGGAGGATACGACCTTGCCGAATTTACCAATGGGCTCGAGGAACATCTCAGAAACGTTCTCTGCGCCTCCATCGAAGGCGTCCGGAGCGAGACCCTGGGCATTTCCCAGCAAACCTTTGAAAACTGCAGAAACCAGGCTAATACATTCAACCGGAACGACCTGCTGCGCATGCTCGAATTGGTATCGCGTCTTTCAACCAGCATTGCGCGCAGCTCAATGCCGCGGTTTGAACTGGAGGCCGCGCTTCTTAAATTGGCCCGCATGGACAGCTCCATCGACATTGCCGCGTTTATTCGCGGGACCAATGCTTTACCACAGGTAAAAAAAAAGAGTGAACCCCTAAGTGAGCCTGTTTCCCAGCCCGAACATCCTGCTCCGCCGTTGCCAGGCCCAAGCGTACAGGCATCGGCAGCGCGGGTTATTGACCCTGCTTCGATCAAGCACGAATGGAAGGGCCTGGTGGCCGCTTTAATTCCCCAGAACATGCAGGTAGGCACCTATCTTACCTATTCATTCGTCATCTCGTCAAGCGAAAAAGAACTGCGGATCGGTCTGCCGGACAACCAAAAATTCCAGCTTGGACAGTTGACCAAGCCTGAAAACATGAAAGTGCTCAAGGATTTTTTAAGAAACAGCGGCGGCTACGACGGCGCGCTTTCGTTTGAGGCGGTGTCCACTGAAGAGTCAAAGAATTATCTCTCAACCAGCCTTCCTCAATTCGAAAAAAAAGACCTTACCAGCGCGGAGCGGCCAAAGAAGAATATCAACGAGGCAATGGCCAAGGAGCCGGTTATACACAAGGTGCTCGATGTTTTTAAGGGAGAAGTAATGTAAGGATCGAGGAATGAGGCTAGAGGCTGAAGGCTGCTTTGAACTTTCTCGTTCCTCGCGCCTCGATCCTCGTTCCTGGAATTGCATTCCAGCAAAAGGAGTTTCAATGGCAAAAGGCATGAAGGACATTATGAAACAGGCCCAGCGCATGCAGCGGGAAATGCTCAAGGCCCAGGAAGACCTGGCAAAGCAGGAATTCATCGGCGAGGCCTCAAGCGGCATGGTGACGATCACCATGAACGGTCAGATGGAAATCACGAACATTGCGATAAAGCCCGAGGCCGTTGACCCCTCTGACGTGGGCATGCTCGAAGACCTTATCATGGCCGCAATCCACAACGCGCGCGAAAAGGCGCAGCAGTCTTCTCAGGAAAAGATGTCGGGCCTCACCGGCGGCTTAAACATTCCGGGTCTCATGTAAATGGACTTTTTGCCCCAGGCTTTCCGAAACCTTATTGACGAACTTGCCCGGCTGCCCGGCGTTGGCAGAAAAACAGCGCAGCGGCTCGCCTTCCATATCATGCGGCGGTCCGCTGAAGAGGCGGGCCAGCTTGCAGCGGCCATTGTGGCCGCCAAAGCCGGGATTAAACCCTGTTCACTCTGCGGCAGCTATGCTGACACAGACCTCTGTCCTATCTGCAGCGCGCCCAACCGGAACCCCAAAATCATCTGCGTGGTCGAGAAGCCGGTTGATATCCTTGCCATTGAACGGTCCGGCTACTACAAGGGCCTCTACCATGTGCTGGGTGGCGCCATATCCCCACTCGACGGCATAACGCCCGAACAGCTGAATATCCAGCATTTGCTTCAGAGAGTCAATGGGTCTGACTGTGAAGTTATTCTCTCCACGGGCACCAGCACCGAGGGCGACCACACGGCCCTATACCTAACGCGTATTCTCAAGGAAAACGGGGCCAAGGTAACGCGCATGGCGCGCGGCATTCCCGCTGGTTCGGACATTGAATATGTCGATGAGGTGACCTTATACCGCGCCCTTGAGGGCCGGACCGAACTTTGACGCGTTTATGAGATTCATAGCCTACTGTATTGGCACATTTTTCTTTGCGGGCAAGGCACCCATTGCGTCCGGGACCGCGGGCTCGTTCGCGGCCCTGATTCCCCTTGCCGCTGCAGCAATGTTCGCGCCCGCGCCGCTGTTTTCAGTCATTCTTTCGTGCGGCATACTATTTTTTATTGCAGCGGGCATTCCCGCGGCAGCCTATATTGAAAACGCCGAGGGTGTTCGCGATCCCGGGATTGTGGTCATTGACGAAGCCGCGGGCCAATGGGTCACTTTTCTTTTTGTCCCGCCAGCGGTCATTATCGCCCACTGGTGGGTGCTGCCGGCGGGGTTTTTTCTCTTTCGTTTTTTTGACATTACCAAGGTCTTTCCCATTCGCAGGGCTGAAGACCTTCCCGGCGGGGTGGGCATTATGATGGACGATGTGCTTGCGGGCATGTACGCGTGCGCGCTCCTCAACCTTTTAGTCCGGTTTGCCGCATGAAGCCCGTTTCAGCCTGCATTCTTACCATTGGCAATGAGCTGCTCTTTGGCGAAACCATTGATACTAACGCGGCGTTTATTGCCCAACAGCTTACGGCAGCAGGGGTAAAGATTGCCCGCAAGGCAACCCTTCCCGATACTATTGCCACTATCGCACAAGTTGTTAAAAACCAGGAAGAGGATATCTGTATAATCACCGGCGGTCTTGGCCCAACGGACGATGATCTCACGCGCCAGGCGCTTGCCCGGGCATTTAACACCAGGCTTTTTCCTAACCAGCGCCAGGCAAAGCGCATCGAGGCCTTTTTCAAACGCTTCAAGCGGCCTATGGCGCAGAGCAACTATGTGCAGGCGCTTGTTCCGCAAGGCTTTGCCGCGCTTGACAATGATTTTGGCACAGCGCCCATGCTGTTCAGGAAAAAGCCCTTTATCTGCGTTCTTCCGGGCGTTCCCCGCGAAGCGCGCAATCTGATGACCAGCGCCGTGCTTCCCCTTGTGCAATCACATTTCAGGCTTACGCCTATTGTCCACAAGGAGATAAAAACAACGGGAATTGGCGAGTCATCGCTGTTCGATAGGATAAAAGATATCGCGGTCCCCGCGTCTATCACTCTTGCCTATTTGCCGGAAATATCCGGGGTTGTTGTCAGGCTGTCGGGCAGGAACACGAAAGCCATTGTTCCCCTGAGAAACAAGATACGGGCGCGGTTGCGGGAATATATCTATGGCAGGAGAGGGGATACGCTTGAAAGTGTTATTCAGCGCATATTCATACGAAAAAAACTCACCCTTGCCCTTGCTGAATCGTGTACTGGCGGGCTCATAGCGTCAAAACTGGTCGCGGTCCCGGGCAGTTCGCGTTATTTTTTAGGAAGCGTTGTCTGCTACAGCAATGCTCTTAAAATAAAAATGGCAGGTGTTCCAAAAAGAGTTATTCAACGCTATGGCGCTGTCAGCGAAGAGACGGCATTGGCAATGACGCAGGGAATCAGGAGAAAAACAGGCGCAGGCGTGGCTCTTTCGGTCACAGGCATAGCAGGGCCTGGCGGCGGCACAAAGAAAAAGCCTGTGGGGACCGTTTGTATCGCGTGTGTTTCCGGACACAAGCGGATTGTTGAGAAAATCCAGCTCTTTGGCGGCAGATCTGCGATCCAGGAAAGAGCGGCGTATACCGCGTTGAATTTCATCAGGAAAAGCGTGCAATAAATCATCGGTAAAGCGGAATTTTTCTCGTAGAAACCAAGTGTAAAAGAAAAGGCCCGGCCAGGAATTCCGGCAGGGCCCTTTCCATAGGATATAATCAGCAGATAGTCTTACGATGCTTATTTCATGAGCATCACTGGCTTTGCTGTCACCCTGTTTCCCGCCTTGACCCGGACAATATACAGGCCGCTGGGAAAACGTGCTGCGTCCCAGATGATTCCAGCGGACAATTCATAACTGGTGGCGTGCAGTTTGTCGACCACTTTCCCGTGAACAGTGCATATTTCTATTTCAACCGTCTGGTTCCCGAATCCTGGGTTCTGACTCCTGATTCTCGTTACAGGATTGAACGGATTTGGCGCTATTTCAAGGGCAAGGATCATTTTATCAATCATGGCTTTTTCCAGTTCCGTGTTTTCCTGGCTTGCAACGGACATCGAATACCACAGGTTATGGCCTGTGAGCGCGCTTACCGTATATGCCGCCGTGCTATCGAAACTTTGCTGTACAGAACCCGAGTCAGTGGCATTGATAATGGTGACCGGACTTTCCTGCATTGGCCTGTCCGGTTCCTCGTAATGAGCGTATATGCGGATCATATTGACATTGTTCGTGTATTTGACCCACACGCTTTCAGGAGCATTGGCGGTGATTATCGCTGCGCGGCCCCAATCATACGTTGCGCCCGCAGGGCCAGTGGTGAAAATGACCGAGGTGTCGAATTGCGCTTCCCAGTGACAGTCCCTGTACGGGCATGTGGTCCAGCTATAGCTGCCGGCGTTCCAGATCGGCGTATAATGGGTTCCATCCGTGCTTATTTCAACACCGGGGTTTTGCGTCCGTGCAAACGCGCCGCCAATGGAAAGCCACCGGATTTTGCCATTGCCCGGGGGATTGACCTTTACAATCGCGCCCGTGGCCCGCGTGGTGACGCTGGTGGGCTGGTGGTTGGTCACCGTTGCGGGTAGATTTTGCGTGCTGTCGTGCAAGTCAAGGTCCATGAGATATGTCTTTGTCCTGAACCCATACCTATCACCCGTGCGGAACTGCATCTGTGTTGTCCCGCTGATAAGCGGCAGGGAGGCGGGCGCAGCGGAAACAACAGCCTTCTCGGCATATGACGTCAGCTTCGCGCCATCTAAAAGATCGATCCTGATCATGTATTGATAGAAACCATACACCGTATGGGTGAAATCAAAGGTCTGCGTACCGGTCACATTGGTCCCGAGGATGGTCCAGGTATGGCCGTTATTGCGCGACACGCGCACATTCGCGTTGCCCAGCAGCGCAAGGGTCACCACCGCGCCTTCGGTCTGGCCGGTCTGGTTGCTGAGGTTGGTAAAATCCAGCCCGTTTTTGCCGCACAGTATATAGGGAGTAAAACGGTCGAACACAATGTATCCATTCTGGCCCGATGGGACGCCCGCGCCCGCGTTGTCCTGCGTTACATTGCTGTCAATGGTCACACCGTCGCGGTAGTCGGCATACGCGGAATTGAGGTTGGGTGCATACTGGAATATGCCCATACCCGGGGTCGCATAATAGTACCCGCTGCAATAGGAATAGGGCCTGCCATGGCAGGGCATGCCGTTTTCTTTTACAACGCCGTTATAACTTGTTGTCAGGATATTATTGCCAATATGCGGAAAGCCGTTATACCAGTCAATACTGTTGAAATAACGAGTGCTATCGCCTTTCCAGTACCGCGTGAAGGTCTCACCCATGCGGAGCGCGAAATCCATGGTATGCGAACTGGTCCACAACCGTTGGGCCAAAAAGGCGCCGTTGGGCCACACGAGGTTACGGATATACGTCGCATCGACCGCGCAGTTGTAATCGGTCGCAAGAACCCATGAACTGCTGTCAATGGCCTGCTGCGCGCTCGCAACCTCGCCTGTGGCCGGGTTTGCTACATACCCTCTGAGGTCAGCGTCGAAATAATGCCAAGCGCCTCCGTAATACACCTCCATGAGCCCATGGCCATTCCAGCCAATGTCGTGTGTGGGTCCAACGCCGGCCTGCTGCATGGCCCCTGCCATATTGCTTCCTTCCTGTCCGCACCATCCCCAGCCATTAAGGTTCATGATTTTCACCGGGTCGCGGATTGCTTTGTAGCACCAGAGCTGTGTATAGTCATATCCAACTGTATTGATAAACGGTTCCACTGTGCCGCCAACATGCATAATACCCAGGGACTTGTCCTTGAATATGTTGTAGACGCCAATGGCAAAATCCTGCCCGGTCTTGCCCTGGAGCGTTGAATAGTTTCTAAAACTTTCCCAGTTACCGCTCCAGTCTGGCACACGTTCAGAATTCAACCATGGTGAATAAGACAGTCCAAAGGCGCTTGTTCCAACTAGAACCACAAGCAGAACAATGAGTTGCATTTTCATCAGAATCCTCCTTTTTTACTAGTAATATACTCAAAAATCGAGGAAATGCGATGACTTCTCAGTAGAAAAGTATTGATTTTTCCGGTTGAATCGTGATTAAACGTGCTTATTTCTGATTTTTTCAGTTGGTTTTCCATTTTTTTCCTGAAAAGCAGGGAATTTTCCGAAAAAGCCGGGGGTTTCTACATTAAAGTAGTACAGTAGCCATATATCTTTGAATATATTAATTATAGAGAAACGTTCCCTCAACCTGGAGAAAAGTTATGAGGAAAGTTTTTATGATAATTCCAGTCATGCTTTGTATCCATCCTGTTGCGGGCCTTGAAATTATCAGGGGTCCTTACAGCCAGAAGGTCACCCATGAATCTTGTCTTATCGTATTCCAGAGCGATATTTCATCCGCTTTTAGCGTCCATTACGGAACAAGCCCGTCCAATATGAATGCACACGCAGATGCCATCCTGGATCAAAAGGAATCCTGGGATGCCTGGGAAGACAATGTATATGTGGCCAAGCTTGCAGGACTTGAACCGGCAACACGCTATTATTATAAAGTCGTAAGCGGCGCTGATGAATATACCGGGATAGACTCAATGCTTTTTACCACTGCGCCGGTAAAAGGAGACGGCAATACTCATTTCAGGCTTTTTGCCGAGAGCGACCTGATCTACGGGCCCTCGACGCCCTGGTATGGAAGCGCGGATTCCATCAAGGTCGCTGAAATGCATACAGTCCATAATCCCGTGCCTGAATTATGGATATGCCAGGGTGATGTTGAGCAGCAACAAGGATGCATAGAACAATACACTGATGGATCATGGTGGGACCCCTTCAGATCCATGATACAAAAAACCACCATTTGCCCCTCTGTAGGCAACCATGACCAGGAGTGTCCGGCAGGCATGTATTATTTTGCCGCGTTTTATCTGCCGCGCAACGATTATGATGGCACTGAATGGTATTATTCCTTTGATTATGGCAACACGAGGTTCATCTCACTCCATGGACTGCCCACAGACACCAATAATGTCCAATACCGCTGGCTTGTGAAGGAATTGGCGGATACAACGCCAATGTGGAAGATCATGTTCGAGCATTATCCGGTGTATTGCAACAATCCTTCGTATCTGGGCCTTTCCACCCGGGGAGAGAAACTCTATGATACTTTGTGCGACCGTTATGGTGTTGATGTCGTCATTTCAGGCCACATTGACGGCAATTTCCGGTCACCGCTCATGACCGTTGAGAGTCTGTTTACAATCCAGGCAAGGCCCGGCAATTCGTTCCATGTTAAAACACGGCATGGCGCGGGCACGTTTTTTGTGAATGCGGAATCGTTCCACTGGCACGAGAAACTGCACATTGAGATCAATGGCAATGTTATGATTGGCACAAACTGGAAAAAGAATGTTAGCAACAATTTCATTGTCTCCGATCAGTGGACCATCACCAAGACCATAAACGGGAACGATCCTCCTGTTGCGCATATTCAATCTCCAATAGACCAGTCTCATACGATAACGGGTTCCTCTATTGTCTTGCATGGTACAGGGGCGGACCATGAGGACGGTGTGCTTTCTCCGGCTAGGCTGTCCTGGTCGTACAAGGTCGACCATTTTGACGGAACGCCGGTAGTGGCGCTGACTCAGGTGGCAGGAATAGCGGATTCAGGCAATTTTGTTCCTGACATCGAAGGCTATTATACATTCTATCTGACAGCATCGGATAATAATGGGAACAGCAATGTCGACACACGCCGGGTATATGTCACTTGTCCTTTGGATACAGTGGCGAAGATCAATTTTGGCAATTATAGCCAATGGGGATGGAGTCATGATATTACGCAACCCGCAGGCTGGGTCAACGTGATAAGCTCGGGCTGGACAGGGAGTTTTACCGCTTTGGATGGCGCATATTGGCCTGTACTCAGAGATCGGGACGAAGATTTCCTGGCAATGCGATGCATACAAACTTCTTCAACCGCGACATGGAATTATCCCATAATTAATGGGTCATATTATGTATCGTTGCGGGCGAATAATTCCTGCGCCTTATATACCGATTCCTCAAATGTGATCAAAAACATCCGCGTTGAAGGTGTTTCAGCGCTGCACGATACGGTTTTTTACTTCCCGAACAGGTTTTATCCAGCAGGAAGCTCACGTCTCCGCGAGACCGGCCGTCCCGTCTCTGCCGGCCTGCCCGCTTGTGCGCGCTATATACCCGTCACAGTGACGGACGGATATCTGACAGTTGAACTGGACACTGCTGCCATCTGCGACTTGATGATCTTCAATGTGGATTCATCCGCGCTTCAGGCAGGAAACCCGGCTAAAGCGGCTTTTAGCCAGGCAATGCTTGAGATACGCCCCAATCCTTTTAATCCTGCCGTAACCATCAGGGTCGCCGGGCTTGCCGGAAAAGCGCAAGTCTTGGTGTATGACATTACCGGGAAGACGATTTTCAGCCAAAATATCAGTGCACAGACGCTGGCCAGTGGAATGGAATGGAACGCAGGAAACCGGCCCAGCGGAATCTATGTGGCGCGAGTAAGATCAGGCAGCCTTATTTTAACAAAAAAGATGGTGCTGCAGAAGTGATGCAGCATAGTTTGCTAAACTATGCTGCATGTAACGCTGGCGGCTTTACGCCTTCACCTTTTCCTTCTTCTCTTTCTTATTTTCGCCTTCAACTTCAACAGGATCGGCAGGCAAGAAGCCATAGGCTTTTTTTATGGCGATCTCTATCTCGATGGCAACATCAGGATTGTCGATAAGGAACTGGCGGGCGTTTTCACGTCCCTGGCCAATGCGCTCGTCGTTGAAGGAAAACCAAGTACCGCTTTTTTTAATGATCTCTTTTTCCACGCCCATGTCAATGAGCGTGCCTTCTTTTGAGATACCTTTGCCATACATAATGTCAAATTCAGCGGTTTTAAAGGGCGGGGCCACCTTATTTTTAACAACCTTTGCCAGGGTCCGGTTACCCTTGACCACTTCGCCGTCCTTGATCGTGGCAATACGGCGGATATCGATGCGCACTGATGCGTAGAATTTTAACGCATTGCCGCCAGTGGTTGTCTCGGGATTGCCGAACATGACCCCGATTTTCATGCGGATCTGATTGATGAAAATGAGAGCTGAGGCGGATTTTGAAATAATGCCCGTGAGTTTCCGGAGTGCCTGGGACATGAGACGGGCTTGCAAGCCCATGTGAGAGTCGCCCATTTCACCGTCAATTTCAGCCTGGGGAACCAGGGCTGCAACGGAATCGACCACAATAATGTCGATTGCGCCAGACCGGATAAGTGTTTCAGTTATATTGAGCGCCTGTTCGCCAGTATCGGGCTGAGAGACCAGCAGATTGTCGATATCAACACCCAGGTTTTTCGCATACCCAGCGTCAAAAGCGTGTTCAGCATCAATATATGCGGCAATGCTGCCTCTTTTCTGTGCTTCGGCAATAACATGCAGGGCAAGGGTGGTTTTGCCGCTTGATTCTGGCCCATATATCTCGGTTATGCGTCCCACGGGAATACCGCCCACGCCAAGGGCAACATCCAGGTTTACCGCACCAGTGGGAATGGCCTTTATTTCGGTAAAAGCGTGGTCAATTCCCAGGCGCATGATGGCTCCTTTGCCATAATCCTTCTCAATTTGGGCCAATGCCTGGTCTACAGCCCGTTTTTTCGCATTGTCTTTTTCTTCTGCCATGTGTTCCTCCTGTTTTGTTTTTCGTTATAAATATAACCTTTTGATGTGACAAAACCTGTCATATCTACAAAATTTCAAATACTGAACAGGTGTTCACTATATAATTTAAATAATCGAAACTTGAAAAAACAAGCGTTTTTTATTCAATGCTGGAAGTGTCGGTCTGGGCCTGGCTTGAATCAGCATGTGTGGAATCGTTTGGAGGCGGAGCGCCGGTAATGTTCCGATATCCGGTATCGTCTATTATATGATGAATATACAGATTGTTGGCAATGACCTGGATGCGTGAACTGAGAAAGGTCGATTTCTCGTAAAATGGATTTTTCCTTTCAGGACTTGCCAGGAGCGCTGCCATGCGTATGGCCTCATACCGTGAAAGCTGTGATGCTGGTTTTTTAAAATAGAGTTGCGCCGCAGCTTCGCACCCAAAGAGCGAGGGCCCCCATTGGGCATAATTCAGGTACAATTCAAGGATCCTCTTTTTTCCCAAAAATTTCTCAACCAGCAGGGTATAGGCCATTTCCTTGTATTTGCGTTCAAAATTTTTGTCTGTGTCCAGAAAGAGGTTTTTCACCAGCTGCTGGGTAATGGTACTGCCCCCTCGTTTTATCTTTCCTGACTGCACATTGTAGGCATAGGCGCGCACCATGGCGTCGATATTGAAGCCCGGATGAACCCAGAAGCCGTCGTCTTCAGCCGCGATTACAGCGTTCTGGAGATTTTTGGAAATTGAATCAAGGGGAACAAAGAGATGGGTCAATGTATCGGGTTTGTTTTGCCGCCGTAGGTCTTCACGATAGGCTGCCATGTAGGCGCTCTCAACCGGGTTTGAAGCAGCCAATGCCTTTATCTCGTTTATCGGGGCCATAACATACCGGTACGCAGCCACCAGGCCAATGGTTATCGCTAGAGAGCAGATGACCGCGTATGCGACCAGTATGCGTACAAGCCAGCGGCCAATTAATTGTCCAATAGTAAAAAGCTTATCCATTCGAAGATCAATAAATATATATTTTATTGCTGTGAAAAATCTTATCATTTCATCTCTTGTGCTTGTTTCAGCATTGTGGGCCCAGGTTATTGTCATTCCAATAGATAAAGAGATTGAACCAGGCCTCTATACTTTTTTGAAACGGGCGGTAAAGGACGCTGAAGCGCAGAACCCCGAGGCCATTGTTTTTGAGATCAACACCTTTGGCGGCAGGGTCGATGCCGCGCTCGATATTGTCGAACTCATTTCAAACATAAAAATTCGGACCGTTGGTGTTGTCAAAGAAAAGGCCATTTCCGCTGGCTGTCTTATCGCGCTTTCGTGCCGCGAACTCTATATGATGGAAAACACCACGCTGGGCGATGTGGCGCCCATTATGCAGACCAAGGAAGGTCCGGAGATGCTGGGTGAGAAATTCCAGTCGCCCCTGCGCGCCAAGTTCCGCGCTTTGGCCGAGAAGAACGGATATCCCATCAAACTGACCGAGGCATTGGTCAGCTCAGAAAAGGAAATTATTGAAATAACCGACGCCTCTGGCGCCAAGCGGATTATCACTGGCGTTGAATACAACGACCTGACCGAGTCCGAGAAAAAGAAGATTGTTAAGAAACGGACCATTGTACCAAAGGGCGAACTTCTTACCATGAGTGCGACCGAAGCCGCGACCCTGGGTTTTTCAAAAAAAACAGTAAAAACCCTTGAGGAGGTTGTTGGCTTGCTGCAGACAAAGTCGCAGGAGATCCGGCGCATTGAAAAAAAACGGTCTGAACGGCTGCTCATTTTTATGAACGGCATTGCGCCTATTCTTATTCTCATTGGACTTGCGGGCATTTATATGGAAATAAAAACCCCCGGCTTTGGCATGTGGGGCATTATCGGCATAACAGCGTTCCTCCTTTTTTTCAGCATAAAACATATTGTGGGTCTTGCGGATTATATCGAACTGGTGCTTTTCCTTGTGGGCATTGCCTTGTTGTTTGTTGAGCTCTTTGTCATACCCGGCTTTGGCATTATTGGCGTTGTGGGCATTGGATTTCTCCTTGCCAGCGTTCTTTTGGCCATGCAGTCGTTTGTGATTCCGAAAATGCCATGGGATTTTGTGCTTTTTAAAAGTAATCTCATGATTGTAGGTATTCTCTTTCTCATAAGCATTCCGCTTTTTTTCCTTGCGCTCTTTTCAACTTCGCGGCTTGTCTTTGCGTCGCGGCTGGGCCACCATACCTCTGAACAGACAAGCGAGGGCTTTGGTCCCGCGGCCGACTCATCAATACTGGTGGGAAAAGAGGGCAGGGCAGCAACTCCGCTGCGGCCAGCGGGCACCGCGATTATCGAGAACAAACGGTACGACGTGGTTGCTGACGGAGAATTTATTGAGATGAACGAACCTGTGGTTGTGTCAGAAACAGTGGGCAACCGGATTGTTGTGCGCAAGGCCTAGACATGGAAACACTTTTTATTGTTCTTATCATCCTTTTCGGTTTCGCCCTTATTATGGCTGACCTGCTTTTTATTCCCGGCGGCATTGTGGCCGCAGTAGGCGGACTGTTTATTGTTGGCGCGCTTGTCGGTTCATACAAAGTATTGGGCAAACAAACGACCCTGCTCATAGGAGCAGGCAGCGTTGCGCTTGCGTGTGTACTCGCCTTTGTGAGTGTCAAATTCCAGGTCTGGAACAAGTTTGTTGTCAAGGAACACGAGGACAGCAAAACGGGTTTTTCATCCTTTAAGGAATCGCTTGGCGCTCTGATAGGGAAGAAAGGTGTTGTGGCCACACCTTTGCGGCCCGGCGGCGCGGTTTTTATCGAAGGTAAAAAATATGACGCAGTCTCTGAAGAGGGTTTTGTCGATATAGGAAAAAGCATTGAAGTCATTGCTCTGAGCGAAGGCCAGGTAAAGGTCCGTCAGACAGAACCGGAAACAATTTCACAGTAACAGGAGGAATATCATGGAATTTCTAATGCTGCCCGTCATAGCGGGCGTGCTTGTTTTCTTGGGCATCTTTTTCTACCTGGTGCCTTTGCGTCTCTGGTTCGAGGCCTTTTCATCAGGCGTGCAGGTGAGCATTGTCGCGCTCATTGGCATGCGCTTCAGGTCTATTAATCCCTACTATATTGTCCGGCCGCTCATCTCCGCGCGCAAGGCAGGGATCAAGGACCTCGAAGTATCGTTGCTCGAAGCGCACTATATGGCCATTGGCACAAAAAATCCCCATGTTGAGGGCCGCATGACCAACCTGGTAAATGCGATCATTTCGGCTGAAAAGGCGAATCTCACGCTTACGATAAAGCAGGCCATGGCTATTGACCTTGCTGGCCGCAATGTGTACGAGGCTGTCCAGACATCGGTCATTCCAAAGATTATAGAAACTCCCCTTATTTCAGGTGTTGCCAAAGACGGCATTCAGGTAAAGGCCATTGCGCGCGTTACCGTTCGCACAAACATTGACCGCCTGGTGGGCGGCGCTGGCGAAAACACTATTATCGCGCGCGTGGGCGAGGGCATTGTCTCAACCATTGGCTCAGCGAACAAACACAAGGACGTTCTTGAAAATCCCGATTCCATCAGTAAAACCGTCCTTAAAAAGGGACTTGACGCTGGCACGGCCTTTGAGATTCTTTCCATTGATATTGCTGACGTTGATATTGGCAGGAACATCGGCGCGCAGCTGCAGACCGACCAGGCCGAGGCTGACAAGAAAATAGCCCAGGCAAAGGCAGAGGAACGACGTGCAATGGCTGTTGCTCAGGAACAGGAGATGAAGGCGCGGGTTGTTGAAATGCGCGCCAAGGTCACAGAGAACGAAGCCAAGATACCCCAGGCAATGGCAAATGCCTTTGAAAAAGGCAACCTTGGCATCATGGATTATTACCGCATGAAAAACGTGATCGCTGATACAGACATGCGTTCGTCCATTGCCGGAGATCAGAAACCTGAAGGGAAATAGAACAGCGCAATGACAAAACTCATTCTTTTCATTATCTTTCTGAATATTGCAGGGTCCATTTTCAAAAAATGGGCAAAGAAGAAGCGTCTGGCAGAGGCGCAAGCGCAGCCGCAGGACCCTGTGGCTGTTCCGCATGCGCAGGCGCCGGAAGAAGAGGAAAAGAAGGTTTTTGATTTCGATGACCCTGGCCGGGAACTGGCTGACTTTTTCAAACGCCTTGAAGGCAATGCCGCTGCTCCTGCTGAAGAGGAGGAGCAGCCGGCCCGGCCAGCGCCGGATATTGAGCGTTCGCCCATTACAACAAGTTCTGTCCGTCTTACTGAGCTGGAAAAGAAAGAGGCGGCTTGGAAGGAAGCAGAGAAACGTACCATTTTGGAGGGCCACGATGCACCAGCGCCTCAGCAGGATCCGTTTGAGACAAACGCTTCGAACAACGGCGACGGCGAGGTGGGCGTGTGGAAGGAACGTAAAGTTGAGAATTATTTAGATTCTAAGACCCCGTTGATTACAGAAACAGAGCACTCATCTCCCATCGTAGCCGGTGAATTGTCGCTGCCAGGCGCACTGGAGCCGGCCCTCTCTTTTTCACAGCGGCTTGCCGCAATGCCTCTGATGCAGCAGGGAATCATTCTTTCCGAAGTGCTTGGTAAGCCCCGCTCGCTTCAATCCAATTAAGGCGTTTCCGGAAACAGTCCGGGAAAGATAAACCCTGCCATTCGTATTGGAAATGTAATACTTAACGGACCTTTTGGACTGGTTGTGGACAATAGGCCCGAATTGATCAGTTCGCCAAGTATCCTGCGGCCGCTGCGTTCCGGTAGGCCGGTCACCCTGATAGCATCACCTCTGCTGATGGTTCCTCGTAAAAACGCTTCGCGTAGGATATGCGCGCTTTCGGGTCGCAGTCTGCCGTGTGCAGCCTCGAACGAGGAGAATCTGTGCAGCCGTTCACTCAGGCCTTCTATAGCTATTAACCCTTTCATGAATCTGATCTGATCAAGCGCGGTTTCAAGAAAGAAGTGACAGAAATCATCAAGCCCTTTGTCGCTGAGGTTGCCTCGTCCGTCATAGTCGTTTAATCGCTGTTCGTCCGCAGCGGCAAGACGTTCCCTGTATTGAGAACGCGATCTGGCCAGACCGCGCGCAATTGACCAGAGGCCGCGGGAATCGACCCCCGCAACCGACAGATATGTTTGCGTAAACAGACGCGCCACCCGGCCATTGCCGTCAAGGAAGGGGTGTATCCAGGCGAGTCTGTGATGCGACGCGGCAGCTGCAATGATACGCGACAGTGGATCAAGCTTCGCTGGATCGTACGCCTCCGCAAACCGTTTTAAAAAATCGGGGAGTGATGCAAAAGCAGGGGGGAGATGGTTGCCGACTAAAACTTCACGTGTGCGGAATTGTCCAGGCGTCACGGGTTCATTTTGACCACCCGGGCCTTTGACGAACCTGTATTCCTGCGGCATACGGGCGTAGAATTCCTTGTGGATGAAACAAAGGAAATCCGCGCTGCAGATGCTGGTTTTATTCGCGGTGGTTGTTTCCAGACGGGCTTCGATAAGGCGCTGGACTTCTATGTGCGCCCTGCTTTCGACCTGAAGCGCGCGCATTTCCGGCTTTTCCGAGAAGTCATTGTTCAACGCCCGTTCTATATCCAAAGGATTTGTAGCATGACCTTCAATGAGGTTAGAGTAATAACTGTTCATGGGATGTACGAGAGAGGCAATGGCCTTGGTGGTTGCTTGCGGCAAAGAACCTGAAAGGGCTGCGGATTCTGCCAATAGAGTTGTTGCTAAGAGTTTTAATCTGCCTTCAGAATCAGAAGTAAAAAGTGGCTCCATCTGGGATATATGGTTATATTGTTTGTATGGCATGGTGTTTTGGCCGATCTATATATAGTTAAATATATATTATAAAACAATATAAATCAAGCAAATATAATTTATATAATAAGTTGTTTGGCCGATCTTTTTGCCGATCAGTAATCGACCTTTATGAGGCAGAGGCCATGCGCGGGCGCGGCAAAGCCTTTTTTCCGTTTCCAGCGTTTGGCGAAGATGGAATCCAGCACGCTGATGTCCTGTTTTCCTCTGCCAATATCGATGAGCATTCCCACTATCATGCGCACCATTTTGTGCAAAAACCTGTTGGCAGTGAGGGTCAGGTAGATTTCATTTTCCGTTTCCCTGATGGTGATTTTTTTTATGGTGCAGATGGTCGATTTTTCGCCAGTGGCAATGGAAAGATTAATGAAATCGTGTTCGCCCTCAAGGCGTTTTGCGGCTTTTTTCAGTTTTTCCATGTCCAGGGGAAAGGGGAGAAGGTAGAAGAGGTTACGGTCGATTGAACGTTTGACCTTGGACATGGCATACACATAGGTCCGTTCTTTTGCCGAATACCGGGCATGGAATTCCTCGTCAACCTGGCATATATTTCGGATGGTTATTCCGGCTTTCAGTATGCCGTTGAGAGACCGTTTGATCTGGTGCAGGGGTATGGGCAGCGCTTCTGCCTTGAAATGCGCGACCTGGTCTTTTGCATGCACACCTGCGTCGGTCCGGCCAGCGCCAATGATGCCGATTTCCAGTCTGAAGATGGTTTTTAAGGCTTTTTCTATTTCACCCTGGACAGAGGTTGCGTTTGGCTGGCGCTGCCACCCTGAATAGAGTGAGCCGTCGTATTCAATGTCAAGGCGGAGGTTCATAAGAATTTATTCCAATGGCGCATCAGCAAACGACGCGGGTTTTGAATCCCACGGCTCCTGATATGACCAGTGGTCACCCCGAGGATTCAACCGCGCGCTGGCATGCCGGAAATTCACCAGCAGGGGAACAGGTTTGTTCACACCCAGGGCTTTCCACGGAAGCGCCATCTCGCCTTCGAAACCCGTGTTTGTCGTGTGCGCTATATACGCGGACACGCCGTCCCACTTGGTGTCCATGCGCGTGCCGTCGCTCTCAATGGTAAACCGGATGTCTTTGAGCGCTCCTTTTGCTGAAAGATATATCTGGTAGTAAATAGAGTCGCCGCCGTTTTTCAGGGCAAAATAAACCCGTAATTTGTCTTCTGGAAGTTGCACGCCATCGCGGAACCTGGCCTCGGTTGGCGCAATGATGGAATCAGGGTGCGGATCAAAACAGGAATAGGCAAGATAGATGTTGGAGTCATTGTATGTCAGCGCAACCCACGAGGAATCGTAGTCAGGCGTGGCATTTCCCAGCCAGTGCTCGGGCCGTGTACGCGTTCCTGTCCAGACTGATTCGTTTGGATTGCCGTCGACAAGGATGGGTTTTGCGGCTTTGAGTATCTTAAGTTCACGCTTGAAAAAGGGATACACGACCCTTGTGAGCGTATCCTGGCCATAGGGCAGGCGGAACCGGATTTCAGGAATATTGATATATCCGGGCTTTTGCCGCGTATACGTGAAGTTCAGAGACTTTTTTGCTCCAGGAGCAAGAGTAAACGCGGGTATAGAGACAGGCGTCATACGCCACGCGCAGGTACTGTCCTGTGTCCAGCTGATGTTGAATGTCTGGGTTTTGTCGAATATATTCGTGATGTTCAACACTGTTGGGCCGCTGTTTGGTTCCGCGCCATAGGGGAAGAGAATGGGTTTGAACACAAAGGCCTTTGTGTCCAGGTCCTCGAAAATGCGCGCTTTTTTCTCAGTGATCCAGGACGCGTCCATGGTATCTCCGGAAAGGAGAATGGGCCTGATGCGGACTGTGCGACCAACATCGACAACCGCGAAATGAAACACAGTCCCGTCTGGTACTGAGTTGCCGCATATGCCGCCTGATGAGCCTATGATAGTGTAGGTGATGTTGTCCCGTTTGCCTTGCTGATAATTATGGTAATGGCCGTTGAAAACATGGTCAACGCCTGACTTTTTAAAGAGCGCGTGGAGCGCGTCCATTTGTTTTTCGCGGGTCGATACGCTCCAAAGCGGTATGTGAAAAAAGACAAATGTATGCCGTTTTCCCTTGGATGCTTTCAGGTCTTTTTTTAACCACGCGAACTGCGCTGTATCCAGATCAGCCGGGTTTCTTGATTCAACGTTGTTCAAAACAATGAAGTGGTCAGGGCCTTTATCAAATGAATAGTAGGGCTTTGTGGCGTATGTTTCGTACATGCTCCTCGTAGCCGGGTCTGAAAGGTCGTGGTTGCCTGGCACCTGGTAAAACGGGAACTGGGCCTTGAGTGGCGCCATGATCCGCGTGGCTTCTTCCCATTGTCTGCGCACGTCGCTGGTATCAGGGGTATATCCCTGGATCAAATCACCAACGTTGATGAAAAAATCGGGTTTTGGGTTCAGGAGCATTGCTTGTTCCACGATTTTCTCGAAAATTCCCGGATGGTTTCCGCCAGTCCGGTCGCCAAGGATCGCGAAGCGGTACGAGGTGCTATCAACGGCAAACGCGTACGCAGCAAGCATGAGGAAAAGGGTTGGAAATAGTTTGGTATTCATAATGTTGTAAAATAACCTTATTTGAAGAGATTGTACAAGGCGTAATCAGTATTTTGCATATCATTTTCCTTGATATGAAACCAATTATTGGCTAGAGATCGTCTTTCAATCGGAGAACTTGGAACGATTAATTATGAAGCGTTGTGGAAAGAAGGACTGAAATCTACCCTTTCCGGAGTATAGAAAGCAGTCTATTCTATATCTTATATTGAATCCGAATCTTAAGAAAGGTGAAACTGGAGGGATTGGTATTAAGCATGTCATGAAAAAAGAATCATTCCTCTCAAACTACCGCAAAGGCACACCGGACAGCGTACAATACGTGCCCTTGAACAACGGGTTTTTGTACCTGCAGTACGACTGTGAAGGAGAAATCGAACAAGCGGCCTATGTTCGTAAGAATAGGGATGAGCCAGGGTCCAATGATTTGCAGCTGTATTTCATGTGGGGCAATGACATGGTCACCTTCAAGACCGAGAATGGGCTTAGTGGTGAGCAATGGAGCAATGGATACGCAGATTTTGGGACAGTGTATGAAACCGACGATGCTCCAAGTCAGGGAAAAAAGATTGATCTGGACGTATGGATCAGTCAATGCCTTGAGGAGATGGAGAGAGCGGCCCCCGGCGCCGGGTTGAGATGAAATAGTTGAGGAAAAACAGAATAAATTTATTTCAACAGCGCCATCTTGATGCACTTTGCGAATGACCCGCACGCCATTTTTAGCACGTATACGCCGTTCTGGCACACAGCGCCATTGTCATCCCTGCTGTCCCAAGCAACCGTATGATACCCGGGGCTGACCGCGCCTTGCACAAGCGTCCGGATGACACTTCCTTTGATGTTGTACACTGTCATATGCATGGTAGCGCCTTTGTCCATCGCGGGGACCGCGAACCGTATGCAAGTGCGGGGATTGAATGGGTTGGGGCTGTTCTGGTCCAGCATGAATCTATCCGGCATGGCAACGTCCCGGTCCGTATTCGCGAGATACAGGAAAATAAAGGGTGTCGTGGGACCGTATCCTGTGGAATAACCGGAAGTGTCAAAGGCGGCAACGCGGACAAAGATCACCGATGCCTCGGGCAGCATTCCCGGCAAGACAAGTTCGTTCATCTTGTAGGACGCACAGATAAGGGAATCTTTCATGGCCAGAATAGGTGAGAAACCGGATGTAGTGGCAAATTCCACTCGATACATGGTGGAGCTGATGTCCAAATCAGGATCGGCTGATACGTTCCAAGCGATGGTTGAATCCCCTGTGGCGCTGCCGTTTCTCGTGGGCGCAATAAGGACCGGCGGCACGCTTTTGTTTATCACGGTGATATTCCAGGAATGGACGGTCTGGCCGTTGCCGTCGAACGCCACGACACGTACGCTGCATACACCCGCGTCGCTGTAGTCCGGACGCAGTGTGTAGGTTGAATCGTTTGACACATATCCGCCGTTAAAGAACCAAAAGTATCCTACGGCTTCCGCGCCATCTGGATCAACGGCCTTGGCCCTGAATTTCAGCGTATCACCTTCGGCAAGCGAAGTGTCGGCTGAAGGAACAAAAGACTGAAATAGGGGCGGGTCGGGAGTGTTTATAACCCGAAGGGAGAAGGTCTGGGTTGCAGATCCTCCTTTTCCGTCTGAGGCGCGAACAGAAACCGCATGTACGCCAATATTCGCGTCGACAGGGGTCCAGCGCATGGTATCTCCTGAGAGAACCATTCCCGCAGGACCGGTGATAATATTGTATGACATCGGGTCTGCGTCCGGATCATTCGCCTGCAGTACATACCGGTAGACCGAATCTTCCAGCGTCGTTGTCTCGGGCATGGACACGAATATCGGGTAATAGTTCCATGGCGTCACGTGTACGGCGAAATCCAGGGTATCGTGCATACCGTGGTTGTCGGACACGATTGCGCGTATGGTTTGTCTGCCGCTGTCGCTTATGGTTGGCGACCACGTAATGGTCCCGGTTGTACTATTGATGGTCATGGTTGATGGTTTTATGGCAAGCGAATAGACCAGGATATCATGGTTAGGATCCACGGCGTCAATGTCGAGTGAATAGGGAACGCTGTCGGAAATCATGGTGTCCGCCTGGCTTAAAACCGTGGTTATGACCGGCGCGTAATTTGTGTAGTATTTAAAGCCGTTTATAAGCGTGTCCCGCAGGGTGTCCTTTGCTGCCATCACATTGACCGGACCATCGGAGGCCGCTGCCGGTACCACCACGTCCAGACGTGTGCTGCTGTAATACGTCACGCTGGGGGAGGGGAGGGCGCCAAACAACACCTGCATGCCCGATGAAAAAGCCGAACCAAAGATGCTGGCAGTGTAGCTGCCCGATCTATTTCCGCTATCTGGAACGATCGAGGAAATAACCGGGGCTGTATTTTGTTCTGGAGGACTCGTGGAGAGAATTTGCATAATCGGATAGTACGCCGAGTTGTCCCACGGATTGGTAATCGCATCGTGTTTAGAACCAATATAGGTTGCGCCAAGCCCCATGTATTGACCGGCCCCGGTACCATCAGCGTCCCACGTACCAATGCTGATTAACATGAAGGGAGGATTCGTGGGATAGAATCTTGGGATGGAAAGAAGAGGGAGTTTTATTTCGTACACAGGAAGGTCTTGGACCGTGACTGCGGCCTCGGCTCCATCCAATAAATAGTCATAGGCAAGAGTCCGGGGATTTGAATCATGGAGGATTGGGGCGTTGATAACATACATCCAATCATCTTTTGCGCCAAACGAGAGGCATAGGTTGTCGGACTCGTACCAATCGTATCCGGCATGCAAGGGTATGTCGTCAATAGTGGTCTGCCAGCCGATATACAGGTTATTATTATCATGGGCCAGATATACCTTTGCATTGTAGTCGGTATCGAAGCCGGTCCAGGCGCTCATGTCGGAGGATTCAACATAATACAGCTGATCCAAGGAATTGAATGCAACGTTGCGAACCATATATGCTTCGTTCCAGTCCGACAAATCCCCATCTATTACAGGCGGGGTGTTTGTATTGTACACCTTTAAGGTGTCCCTGCCATGGATCACGAACACGGCACAGAGTATAATTGCCGCACAAAAAAGCTTATTCATACCACTCCCTTTTTTGATTATTTCAACAGCGCCATCTTGATGCACTTTGTGAACGACCCGCACGCCATTTTTAGCACGTATACGCCGTTCTGGCACACAGCGCCATTGTCATCCCTGCTGTCCCACACAACCGTATGATACCCGGGGCTGACCACGCCCTGCACAAGCGACCGGATGACACTTCCTTTAATGTCGTACACTGTCATATGCATGGTTGCGGCGCCTTTGTCCATCGCGGGGACCGCGAACCGTATGCAGGTGCGGGGATTGAATGGATTGGGGCTGTTTTGGTCCAACGCGAATTTGTATGGGACGGCAATGCCCTTTTCCGTGTTCATGAAATAAAGGAAAATAAAGGGTGTCGCAGGGTTGTACCCTGTGGCGTAACCGGAGGCGTCGAAAGCCATGACGCGGACAAAGATCACAGACGCCTCGGGCAGCGCTCCTGCTGGAACAAGCTCATTCATCCGGTACGACCGTCCTATCAGCGAGTCCTTCAGGGCCAGAACAAGGGAGAAATTCGACGTGGCGGAGAATTCCACGCGGTACATTGTCGAACCAGTGTCCAAATCAGGATCGGCGGATGCATTCCACGCGACTGTTGAATCTCCCGTGGCGCTCCCGTTCCGCGCTGGCGCAATAAGGACCGGCGGTGCGCTCCGGTTTACAACAGTGATATACCAGGAATGATCGACCGTACCATTACCGTCAAACGCCATTACCCGTACGCTGCAGAGCCCGGCTGCGTTGAAATCAGGACGCAGGGTGTAGGTCGACTCGTTAGACATGTACCCGTTGTTTAAAAACCAGAAGAACCCCACTGCCTCAGCATTGTCGGGATCCACTGCCCGCGCCCTGAACGTCAGTGTATCACCCTCCGCGAGCGATGTGTCACCCGAAGGGACAAAGGACTGGAACACCGGCGGATCGGGCGTGCCTATGACCCGCAGGGAAAAGGTCTGGACCGCAAAGCCCCCTTTTCCATCCGTGGCCCGTACTGAGACCGGATGCACCCCTATATTGGCGTCAACCGGTGTCCAACGCAGGGTGTCACCTGACAAAACCATGCCCCCGGGCCCGGTGATTATAGTGTACGCGACTGTATCAGAATCAGGATCAGTCGCCCGCGCAATATACCGGTATACCGAATCCTCCAGCGTTGTGGTCTCAGGCTGGGACACGAAAATCGGATAATAATTCCACGGTGTCACATGCACGGCGAAATCCAGAGTATCGTACATGCCGTGGTTGTCGGACACGATTGCGCGTATGGCTTTTCTGCCGCTGTCGCTTATGATTGGCGACCATGAGATGATCCCGGTTGCCGCATTGATGGCCATGGTCGATGGTTTAAGGGCGAGTGAATAGGTGAGGATATCATGGTTGGGATCAGTGGCGTTAATGTCAAGCGTATAGGGCACGCTGTCCGAAATTATGGTGTCGGCCTGGCCCAGGACAGTCGTGATAATTGGCGGAAAGTTGACGTAGTACCGGAAACCGTTTGAAAGCGTGTCCCGCAATGTGTCTATGATGACCGTGATATTGACCGGACCATCAGACGAAGACGGCGGTACCACTACGATCAGGCGTGTGTTGCTGTAATAGGTGACGCTGGGGGAGGGGAGGGCGCCGAAAAAAACCTGCATACCGGATGAGAAGGCCGATCCATAGATGCTGGCGGTATAGCCGCCGGACAAAGCCCCGCTGTCCGGAACAACGGAGGTGATAGAGGGTATGAGGGGGGATGTTGTCATGAAGAGGTGGACTGTGTTGCAGTCGGTTGACCAAGGGTCGTTCGGTATGGTAATTCCAGCGCTGCCTGGATCCATACAGAAGCCATTTTCAGCAGAGAGAGTGGTGAACTTTCCCGTGCTGCCCACGCCAACCTGGGAAAGAAGAACGATCGCCCACGCCGAACCGGACGATTGGTTGTCGAGGATCCAGTTTATCTGATCGGTTACGTCGATCTCAATGAAATGACCGTCAAGAAGGGAAGGAACATCGTTAGAGAGACGTCCGGCTGGGGCTGTAAACTGAATAGTTTCCTCGGCGCCGCTCAGCATCAGCGAATAGTTCAGGGTATTCATTGGGTCGAGATCTGCCCAAACCGCGTCATCGGGCATGGCGTCCGCGCTCCCCCACATCATGATACCGAACGATACATCGGCAACCCCGACCCTGATGGCTATTGGGCCGCCATTGCAGACAGGACCATTTCCAGAAACCCAGTCGCTTAACTCAGCGCGGATTTTTGCGCTGGTAACGTTTCGTACGGGTGAGGTCTGCAAATCACCGGAGAAAAAGGCGCAACACCATCCTTGGTCGTCATTGATATCCGAGCCGCAGGAGAGAGCTGATCCGGCATATCCAAGACCTGTGGAGTTGTTGCATGTCACGATCTTCCCTTGGTGGATCTGGGCACCAACAGGCAGGCCTGGGCCATGGCCATTGCTGTCGGAATAGGTGATGTCGTAGCTATTAGTCAGGGCCTTGTACCAGAAAACATGGTCCTCGGCGCACAACACAGATATCAGAAAATTCACCAATACTAAAGCGATGCGGGCAGCCATGGGGCCTCCGGGTTTATTTTACAAACACCATTGATTTGTGCAATACCTTGTTGCTGTGCGCAAGACAAAGCAGGTACATTCCTGATCCCACAGTCTTGCCTGTATTGTCCATACCATTCCAGATCACGCGTTTTTGCATGCTGTTTCTTGTTGTGCCTGAAGCAAGTGTTCGCACAAGTCTGCCTCGTATATCGTACACCAGCACTGTGTATTTGACTAGTTGTTCCTGTGCTGGCAGGCTGAATTCAACGGTTGTGGAAGGATTAAAGGGATTGGGAAAAACAGTAAGGGCCATTGCGACAATACTATTGCTGGTGCTCGTTTTTGTGTAAATTACCGGACAAGTGTTTGTGTCCACGTAGTTGGGTGCAGAGGGATTTGTGACCTGCACTTGGACTGTGTCGCGGAAGTAAAAGGTATCGGTTCCACCGGTGACGATGTCTGAAATGTAGAGGTATCGTGTCGTGACAACCCACGAGGAGTCGAACCAGGCAGTTGCCGAATTGTGACGGTATTCTCCTGAGCCAGTGCTGGATGCAGGGTCGTACGATGTAAAAGCAAAGCTGTCCACTGAAGTATTGAACCTGAATGCGGGCGTGAGGCATTGTGCCTTGTTCGAATCAGCCACCCGTACGAGCACATCGGGATAGACCCGGTATTCGGTAAGCGTGCCAATGTTCATTTTGAAAGCGCCGGAACCCTGTGCCAGATATTTGCTGACAACAATAAGGCTGATTGCCGGAGTGGTGTTTGCAGCCGCATTTACCCGATTCGTTGCGTTGAACACGATGGCCGTGTTTTTCTTGGGGTCAGTGCTGTTGTTTGTCTCACCGATCTGGCATAAATCCCATACGGGGATTTCCTGGAAAATTGCAGAATCGCCGTTACCAAAGGTAACAGCAAGCTGAAGCGGGGCCGTAACATCGTCCAGATTGACAAGTTTTGTCTGGCGATAGGTGCAATAGATTTTATTGCGGCCAAGCAGTGCCGTGGTGGCGGTATAGGCCAGATCTGATACCATGATGCCGCTGTCAAAATCGTAGACGCGCATGGAGTCAAATGCATCTTCGTATCCGGGCGTGGTGAACCTTGAGGAGGGGACAAATCTGAATTCGCGCGCTGCCCATACCGGAGTGAATTTGTAAAAGGAACTGTCTTTGCAATCATCCCGGCCGTAGGTAAGTTGTGACTCAATCCACCGGCGTCCCTCAATAGCGGGCCAGCCGAATGCGAGATAACGGACCAGGGTTTCGTTGATGCTGGCTCCGGAAATAACCAGAGTGTCCAGATATCTGTTTGTCTCATTGAGGGAAACAGTATAATTTGCGATTGGGTTTACCCCGACCTTGATTTCCCCGCCATTTATATCGGCATAGTCGTAAAAATATGTGGAGCCGTCGATTTTGATTGTACCGCCTTCTGTAAAATCGTAACGATTGCTGTCTGATGCGCTAACGCTGATCCAGGGACCAATAAGACGGCTGTCGCCATGTCCTTTATCGCCGGAAAATGGAACCGTAACAAGCATGCCAATATAGGGCTGGTATTCAAAGGTCATGTAATATTTGGTGTCAGACCAATGGTCGTGGCCGCTGGCTTCCTGGTGAAATTCGGGCCAGCGCATAGTACCTAGTTGATTGAACCTGGGCGTTGACCCATCCGGACCAAGCATGTCATCGTCGCTGTGCCAAAAGGACATTTTAAAAAGGGTGCCGTCTCGGGGAAGACCTTCCTGGTCAAAAAAACCACCGGATCCCTCTTCCAGAGCGGCCCACAGTTCCGAAGGATTGCTTGCCTGTGGAGTAGGATAGGGAAACAAAAATTCAGCATGGTACACTTCGCGGAAAAAGTTGTCAACACCCTGATAGGCAACTGCAAAATCAATATCCATGCAATCAGGATTGCCTTTAGTAAAGTTGGTGGCTTCCTGGCCCCTGTTGTAGTTGCCGCGCGAGATGCCATGCAGAAGACCTGCGAGGTAGGGTTCTTCGTTCAGTCTTTTGATGAGGTGAAAGTAACTGAGGTGCGAATTATCCAATCCCACGCCGCCGCCTGGTATTACTTGGCCTAGATTGCTGTAATATCTGCGGAAAATAGGCGGATCAGTCGTCCAGTTGCCTACGGCAAAATCACCCCAGTCCCACGGATCGACCATGATTTCAAGACAGTCATCCAGATACCATTGGTTAAGACTATCCACATCGTGGATATCGTCGTGTATCTGGGCTGAGACAAACAGACCGTCGTGGTTGTACATGAAGCGCCAGATAACATGCAAGTCTTCGGCGCCATAGAAATATCCATCGGTGCAGGCGCCGTGGAGACCGGCCATTTCCCAGCTGTTGATGACAAGCGTGTCGGAATATGACCAGATCTCGGGTTCGAGAAAGCCATCGATGACAGGGGAGAGATAGCGGTCAGGATTATCGGGATTTGCGGGTGGAAGGTAGACCTTGTATTGTAGCGTGCCCTGCCAGTGCTGGTTAAAGACGGATATCATGCCGGATGTGTCGCACTTCATATCGTCAGGATAGTTGGACGGGTTGATATAATCATATTGGCAAAAGGCCATGTATGCAAAAACGCCAAGGAGAAACAGGCTGAATATGCGCATTGCGCCTCCGCTGAGTAAGCCCAAAGCCCCGGCGCTCTTTTGAACCCCGGGGCCCTGGACGTTGTATGGGAATGGCGATGGCTTTTATTGTACCATGACCATTTTTTTTGTCAGACTGTATAGCGTTCGGTTGTCACCAACCCCAGCCGCCCTGATCCGGTAAAAATAGACGCCGCTGGGTTGCGCGGTATTGTCCTGAGCGCGACCGTCCCATTCGACGCGATGATAGCCCGCGGGCATGGCGCGCGTAACCAATCTCCGTACCAGACGTCCCTGCGCATTGAAAACCGTCAGTTCCACAACGCAGTTTTCCGGCAGATCGTATTGTATCGTGGTGGAGGGATTGAATGGGTTGGGTAGGTTCGCATGCAGCGCGAAAACCTTGGGAAGTGTATTTTTGTTCCATTCAGCAGCGCTCGATGGTACAATCCAGAAAGTATCGGTGATGGAATAGCGGTTGAAATTAACATCGGCTGAAACTTTCCAGCTGTATCTGCCGCTTTTCAACGTGGTAAGCAGCGAGAAAAAGGTATCGGCCACAAAGGAGATGGTGTAGGGGGTAAGGATTGCGCCGCACGAATCGATTTCAATGCGGTAGTTCGTTGCGCCAACAGCCGAACACCATCTGAAGACCGGAGAGGAACCCGCAAGTAACGTGTCCGGGGTTATTGGAATAATGAGCGGTACGGAATCATTTTGAATTATGAAAACATCTTTTTGGGACCAGATACCGCTGTTACACCGCACACGCCAATGGATGGTGTCAATTGGCAGGTTGATGAGAGGGACAAAGGTTGTGTCCGTGGTCTGTTGAACAATAAAAGAGGTGGAAAAACTGGCGCTGGTATCCACCTGAATCGTATAGATGCCGCCGCTCCGCACAGGATGCCAGGTCATAGCGGACCGCCGGTTCCGGGTGGGGTCGGGCCATACGGCAATTAGATTCGGAATGTTCGATTCAACCGACAACGTGCAGATAATAAACATGGGGCTGGCCATGTTCATTGCATTGTGTTCAATCATAATAGTGTCAATAAAAAGCGCGTCTTTGGTCAATGATATGGCGTTGAAACGGGCAAAGAGGGTGTCTCTTGCGCCTGCGGGAACGGATAGTGTCAGCGGGCCAGTAAGGCTGATACCGCTGGAAGCGCTGCCCGTGCCTTGCCCCAGGTTCCGGGCGCCAGGAGTATAGCCGCTGGATTGGCTCCAATCCAGCGGACTATCGGTGTCAAAAGTGGAATTTCGATACATATTGTAATAGAGTGTATTGTCCACGCCAGTGCCGTTCCAGGCAACTCCGCTTGGCGGCAGGGTGGCGCTGTACACTGTTCGCATGAAATCGACCCCCGATCCGCTTCCGTTGTACAATGATACGGCTATGGAACTGCCTGTGCCCCAACTCATCAACGAGATGATATATACGATAGAATCGTTGCTTGTTCCAGAACCTTCCATGAGCGTTACGGCTTTGCCGCTCCGCAGCGTAAAGGAAGAGGGGAAGGTGTAACTTCCTGACGAGCCTTCATCGTCGATCCATACTACCTGCCAGCCGCCCATATTCCGGTCCGGTCCTAGATTCAGGAGCTCGATATTGTCCGGTTCGGAGCAGACCTCGTTGATGATGACATTGCCGCTGTTGTCACCATTGGTTCCCGGGAGGAAGGTTGTCTGCAGGGAGAGCATACCCGGACCATTGTTGAGCAGGGGAATAGCCACACGGGCGGTGTCTCCGGTAAAGAGCGGGACATTCATTCGTGGAATGGTGATTTGCATGGAGGGTTGCGGAACTGTCAGTGTGCACGGAATGATTATAGGACTGGCCATCCCATACGCATTGTGAGAAAGGGCGATGGAAAGCACATGGACCCCGCCGATCAGCGAACCAGCGCGGAACGTAAGGGAGGAAAAACCGCATTCGTCAGGAAGAATCACACCTGAATTGGTGTCCGCGGAGATGGCCGCCGGGTTTATGGACGCGGAGTTTACCGTATTTGCGAGAAGCTTGTTCCACACTGTGTTTTGGGTGTAGTAATCATACCCTAACATGACAATTTTACCCATTCCCCGCTGTTCTTCGGAAACAACGGTGTAGCTGGAGTAGGTGGCAAGCGAAGACGCGGCGCCGGTGGATATCCAGAGAGAAGTGGATGATAGACAGGAAAGATTTCCCTGGGAAATTCCTTCGAAGATGGGATGTGTTGGGGAGACTAATTGGATGATACCGGAACTGGTATAGGTGAGGCTGGTCATATAGGTGAGGCCGGCCGCGGAAAGGAAGGAATAAATGGAATAGGGATACAGGACAATGACCGTGCCGCCCGCGCTCATAAAATCGTTGAGAACAGGCTGGAACGCATATCCGATGGTTGAAGAGGGTGTCATCAATTCCTGGTCAGGAATCAGGAATACATCAGCCTGAAGCAGCCGCTGCCGCAACACATTTGCGTCCGCAGTCGTTGTCGTGGTTATGGCTGCCCCTGGAATGTTGCTCATGATTGCGGTGACCGTGTTGGCGTATTCCTGCACCAAGTCGGCGCCGTATGTCCAGGCGAGAATACGGGGTGAAAGACCTCCTCTGCATGCTATATTCATGCTGTACGAGAGGTTCGCGCCGCCGCCGGGATTACATATCTGCAGGGAGCGCATGACACTGTCGGTCAGTGCGATGTTAAAGCTTGGGGGGAAGATTGATACGCGGGGCAGTACTGTTGTGTCAAAAGTGGTGGAGGAAAGGACAAGACTGTCAAGATATACCCCGGCGTAGGTAGCCGAGCCGTCGGCCGTTAAACTGAAACGGAGCTGTATGGCCCTGCTTTTATACGGTGTCAGATTGATTGACTGGCGGTTCCAGGTTGCGTACGCACCGTTGCGTGAAGCCAGGAGATTTGTCCACGTGCGGCCCGAATCGAGGGTTATCTGGACGGAATAATAATCGCAGCATGATTCGAGGTAGTACCACTCGTAAAATGACATGCGGACAGTATCAGTGTTGGGCAGTGAAATTACAGGTGAGACAAGATAATAGGCGACGCTGTTGGCATATGCACCGTTGAGGATGGTGCCAGCGCAACCAGCGCCTTCGTAGGCGGAAGATGGCCCACTGGAATAGGTCGGTGTACCAAATTGCCAGCCTCCCCCGGAAACAGTCCATCCAGCGGGGGTGCTTTCAAATCGTTCGACAAAAAATGGCTGATAGAATGTTTGTGAGAAAAGAGAGCTACTAAAGAGACAGAAGACCAAAAGAAAAAAATAGCGATTGCGGCCGTACGGCAACATACCCTCTCCTTTGTTTTGTATTGATTTAAATGTTGTCATTTCTAATTAATAATTAAATCAATGAGTTATCCGGAAAACAGGTTTTTTGTTACTGGTTTTGTTCATAAACCGTTCAATATATTAGACCTGCCTATTCTAATTTTCATCCCTATTTATAGTATAAAAACCTGTTTTTTTAAAGAATACGTAAACAATAAATGTAACTATTGCAATAACAAATAGTTATGGGGTTCTATCGCCCGAGGTGTCTTAACTAGCTGTCCCGCCGAAATAGTGCTTTCCTCGCATATCATTAAGATACCTTCTGGTTCAATGATACTGCGTAAAATTGACGTTCAACGAGGTCTGTTTGTTAAGAAAGATAGTCGTTCAAAGACTAGAAAACAAGTAAAAAATAAAGTAATGTATTGATTAAATACAATTGTCGGTAAATATATAAATGAACCCAGAGTATAGGTTTGTACCAAGAAACATTGATCTGAAGAAGGGGGAATATGGCTAACGGAACAGATCTTTAATTTTAGACCAGCTTTTGTTCCGTGTGGTGGTCCCTGCGCTGACCGGTGAAACCGATGCGGCAAAAAGGACCATGATAAGTGAGAACGCCACTATTTTACTGAACATAATTCTTACCTATAATCTAATATAATTTTTCTGAAAAAGCAAATTTACTGGGCATAGAACTGGTCAAGATTGTTCTCTATTTTCAGGTCTTTCTTTTCTTTTTCAAACCAGTCTGAATACGCCATATACCGTTGCTGCTCGTACATGCCGCGTATTGTCTCAGGGATTTTTTTGGTGATATCTTCCTCTGAAAGGGGGTATTTCTTCACCATCCGGATGACGCTGTAGCCATTGGGCGTTTTCACTACGCCCGTCATCTGCCCGTCAGCCAGGCCAAAGGCTTGGTAGACAGCCTCTGAGGATGCCGCAAGGTAGGGGAGATATTGTGAACGGGTGGCACCGGGCCTATCGGTATAGGTGCACAGATTATCGACTGTGGCAACGTTTTTGAGCGCAATGCCGGCCTGGAGTTTGGCATAAACCGCGTCCATACGGTTTTTGGCCATTGCGTCTTTTTTCCGGATTTCAATGGCGTATTTGATCTTGTCTTTGACAAGATCGAGCGGCGCCTTGCCCTTGGGACTCTGTTTTACGATACAAAAGATGAAAAAGGACTCGTCACTTTCGAACGTCTCAACGCGTTTTTCCGTCTGAAAGGCAAAGCTGCGGACGCCGGATACATACTTACCCTCGCCGGTAAAGCCGGGCACGGGTTCCCCTTTCTGGAAGACGCCCGTGGCATTGTAGGAGAGGCCGTATTTGGCGGCAAGGTCCTTGAGCAATGCGCCGCGGCCAATCTCAGCAACAATGGAATCCGCTTTTTCTTTCAGGTTGTCGGTCGTGGTGTTAGATGGCTTTACTTTCAGCAGGATATGGCTGGCCGTAATAGTTGAATCCTTCAGGTTTTTTCCATATACTTTGATGATATGGTATCCAAAACGGGTCTTGATTGGTTTTGAGATTTCACCCGGTTTAAGCGCAAAGGCGGCTTCCTCAAAGGGTTTTACCATTGATCCTTTGCCAAAGGTGCCCAGACTGCCTGAGTCTTTGACTGTGGCATCGTCCGAAGCTTCCACAGCAAGGGCCTCGAACCGTTCGCCGTTCATGAGCCTGGCGTAGATGTCCTCTATTTCGGCCAGGGTTATGCTGTCGTCCTGCGCTGTTGCGAGTTTGGGCAGGGAAACATATTCCAGGTCGCTCATTCCTTCGGTTTTGAATGAGTCGGGATTGTTTTTGTAGTATTCCTCAATTTCCTGGCCGGTTATCGGGGCGTTCGCGAGATCCATGGCGGACGCGGACATGTGCGCGTATTCGATATCGGCCTTTTCCTCGGCAGCGACAACCTGTCGCCGGGCGTCCAATTCCGTGACTTTGACCGACTGGCTGATGAGCAACTGCAACTGGTTGGTGGGAATGGTGAAACGTGAGGCATAGTCTTCGAGATACGCCATGCCGGGAATATTGTAGGTTTCGGGTGAATCGAGGAACTGGAGGTATTTTGCCGTGTCAAAGGTGACGCTGTCGGCTTTTTTGAAATAGGGGTTGTTCGCCAGGCCTGGAGGAGGATTGCCCCTGAAATAGTTGATGAGTTCATCGGGCGACGCCTTGAGGCCCAGGGCCCTGATCTTCTCGGTCAGGATGTATTGGGCAACCATGTTCTGAAAAAGTTCGTCTCGCATTGTCGCTGACTGGTATGCGGAAAGGTTTTCGCCTGAGCCACGCTGCTGCTGGAGCCTGTTTTTCAGTTCCTCGTCAAAGGCCTGGTACGAGATGGTGTTTTTTCCCACTTTTCCCACGGTCATTTTCTGGAACCGTGTTCCGCCAAGGTCCATGCCCCAGGCAAAGATGATGGTGCCCACAAAGGCCACAATCACGATATACATGACCCATTTGACCACAGTCCCGCTTCTCATTTTTTCCATTATCATAGTGCGGCAATCTCCTTCGAATATTTAGAACCGATAAAATAACAAAGTACATTCTTTCGTATCAAGGATATCATTTTGGAATGAGGCTATATAATGGATGTTGCGTACGCAAAAAATATAATAAAACATACTAAAATAAACATAAAACAATGAATTAAAATGAGATAGGTAATTGTATGTACGCTATGAAGTACGAAATGTTTAAAATAAACGCAGAAACATCTTGCAAGCCAGGGTGCTTTGGTCTATATTATAAATAATATGAGACCAAGAAAAACCGCGCCGAATATTTTTTTATATTCCAACTACCGGACCTTTCTGCGCGATCTTTTTTCATATCATAGGGCCAGAAATCGCCATTTTACCTGCAGGTATGTTTCACAAAAAGCGGGTCTCGCTTCGCCAAGCGCGCTCAAGGAAGTCATTGATGCGAAGAAAAACCTCACGTCCGGGAGTCTTCTCAAATTCGCCATTGCGTTCAACCTTACGAAAACCGAGACCGAATACCTCCAGAACCTCGTGCTATTCAACCAAAGCGGGAGTGAAGAGGAGAAAAACAAGCATTACCGTGAAGTGCTCAAACTGCAGCAGGTAAAAAAGAGCGCCACTCTCGGTGCCCATCAATATGAATATTATTCAAACTGGTACAACGCGGCCATCCGCGAACTTGCGGCGCTTCCGGGATTTAAAAACAGTCCTGACTGGATCGCCGAACATCTTGTCCCTTCCATTAAACCCAGTGAGGCGAAAAAATCCATTGAACTTTTGCTTCGTCTTGGCCTACTAAAACAGCATGAGGACACTACCCTTTCCCAGCAAACCCCAAAGCTCGAAGTCGATCCTGATCTTTCAACCCTGGCAATCCGGAATTTCAACCGGAGCATGGCGGACCTTGGAAAAGAGGCCATTGAACGGTTTACGCAGGACGAGCGCGAAGTGAGTGGGTGCACCATTGGCGTGTCCAGCGAGTGCGCGCAGGAGATCAAGGAAATGGTCCGTGAATTCAAGAAAAAGGTGCTTAATTTTGCGGTGAATGATTCGCGGCCCGCTGATGCGGTCTATCAGATGAACGTGCAATTTTTTCCCGTGGCTCGGCAGGCGGTGGGGTCATGAAATACGGTCTTTTATTTGTAATACTGGCGGTAGCAGCCGGGTGCGGGTCCGGCGGGCCAGGTGATATTGCCGGTACCGGGTCCGAGTCGCCCAATGCGCTCTCGGGCAGCGTGTATGCCTCAATTGCCTTGGACGAAATCCATGTGGTCGCTTCTGCGACGATTTCTCTCTATGCGATCCAGGTCGATAGTTTGGGAGACTATGCATGGGAACTGGACACAATTGCGGCATCAGGCGCCAATGGGAAGTTCGCGCTGGCGCCGCGGCATAGCGGGTACTATAGCATTATCGGGTGCAAGGACGGACTTAAGTTTTTCTCGGGATATTTTTATTATGATAAAGAGCATGCGTCCCTGGTCCCAAGCAATGCGCTCGATACGCTTGTGCTGCAAAACACCATGAATATCACGGGGACGATTTCCGATACCGCGAACATGGTCGCTCAGTCGTTCGCTGTGTGGCTTGTCGGTACGCCGTATTTCGACACAATATCAAGCAACGATTCGTTCCATTTTGATAGTATCCCATCAGGCGATTACAGCTTTGAAATATTGTCCACTTTCACCATTGGACCCAGGGACACAACTGTTGCCGGCAACTCGCCGTTATTTGTCACTTCTGTTGCTTCAATGACGAACGCTGTTGTAGTGATTCCTTATTCCGGGATTTCCGTACATATGATGCCCGCGGCAGCTGTTACTGATTCTGTTAATGTCGCGTACAACGGCGTCACCGGTTCCATCAGCATAACCAACGGATCTATAACAATCGACTATTTCATTATCGAGAACCACTAAGGAGGTTTTTATGATCAGAAAAGCGCTATGTGCCGGTCTTTTTATGCTGGCCGCATATGCCACAGCGCAGGGATTTGTTGCGCCGATTTATAGTTACAATTCCTCAATAACGTTTTATACCGACGGCACTGCGCCTGTTGCGTATGGGCAGCCGCGCACCTGCGAAAGTGTGGGTGTTTTCCTCACATCCACGCCGCGGAAAACCATTTCCGGTCTTGCCGTATCCGGAGACTCGATGCTTATCAGCACAACCACTGATACGTCCGGTCTCATTGTTATTTTGCCCTATTACTCCAATACTGTGGTGTTCAACAGGGCAGGCGTGTATAAGGCTTATGAGGTCAATACCGAAATGGTTTGTATTATGGCCGGCTGCAACATCAGCCCTTTGGGAAGCGTACGGATATATCCCCGAATCGAGACGATTCCGGCAATGTCTGTCACGGGACAACCGGTAACGCTCGATCTTGTCCTTGGCCGGGTGAGTATTGCCTGTCCGCCGACGTATGTTTCCAATTTCCATATTCAGCGAGGTACCGTTTCCCTGAGCTGGACTGAAATACCTCCTGATCCCCGGCTTTTATGCGGTAACATTGACCCGCAGCAGTATGGCCCCTCATTCGACCTGGGCCAGCTTGACGCTGGTGAATACACGGTCATTATCGAGGATTCGATAACAGTGGGGACTTTCACAGTGCATGATTTCATGGTTGTGGACGGTCATGTTACGATTATGCAGCATCCTCTTATCAATGCCATACCCCGGCCAGTTGGGGGCGTTATGGTCACAGCGATACGAGCTGAAGAGTGCTCCGACTGGTGGTTTCTTGTGGACAATGCCTTGGCGCTGGATACATTCAGGACAACTACTGACCAGTTTGGCCAGTTTACGCTCAATCTGCCCTATGCCGGAGTCGATTTTGAGATCACCGTGCAGAAGGACGGATATTTCCCCCAGGCGCTTTATACCAGCCAGTATCCGGTATCAAAAAGTATTCCACCGCAGATGGACCTGTCCTTTGAACTACTCGACACGGCCAACACGCCGCCTGCCGCGGGCATCGATATTGTTGCTACAATCGATGGCAGCCCAGCGGAGAGCGTCTATGTGTCCCTAACCGGCGGCCGGGAAATGCTCATCTGCCCCATGCTGCTGAAACAGCCTCTGGCTAAGAGCGCGGGTATATCGCAAAACTATGGAGGGTATACTGACCGAAACGGGCAACTGTCGTTTTCGGGCGTATCACTCGATCCATATATCGATTATGCGTATTATGCCTCGCGTTATAACAGCCAACAATCATACTACCGTCAGGGCTTGGTCAGACTTAACTGGTTTATGGAGGGAGTCCTGGCCATTGATTTATGGTCCATGAAAACCGAATCATCGCGGGCCGCGAGCGCTGCAACGGGTCTCACTGTTGCGCCCAATCCTTTTAATCCAAGAACCAAAATAGTTGGCAGCCTGCCTCGCTTCGTAGGTGAAGCGGGTGGGCAGTGGGCAGCTGGCAGCAAGAAAATAGAAATTAAAATATATTCTATTCATGGAAATTTGATCCAGACATTGCCGGCTACAGCCAGTCAACTGGCTGCTGGCATAACCTGGGACGCCTCAAATCTTGCCAGCGGGGTATATCTTTTAAAGGTGATTTCAGGAAAGAATGTATATTCAAAGAAACTGTTGCTCCAGCGATAGGACAGGGTGGGTTTGTCATACATAATTAATAGGAGATGGTGATGAGAAAACACGGATTGGTTTTTGCTACGTGTGTTGCTGTGGGGCTGGCTCTATGGTCCGGTTGTTCCAAAGCCGACAACCCTGCGGACAGCCAGCCAGATACCAAGGCTTCTATTTCGGCAAGCGTATCGGACGAATTGACCGGCGGCAAACTTGTGCTTACGGGTGAGAATTCCAGCGACACCATTGCGGTTACGGGAAACACAATCGAATTTCCCGGTCTTGAGGCAGGCTCATATATGCTTACCGTGGTCACTGCAGATGGAAAGGAATATCAGAATACCATCAGCGTGGAGCAGGGCGCTGATGTCTATCTGGGGGAAATCGGGATTATTTCGTGCGGCGAAATGACCGTGGATTACGGTATGGTGTATCCGGACGATCCGACATATCCTTATCTGGCGCCCCAATCCGATTTTGTGCTTTGGCACTATCCTTCAAACGGTGAAGTGGTGACTCTGTGGGAACCAGGCAATATAATAGTTGACACAGTGTACCCAATGCCCATGGACGGCAGCGTTGGTTCAACCGGCATTGTGGAACCAGGATACCCCATGTATCAGCCAATGGTTGCTGTCACGGTCTTTTTCACAAAGCCCATGGACAGGGTCAGCATCGAGCAGTCATTCAGTATTACAAACGCCACAGACGGCTATTTCACCTGGGAAAACTGGTTTGTGCCAACCGATCCCCCTGTACCCGGAGGTTGCGACTACATAACCCTCGACCGTACCGCGGGAACAATGACCGCGTCAGGCGGAGGTTACATGGCCGAGGCAGGGACTGCCACGGCTTCATCTCCCGGCGCAATGATCATGCCTGTATGGGACCCGCCGAAACACGTAATGTCAATGACCTATTATTTTTATCCGCCAAAAGACACTATATATACGGTGTCTTTCTCAACAGCGGCAAAGGATTCCGGAGGAAATACGGTGGACAGCGGCTATACCTTCAGCTTTGCAACAGTCACGAAAGCCATTGAATATCCCGATGATCCGGTCCTGCCGCCAATGCCTCCAGTTCCTGTGGACTGCTACTGTACCATGATGTTTGCCTCTGTTCCGGTGCTAGTGCCACGACCACTTAATTTTTACACTTTTTGTATTTAAATTTTTCTCGCGCTTTTTTTCGTGTAAAGCGCCAGTTGATCAA
>MFYT01000063.1:40496-72587 GCA_001789205.1 Candidatus Raymondbacteria bacterium RIFOXYA2_FULL_49_16 | reverse complement strand
CCGGTTCTGTGAGGGGCGTAAGGTGTCTCTCATGATAAATACACTTTATTGTAAGGAGATACTATGACGCCTACTCGACAAAAACCTGACCTCCCCCCTAATTTTAAAGAACTCTTTCAAGAGGTGGTTGCGTCTCATCAGGGGGCCAGGCGAGTATTAGGAGCTCGTTTAGCGCCGATAGTCGATGGCCGCTATATTCATTGGCATAAACTGCAATATCTAAAGCCCCCAAAAGGGTTTAGTAGCCACAAGGAATGGTGGCTTGCGATAAAACATGCGCGATTTGGCCAGTTCCGTATGGTCCCATTGGAAGATTCCGGAAAACGGTCTTTTGGGTTTACAATGCCCGATCCAGCGCTCGAATACCTTCACCATGTAGATCAGAATGCGGGTGGCCGCATTGAGATATTGGACCGGGAAGCTGTTGATCCCAAGACACAGGAACGGTTTCTGATTCACTCTCTGACAGAAGAAGCCATTACCTCAAGTCAGCTGGAAGGTTCCACCACAACCCGCAAGGTCGCCAAGGAAATGATCCGGAACGACCGCAAACCACGGGACAAAAGCGAACAAATGATAATGAATAATTATCATACCATGCGGCTGATCAGGGACCGGATAAGCCAGCCATTAACAAAAGAGTTGATATTTGAGCTGCATCGCATGCTTGTGGATAAAACACTCGACGACCCTTCTGCTGCTGGAAGATTTCGTAATGCGGATGAAGATGTTCGTGTCTATGAAAATGATACTGATGGAGGCGCGATACTTCACACACCACCATCGGCCGGGGAATTAGAGGCCCGGATACAGAAGATGTGTGATTTCGCAAACGGAAAAACGCAGGAATTTTTCATCCATCCTGTGGTCCGTTCCATTATCCTGCATTTCTGGCTGGCTTTTGTTCATCCGTTCGTTGATGGTAATGGCAGATGTGCGCGCGCGTTGTTCTATTGGTCCATGATGAAACAGGGATATTGGCTTTGCGAATATCTTTCCATTTCCCAGATAATCAGGAAGGGCCCCTCAAAATACGGCAGGGCTTATCTATATACAGAGAACGACGATAATGATCTGACGTATTTTATACTGTATCATCTGTCGATCCTCGAACGGGCAATTAAGGAATTACATCAGTATATTGAAGAACAACGGCAGTCTGTCCAGCAAACAGAGGCTGCGCTTAAGGAATCGTCGCACGAGATAAACCACCGGCAGATGGCACTGCTGAGCCATGCCCTGCGACATCCGGAAGCCGAATATACCATCAAGGCGCATATGAACACGAACCAAATCGTATATGAAACCGCGCGCACAGATTTAGACGAACTGGTGAATATGGGGTTTCTCGAAAGAAGAAAGAGAGGTGTTGCGTTCAATTTTTATCCCGTACAGGATCTTGCGCATAAATTAAAGGTGAGTAGGGCTGAACAAGCCTAAAACTACTAATTTTAGTATGAATTAGTAGGGATTAGTGTTTTCTGTAATAGTAACGAATGTAATGCGTTATGGCTATATAATAAGAAAATGTAAACAGGAAGAACAAGAAATTGAACACAATTAAATCTCCCCGCAAGCTCATTGAAGTCGCGCTACCCCTGGACGCCATAAACGAGGCTGCTGCATATGAAAAAATGCCAGGAATTGGTGCGCATCCGCGTGGTCTGCATCTCTGGTGGGCGCGGCGACCCCTTGCTGCCGCACGTGCGGTTATATTTGCCGGTCGCGCGCCTATCGGCCCTTTGCCCAAGGACGATATACAAACCGAGCATTCCAAGGAATGGCCCGGTGCGACAGGGTTGGCCGAGGATGTCCGGCGGTATGGTGCATGGATGCGGTCTGAACCGGAAAATGCGTACGAACGTGACCATCCATGTCGAGGTCCGTGCGGATAATGCCGGGGGGTTCGACGAGCACACGCAAAGGGCGGTGCGGGAGAACTGCAAGACGCTGAAGTTCAAGAATGCGGAGTTTGAGGGGTAGGGGGAGGGCAGCATGGGTGAAGGATGCTATGAGCCGCATCATCACCACGATCTTTGATTCTGGTCCCAGACATTTTTCTTTTTTTGTTATTTCTACTTCAGAACCGGTAAGCCAGGGTAAGGACCATGCGTGAGGTGGTCATTGTTTCCTGGAGCCTATACGTATTAGCGTAGGCATTTTCCGTTTCAATACTGCTGTAACAACCGCCAATATCAATTGACAACACCCTGTCCACAAGAAAACCCAGACCGCCGGTATAATACAAGGGCATGGAATTCTGTTTGATTTTGGTATAGGGCTGCTGCTGATACCCCGAACCGATTCTCAGCTTTGCGGGAAAGAAGGGGAGTATCCATTCAACACCAGCCCCAACCCTGACCGTATTCTGCAGATCATCAGCATACTGTACTGATTCATTGTTCACAACGACTTTGAGACCCTGCCAGTTTTTGTATCCCACATCAAGCGATACGGTCAACGGGACCGTAGTGTAGGCAAGTCCAAAAGTGAAACGCAGGGGCATGGTAAATACCGTCGTATCCGGGGTATATCGATAGACCAAGCTATCATCTTCCTCTGTATATGTCCGGGACGCCAACAGATACGGAGTGTAATCGATGTTCAGCCCACTGACGATTTTATCAGAAAGCCGGAATTGGAGCCCAGCGTCCAGTCCAATGCCAAAATAGTCATCTATGCTCGATTTCTTTAGGGACAGTGTCTGTTGTGAAAAATCTTCGCCACCGGTTATTAGTGAGAATTTACCACCAAAGGAGATGTTTTCCGAGATATCGATTCCAAGCCCTATTTCCCAATTGGACAAATGGCCGTCAGATTGTGCGTCCAGGAAGTTGCTCGGATTTTTACGTGTCATGCTCAGGATATCGAGAAAATCTTTTGTCCGTGAATAGCCCAATGCAAAAACAAAACTGCCCTGCGAAACCGCAAAAGGATGCGCAAACCCAATGGAATTGAGGGTGATTTGTGATATTGTTTTTTCCCCGGAATATCCCACAGCGTCGCTCGCGCTGTTTTGCTTCCGGTTGTAGCCCATTGAAAGGTGCATCTCATTTCGCCGTAACCCGGCAAGGCATGCGGGGTTCCAGTAAAGCGCGGAATATTCGTACGCAATGGCCGTATAAGCGCCTCCCATGGCCAAAGCGCGCGCGCTATATGTCTGATCAGCGCTGATAACAGACTCATCCACAACCTGGCTGTGCGTCGGCTGCGCGCAATACATGCATGCAGCGAGAACGGCTGATAAAAACAGTTTGTTATTCATCGACCTGTCCTCTGTTTTTTTGAGGTTTATCCTTGGTGTTTGTCTGGACTGGTTTGCTGGGAGGGGGAGAGGAAGATTCACCGTTGCTGCCGCTGCTTTGGGAGGCTGGTTGCTGGGCAGCAGGCTGCGGACTTTCAATCACAGGCTTATTGAGCGTCGATGAACTCGGAACAGGGTCTACCATGCCCCGGTTTTTCTTTGGCTTTTCCTGTGTGCGGGGAAGAGAACTACCCGCAGGGGCGGAGGGGGAGCCATAGTTGTGGTAATAATCGTCGTGTGAATAATATCTGTTGCGGTTGTCATAATATCCCCTGGAACTGCGATAATAGCTGTTGTACCACCAGGGGTGTTCGTAGTAATAATCCCATCCCCAGTATGAATTATAAAAGCGTGACGGGCAGTACTGGTACCCAAAGCGATGATACGTTCCGCACCGGTCGCAGATGCACCAGCAGAGGTCGTGCATGCGCTCGAATTCAGAGCAGTTGCATCCTTGTTGCTGGTTTGTTACTCCGGGTGTGTTGGTGTCTTGATTTTCTGTGGCTTCGGTGTTTATTGAGTCCGCTGTTGAGTCAGCCGGTTGCTGTATGTTGGGCTGAAAGGCCTGCCGGGCATCGCTATAGGTCATCAACTGGGTATAACACCCGGAAAGCAGGGCCAGGCATGCAAGGGCAATAAATGTCTTCATGGTATAAAATATACTGTTTTTACAGGCTTGTTTTCCCATAAAAAGCTGTTTTGTATTTTGGAGGGGCGTTATTCATCAAATGAATGCCTTTTTTGAAGAATAACGTCCGTACATCCTGGCCGCGTTTTAGGGCATTATTAAAAAATCCTGGACACAACGCAGTTGATTATATATTTTATAAGCGTGAACAGTAACAACCGTATTCTTGGTAATGCTTTCGGCCGCCCGTGGTGGCGATGGTGCAGAACATGCCTTGGGCGGGAAACGGTATAGCGTTCTTGTATTTTGCATAGCAACAGAACATATCGAAACCCGCTCAATTGAGCGGGTTTCGTGTTTTATGGCGTCTGTACACAGCTATGCAGGAGAAAAAAGATGAATATCAAACCAACATATGAAGAAGCGGCCTGCTATGCCGGGTCGTACGGCGTTGTTCCCCTTTCCCTTGAAGTCTATTCTGATATGGAAACGCCTATTACCCTGTTCAAACGCTTCCAGAAAAACGATTATTGTTTTCTGCTTGAAAGCGTTGAGGGCGGAGAGAAGTGGGGTAGGTACTCGTTCCTGGGCCGCAACCCTTTCCTGACCGTAGAAAGCAGGCAGGGTGTTTCACGTATTAGGAATGAGCGCACTGGCGTGACCAGCGAAGTGAAGGGCAATCCGGTTGAAACATTGCACGGCATTCTGGAAAAATACCGCAGTCCAAGCGGACCCGATCTGCCGCGGTTCAATGGCGGCGCAGTGGGCTTTTTCGGATACGACCTTATTCGATACTACGAATGTCTACCCAATACGCCAAAAGACGATCTCATGCTGCCTGAGAGTCATTTTATGTTCACGGATGAAGTCCTGGTTTGCGACCATTTCAAGCAAAAGCTGCATATTATTGTAAACATGCATATGGGGCCCGATATCCAGAAGCAATACAATGTTGCGGCGCAACGTATTATGGAAATTTATAATGAAATAACCTCTACGCGCGGCACGCTGGCTGGTTCGCCTGCCAGACCTCAGAAATCGGGAGCTGGGAAGCAGGAATATACCAGTAATGTCTCCAAAGAACAGTTCTGCGCAAACGTTACCAGGGCCAAAGAGTATATCAGGAATGGAGACATTTTCCAGGTAGTGCTTTCCCAGCGTCTGTGCGTTGAATCAAAAGAAGACCCTTTTGACGTGTATCGTGTACTGCGGGTACTTAATCCTTCACCTTATATGTACTTTCTTAAGTTCAATAATTATTATGTAGTTGGAGCTTCTCCTGAAATGCTGACCAGAATTGAAGACAGCAAGGTTGAAACATGTCCTATTGCTGGTACGCGCAAGAGAGGGCAAAACCCGGAACAAGACGATGCGCTTGCCCTGGAACTACTTGCTGATGAGAAGGAGCTTGCCGAACACCGCATGCTGGTCGACCTTTCGCGCAACGATCTTGGCAGAGTATGCGATTTTGGCACAGTACAGGTAAAAGATCCACTCCATGTCGAACGCTACTCTCATGTCATGCACATTGTTACCAATGTGAACGGCAGGCTCAGGAAAGATAAAACCCCGTTTGACGCGCTTATGTCAGTGTTGCCCGCAGGAACGCTCTCAGGAGCGCCAAAAATCAGAGCCATGGAGATCATCGACGAGATGGAAACCGTCAAGCGGGGGACATACGGCGGCGCTATTGGCTACCTGAGTTTCAATGGCAATCTCGACAGCTGCATCACCATCAGAACCATACTATTCAAAAACAACAAGGCGTATGTGCAGTCAGGCGCGGGCATTGTGGCTGATTCGGTGCCTGAGACAGAGTACGAAGAAACCCTTAACAAAGCCAGGGCATTGCTCAAGGCATTGGCCGAAGCGGGAGAAATACAATGATACTTCTTATAGATAATTACGATTCCTTCACCTACAATCTATACCAATATGTAGGGGAAATGAATCCGGACATCCAGGTGTTCAGAAACGATGCAATTACCATTGACCAAATTCGAGAGAAGAAACCGTCTCATATTATTATTTCCCCTGGCCCTGGTTTTCCCAAGGACGCTGGTATTTCAATAGAACTGGTCAAAAAGTTGGGGAGCGATTTTCCAATCCTCGGTGTCTGTCTTGGCCACCAGGCAATTGGCGAGGCGTATGGCGGCAAGGTGATCCATGCAAACGAACTCATGCATGGAAAAACTTCTGATGTCACGGTTTCTCCAGAGTGCCCTCTGTTTGCCGGGTTGTCCGCGCGAGTACTAGCCGGCAGGTACCATTCCCTTATTGTTGAAAAACAGGGTTTGCCAGACTGCTTTGCGATTACCGCGGAAACAGCTACTGGCGAGATTATGGGATTAATGCACAAGAAATACCCTGTTTTTGGCATTCAGTTTCATCCTGAGTCAATTTTGACCCCTGAAGGCAAAACAATCCTGAAGAATTTTCTCTCTATCAGAAAGGCGTGATAATGATCCAGCAGGCAATACAAACGCTGGTTTCAAACAGAAACCTGACTGAACAGGAAGCAATGGAAGCCATGCGATCCATTATGGAAGGCAAGGCCACGCCAGTGCAAATCGCGGGTTTTGTCACGGCCCTCAGGATGAAAGGCGAGACCATTGAGGAGATTACCGGGTGCGCGCGTGTCATGCGGGAAAAAGCCTCACGTATCTCTCCAAAGGTGGTGTATTGCATCGACACTTGCGGCACAGGCGGCGATGGTTCACAGACCTTTAACATTTCCACTGCCGCAGCCTTTGTCGCAGCAGCTGGAGGTGTTGCGGTTGCCAAACATGGGAACAGGTCGGTCTCCAGCAAAAGCGGTAGCGCTGATGTGCTCGAAGCGCTGGGAATATTCATCGGACTAACTCCTGAACAGGTCCAGGCTTGCATTGAAACCACGGGCATAGGGTTTCTTTTTGCCCCTTCGTTTCATCCATCCATGAAGTACGCGGCTGGCCCGCGCAAAGAGCTTGGCATCAGGACCATCTTCAATATTTTAGGCCCTCTAACCAATCCTGCCAATGCCCAGGGACAGCTTCTGGGTGTGTTTGACCGCGCTGTTGCCGAACAAATGGCTGGTGTGCTGCTCAATTTGGGGGTAGAACACGCGTTAGTGGTCCATGGATGCGATGGGTTGGACGAAATTACCCTGACAGGCCCTACGCATGTCTTTGAAGTGCGCGAGGGAAATCTCAAGGGGTATCAGATTACTCCCGATGATTATGGCATGGCGCATGCTTCACGCAAGGATTTTCTTGGCGGCGATTCTATCGCAAACAGCAAGATCATTTTTTCCGTGCTCAAAGGCGAAAAAGGTCCATGCCGTGACATTGTTCTGCTCAATGCGGCGGCGGCGTTTTATGTGGGTAAAAAGGCAGGATCAATAAAAGATGGAATTGCCCTTGCTGAATCAGCGATTGATTCTGGAAAAGCCTTGGCAAAGGTGGAGGAATTAAGGAAAATGACAGAAGGATTCAGGGGTTAGGGGGAATTCCAATCCCCCAAAGCATTATGATTCTACAAGAAATTCTTGAAAATACAAAAAAGACCATTGGTCTAAAGAAAGCCGCCCAATCGGTGAACCAGCTCAAGGTCACGGTGGAAAAATCACAGCTCACTTTGGTCAAGGACTTTCAACAAGCACTGGTAATGCCGGGATCTATTGCCATTATTGGCGAAATCAAGAAAGCCTCGCCATCAAAGGGACTGATCAGGCCGGATTTTGATCCTGTTGGCTTGGCGCATGAGTATGCGCACGCCAATGTGCAGGCACTCTCAGTGCTTACTGAAGAGCGCTATTTCCAGGGCCATCCTAATTTTCTTTCACAGATCAGACAAACCGTAGATTTACCTCTTTTGCGCAAGGATTTCATTGTCGACGAATGGCAGGTCTATGAGTCGAGGCTCTTAGGAGCTGATGCCATACTGCTTATTGTCGCTGCCTTGTCCGATGCTGACCTTGCTTTGTTTCTGAAAACAGCTGGCACGCTTGGATTACATTGTCTCGTTGAAGTGCACAACAAAGAGGAAATGGCCAGGGCTGTTGCGCTTGGCGCATCAATAATTGGAATAAACAACCGGGACCTCAGGACTTTTTTGGTGGACCTGCGAACAACCATTGACCTTGCCGCTTGTGCTCCTTCACATACAGTGATTGTGAGTGAAAGTGGCATAGCTACCAGGGCCCATATGGAGCAACTCAAAGCAGCAAAGGTCAGCGCGGTCCTCATAGGAGAGACCTTTATGCGCGCAACCTCCATACGGGAAAAGGTGCGGGAATTGAGAGGATAAATGAAAACAAGAAAAAAAGGACGGTTTGGCGAATTTGGCGGGCAATATGCTCCTGAGACACTCATGAACGCCCTCAACGAATTGGAACAGGCCTATGTAGGGGCAAAAAGGGACAAAAAGTTCCACAACGAACTTGCCGTCTATCTCAGGGAATATGCGGGAAGGCCGTCGCTCCTCTATTTTGCGGAGCGCATGACCAAAGACCTGGGTGGCGCTAAAATATATTTGAAGCGCGAAGACCTCAACCATACAGGATCACACAAGATCAACAATGTGCTTGGACAGGCGCTGCTTGCAAAGCGCATGGGAAAAACAAGGCTTATTGCGGAGACAGGCGCGGGCCAGCACGGTGTGGCAACAGCCACGGCAGCGACCTTGTTCAATATGAAATGTGAAATATTCATGGGCCGTGAAGACATGGAACGCCAGTCCCTCAATGTTTTCAGAATGCGGCTTCTTGGCGCCTCGGTCACACAGGTCAATTCCGGTACTGCCACACTCAAGGACGCGGTCAACGAAGCGCTGCGCAATTGGGTGGCCACTGTGGGCGAAACATACTACCTGATTGGGTCGGTCATGGGCCCGCATCCCTATCCTGTGATTGTCCGCGATTTTCAGGCCATTGTGGGTCGCGAGGTAAGGTGCCAGATTCTGAAACTCGAAGGCCGTCTGCCCGATTGCTGTGTCGCCTGCGTTGGCGGCGGTAGTAATGCCATAGGCCTGTTCCACGATTTTATCCGTGAAAAAAAGGTCAGGCTCATCGGTGTTGAGGCCGGAGGCAAGGGTGTTGGCACGAAAAAACACGCTGCCACTATTACCAAAGGGAACATCGGCGTTTTGCATGGTATGCGTTCATACTTTCTCCAGGACAATGAAGGACAGATTTTACCTGTGTACTCGATTTCAGCTGGTCTCGATTATCCGGGCATTGGACCCGAACATGCGCACTTGTACGCAACCGGAAGGGCTGAATATGTGCCTGCCACGGATGCTGAAGCTGTGAAGGCCTTCCAGTATCTAACCAGGATGGAGGGTATTATCCCCGCGATTGAGAGCGCGCATGCTATTGCGCACGTAATGAAAATTGCGCCGAACATGGCGAAGAACAAGGTCATAGTCCTTAACCTTTCCGGCCGTGGAGACAAAGATGTCTATTCCGTGGCGAAATACATGGGGGAAGCGATCCATGAACAGAATTGACACTGTATTTGCGGAATTGAACAAACGTAAAAAAAAGGCGCTTATTACTTTTACCACTGCCGGGGACCCCACTCTTGTGGCTACCGAGCGTATTGTCAAGGCAATGGTGCGCGCGGGTGCGGACATTGTTGAACTGGGCATACCGTATTCCGACCCCATTGCCGAAGGCCCTGTTATCCAGGCGGCAAATATACGCGCGCTTAAAAACCAGATACGGATCAGGGACATTATGCGTACAGCCGCTGCCATCAGGAAACAGGTGCAGGCGCCATTATTGTTTTTGCTTTACTACAACTGCATTCTCCAATACGGGCCAGAGCATTTCTTTGAGGAGTGCGCGCATGCCTGCATCAATGGCCTCATTATCCCCGATCTGCCTTTTGAAGAACAGGAGGAATTGAAGACGCTCTCACGCAAACATGATATTATTGTCATTTCAATGGTGACCCCGATTTCCAATACACGCATTGGTAAAATAGTGAAAAACGCGCGGGGGTTTATCTACTGTGTTTCGTCGCTTGGCGTTACGGGTGTGCGCAGCAAATTCTCAACGGATTTCAGAGCGTTCATGGACAGCATCAGGAAACAGACTGCCCTGCCGCGGGCAATCGGTTTTGGCATTTCCACTCCTGACCATGCGCGGACACTCAAACAATATTGTGAAGGCATTATTGTCGGCAGTGCTATTGTAAAATTAATTGGCCAGGCAGGTTCCCAGGCCGAAGCAATCAAGAACGTCTCGGTTTTTGTCCGGTCAATGCGCAAAGCCCTTGATGAAAAATAATTCAGCGATTCTGTTCGATACGCTTTCCGGACAATGGTTTCATTTCAAAGAGCCGATCACTGTTCTTATCGCGCATTCTGTGCAGGAGGTCCTGCCTCTATTGCGTGAGGCTGAGAATGCTGTTTCGCAAAAAGGGCTGCATGCGGCTGGTTTTGTTTCGTACGAGGCTTCGCCAGCATTTGACCAGGCACTCACAACCCACGTTCCAGGAGATTTTCCGTTAGCATGGTTTGGAATATATAAAACGGTCCTGACCTCACCCCGAAAGAAACCTTTATCGTGTGCCCCTCTCCCTGACCTAACCCTCTTCTCCCTCTCCTATGAGGAGAGGGAAGAAAAAGGGAGAGGGAAATCGCTGGAACATGCTTCCTTCAGGGGTGAGGTCACTCCAGAGCAATACCAAAAAGCATTTTCCAAAATCAAAGAGCATATCCGTAACGGTGATACATATCAGGTAAACTACACCTTCAGAATGCTGGCGGAAACATCATGCAGGTTTGAGAATGCCTTTTTGAATCTGGCCATGGGTGGCCATGGGAAATACCCCTGTTTCATTGAAACAGATGATTTTACTGTCTGTTCATTTTCACCAGAGCTGTTTTTTAAGTTACAGGGTGATCGTATCAACTGCAGGCCAATGAAGGGTACTATAAAACGAGGGCGTTTTCTTGAAGAAGACAGACAATTTATTTCCTGGCTGAAGAATTCGGCCAAAGACCGCGCTGAAAATATCATGATCACTGACATGATCAGGAACGATCTTGGCCGTGTGTGCAGGCCTGGGACATTATCTGTCGATGATTTATGCGCCATTGAAAAATACGATACTCTGTTCCAGATGGTTTCAGCTGTTTCCGGTTCTACGAACGCGTCCATTCCTGAAATTTTTATTGCCTTGTTTCCCTGCGCTTCGGTCACTGGCGCTCCCAAGGCAAGCACCATGAAAATCATTGACGATCTGGAGCAATCACCCCGGAATATATATACCGGCGCAATCGGCTATTGGGGGCCAAACAGACAAGCGCAGTTCAATGTTGCCATCCGCACTATTCTTTATGATAAGAAGACGGGAATTGTTGCATATGGCACAGGCGGCGGTATTGTATGGGATTCAGATCCAGAAAAAGAGTTTCAGGAGGCATTGGCCAAAACCCGGGTACTCTTTTCAGCAACACCGGACTTTTCTCTACTCGAAACAATGCTCTGGACCAGGGACAATGGGTATTATCTGCTTGAGTATCATCTCAAACGTCTCATGGCATCGGTTGAATATTTTGGGTTTGCAATAACTGAAAAACAAGTTTCAGAGTATCTGAAAAATGTATCATCGAAAATTGCGTTTGAACAATGCAGAGTGCGTTTTCTGGCCAGCAGGGCTGGGGAGATGCGGCATGAGGTTTTTCCCCTTGATGCAACAGCTGTCTTGAGTCCGGTAAAACTTCGTATGGCAACGACAGGCGTGCATTCGCGGAACCGGTTCTTGTTTCATAAGACAGACTGGAGGGATTTGTACGAACAGGCAAAGGTGGCATGTCCGGATTGTGATGATGTTGTTTTATTCAATGAAAACAATGAGATCACTGAAACAACGATAGCCAATTTGGTCGTACGCATAGATGGGACCCTATGCACGCCTCCTATTTCCTGCGGCCTTTTGCCAGGCGTCTTTCGGCAGCACCTGCTAGACAATGGTGAAATAATTGAAAGAACGATTTTGCTCCAGGAGTTCGCGCAGAGTGAGAAAATTTTCAGGATTAATTCCGTGCGTACGTGGGAGAGATGCGTTTTATTATAACAGCCTGCGCGCTGTTTTCAAGATATGCGCAAGTAGGGGAAAGCGGCCTGCTCCTACGTGGCCTGCATAGACCTCTTTTGGCGGGAAAAAGGTCCTTAAAAGCTTCATGGGTTTGTTGTCCGCCATTCTAAAGAGCGTCCAAAAATCTTTTTCTTTTATGTTCTGTGTCTTAACAACCATTGCCGCAATATTCTTTTTTGCATTGTCCCATCCCAAAGGCGCAAGCAGCTCCTCGGTCCAGGGCGAGTATCCCAGATGTTCTTCCATCCAAAAATGGGCAAAATAGACGGGAAAGCCTGCTGAGCGGTTTTTTACCAGTTCTGTCCATGCGTGCAGGTCAATTCCCGATGAAATGATTTGATACATATCGACAAGCGGGATTGGGCGCGAGGCGTTTTCATCGTAGAATTGGATTGCGCAACAGAGAAGGTAGAGTTCGGGTGATAGGGATTTTGTTTGGAAGAGATCGAGATAGTTCAGATTCAGCAAATCGAAGTAGAGGAGGTATTTGTACGAACAGAAAGCAGTATGAATCTCAAAGCTTATGCTGTCTTTCTTGTACACATGATGGTAATTTCCGCTCCAGTTGAAGGCAAATCCATTTTCCACAAGCAGGGTATGGATCTGCGGCATGGCAGCAGGATCTACAAGAAGGTCTATGTCTGACTGCGGCCGCGTGCCTGGTCCTGGATAGAACCGTGATTCGATATCCAAGCCTTTGAATAATAAATGAGATGCGTTAATACTATCAAGTAATAATGAAAGCTTTTTCTCCTGCTCTGCCATGAATATAGAGTAGGCCAGTACCTTGGCATAGGCGTCTTTGAAATGGGGCGGGGACTGATTATCTGGGCTGTTTTTTCCCAGGTAATATCGCAGGGGCCAAAGTGATTCTGGCTTTTTGCTGCAGTTGTGTTCCAGGGATTTGAGAAATTGGGCAAGGATCATTTGGGCATTTGTTCCATTATTTATGCAGGGGCGTCATTCTGCTAATTTTTGTCTTCAATTGCTGAATGACGCCCGTACAAGGCAATTCCATTATTTTCAGGCATTAGATGCATGATTTTTTCCAGGGGCGTCATTCTGCTAATTTTGGCCTTCAATTGCTGAATGACGCCTGTACAAGGCAATCCCATTGTTTTAGCATTAATTGCCGAATTAATTTTTCGGGTGCCATTCTGTCATTTTAGGCATGCATCGCAAGAATGACGCCCGTACAATATAAAATACAATATATGAGCGCATTCCGGTATATGCAGAAAAAGCTAAAGATTTCGAGATTTATGCCGATACTTGTAGCAGAGGTTCTTTTTTCCGCAGGGGAAGGCGGAGAAGCGTTTCTGCACATATTTTCACGCTCTCACTCTCCCTGCATACATAGTTGCTGGTTTCAAGACCCAAGGGAAGCGGGTCTTTGTATCATTTACTTTCACCAAGGGAGGGTGACATGAATATTTCTTTTTCCAATCTCACTGCCCTGCAGGCGGCTGGAAACCTGCGGGCCACAAACGCCAGGCTTGGCGAATCAATCCTCAAACTGTCCACAGGACTCAGGTTCAACAAGCCCTCGGACGGCGCTTTTGAGTTCCTGCGCGCAAGCCATCTGCAGAATGAAACCCGTATGTACGAGGGGGTCAAATCGACCCTGGACGAGTACAAGTCCATTTTTAATCTTGCCAATGACGCGGCAACCGAGATTCTGCACAAGCTTGAGCGCATGCAGGAACTTACCACGCAGGCGTCAGACCCAACCATGGCCGAGTCAGAGCGACTGGTGCTGCAAGCAGAATACAATACACTCCGCAATGGCATGGACACCATTGTGAAGGGGACCAAATACGATGGTGGCGGCATACTGAACGCCGCAGGCACCTACAACCAGGCGCTCTCCATTCCGTTAGCCCCGGACAGTACTATTACCATGGATGTTAATCTGAGCAAGCTCGATGTGGGCGATGCGGATGGCATTAATGTCGCCCTGGCCGATTGGAGTGATCCCATTGGTGTCAAGGTCACCACCGCGGCGAACGAGGTAAGCGCGGCCATAACCGTGGTCGGATCATTTATTTCCGAAGCCAGCGCGTATACGAGCGAGCTGGAGAGCCACACAAACATCATTGACAGCACTATCCAGAATTATACCGCCGCGCGGTCATCGCTCATCGGGGTCGATGTTGCCGAGGAGATGGTGAATTATACGACACTCGACGTAAATCGGCAGGCGGCTACCGCCATGCTTGCCCAGGCCAATCTGTCGCAGGCTTCGCTTCTGCAGCTCTATAAGTTCCAATCAGGTTGATGCGGGTTCTGGCGCTTCAAGCAGCAGGTCACGGAGAAACGTGAACAGGGGCCGCCGAAAACGAATGGCGCGCGGTACCAGGGAAAAGAATCTGGACCGCGCGAATTTCCTCTTTTTCCCATACCAGCGCTGCTCGCGCGCGGACGTGAGAAAGAGCAGGTATTTGGCCCGCGTTACCCCCACGTAGAAGAGGCGCGTCTCCTCGTCCAGGTGCGCGCGTTGTTCCCTTTCCGTGGTATTGTCGCGGGGCTTCAAAGGTGAAAGGCCTTCGTTTAAACCCGCGTAAAAGACAACCGGAAACTCAAGGCCCTTGGCGCTGTGCAGCGTCATGGCCGCAAGCGGCAGATTTTCAGCCCGCAGAAGTTCCTTCCAGGAATCAACCTGATAGTTCATTCTGCAGAGAATGGTGATGTCGGCAGGAGAGAACGCGCCGGTATTGATCAGTTCCCTGCTTTGTGCAAGCACATACGTGGTCTCATCATCTTCATGATTACCGCAAAAAAGCCTGATTTTCAGATTTTCCATGAAGTGAGTATTTGTGTTTTTCATATTCGGCTTCAGTTGTTTTCGTAAGCCATGTTTCTTTTTTTTGAAAATGGCGTTTGCAAGCGCAAGGATATTGGGCGTGCTTCGGTAGTTTGTCTCCAGTTTTATCATCGTGGAACGTGGATAATCTTCCTGGAATTTTAAAATATTCGAGACATCCGCTCCGCGGAAGCGGTAGATGGACTGGTCATCGTCGCCCACAATAAAGACATTCGGGTTGCCGCCCGCAAGCATCCGTGAAAGCGCGTATTGGGGTATGTTGGTGTCCTGGTATTCGTCGATATGAATGTAGGTGAACCGGTTGCGCCAGCGGTCAAGCAGCCCGGCGTTGTCGCGCAGAAGCTCCAGGCACCGGGAGATCATGTCATTGAAGTCGATGATGTTGCGCGCTTTTTTTTCAGTGGAATAGCCCTTCCAGAGGGCGCGGAAATATTCCCTGTTGTCCCGTATGCCCATGGCGTCAAAATCAATGGTTTCGGGTGATTCAAAATGGCTGCGCAGACGTTCCAGCGTATCGCACGCTTCGTCGAAAAAGGGGAGGGCGCCAGCCGGTTCTCCCATGGATTTTCTGCATTGCAATGCCACGTTCCTCAGCAAACCGCGGGTTTCGCCTTCCCCCGCGACAGTGATGCCAGGACAACTCTCTTTCACAATGCTTAAGGCAAGGGAATGAAAGGTGGCAATGGTCATTGTCGCGCCTATGCGGCCCAAACCGCAGCGTTCGAGCAGGCTGCAAGTACGTTCCTTCATTTCGAGTGCAGCTGCCCGGGTAAAGGTGACAGCGCAGATGGATGCGGGATTTGCGCCGTTCGCGATACAATAGGCGATCCGGCGGGTAATGACCGAGGTCTTGCCCGTGCCCGCGCCCGCGAGCACCAGGAGCGGCCCGTCTTTGGCGTGGTCGTGGAGTATGGCTCTGCGTTGCTCGGGATTCACGCCATTGAGTAATATATCAATAATTGGACCAGTCATGAATTTCGTAAAATATCATTTACCCTGACCAATTTACAAATAATTATCTTTCCCAGTCATGAAAAAGGCCCTTTTTCTGGTTTTGGCAAGCGCTTCGCTTTTGGCCGCCGGGGAGAACACCCTTGGAGGCGAACAGACCGGCGTGCTTGGTCCAGGCGCCTACGTGGCCGCTGACGACATCGTGGTGCCTGAAAACAGCTCTCTTGTCATCCGGGCAGGTACTGTCGTACTTTTTGACGGATTTTACTCGCTTGTTGTGAAAGGCACGCTGTTGGTCGAAGGCTCCCAGCAAAATAGGGTGGTCTTTACCTCGGTAAAGGATGCCAATTACGGTGGTGCAGGCGCCGCGGCCCTTGATTGGAACCACATTGTGTTTGAGTCCCAGGCGCGCGGCTGCGTACTTGCAAATGCCAGCATTTTTTACGGGACCGACGGCATTGCCGCCCTATCAGCCGATTGTGATATTGACAACGTGTTTCTGGGGAACAATGGCGTCAACCGGATTTCAGTAAAAGGACGGCAGCTCGAACCTGACGCAACGGGTGTTTTCGCCTTTTCAGGACGCGCGCCCGCGGCCCTTCCTGCGCCAATAGCTCCCGCGCCCCAGCCCGCTAAAAAAAAGAGCATGCTGCCCATGGTCATTGCCGGAAGCGTTGTCGTGGCCGCGGTTGCCGCTGTCTACTGGTTCGTCTACCGCGCGCCATCGGACAGCGATGGGCCGCTTGTTATTCCTGATCCGCCCGCGCCCAGTGGAAATACCCCGTGAAATCCGCTCTGCTCCTGACTGTCATTATTGGATTCCTCGTCACGGGTTGCAGTGGTTCTCGGCCAGGAAACCTGGCGGGTTCCTGGTATGTCATTACCCTGCCAAGCCCTGCGCTTGTCCTGTTTAATCCAACAGGCGCGGAGTATCGCAGCGCGGGTACAACGCCATCTGATACAATTTTTCTTGCGCATACCTTCGACGATTCAGTGCGCGCCTCGCTTTTTTTACCGCGTTTTGTTTTTACTGGTTCAGCGGGAAGGCTGGGCACGCAGGAAAATGACTTCAGCAGGCCTGTTGATCTGACTGCCGCGCTTTCAGTCGCCGGAGAACCCCGGTTTCTTATAACCGACGCGGGAAACAGACGCTTGTCAGTATGCGGTTCCTCGGGCGATTTCCTTTTCGCCATGCCGGTGAGCGCGGGAGAGGAGCCCTTATCGGCGATTGAGTGCGGTAATGGAAATTATCTGGTCGCTGACTGCGCGCTGCGCGCGCTTTTTATTATTGACCGTTTTGGTAAAAGCAATGAACCGATTTTATCATTGTGCAACAGGCCGCTTTCAAACAGGCTTAAAGTGCGCATGGGCAGATTCAACCGGATTCTGTGTGTTGATACGCGGAACGACCGCGTGCTCTATCTAGACCAGCAGGGCCATTGCGTGGCTGAGTTTTCACGCGCAGGCGGTCTTTTTTTTAGCAGGCCATCAGACGCCTGTTTTTTTACCAATACCATTTGTGTGCTGGACCAGGGAAACGGAAGGGTGGCGAGCCTGCGCGAAAACGGCGCGCTTAACCAGACCCAGCCTGCCAACACACTCTCTTCCCCGGATTTTATGGTTGCCTGCGGCAGTCTGCTGCTCGTTTTTTCCGAAGAGGGACGCTGCTCCTTTTTCGACATTGACCTGCGGCGCGGGCCCTTGGTTACGCTGGGAAAAAGGTTTGTATCAGGAATCGCCGCGGGCCAGGGACGGGTGGCGCTGCTTTCGCGCGAGGAGAACCTGCTTGCGCTATACCGGCTCGATTTGGAAAAAAGCGGTGAAGCATGGGCCCGGAGACTTCCATAATGAAGGTTTTTTTCTGCGCTGTTTTCCTGCTTTTTTCAGTGTCCTGGTCCCTTGAGGCCTTTGGCAGGGATTATTCCCTGCGTATTGAAGGACAGAAGAGCATGCATTTTGAAAAACGGCTTGCCATGCACGCGCCCATTGGGTTTTACGCGGGTTCTGACCGCCGTGAGCAACTGCGGCTGGCTATCAACGGCGAATTATACCAGCGGGTCAAAGTCGAAGGTGAGATTGAAAACGCGGGAAGCGGAGACGAAGAAGGCATTCTCTGGCTTTCGCTCAAAGACCGGGCTGCCGGACTCACCTTGGGCAGGTTCAATGCCGCGTTTTCAGGATCGCGCCTTTTTTGTGTTGACCGGCGTGTTGAGGGAGGCGCCGTTTATTTTGAACAGCCATGGGTGCGCGCCGAGGCCCTGGTGTCGCGTCCCAATGGAACGCCCTGTTATGAAAAACTCTCTTTTTCGGGCAGGGGCGAATACTTTGTGGCACAGGCGCCTGTGGTGTTCCAGAGTGAACGGATAGAACTTGAACGTGATGTTTTGCAGCGAGGTAGGGATTATATTTTTGATTATACCATTGGCCGGTTTTATTTTACCCCTCGTTTTTTAGCGGAGCACGCGCTCGAGGAAAACCGTTCCGCTTCGCTTATCCGCGTGGTATACGAGGCGTCCTCTGAATTGGGCCAGGGTTTGAATGGCGGCCGTGTTGTCTTTTCCCCTTTTTCGTTTCTCAGATTAGGCGGTATTGGCCTGGCGGAACAAACCGCGCCGCAGGGTGATTCAGCGACAGGGATTTCAGGGCAGACCGCGACGCAATACGGGTATGGCGCGCTTGCCTCCCTTGGCAGGGATTCGGCCGCCTATGTGAATGGAGAAATAGGCTTTCAGGACGCCAGGGGCCGGCAACGCGTTGCCGCTGGTTCGGTGGAAGGCCGGTTTTCGCTCAGGGAACTTCTTGATATAAGGGGTGAGTACGAAAACTTCGAACCAGGATATGTTCTGCAGGGCAATTCGCCTGTTGAACCTGGCCTTGCCCGGGCGCGCGGTGCTCTCCGGTTTCAGCCTGTGGCGATTATTTCCGGCAGCGCTGAATACGCCGCGGGCGGGTATGATAACGCCGATGGCAGGGTACGCGAGAATGAGGCCTTTGCCCGGGCCGACCTGAAGCCTGGCAAAGCGCCCTGGCTGAGCGCGTGGGGCAAACAGCGGCAAATCACCTCTGATTCATCATATGCGGGGAACCTTTTTTTGCATGGGGAGGTTTCCAAAAACCTTGCATGGGGAGGTCTGGCCGCTGGCGGAGAATATGAGACCTTTTCAGGCATATTGGGCGCGGGGAACATGGAACGCCGTGTACCTGTGTTCCTCAAGGCATACAGCACCGGGACCGCAAAGTTTAATTATCAGCTGCTTGCGGGCGGGGAAAGCGTGCGGTATGCGCCAGACAATGGGGCTGGCGCTCAGGAAGAGGTGCGGGGCAGGACCTCTGCCATTGTTTCAGGTTCCGTGGCCGGGTTTAACGCTTCGGCAACAGGCGCTGCCAGCGCTGGTCCCCATGGATTGCTGGAGAATTCGCTCGAAGGCTCTTTTGACGGAAGCGCGGGGCCTTTTACCACTGTGTCAGCCAGGGTGCGCGACGCCTTGCAGACCAGCAGGCAGGCCAATGCGCCTGATTCACAAAGCGCCGAACGCCGTACCTTTGCAGCGGGCGAAATACGGTTTGCGCCTTTTTCAACCCTTTCTTTAGGATACGCTCCGGTATTCAGAAAGCGGCGCAACCAGGAAGCGGGCAGGGACATTCTGTCAGAGGTCCGCCATTCGGGAGAGGCGTCCGCGGGCAAAGGCGCGCTCAAGGGCGCGCTTGCCGCTGATCTGCTTCGGCGTACAATCAACGAGCAGATACGGAGCCATTCGCAAGAGGAGGAGACACGCGGTTCGCTGCAGGCGCTGCTCCCTTTTGAGGCGGCCATGAAAGCGAGCGCTGAATACAGACACGCGAAAGAGGATGAAATGAGCCCTTTTTCCGGCGATGTCCGTTCAAAGAGCTCTGTGAGGAAAAAAGGCGAGGCCGCTCTTACCATGCCTGCTGGAGAAAAAGGCCTTGCAGAGCTGGGACTTTCCCTGGGTTCTTTTACACAGACGGTTTTCACGCTCCAGGCAATGGACCGCGATAGTTCCTATCTTACCACCCCGTATGGCATGGAATTGTCAGAGGCGTATGTGAATATTGACCGCATTGAACGCATGCTTGAACCTGGATATTCGCACCGAGGCAAGGCATGGGAAGCCGGTTTTCGCATGGCGCTTTTTTACAACACGGATTATCTCTCTCCCGAAGGAACACCTGTATCAGACGAAGAGACGCTGGGTCTGCAGCCTTTGCTTAATCTGCAGGTGAATCCGGCTGAAAATGTTTCTTTTTCCTCGGTGGTATCAGGGGTCTTTTCCCGCGGCTATGTGCACACGGACAAAGGCGTGGCCGAAGCAATGATTTCATATACCTATAAGCTTCTCACCGCAAGCGGCAGGGCCATGCATACCATTGAATCCACGCGTTTTTATTCCAGCCGTATATCGGAGTTCTTCCTTGATCTGCTCCTGCGCATTTAAAGGTTACCATTGAAAAAAAGGAGGCGAATATTTTATCCTTACCTCCAGTGGCAACTCTCGCGGTTTTTTGTTCCGGAGGCGGATCCAACCTCCAGAGCATCATAGACAATGTCTCCTCAGGCCGCATACCCGCGCGCATTGGATTTGTTTTGTCCAACAACAGCGTGTCGCGCGCGCTCGAACGGGCCAGGAAACACGCTATTCCCGCCATCCATTTCAGCGGAATCCACTATCCCGGCCCGGCGGCGTACGAACAGGCAATGCTCAAACTGCTCGAGGAGCATGCCATAGATATCATCTGTCTGGCAGGGTATATGAAGCTGGTGCCAGCGCAGGTCATCAGGCGTTACCAGGGAAAGATACTGAATATTCATCCTGCCTTGCTGCCCAAGTTCGGCGGCAAAGGAATGTATGGCATCCATGTGCACGCGGCAGTCATTGCGGCCAAAGAAAAGGAGAGCGGTGCAACGGTCCATTTTGTCACCGAACAATACGACGATGGTCCGGTGATTGTCCAGCAGTGCGTCCCGGTCCTTCCTGGCGATACGGCCGAACAGCTTGCTGAACGGGTCCTTGCCGTTGAGCACGCTATATATCCCGAGGCCATTCTGCGGGTGGTGTCGGGCAAGGCATCCATGCCCAAACTGAACTAACAGGGGAGACGATATGAAAAGCTCAATACAGCATATGCTGAAATCGCACCTGGAAACCCTCCAGGGTCTTACCAATTGCGTGGGCGAGATCGAGGGAATCACCCGTGCCATTACCACGGCCTACCGAAATGGTAAAAAGCTCATTCTTGCCGGCAATGGCGGCAGCGCTGCTGATGCGCTGCATATCGCGGGCGAACTCACTGGCAGGTTTGCCTACAAACGGCCTGCGTTGCCAGCGATCGCGGTGAACGCCAATACCTCCACGCTTACCGCTGTGGCCAATGATTTTGACTTTGACCATATTTTTTCGCGCGAGATTGAGGCGCTTTGCAACGAAGGCGACGTGGTAATTCTGCTTTCAACAAGCGGCAGTTCGCCCAATATTCTTCTCGCCGCCTATGCCGCGCGCAAAGCAAAAGCTGTCATCATAGGTTTTACCCGTACTGGTCCCAACAAACTCAAGGAACTCAGCGATATTTGCCTTACCGCTCCCGGGGAAAAAGCGTATGAAATCCAGGAAAGCCACGAAATCGCTTATCATATAATCTGCGAACTTGTGGAAAAGGAGCTCTTTCCGCATCCTGACGAATAGAAAGGACGTGCCCATGCCAGCGCACAAAACCTGGCTCTGTGTTTTCGTTCTCTCTTTTTTTCTAAATGGCCTGCATGCCCAGTATTCTTTTGAACCAATTTCTCCTGAAAAATGGCATCGCGCCATTGCCGCTGCTGAAAGTCTTGGCGTTTCTTTTACTCCCGTATCCATTGTTGCCATGGGATTTGAAAGTGATTCTAAAAAACTGGTGATACTTTCATTTGATTCTACAGGCGCTCCGGTCAAAACAGTGGTCGAGAGCGGCCCGGAACTTTACACGGCCATTCTAGAAAAGCGCATTGAGCAGCGGCAAAAATCTCTCGTTCTTTCCACTAACCAGGCACGGGAAAGCGGCCGTGTCTATTTCATTGTGACCACAGCCATGCGTACCCTTGCCATCTATCCCGCTGGATTCGGCACTGCATTGGGAGAAGATAATGCGGATCCCCGCACTGTTATGGGGCTATCATTGCTCACCTTTGGCGCCTCACTCTATGGTTCGTACCGTTTTACCAAGGGGCGTGAATTGGGCTATGGCAGGGTAGCGCTCATGAATTATGGCGGCGAACTGGCGACTACGTATTCGTTTCTGACATCACGGATTGTGTATGGTCTGGATATTTATAAGCCCCGCGTACAGTTAACTACAATGGCAGATCCAATAGGCGGTACTATCACCTTCTACGATACTACGGAGTCCGAGAAACCAGGACAGATTTTAGCCATTGGCTCTATGATCGGCTTTCCTCTTGGGATATACCTTGGATCGCGAGTAAATCTGGCAGGCAATTATCAGTATGGCAATGCTGATATCATCCGGTTTTTTGGCAGGTCGGCCTGGCTCTATGGCTTTCTGTTGCCCATGTACTCTTCCGGCGATAACCGTCATGCATATAACATCGCGGCAGGCGGTCTAACAATGGGACTTATACCTGCGGGAATATATGGAGGGCATAGATTGACCAAAGGAAAAGACTATTCCTCGGGCCGCGGGTTTCTCATAGAGACCACGGGTATCATGGGCGGACTTACCGGACTGCTTGCGCCCATGCTTTTTGACGCTGATTTTAACAGCGTGGGAAGCCGGCGTATCTGGATCTCATCGATTCTTGCCGGACATGCATTGGGTACGGCCTTTGGTTTCAAGTTTAAGGAGGAAAACTCATATACCTTTTTCCAGGGTGTTTTTTCGGGTTTTTCAGCAATATGCGGCAGTGCTCTTTGCCTCAGTGTTCCTCTTTTGGCTCAGGCTGAATCCGACAAACAGTATATAGTTGCGGGAATTGCCGGCGCGTGGGGAGGATTGGTCCTGGGCGAATACCTTGCGCGATCGCTTTTTGAGGTCACTGGTCAGGACCAGCGGCATGTCAGGCTGAATGTTTCGCTGCCGGTTGCGTATCAATGGCCGCTGTTATTCGCCCCGCATTCAATCGCCAGCCGCGATTCCCATGCCACTGATCGCCGGATAGACCTGGTCCAGGCGAGCATTACATTCTAGTTATTCTGTGCGGCAATGAACTTGAAGACACCTTCGTTTTTCTTGAAAAAATCAGAAACAAGCGCGTCAAGCCCTTCATCGCCAGTGCCGTCAAAGATTGAGACATCTATTGTGTCTGATTGAAAGACCTGGACCGGGTGGCTGGTCATGACCGATTGGCTCTTTTCCTTGTCGCTATCGGCAATAAGTTCCATCAGATCGTCAATGCGCGCGACTGAAAACGATGGCATGGATTCGCCGGTATCGTTGTTCACGGCAACGCAATACTTGTCTTTTGTCTCAGGATGCTGTTTTTCGTAGAGTTTGATCTCTTTTTCAAGTTCAGACCAGATTTTTTTCATTACAGCCGAGGTGTCTATTTTCACCGTGGCAGCGGCGCCCTGGTCCTCTGAGAGGCTTCCAAGATCAGACCCATAGGGATCCAAAGGTTCTTCGTTATTGTTCAGGGCATCGAGAAGCACACCCACTCCATATTGCCGTATGTTCATGCTTTTGAACATTTCTTTGTACTGTTCAATTTTTGCAGCTGAAACAGCATCGAGTGCCATAAGGTTTCCTTTGTTAAGTTCTTATCATATTTATCGGCATAATATTGTATAACTTTAATAACAATAATGACTTATGGAATATTTTGCCGTTCTTTTGGGAAATTTTTTCCTAAAAATAGTTAAGTGGTTATTAAATATAACGAATATTTAGTATATTTTTGCCGGTTGCGATATCCGCACCAAAGGTTGTATTTTACTTTGATGAAAATACTGGTCAAAAACCGTAAGGCATTTCATCACTATGTTGTGCTTGAAAAGATTGAGGCGGGACTTTCGCTGGTGGGAACCGAGGTAAAGTCTATCAGGGATGGCAAGGTCAATTTTGCCGATTGCTACGCGGCCCTTGAGTCGAACGAGATGTTCATCAAGAACCTCGACATCCAGCCCTATGAAAAGGGAAATGTTTTTAACCACGAGCCGAAACGGAAGCGCAAATTGCTGCTGCACCGCAGGGAAATTGTAAAGGCGGGCGTTTCCCTCGATGAAAAAGGCCTGTCCCTAATCCCCCTTATGCTGTATGTGAATGACCGGGGACGCATCAAGGTGGAGCTGGGTCTGTGCAAATACCGGAAAAATATCGATAAACGGCAGGACATGGATAAAAAAGAGGCGAGCCGTACGGTCAGAAACATTCTGAAATCAATGAAATGAAACGCGTAGTATTACTTTTTATTGGTAGTATTCTTTTTGCATGCCATGCGGCTGAAATCAGCGTACGCTATGACAATGGCGCTGAAAAAAAGGCGCTTGTCGCTGAGCGCGATGGCAATGTGTTTTTCCCGGCCACGGTAATCTTTGACCTTTTTTCCAACCGGTTTGCCTGGGCGCCGGACAAACGTAAGTTGGTCATAAACATTAGTGAAACCGACCTGATTTTCACCGAGGACAACCCTTTTGTTTCAGTGGGCGGAGAGGTGCGTGAATGGTCCGCAGCCCCGTTCTGTGAAGAGGGCGATCTCTATGTTCCGGCGCGAGAATTTGTACTGCTCCTCGATTCACTAGTTCCCGATACCGTGACCTGGGACGCGGAAAAAAAGAGCCTCCGCATTGGCAGTGCGGTCGCTGTCATCGATTCCTTTACCTGCGAGGAACGAAAAAACGGCACAGTCTTCACGCTTTTTCTGCCAGGGAAGATGGCCTTTGACCATACTTTTTTTAAACCACAGCTCAATATCAATGTCCTCAAAGGCAAGGTGTCTGTTGAACAATTGACGCGGAAAGAGACCGTGGGCCTGGTGACCGGGATTTCAGCGGTCCAATTCGCGGGTTCGGCCCAGATATCGCTTATCATCAGCGCCCGTTCCGGCCAGCCCGAGGTCTGTTACAAGGATGGGCCGTGCCGCATTGAGGCGGTCCTCAGGAACAAGATCGAAGATACGAAACAGGTTGCGTCCGCTGAATCCGCGGCCGTGGCGTTGCCGGATTCCCTTGCCGCGGACCAGGCTGCGCTGCGTATAAAACGGATCATCATTGACCCTGGCCACGGCGGCGAAGACCCGGGCGCGGTGAACACGCAGGCCAAGGCCGAGGAAAAGGAGATTGTCCTTGCCATTGGGCTCGAACTCCGGAAGCTCCTCAAGGAGCATCTCAGGGACGTCACGGTCCTCATGACCCGTGACGACGACACCTTTGTACCGCTGAAAGGCAGAAGCAAGTTCGCGAATTCGAAAAAGGGCGACCTCTTTATCAGCGTGCACGCCAACAGCATCTCGGGCAACAAGACCAAAAAATCGGTCATTGACGGCTTTGAGGTCTATTTCCTTGACCTTGCGCGCGACGATGACGCACGCGCGGTGGCCGCGCTCGAAAACTCCGCCATCCAGTACGAAAAAGACGGCGATGCCAGGGAAAATATCGATGACATCGATTTTATGATCAAGTCCATTGAGTTGAACACCTACCGTAACCAGAGTGAACGCTTTGCCATTTGCCTTGAACAGGAGATGAGCAAATCGCTTAAAAAAGTGCGGCGGCACAAGCTGGGCGTAAACCAGGCCAATTTCTATGTACTGCGCGGGGTGGAGATGCCAGCGGTGCTTATTGAAGCGGCATTTATCTCGAATCCCGAAGAGGTCAAAGTGCTCAGGACCAGGGAATTCCATCGCCAGGTTGCCGAAGCTGTCCTGAACGGCATTGTCAGATACGCGGACACACTTGAATAAGGACGCGACAATGGAAAAGACAAGGCCAATAGGCGTGTTCGATTCAGGCGTAGGAGGCCTCACCGTGGCCCAGGCGCTTATGCGCGAACTTCCGCGCGAGCACATCGTCTATGTCGGCGATACGGCGCGTTATCCCTATGGCAACCGCTCCGAGGAGACAATCCGTCGCATGGCCGAGGAATGCATTGAATACCTGCTTTCGCACGAGGTGAAACTTGTGGTGGTGGCCTGTAACACGGCAACGGCCTTTGCCTTTGAGCACCTGAAAGCGCGTTTTCCCGCTGTTCCCTTTGTGGGAGTGGTGGCGCCCTGCGTTGAGGCTGTGGTACGCGGTGTTGCAGAGGGCGCTGTGGGCGTCATTGGCACTGAAGGCACTATTTCCTGCGGCATCTACGAACGCTCAATCAAGGCGCGCAATCCCGCCCTTGCCGTATATTCACGTGCCTGTCCGCTGCTCGTGCCCCTTGCCGAAGAGGGCGTTGTCCATGGGCCCATCGTCGAACTGGTGCTCGATATGTATTTGAAGGAGTTTGTTCCCCGCGGCCTCAAGGCGCTCATTCTGGGTTGCACCCATTATCCCTTTTTCAAGCAGGGGATCAGTGCTTATTTTCAGGGCAAGGTCGACGTCTTTGATTCAGCCACCTGGACAGCGCGCGCCACTGCGGCCGAACTGGAGCGCCGCGGGTTGTGCGCGGAGCGTGAACCGGTGAGTGTGCTCGACCACCGCTTCGTTGTCACCGACCATCCAATAAAGTTCAGGAAAACGGGCGAGGCGTTTTTGGGACAGGCAATATCCAAAGTGATGAAAGTGACCATTTGAGTAAATTATATTATCCAGTGTACGATAAACAATAAGGAGGCATGTGTGTCAGGCCATTCCAAATGGGCAACAATAAAAAGAAAAAAAGGCGCCCTCGACGCAAAGCGGGGCCAGGTGTTTACCAAGATCATCCGTGAAATCACCACGGCCGCCCGGCTGGGCGGCGGCGATCCCGATGGAAACCCGCGGCTGAGGCTGGCCGTTGACAAGGCAAAAGAAAACAACATGCCCGCCAAAAACGTTGAGACCGCCATAGCCAAGGGTTCGGGAACGCTCGAGGGCGTTTCGTACGAGGAAAACACCTATGAAGCCTATGCGGCGGGCGGTGTGGCGGTCATCATAGAAGCGCTCACCGACAACAAGAACCGTACTGTTTCTGAAATACGCCATATCATTGAAAAAGGTGGAGGCAATCTGGGTACCAGCGGCTCCGTGGCCTGGATGTTCAAATCGCAGGGATCAATTGTGGTCGCCAAAAGCGCCATTGGCGAAGACCAGCTCATGGAACTGGTGCTCGAGGCGGGCGCGGATGACATGGAAGTCTCCGACGACGCGTACGAGATAAAAACCGCGCAGGAAAATTATCACCAGGTAAAAATGGCGCTTGAAGCCAAGAAAATACCCATCATCTCGTCCGCGATCACCAAGGCGCCATCAAATACGGTCAAAGTCTCGGGTCCCGAGGCCTCAAAGGTGCTCAAACTCATCGAAGCGCTCGAAGAACATGAGGACGTGCAGAATGTATACGCCAATTTTGATATTGACGAGAAGGAGCTTGAAACATTAGCAGGGTAGTGCTTGTGGGCCTTGATCCGGGCAGCAGGATCACCGGATACGGCGTCATTGCCGTTGAGGGAAAACAGCTGCGCGCCATCGAATACGGGTGCATAAAAACGCAGCCGGATTCGTCTTTAAGCGCCAAACTCGAGCTCATCTACAACGACGTGACCGCGGTCATTTCCCAGCACAAACCAGAGGAAGTCATTGTCGAAAATGCCTTTTACTATAAAAACGTTCGGGCAGCCATGGTCCTCGGTCATGTGCGGGGCGTGCTGCTGCTTGCAGGACAACGGAACGGGGCGCACGTGGTCGAACTTTCGCCCAAGGAAATAAAAAAGTTTGTGACCGGCAGCGGCAATGCCAGCAAAGACCGGGTCAAATACATGACCTGCCGTATCCTCGGGCTTTCCCGCGAACCTGAAAATGAAGACGCGGCCGACGCTCTAGCCGTTGCCCTGGCCCACGGCCTTTCAATCACCAGAGGATAAACACACGCATGATCGACAGAATAAAAGGCGTACTCATCGAAAAGAACCCTGGCCGCGTGGTGGTCGACTGCAGTGGCGTGGGGTACGGACTCAATATCACACTTTATACCTACGAGAAGCTGGGGACACTGGGATCAGAGGCCAATCTTTATACATATCTTCATGTTGCCGAGGGCATCATGCAGATGTACGGTTTTTCGCGGCAAACAGAACGCGACATGTTTTTCATGCTTTTGTCGGTCTCCAAAATAGGGCCTAAGATGGCCTTGGCCATTCTGTCGGGTATTTCAGTCGAAAATCTGGTGCGCGCCGTCAAAAAAGGCGACAAACATTCTTTTCCAAAAATTTCCGGCGTGGGCGGAATGACAATCGAACGGATTATAGTCGAACTCAAGAAGAAGATCGACAAAATAGATATCGGGCAGGGAGAAGGGGGCGAGGATGGACCGCGAATATCCCTTGAAGAGGGACCCGCAAACGAAGCGATCAAGGCATTGGAATCGCTTGGGTACAAGCGTATACACGCTGAAACAGCCATTGAGCGCGTAATCAAAGACAGCGGTGCGGACCAGTCGGTCGAAGAGTTGATCAAGAAGGCGTTGAAGTATATATAACAGATTTTTAAACGCACGTTGAGCGGAGTCGAAACGGGCGTTTAAGGATAATCGGCGCTTCGACTTCGCTCAGTACCCGAAAGAAAGCGTTGCTGAACAGAAACAAATCAACAGTGGGTATCATGATATGAGGGAACGGGTAATTCTTCCGGAACAATACGGCGATGAAAAAGATTTTGAGGCCACCATACGGCCTCATCTGTTCAATGAGTTCGTGGGCCAGCACAAGAACATCGAGAACCTCAAGGTCTTTATCCAGGCTGCGCGCGAACGGGGAGAACCTCTCGATCATGTGATTCTTTACGGCCCGCCCGGACTCGGTAAAACCACGCTTGCAAACATAATTGCCCACGAAATGAAGGCCGAACTCAAGGTAACCTCCGGACCGGCCCTGGTAAAAGGCGGCGACCTTGCCGGCATTCTTTCCGATCTCAGCGAACGCGATGTGCTTTTTATAGACGAAATCCACCGCATGAACCGCGTTGTCGAGGAATACCTTTACAGCGCCATGGAAGATTTTATGCTTGATATTGTGATCGAAAGCGGACCGGGCGCGCGTTCAATTCGTCTGCCGGTAAAGCCTTTTACCCTTATCGGCGCCACCACCCGGTGGGGAATGCTGACCCCGCCCATGCGGGCGCGTTTTGGCATTCAGTGCAGGCTTGACCATTATGACGGCAAAGAGCTGGCTCAAATTGTATCACGCTCGTCTACGATTTTGAAAACAACCCTTGATCCTGAGGCGGGCCTTGAGATAGGTACCCGCTCACGCGGTACCCCGCGTCTCGCAAACAGGTATCTGCGCAGGGCCCGTGACTTTGCCCAGGTCGACGGCAATCCTTCGATTTCCCTGCCTGTGGTGAAAAAGACCCTCGACCGGCTCGATGTCGATAAGCTGGGACTCGATCTTGTCGATAAGCAGATACTCCATACGCTCATCGAGAAATACAACGGCGGGCCGGTAGGACTCAACACGCTTGCCGTGGCCATTGGCGAAGAGGCGGATACCATTGAAGAGGTCTTTGAGCCTTTTCTCATCCAGTCCGGCCTGCTCAAACGCACGCCCCGCGGACGCGAGGTAACTGGCCTTGCCTACCGGCATTTCGGGCTTAAACCCGCGGCAGCAGGCTCATCACAGGAAACCCTGTTCTAACAAGGAGGCACGGTGCTCAAACAACTCCTTTTTTACGCCATAGTGATCGCGGTCATTGGCGCCGCGGTGCTCACTGCCATGGGAAAAATCCCCTTTCTGGGACATTTGCCCGGCGATTGCACCTTTTCGCACGCGAACATGCGTATCAGGGTGCCGTTTACCACCATGGCGCTCTTTTTTATTGTTCTCATCGCTGTCTATAAGATTTTTTCCAGAAAAGAATGATGCGCGTCTATCTTTCTCAGATAAACTCCCGCGTGGGCGATTTCGCGGGCAATAGCGAAAAAATCCTCGGTGAAATGGAACGCGCAAGGGGCATGGGCGCTGATCTTACGGTATTTCCCGAACTAGCCTTGTGCGGCTATCCGCCCGAAGACCTGCTGTTTAAAAAACATTTTATCAGCGATGCGCGCCGCGCGCTGGAACGAATCAGGTCAGCCGCTGGCGCAGGCATAGTCTGCGTGGGCTTTCCCCATCGTACACCGCACGGCCTCTTTAACGCGGCCGCAATTCTTCATAAACGGAAGATAGCGGCCGTGTACGGCAAAATATTACTACCCAATTATTCAGTCTTCGATGAAAAACGCTATTTTATTCCTGGCGCCAGCGTCTGTACGCTCAAGACCAAAGAGGCATGTATCGGTATTTCTATCTGTGAGGATGTTTGGGGCGCCAGCGGGCCGGTAAATACGCTTCTCGCATCCGGAATATCGCTTTTAATAAATCTATCAGCATCACCATATTACCGGAACAAAATCGCTGAACGGGAAAAGAAGCTTTGTTCACTGGCAAAGGGTGCTGGCATAGCCGTTGCCTATTGCAACTTGGTCGGCGGCCAGGATGAATTGGTTTTTGACGGCGGCAGTTTCATTATCAACGCGCAGGGCCGCACTATTGCGCGCGCTGCCCAGTTCAAAGAAGACGCCTGCGTTGCTGACATCGAATTTTCACGGCAGCCAGAAAAAAATATTGGCCTTGCCGTTTTTCCAATAACCTGTACGCCTGTCATTACCGCGAATGGGCAAAAGCCTTCCATAGCCAAACCAGCTGTTTCGCGTTTTCTCGGTCCTGTTGAAGAGGTCTTTCAGGCCCTGGTACTCGGCATACGCGATTATGCGCATAAAAACAGGTTTACCAAGGCTGTTTTGGGTCTTTCCGGAGGAATCGATTCGAGTATTGTGGCTGCATTGGCTGCTGAAGCCCTGGGCAAGGAAAACGTCCTTGGCATCACCATGCCAACGGTCTATTCGTCCGAGGGCACCCGTTCGGACGCGGCGCTCCTTGCGGAACAGCTTGGCATTGGTTTCAGGAAAATTCCCATCCAGAAGTTGTGCGAGGGTTTTCTTCAGGCGCTTGCCAGTGACATTGCAGACCACGCTCCAGATGTTGCCGAGGAAAACCTGCAGGCGCGGGTGCGCGCGGTGGCGCTCATGTTTTATTCAAACAAGTTTGGCATGCTTCTTCTTTCAACAGGAAACAAATCCGAGACTTCCGTGGGTTATAGTACGCTCTATGGCGACCTTGCCGGCGGATTCGCCCCTATAAAAGACATTCCCAAGAGACTTATTTACGAACTCTCAGAGTTTTTCAATACCATGCGCGGGAAACCGGTGATTCCTCGGAGCGTCATTGACCGCGAACCCACGGCCGAGCTCCGGCACAACCAGAAAGACTCGGACAGCTTACCGCCTTATCCGATATTGGACAGCATTTTGCTTAATTATGTCGAAAAGCATGAAAGCCCGGAGACCCTGGTTACAAAAGGACACAGCCCTGAGATTGTGGCAAAAGTCATGCGTCTGGTGAACACCAGTGAATATAAACGCCGTCAGTCGCCGCCAGGCATCAAGACAACGCCGCTCTCATTTGGCAAAGACCGGCGCATGCCCATAACGAATTTCTACGGAAAATGAACCATACGAAAGGATTGGAAACCATGGCAATTCTCGAAAAAATAACCGAAGACATCAAGGTCGCTATGAAGGCCGGGGAAAAGGAACGGGTAAACGCGCTCAGGTTCCTGCTTGCCAAGATCAAGGATGTTGGCATTTACAAGAACAAGCAGGTCACGGACGACGATGCCATATCGATCATCGCCTCATCCGTTAAAAGCCGCATGGAAGAGATAGAGAATTATACCAAAGGCAACAGGCCCGACCTTGTGAGGAAAGAAGAGCAGGATATTAAATGGATAAAAATCTATCTGCCCGAGGCCTTGACTCCTGAAGCGCTTGAAGCGGTAATTAAAGAGACCATGGCCGAGGCCCAGGCCCTGGGTCCAAAGGACACGGGCAAGGTTATGAAGCTGCTTATGCCCAAGGTCAAAGGCAAGGCCGACGGCAAGGCGGTGAACGAGGCAGTGGGGAAGATGCTTGCTGCGCTGGTTCCTGCGCAGGAGAGTGAAGGAGAATAGGCCCGCTGCCTTCGACTTCGCTCAGGCAGCGGTTATTGTTGTTGGATAGGTCGTAACAGACCTTGCGACGTACCGCGCGCTGAGGTGTCGGAGAAAAGTATCTATGCTGCTGCCTTCGACTT
>MFYT01000063.1:0-40429 GCA_001789205.1 Candidatus Raymondbacteria bacterium RIFOXYA2_FULL_49_16 | reverse complement strand
GCTGCTGCCTTCGACTTCGCTCAGGCAGCGGTTATTGTTGTTGGATAGCGGTCGTAACAGACCTTGCGACGTACCGCGCGCTGAGGTGACGGAGAAAAGTATCTATGCTGCTGCCTTCGACTTCGCTCAGGCAGCGGTTATTGTTGTTGGATAGCGGTCGTAACAGACCTTGCGACGTACCGTGCGCTGAGCGTAGTCGAAGCGTGCGGGGGGACAGAAGATATTATGCCATACATGTATATACTTGAATGTAGTGATGGCAGTTACTATACTGGCAGCACTTGGAATCTTGAGAGACGCTTGAACGAGCATCAATCAGGAGTGGGCGCGAACCATACAAGCAAACGGTTGCCGGTCAGACTGGTATATTTTGAACATTTTGACAGAGTCGATGAAGCATATTTTAGAGAGAAACAGATTCAGGGATGGACCCATGAGAAAAAGAAAATGTTGATAGAACATAATCTAACTAAAATACATGAATTGAGCAAGTGTAAAAATGAAACGAGTTCGGATAACGCTGCCTTCGGCTCCGCTCAGGCAGCGGTTATTGGCACAGGGCAGGTTAAATAATAGGCACTGCAGCGTACCGCGCGCTGAGCGTAGTCGAAGCGTGCGGGAAAGTTGCTACTTTTGACTGTTATTACCATGAATCAAAAAATCCGTGAAGCTGCTCTTGGGGCAGGAATACCCCTTATTGGTTTTTGCACCCCCCAAATAGATACACGTACAAAGAATGCATTCCAGAACTGGCTTGAAACTGGCATGCACGCGGACATGGCGTATCTGCACAAGACCAGAAACACCCGCAGAGTTATAGAGGAATTTCTCCCTGGACAAAAGAGCGTCATTATTTGCGGGTTTCCTTATCCGGCTGTTGAATCGAAGCATGTTGTATCATATGCATTAATAAATGATTATCATGCGTTGCTTCATGAGAAGCTGGAGACATTTTGTTTGTATCTGACAAAGGCTTTTTCAGGCATAAAAACGAAAGTTTTTATCGATACACTTCCGGTTTTGGAAAAAGTGTATGCGTCAAAGGCAGGGCTTGGTTGTATTGGCAAAAACACGCTCCTGCTTTCGAAAAAATACGGCAGCCGCCTTTTCCTCGGCGGCATCATGACAGACCTGGAGATTGAACATGATGGTCCGGAAAAATGGGACCCTTGCGGTTCATGCAGGAAATGCATTGATGCATGCCCCACGCGAGCGCTTGATGCGTATGTCCTTGATGCGCGAAAATGCATCTCGTATCATACGATCGAGAACAAGGGTGAGATACCGGAAGACATCACGGAAAAAATGGGAGAGATGGTCTATGGCTGCGGGATATGCGAGAAGGTATGTCCGTGGAACAATAAAAATACCGTTGTTCCTGGTTGGGATGTGTATGAGGATCTCGCGAATGCGGACGTAGAGACGCTGAAAATATTGGCAGGAGAATCGTTTAAAAAGCATTTTGGCAAAACACCGGTGTATCATTCGGGGAAGAGGGTCTTTCTGAGGAATATTGTCATTGCCGTTGCCAATAAAGCGCGGCAATGATGAAGCATGTGTGGCAATACGATGAAAATAGCTGTTGTGTTATTGTAGGATATTTATTATATTAATTGTAGGATATTATTTTACCAGGGAGCGTGTCATGGATTTTGTCGCATCACGGGAATTCAGGGTTAATCCTGGCAAAGTTTGGAAAAGATTGAGGAAAACGCACAAGCTTGTCGTTACATTGAATGGCAAGCCTATCGCAATGGTGCGGGATATCATGGATGGCGATCTTGAAGAAAGTATGCGGACTGATGCCATGGCTGAGTGTGCAATGGCCGTATCTCAATTGCAGGAACAAGCGTATAAAAAAGGATTAAACAAACTTTCTGAAGAAGATATTGAGAAAGAGATCGCACAGGCGCGCAGGACATTCTGATGGAAGTGGTTGTTGATACCAATGTCCTTGTTTCCGGTCTTATTCGAAGTCACGGCTGTCCCGCGGAAATCGTGCAGATGATCACTTGCGGCGAACTTGTTCCGGCGTTCGATCTCCGGATTGTTCATGAATATGGGATTGTTCTTTCGCGAGATATATTTGGTTTTTCCAAAATTGCCGTTGAACGCTTGTTGTCGGCTATCAGGCGTCTTGGGCGGCAGGTAATCCCTCCGCACGCGACCGTTAGCCTGCCTGATGAAAAAGACCGGTGCTTTTACGAATGCGCGCTTGTTGCGCAAACCAATATTCTGATCACCGGGAATAAAAAGCATTTTCCTCCAGGGCTGTGCACCGGTATACGAATTCTCTCCCCCAATGAATTCCTGTCCACGATGCAATAATGTGGCTGTCTATGTTGCAATAATATAACTCTCTGATTTGTTGTCTTTATTCAATTTGCTTGCCTTATAGTGTTTTCAGTACTTATACTTTTCAATCTCATATGAGAAAAAAGATTTATTTGATCAATCCAGCCACGGACTTCCCCAATTATTTTGGGACTGAGGTGTATGCCCAGTGGGGATTGCCGCCTAAAATATATTCCGCTGATCAATCCATAACAACCGTGGCCGCCATGGCGTCTTCTTATCTGGATATCGCACTGTGCGATGAAGGAGCGCAGGTAATTGATTTTAATACCGCGTGCGATTACATTGGCATAACCGGAAAAGTTTCCCAATGGGCGCGCATGAGGGCGATCGCCGCTGAATTCAGGAAGCGGGGGAAACGGGTGATTATCGGCGGTCCCTTTGCGAGCCTTTGTCCTGATGTTGTCCGGCCCCATTGCGATATTATACCTCACTATCGGGCACTGACCTCACCCCGAAAGGACATTCATCCGGTAATCCCCCCTCTCCCCCCATGGGGAGAGGGGAATTTTATCAACCAATTCCTTCAGGGTGAGGTCAGGACTGGAACATGGGGAATTTAAAAGTCCTTTATTTCTTTTGTAAACAGGCATAGGGACGTGAATAGTTACAAATAATCTTAAAGTTGGGAAGCTTATCATGGCTGGAAAAAACATTCTTCTCGTGTGGCCAAAAACAGACAAAGGGTTTTACAATTTCAGCCCTTTGAACGAGATATTCGGGCAGAAGGGCCAATTTTATCCTCTTTCCCTTATAACAGTCGCTGGCGCAATGGGGCCTGACTGGAATTACACTATTATCGACGAGGAGGTTGAGGATGTGCGTGATACCCATGAGCAATGGGCGGACTTCATCTTTATCTCATCCAATATCCTTCAACGGAAATCAGCCGAACGTTTAGTCGGATATTTTAAAAGTTTTAACAAGCCGATAGTTATCGGCGGTCCATTGCTGCCGACTCTTGACCATGTGTTCGAAAACGATAATGTCTCAAAAGTGATCGGCGAAATTGAAAGTCTATGCGATAATAGCGAGAAGACCATCGCCCGTCAATTGGCTGATGATATGCGCAAGGGGATTTTGAGAAAGATTTATAGGGCTTCAGGACACCCTGATTTACGCGAAATTTCACCACCCCGCTATGATTTGCTCTCTGGGGGAAGTTATTTCAACGTTTCGCTCCAGACGTCGCGCGGTTGCCACAATAACTGCGAGTTCTGCCAGATGGTGGCACTCTATGGTCGCCATCGGCGAAAGAGCATTGACCAGGTTTTACACGAGCTGAATCTGCTGCATGCAAGCGGCGAGGGTAAGACTGTCTACATAGTTGACGACAATTTCATGGGAAACATCAATCAGGAAAAAAACAGGGCTGAATTCATTGCATTGCTTGAGGCCATCCGCGATTGGCAGAAAGAAAGGGATTTTCCCTTTGATTTCTTTTCCCAGTGCTCCCTTGAGATTGCCGACCACGATGATATCGTGGAATTGATGGCGGCTATCGGGGTTAATATCATGTTTTTGGGGATTGAGACGCTGAACACAAAAGCGCTGGCATCGGTGAGGAAAAACCAGAACCTTGAAAAAGACCAGGTCGCAAAAGTACGGAAATTGCAGCGTTATGGCATGGGAATTATTGCCGGACTTATTCTTGGGTTTGATGAGGACGACGAAGAGGCTGTGGATGGACAGATCCGTTTCATCCGCGAATCCAACATTCCATTATCCGGCATGTCGGTGCTGCAGGCACCTCTGGGCACGCGGCTCTATAAGCGGCTGTTTGAAGCGGGTCGTATCTCACGGGACAAAGATGCCATTACCAAATCGTTTAGAACAAATGTCATTTTACGCCAACATCCAAAGACATTTTACTCGGGGTACCTGAAATTTATCAAAACTGTCTATGCTCCTGTGGAATATTTTAACCGCTGTTTCAGGTGGATCGATGGGTGGAACGACGCATATGTATTGTCGGGAAAAAAAGGCTCCATTCCGGCTAACTTGTATTTTATCAGAATAGTGCGGAGCATCGTTATTCAAGGCCTGTTTTCCGGATACCGGTTCCAGTACTGGACCTATATGCTGAGGGCGATTTGGAAATATCATGGAAATATCAATCGGCTTGCATTAGCCTTTTATCTGGCCTATTTTTATCGTGTTGTACATGACATCAGTCAAAAAGTGGAGCTTTTTACTCGGACTTTACCCGATGAAATTATTCGGGAGTGGGAGGCATATTTTGGACAACAACGTTGACCTATCTGTGAAGGCCGGTGATGTTCCATTGGAAGTGTCTTGTTACGGCACGTCACTAATGATAAAATATGCGAGGGAAAAAGGTCTGGTGGAGCGTGTTCTGGATGGAGTAATAGTGGCACCAAGCATTCTGGAAAATCCCATGGAATGGACAGATTGGCTCACTTGGACACAGGTGGCCCGACAACTCGAAATTGCGCTTGGAGGTAGGTCAAAAGTGTTGATTTCCGTGGCAGAAGAGATATTGCGAAGCGAAGTAGGCAATTTTTTCCTTTTTTTTCTACGGATTGCCCCGCTTTCAGTTATAGTACACAAAATCGGCGAAAATGTAGAAAAATACTCGAATAAAAATCTTAAAGTCAAAGCTCGACTGTTGAAAGACGGCGAACTTGAAATATTGTGGATCCCAAATGAGCCGGCCCGCTATTCAAACCAGATGTACGACTTCAATTATGGTTGGACTTTGGCTACTCTACGGTTAAAAGGAATGCAGGATGTAATAATTGAGGACATTCGGTGTGTGTCAAATGAAGGTAAACCCTACAGCCACTACAAAGTCACCTGGACACCCCGGCCGAATATTTTCCGCAGGATAGTGGACGTGTTCAATTTCCGGGTTCGCGACCAGAAGTCCATTATCCAGCATATGGAGGAAAACCACCAGAGCCTCCAAAAGCAATATTCGGAAATTCTCGCCCTCAACAATACGATTGAGGCCTCGCGCAATTTTTACCGGCATCTCATGGAAAATATTGGCGAGGGCGTTATCTGGCTCGATACTGAAGGAAGGATAACCTATACCAACGCGGTTTTTTGCAAATGGCTTGGCAGGGAAGCCGGGGAATTTGAAGGACGCCATGTTTGGGATTTTATGTCAAAAAAATATTCCTCAGTATATTATGGAAACCGGCTGCAAAAAAGCCGCGAACAGAATGGCCAGCCGCTTACCGAGGAGTATTCATATATCACATCTGAGAAAAAGGAACGGATCGGTGATACTACCATCATATCCCTGCTCAATGAACGGCAACAGCCTGGTTTTCTCGTGAGCGTGCGCGACGTTACTGAAAAGCGCCGCATGCAGCAGAAACTTGAGGCAACTGAAAACAGGTACCGGTCGCTCTACGAAAATTCACCAGCCATTATCATTGGTTTTGACCACTCGGGAAAATTCATGTACGCAAATCGGGCCATGGAAGAGCAGAGCGGATATACTGAGGCTGAATTAAAAGAAATGCATTTTGGTCAGTTGGTCGCGCCAGGAGCGGATTTTAACGCGCAACGGCTCATGGACCGGCTGACCGAAGAAGCCAGACTCCAGGAAGTGCATTTTAAAACAAAGAACAATGAATGGAAATCAATCGCTTTAAACAGTTATCCTTTGTTCGACGACAGCGGTTCCTTTATAGGCGTCGCAGGCATTGGCGTGGACGTGACCGAGACCAAACGTCTGAACGAACAGGTTGTGCGGTCCCAGCGAATGGAGCTTTTAGGACAAATGGCGGGTGGGCTCGCCCACGATTTTAAAAATATACTTACCTCAATCAATGGCCGCAGCCAGTTTATACTCGAGGAAGCGGAAATCGCCAAGGCGCACCGCAATGCCCAGATAATTTACCAGGCCACAATACGCGCACGCGATCTGATCGACAAACTGGGCACCTTCAGCAGGGGTGACATGGGCGGGTCTGAATTATTTGACGTGAATACGGTTGTTTCGGAGGTTGCTGACCTGGCGATTCCCATAGTGGACAAAGGCACCACGGTCAACCTGGTATTGGATACAAAACCCCTGGTGGTCAAAGGAGATCCAGGCAAATTGCACCAGTGTATCCTCAATCTGTGTATGAATTCGCGCGACGCTATTGGAAAAAAAGAGGGCAGTATAACTATAACCACGGAGTCGACCAATGCGCTGGCGCTTATCAAAGTGGCTGATACTGGCGGCGGTATTTCCCCGGACATCATTGAGAAGATTTTTGACCCTTTTTTCTCGACCAAGACAAAGGGCAAAGGCACGGGTCTGGGGTTGTCCGTGGTTTATGGTATTGTCCGCAGCCACCAGGGCAATATAGTGGTCGATTCCCGGCCAGGTGAAGGCGCCACGTTTGCCATTGAACTTCCCTTGGCAGCAGGGGAGCAACACGATATCGCGGCCTTGAAAGGAAGCAGCATGTCGACCAATGGTTTGGTCATGGTGGTAGATGATGATAACCTTGTCCGGGAGTATGTAGCTGAAATGCTCCAGAAAAAGGGTTACGCCACAATAGAGTTCGCCAACAGCGAGGATACGCTGCGCTGGTTCGAAGGGGAACGGGCAAAATCCGTCTCGTACGCGGTACTCGACATTATTTTGCCCGATATAGACGGCGTTGAACTAGCTGATAAAATCCGCTTACGGAGGCCGGACATACGGCTTCTTTTCATGACAGGATATATTGCAGTAAATATCCGAAGGCCGGCCGAAGGAGAGATAGTACTTTCAAAACCAGTTGATGGACCAATGCTCCTGAATGCTTTTAACAGGCTTTCTGAAAAAAGGGGGTAGGCATGGCCCATATAAAAGCTTTTCTTGGAGAGAAGGCTGATTTTAAAAAAGTGTTCAGGTCTGTGCTTGTGGTGGACGATGACGACCTCTTTTTAGGAACGCTTTGCGAGGCCATTGTGCGGAGCCAGCCCAATACCGTGGTCTTTAGCTGTCTTGAACCAGAGCACTCTCTTGCCCTTTTGGAACAGGCATATATCGACGTATGCATAAGCGATATAAATATGCCGGGCATGTCGGGCGATAAAGTTATTCTCTCGGTGAAAGAAGCGTCGCCAACAACATATACCATAGCGGTAACAGGCCATACTTTTGATGCCGCGTTTAAGGCAGGCAGGTGCAACCCGGACTTTTTTATTGACAAGAACAAAGGATTTCAAGTGATTCTCGCTGGGCTTAAAAAAGGGTTCGCGGAATCATTAGAACGCAGGAAAACGGCCTTTGTCGGATATTATGACGAAGTCAGAGGTGTTATCGGGAAAGAACCTGACGATTGGCGTTTTAAACGCTCGATAAAAGACGCACTTGGCTATTCATTCAAGGACTTTTTGGATTTTCGAAAGCGGATAAAAGCCGTGGGCCTTCAATTGATCAGGCCGCATTTTACCATGGAAGAAAAGGCTTTTATACTGGGGTATTCATCTACCAGGCTGCTAAAAGAGCATGTTTCAACTTTTTTTCTCCTTTTTGGCCTGCATATTTAACTAGTTAATTTATTTGTTAAATAGACAACAAGTTATTGTATTTTCGTTAAATTTATTAAAAACAGCATAAATTAGCAAGAAAAGTTGCTTGTTTTGACAAAAAGTATGTAGGTAATGGGCCTGTTTTTTTCAGAATTTTAGATTATCTTTAATTGTAAGATATGAATCAATTACTTGAACTTTCACGGCAAAAAGGAAATCCCCTCGTGGCAGGATGCGGGCAATCGGTTGCGCAGTCGTCAGAAAAAACTTTTCCACCCATGGGGAAAGTTGACAGTGCCATGGACCTTGACGAATACTTGAGTTCGGTTTCCCGCACCCTCCACGATTTTCGTAATACAGTGCATGTTCTTATTGGCCATGCCACGCTTCTGGGCATGCGCGAACCCGAAGGCAGTACCGCGAAAAAACATTGCGATCTCATCGTTGAACGGGCACGCCAGGCGCTTGACACAATCATGGAGCTCAAGGCTAAACCAGTTGGCAAAAAACCTCTTGTCGATGTCTGCAAAGTGCTTGAAGACGCGGCAATTTCCGCAGACGTCATAATAGATAAATCAATAATGGTGCATTTAAACGTGCCGGCAAACCCGCTTTATGTGCAGGCTTTTCCCCAGCATGTGCAAAACGCCGTGCTCAACCTCGTGGTAAATGCCGCCCAGGCAATGCATGGGCCTGGCATTGTCTCCATCTCGGCAAGGGCAATTGAAACCGACGGCAGGTATGTCATCATTGCCGTGCAGGACAGCGGCAAGGGTATTTCCGAAAACATATTGCCAAATCTTTTTACGCCCTATTTTACTACCAAGGGTGAAAAAGGCACTGGCCTTGGCCTTACCAATGTGCGGCTTTTTGCCGAATCGCATGGCGGCACCATACATGTTGTCAGCAAAAAAGGCGAGGGAGCGCTTTTCGAGATTTTTCTTCCCCTCAAGGAAACCTCTTTTGCAGCATGAGCAACCAAGCCGGCATTGTTGACCGGATTCTCAGCCGTGTTCATAAAAATCATTGGAACACTATCAGCTATTTTTCGTCGTTTTTTACCCTTCCCAGGATCGCTTCTCCTATTAATTTCGACGACAACTGCGGTTTTACCCTGTCCGAACATCTGATAATGGAGATGGACGAGGAACTTCGCAGAGAATTCCTCAATTTCTGCTATCCTGCTGATTTACCGCACCGGTCCCAGGAAATCGCCTACGACCGCCAGTATTGGTCTACAGCTGCAACCTTTATTGTCCGGGATACAGGGTCAACAATTGTTGGATGCGCCCAATACATTGTTAAATCACGGAAGCTGAAGCTGCCAGTGGAATATGCCGTGCTTGCCGATGGAGAACGGGCTGGAGACCATTTCAGTACAGGGTTGGATGTGGGCGGCGACTGCATTGTCTCTGAAATTTACCGTCTCAGACGTTCCTTTGAGCTTGGCCACAGGGCTGTTTGCGTTGTGGTGAACATGCTTTTTAAGGCCATTTGGGCAAAGATCGTGCAGACAAATACAGTCTATTCGTACATTACCTGCGACGGCGATTCGCCTGAACTGAAAAATATGTACACCAAACGGCTTTTTTTCCAGGATTCGGGCCATTTTGTGCGCTATGGCCAAGACCTTAAGAGGTGGCGTCTTATGCGTAAGGACTGCATGCTGCACGAGCAAAAGTTCGCTACCCTCAGCCGTACCCATTTCCAGATGCAAACCTATTTCAGGGCCAACCTTAAGACCAAGAGGCTCAGACTGCCCGTAAAGAGCAATCATCAGCCAGAGCATGCCTATGCTGGGTAAAACTGATACTGAGGCAGAGGCGATTTTTGAAAGGGAACACGCTGATTTTCACGCAATAATCACTTGTGCTGAAAAAGAAATAAATTTTACAATGGGGGTCCCATGCGCTGGTCTGAGGACAAGAAAATCGAGGATGAAGTCAAGGAATTGACAGAAGAGGTGCGGAATTTCCTTGATAACGAGGTTTTTGATGATGATGAAGTTTCTTTTAAAGAAACCAGCCGCTAGTATTTGTAGGTATCGTAGGTATCATAGGTATTGTAGTTTTGATGATACAATGAACCATAGTTATTGGGAAATAGCTGACAATAAACGATATTATAAGTCTAAGACACTCTTTGTTGTTTAGCGTTCAACGCCGAGAAATAGCCTCCCTGAATACATGCCAGCAAGAGATTCCGGGGAAACCATGAAAAAAATCATTTGCACTACCCGCGACATCACTGAAAGAAAGCAATTGGAAGAAGAATTGAAGAAAAGTGAAATACGGTCAGCGGAGATTGTCGATATATTCGAGGATATCACGGAGCAAAAGCAGACAGATACGGAACGGCTGAAACAGCATGAAGCGCTCCTGCACATGGGCAGGAGCGCGGCCATGAACGAACTTGCCACCTCCCTGGCGCATGAGATAAACCAGCCCCTGGCCGCCATTTTAAGCAACGCGCAGTCCATACTGCGGTTCCTGGATGCTGAAAAACCCGATATGGATGAAGTGCGGGACGCCCTGAAGGACATTATGGACGACAACCGCCGGATAAGCGCTGTGATCAAGGAGTTGCGGAATTACCTGAAAAAGGGCGAAATAAAACGGGAACCGCTCGATATGGCTGGCTTGTTGGAGGAAGTGCTGGTCCTGAGCCACAGCGATTTGGCCATACGGAGCATCACGATCCAAAAGGCGTTTGACCCGAACCTGCCCAAGGTGCTTGGAAACCGCGTCCAAATCCAGCAGGTCATCCTGAACCTGGTCATGAACGGGTGCGATGCCATGGAAAAGGCCGCGTCCACTGACCGAATGATTACGGTAAGCGCAGGCACGGACAACAGCGGGAACGTGCTTGTGGACATTTCTGATTGCGGGCATGGTTTTAGCAAAACCGAGTCGAGCAAGGCCTTTGAAACATTTTTTACCACCAAGCCCAATGGTTTGGGCCTGGGGCTTGCGACCTGCAAATCCATTGTTGAGAGCCACGGCGGCAGACTGTCGGTCCGCAACAACCCTGACAAGGGCGCAACAGTCAGCTTCACCCTTCCTATTCACACGGGAAATCCATGATATCCGGCGTTCAACCCTTGGTCTATATCGTTGACGATGACCCTTCTGTGCGCAAAAGCCTGTGCCGCCTGGTAAGGACTTCAGGGTACGAGGCAAAGGCATTTGCTTCTGCAGAAGACTTCCTTGCATGCCCCAGGATTGAGAGTTCCTCGTGCCTGCTTCTTGATATATCCATGCCGGGCATGGACGGGCTTGCGTTGCAGGAAACGCTGAATTCCATATCAGACCGCAATGTGCCGATCATTTTCATTACCGGACATGCTGATATCCCCATGAGTGTAAAGGCCATGAAGGCAGGCGCAATGGATGTCCTGACCAAGCCGTTTGAAAGCCAGGAGCTGTTGTCCGCGATTGAAAAGGTGCTTAAAAAAGAGACAAAGGATTTTCCTGCCCGGATACATAAAAAAGAAATTCAGGCGCGGATACAGTTTTTGACCAACCGTGAGCGAGATGTGTTCAGGTTGGTTATCACCGGGATGCTCAATAAGCAGATCGCCGCTGAATTGAAGATTGCCGAGAAAACGGTCAAAGTACACCGGCACCGCGTCATGGAGAAGATGAAGGCAGGGTCAGTGGCAGAGCTTGTGCGTTTTGAGCAGGAAGCGGGGCTTCGGAGGTCGTAAGCAGGGGCGTCATTCATCAATAGATGTCAGTGTTGCAGAATGACGCCCCTGTACAGTAAATGCCTGAATGCCAAGGATCCCCCCAATATTTTTTCCGAAAGATGCCCCCTTGTTGAGGGGGGCGTTCCAGGGATAGGCGCTCCGCGGGGGGATCATTGCAGGGGCGTCATTCATCAATAATTGTCGGCCAGGGAGACACCTATGAGGCAGCCTTGGCCGATGTGAAGTCAGCTATCGCTTTTCATATAGAAACCTTCGGCGTTTCAGGCCTTCTGGTATCTCGCGCGAAGATTTCCTGTCCGCATACGAAAGAGCCTAAAAAATGCGGCCGCTCGCTTTTCCACAAAAAATGTGATTTAAGTAAGAAAAACATTACCCAGCACGTGTCGATGCGTTCTGCCTGACAGCCACCGCAACGATTGCAATGGATTTCCCGCCGGCTACCCTTCGACAATAACAATTAAACCGACAAAAAACTACAATTCTTACAGAGTATAGGCCTAAGGTCCAATATCCAGGACAACGGCAGGATGCGTATACTAACATACATGCTGGTAGAAAACATGACGAATACCGCCATTTCCTTTTGTGTTTTTGTTGTTGACGACGATCCTTCAGTGCGCAAGGCGCTGTACAGGCTTTTCAAGTCCGCGGGCTATGCTGTTGAAACATATTGTTCCGCCGCAGAGTTTATTGGGTCGGGAAAAATAAAATCGCCGGGCTGCGCCATTATCGACATTCACATGCCGAGCATGAACGGGCTTGAACTTCAGGATACATTAAAGTCCGCGGGGTCCGCACTGCCGGTCATTTTCATTACCGCGCTGCACGACGAGAATATCCATGCAAGGGCAATGGCAAACGGCGCCAAGGCGTATTTCACAAAGCCGTTCGAAAGCGATCAATTGCTGAAAAGCGTGCGCGAGGCAATTGAGGAAATTGGGGCTCGTAAATGACAAATGAGTTTGTAAAAAACGGAAAACCTGCTGAACTGCTTGTTGTCGATGACGACCAGCAGGTACGGGACATGATAGTTCAGTTGATGACCGAGGATGGCTTTACGGTGCAGGCTGCGGAGAACGTGAAACAAGGGTTGGCGCTGTTCAGCATATCACCGGTCGTGGCGGTTTTGAGCGACATTAAAATGCCCGATGGAACAGGGATCGATCTGCTGAAAAGGGTACGTTCGGCAAGGCCCGAAGTTCCGGTCATTTTATTAACTGGTTACGCGGAACTGGCGCTTGCTGCCGAAGCCGTGAGAGCCGGGGCATTTGACTTCATCCTTAAGCCCTTTGACCCCGGTTTCCTCTCCGCAGTGGTTAGGAAGGCTGCCGATTACCACAGACTGCTGCTACTCGAAAGAGAATACAAATCTGAATTGGAACGGACCGTGAAGAAAAGAACGGCCGACCTTGATAACGCCATGGACAAATTGGAGCGCGCTTCGCGCGAAATGCTCGACCGGCTTTTGGTCGCCGCTGAATACCGTGACGATGAAACTGGCAGGCATATTAAGCGGATTGGCATGTATGCGGCGACCCTCTCAGCTACCATGGGCATGCCAAGAGAGCTCTGCGAGACTATAGCGGTTTCAAGTTCCATGCACGATATCGGCAAAATAGGGATAAGCGACTCTATCCTGTTGAAAAAAGGACCTCTGCTTCCGGCGGAATTTGACACAATGAAGTCGCATTGCACAATAGGCGCGAAGATCCTTTCAGAATCAGAGGTACCGCTCATTACAATGGCCTCCGAAGTTGCGATTGGCCATCACGAGAGGTGGGATGGGAGTGGATATCCCCGGGCGAAAAAAGGCGAAGACATTCCACCCGCTTGCAGGATCGTGATTATCTGCGACCAGTACGATGCCCTGCGCAGCAAACGGCCCTACAAACCAGCGCTGGCGCACACCAAAACGTGCCAGATTCTTCAGGAGGGTGACGGCAGGACTAAGCCGGAACATTTTGATCCAGCGGTACTGGATGCATTCGAGAAGGTTTCAGGGACTTTCGACTTGATTTATAATTCGCATGCCACTACTTTGGGGCAAGTGTATGTAAAGCACATGTGAGCGATAAGGGAAAACGAAACAAAGCATTATGAACACACCATTGGCACAAGAAAAAAAAATTGTCCTGTTTACGCTGGATCAACCGCGTTACGCGCTCTATCTGTCCGCTGTGGAACGGGTTGTCCGTGCAGTGGAGATCACGCCCCTGCCCAAGGCGCCGGAGATCGTATTGGGCGTATTAAACATGCAGGGAAAGGTGCTGCCCGTCCTCGACATACGCAAACGTTTTCGTCTGCCGGTACGTCAAATAAACACAGACGACAGGCTCATCATCGCACGAACTTCGCGGCGGCCTGTTGCGCTTGTGGTGGATTCAGTTGAGGGAATTCGCGAACTGACTGAGAACCAGATGGTGGACGCGAAACAGGCGCTTCCTTTTGCTGAATACATCAAAGGGGTCGCCACATTGGATGACAATCTTGTGCTTATACACGATATAGACCAATTTCTTTCACTGGACGAGGAGCGCGACCTGAAGGCTTCCATGGCCCAAGGTGTTGAATGAACCATACGCTTCCCGACAGTCTGATGTCTCAATTGAGCGAAATGATCGCGGCAAGGACCGCGCTTCATTTTCCCAGAGAGCGGTGGGGCGACCTGGAATACAAGGCTGGTAACGCGGCCAAAGAATTCGGTTTTATTGGCAATGAACAATTTGTTCAGTGGCTATTGTCCGCGCCATTAACCGCCAGCCAGATGGATATGCTGGCAAGCCATCTTACAATACATGAGACATATTTCTGGCGGGAACCGTTGGCTTTTGAAGCTCTTTGCGGGGAAATTTTACCAGCCATGGTCCGGGAACGGGAAAAAGGCGATAAACGGTTGAGAATCTGGAGCGCAGGCTGCGCAACAGGCGAGGAACCATATTCTATCGCAATAGCGCTTAAAAGGGCCATACCTGACCTGGCGGATTGGAATATTACAATTCTGGCCACGGACATAAATCCCCGTATTCTGCGCAAGGCAATGGCTGGCATTTATAGCAAATGGTCGTTCCGCAATGCGCCGCAGTGGCTTACCGATGGTTACTTTCACAGCAAAAAGGACGGGGTGTTTGAGATTCTGTCTGAAATCAAAAAGATGGTCACATTCTCTTATCTGAACCTGGCCGAAGACATTTATCCCTCCCCGGTAAACAACACAAACGCCATGGATATCATCTTCTGCCGCAATGTGCTCATGTATTTTGCGCCTGAGCGCGCCAGACAGGTGGGCAAGGATCTTTACCGCTCACTTGTGGATAGCGGATGGCTGATGGTGGGCGCCAGCGAACTTTCGCAGGCCCTCTTTCCCCAGTTTGCCCCGGTCCATTTTCCCGGCGTAATTGCCTACCGGAAAGACCACACAATGTCTCCATTGCCAAAGATTCTCCCGTATGAAACGCCGACGCTATTCCAATTCTCCGGAGATGATAAAACTCCTGTAACTGCCATCGAATTACCGCCACAGAGCAAATTTGTTCCTGTTATGGAACAACCCGTTCAGGCAATTGCGCTGGAAATACCCGGGAAAATTGAAAAAGAAGCATTGCCTTCAAAGGCCTTCTCAATCCGGGCGCTGGCGGACAAGGGCAGACTCACCGAGGCATTGGCTGTGTGCGAAAAAGCCCTGGCTTCAGACAAGCTTAATCCCGGAATGCATTATCTGCGCGCGATCATTCTCCAGGAAATGAACCGGCTTACGGAAGCAGGCGCTTCCCTGAAACGGACGCTCTATATAGATCAGAATTTCCTGCTGGCCCATTTTACGCTGGGCACAATGGCGCTGCGGCAGGGAAATGCGCGGCTGGCAAAAAAACATTTCGAAAACGCGCTTGCGCTTCTTGAAAAGAACCGGCCCGAAGATATTCTGCCCGAATCCGAAGGGCTGACGGCCGGCAGGTTAAAGGAAATAATTCTTGTCACCATTGAAACTGGAGCATTGGCATGAAACAGGACCACATGGCGCAGAACCAGGACACTGTTCTCAGAACGCGGGCGCGGGCCCTGGCGCGCGAACCCGGACAGGCGCTATCCGGACATGAATTCCTCGAAATTGTCGAGTTTGTCCTTGCGTCTGAAACATACGGCATTGAATCGGCCTTTGTGCGCGAAATACATCCGCTGAAAGATTTCACGCCCCTTCCGGGCGTGCCGGCCTTTGTACTGGGCATCACCAATGTGCACGGGCAGATACTTTCGGTGGTTGATCTCAAGAAGTTCTTCAATCTGCCGGACAAGGGCCTGGGCGAACTCAATAAGGTGATTATCCTCAAAAACAGCCAGATGGAGTTCGGAATTCTTGCCGATGCCATTCTCGGTACACGGTCTGTCCCGCGTGCGGCGATCCAGGCGCCTCCCGTCACGATAGCCGGAATTGGCGCGGAATATTTGAAAGGCGTTACGGGAGAACGCATGGTCATACTCGATGCGCAAAAAATATTAGATGATAATAAAATAATCGTGGACAAATCGGCCGTTGAATCTGAAAATAATTAAAGGAGCAAGGTATGTTTAAAAACATGAAAATCGGATTGCGTTTGGCGCTGGGCTTCTGCCTGGTGATTGGTTTTATGATTTTAATAATTATAGTTAGTATTAATCAGATGGCCGCCAGTCATGACAAGCTTGATCGTATCGTAAAAATTAACAGTGTCTGCGTTCAATCGGCCAATGGTATGATCGCTGATGTAAGGGAGGTATCTATCGCCATGCGTACGGCCTTGCTGTTCAAGGACACAGAAAAGGCCAGGGAAATAAGAAGCGCGATCGCTGAAAATAGGAAGGTTTACGACGATAACCTGAAGAAAGTCAAGGAACTGACCCCGTCCGACGATACGGCAGCGGTTGGTATGATTTCCAAGGTCAAAGCTTCCCAGGAGATCTCACGGGCGCTGAACAATGACGTACTCGATCTGGCCGTGGCAGGCAAGCACAGCGAAGCCTTTGGTCTGATGACCGGGAAAGCGAGTCCCGCGGTGGGTCAATGGATAGAAAACGTGGACGATCTTGTACGGCATAGTGAAACGCGCACCGCGTTACGGTACGATGAGGCGAACATTGCGCAGGAAAATGCGCGCACATTCATGTATCTGATTGGGGCCGTGGCGATCGTTCTTGCCCTGGCAATAGCCATCTTTTTGACCCTGGGCATAATCAGGCCGTTAAGGGCGAGTGTGAACGCGGCGAACATGATCGCCTCGAAGAACCTGACCGTTGAGCTTTCCGCGGACAAGAAACGGGGCGATGAGCTGGGTGACTTGCTGCGATCCCTGAGCAGCATGGGGGAGACATTGCGGGAACAGATACAGGGGATTCAAGAAGCCGTAAATACCCTCATAAGTTCTTCCTCTGAAATCCTTGCCGCAACCACCCAGGTGGCTTCGGGCACGGCCGAAAACGCATTTGCCATAGGTGAGACCACGACCACGGTGGAGGAGGTCAGGCAGGCGGCGCAGCTTTCATCGGACAAGGCAAAGAACGTCTCGGACAGCGCGCAGCGTGTGTCCCAGGTCTTTCAATCCGGGAAAAAAGCCGTGGAAGAGGCCGCTGCCGGCATGCTTGCCGTCCGTGGCCAGATGGAGGCGATTACCAGGACCATTGTCAGCCTGAGCGAGCAGGGACAGTCCATTGGCGGAATCATCGCCTCGGTCTCGGACATTGCCGATCAATCAAATCTTCTGGCAGTCAATGCGGCCATCGAGGCGGCCCGGGCAGGGGAACAGGGCAAGGGATTTGCCGTGGTTGCGCAGGAGATCAAGAACCTTGCGGAACAGTCAAAGCACGCAACGGCCCAGGTGCGCACCATACTGAACGATGTGCAGAAGGCCACCAGCGCTGCTGTCATGGCCACGGAACAGGGGAGCAAGGCAGTGGATGCCGGGGTAAAGCAGTCTGTGCAGGCCGGAGAGGCCATCCAGGTGCTGGCAGAGAGCAGCGGAGAGGCTGTGCAGGCAGCCATTCAGATAGTGGCATCCAGCCAGCAGCAGGTGGTGGGAATGAACCAGATAGGTACAGCCATGGAGAACATCAACCAGGCAGGGTCAGAAACAGCGGCGAGCATGAAACAGGCGGAGATAACGGCAAAGAACCTGTACGAACTGGGACAGAAACTCAAGGGAACAGTGGAACAGTTCAAGGTTTAAAGGCGGTCAAATACAATGGACACAAAGAACGGCGAATTCCTCAAACGGCTGCGGGCAACATTCCGGATAGAAGCCGGGGAGCATGTCCGTGCCATGTCCACATTCCTGATGGAGCTTGAAAAAGCCGGGGAAACCGAGGACCGGGCAAAAGTGACCGAAAACCTCTTTCGTGAGGCGCACAGCCTTAAGGGCGCAGCGCGTTCCGTGAATCTGGCGGAAATCGAGACACTTTGCCAGGCGCTTGAGGCCGCGCTTTTTTCCCTGAAAAAAAGGAACATTTCCCTTGACCCGGCCCTGCTGGACCTGCTCCATCAAACCGTAAATTGCATTACACTGCTTGTTCCGCCTTCGGAAACAGAACCGGCAAAAACAGGGCTGAAACAGACCGGAGAGCTGGTAAGCCGGTTGAACGCAGTAGCCAAAGGGGCTCCGATACACATAAAGCCTGAGAATTCACTGCCACAGACTGTCACGGAGAGGCGTCTGGTACAGGCGGACACGGTAAGGATACCGGTTAAAAAGCTTGATCCCCTGCTGCTCCAGGCCGAGGAAATGATCTATGTTAAAATGGCCGCGGAACAGCGTGTCAGGGAATTACAGGAGATAAGCGGTATGCTTGACTTGTGCAGGACAGATGAGGGACTGAAAACGATCCGGGGCCGGATAGACGCTGCGACCCGGGCCGCTGAACAGGACCTGCGCGCGCTCCGGCGCATGGTGGATGAACACCTGGAGGCAATGAAAAGCCTCATAATGCTGCCAGTCAGCACGCTTGTGGAAATTTTTCCAAAAATGGTCCGCGATCTTGCGCATGCGCAGGGAAAAGAGGTGGAACTGATTGTCCATGGCGCGGAGATAAAGATAGACAAGCGCATTCTCGATGAACTGAAAGACCCGCTCATCCATATTTTCCGCAACTGCGTTGACCATGGTATGAAAAAGCCCGAAGAACGCGCGCAACTGGGCAAGAGTCCATCCGGGACAATCCGGCTGTGCTTTGCGGCAAAAGACAACCGCCAGATGGAAATTTCCATTTCAGACGACGGTACTGGCATTGATCTGACCAAAGTCCGGGCAGCAGCAATAAAACAGGGGCTTTTGGCCGCAGGCGCTGCGCAGCAGATCGATTCCAGGGAGGCATTAGAGTTCATCTTTCATTCCGGAATTTCCACCAGCCCAATGATCACTGATATTTCAGGCCGCGGTCTGGGCCTGGCAATTGTGCGCGAAAAGGCGGAAAAACTCGGCGGCAGTGTGTCCGTGGAAAGCCGGATAGGGGATGGTACCGCACTGCGGCTTGTTCTGCCCATGACGCTGGCCACATTCATGGGTGTTCTGGTAAGAGCGGACGAGTCTCTGTTTGTTCTTCCCGCTGTCAATGTTGAACGCGTGCTGAGAGTGAAAAAGGAAGACATCAAAACAGTCGAAAACCGCGAAACCATCCGGCTGGACGGGCAGGTGCTGTCAATGGCCCGCCTGAGCAAGACCCTTGAACTGCCTGTAGCGCCTAAACCGTCCAATAGTGCAAAGACATCGCATTTGCCAGTAATTGTCCTCGCCTATGCCGGAAAGCGCATGGCATTTATGGTCGATGAGGTTTTGCAGGAGCAGGAGGTGCTGGTCAAAGGGCTGGGGCCGCAACTGGAAAGCGTGCGCAACATCGCGGGCGCAACAATTCTTGGCACGGGCAAGGTCGTGCCTGTGCTCAATGTGGCTGACCTGATAAAATCAGCGATACAAACCTCTGCAGCACCCCGGGAACAAAACGTTGTTGCCAAGGCCCAATCCAGTACAGGAAGAATACTCGTGGCCGAAGACTCCATCACCTCGCGCACGCTGCTCAAGAACATCCTGGAAACCGCGGGCTATCAGGTTGCCACGGCCGTTGACGGCGTTGACGCCCTGACCCAGGTGCGCAGCAATGAGTTCGACCTTGTGGTCTTGGACGTGGACATGCCGCGTATGAACGGATTTGAGTTAACAACAAAAATCCGGGCTGATAAAAAGCTTAGTGATTTGCCGGTGGTGCTGGTGACCGCGCTTGAATCGCGTGAAGACAAGGAGCGCGGCATTGACGCCGGCGCGAACGCCTATATTGTAAAAAGCAGTTTTGATCAGAGTAATCTGCTGGCCGTGATCCAAAAACTCATTTAAAGGAAAAAAATAATGATAAAGGTGCTCATTGTCGAGGATTCTCCAGTGGCGCGGGAATTTCTGACATATATTCTTACCTCTGATCCGGCAATCCAGGTTGTGGGCACGGCAAACAACGGCATGGAAGCCCTGGAAATTCTCAAGATGCACAAGCCCGATGTCATTACCATGGATATCCATATGCCAATGATGGATGGCTTTGAAGCAACACGCCGGATCATGGAGACCATACCGACCCCCATTGTTATTGTAAGCGGGAGCATCGGCGCATCAGAACTTCCCTCTACATTCCGTGCAATTGAAGCAGGCGCCCTGGCTTTAGTCCGCCGTCCTGCGGGCATTGACCATTCCGCCTTTGAGGCAGCCTCACGGGAACTGATACAGACGGTAAAACTAATGTCAGAGATAAAGGTAGTAAGACGCCTCGCCCGGTCATCCAAAGTGCGCATGGCAGCGCCAGTGTCTGGGCAATTATCGCCGCAAAGAACCGGTACCATACGGGCAATTGCAATAGGCGCGTCAACCGGAGGGCCGCCGGTATTGCAGAAAATCCTGTCGGGCCTAGCGCCCGGCTTTCCCGTACCCGTGCTTATTGTACAGCATATTGCGCAAGGATTTGTTCAAGGTTTGGCAGAGTGGCTGTCCAGTCTGTCCGGTTTCCCGGTGAGCGTGGCATCGCACAGCCAGCCTATTTTGCCCGGACACGCCTACCTTGCTCCGGACGGTTTTCACCTGGGCCTGGAACGCGGCCTGCGTATATCGCTGAGCAGTCTCCCGCCTGAGAACGGCCTGCGTCCATCGGTCTCATATCTTTTCCGTTCTGTTGCGCAGGTATTGGGTCAGGCCGCAATCGGCGTGCTTCTGACCGGCATGGGAAGGGATGGCGCAGAGGAATTGAAAATTATGAAAGAAAGGGGCGCGCTCACCATTGTGCAGGACGAAGAAAGTTGCATTGTGTATGGCATGCCGGGAGAGGCCGTCAAATTGGATGCGGCAATGTACGTGCTTTCACCCGAAGGTATTGCGGCAATGCTGGCGGAACTGGTTAAAAAGTAGGGGTTTTTATGGAAACGAAAAAGGATTTTTCTAAAAGCGCCGTGGAAATACTCATTGCCGAGGACAGCCTTACGCAGGCCGAACAGCTGCGATATATTCTTGAAAAGCATGGCTACAAGGTGTCGGTGGCGAACAATGGCAAAGAGGCGCTTCTTCTTTTTAGCAAAAGCAGGTCAGCGCTGGTCATCAGCGATATTGTCATGCCCGATATGAATGGGTATGAATTATGCAAACAGATAAAGTCAACTTCCGGGGCAGGGGAGACCCCGGTGATTCTTTTGACTTCCCTGTCCAACGCGGAAGATGTGCTTGAGGGGCTGATCTGCGGTGCTGACAACTTCATTACCAAACCGTACGACGAAGAGTATCTGATCACGCACATTGAACAAATTCTGGCCAACCGGAAGCTGCGCAATGGCGATCGTGTACGCGTTGGCGTGGAGATTATGTTCGGCGGTAAGCGGCGGTTTATTACGGCTGATCAGCAGCAGATGCTTACCCTGCTTATTTCCACCTATGAAGCGGCGGTACATAAAAACAGGGAACTGGCAAGAACCCAGGAAGAATTGCGATTACTGAACGCGCATCTGGAAGACCTGGTGAACAAAAGAACAGCGGCGCTTACCGATGAAATCGAGGAGCACAAACAGGCGGAACAGCAGATAAGGCATCTTAACCGAATACTCGCGGCCATCCGCAACGTCAACCAGCTCATTGTACGCGAAAAAGACCGTGACAGGCTTGTTCATCAGGCCTGCGAATCGCTCACTGAAACGCGCGGTTACAACGGCGCCTGGATCGCGGTATATGGCAAGGATGGGCCGCCTGTTGCCCTTGCAAAAGCTGGCTGGGGCGAAGAGTTCGAACCCTTTGCCAAAATGCTTTCAGAAGGCCGCATGCCTGTGTGCCGCGAAAAAGCCCTGGCTGCAAAAGACGGGCTGGTTCTGCTCGATCCGGAAAGGGACTGCAGACAATGCCTGCTTTGGGAGCATTACGGTCACGACCAGGCCGCTACAATCATTCTGAGGTACGCGGGCAGAGACTACGGCATTCTGGGCATCTCGCTTCCCAAGGATGTTCAGTTGAATGACGAGGAAGCGGGTCTTTTACAGGAGGTCGCGGGCGACATCGCCTTTGCACTCTACGCTATCCAGGCTGAACAGACCCACAAATTGGCCGGAGAAGCGTTGCGGGTAAGCGAAGAAAAGTTCCGTAGCTATATAGAGAATGCCCCTGACGGCGTCTTTGTGGTAGACAATACGGGAAAGTATGTAGAAGTAAATAAATCAGCCTGCCGCATAACAGGGTATTCCAAAGAAGAAATTGAAAAAATAACAATCCGTGACATGCTTGCTGAAAGGTCTATGAATGATGGACTTGCTCACTTCAAGAAACTGATGGAAACAGGCGCGGCGACCACTGACCTTTGGCATAAGCATAAAGATGGGACTGAACGCTGCTTATCCGTTGCCGCGGTCAAACTCTCAGAAACACGGATTCTTGGTTTCAGCAAGGACATTACCGCACGCAAGAAGGCGGAGGAGGAACGCGAGAAGTTGCAGCATCAGTTCAGACAATCGCAGAAAATGGAGGCCATTGGCTCCCTTGCGGGCGGTGTGGCGCACGATATTAACAATGTCCTTACCGCGATCCACGGATACGCTGGCCTTGCCCTGCGGCGCGTACCAGAAAGCGATCCTCTGGCCCATGACCTGAACCAGATAGTAAAAAGCGCTATGCGGGCAGCGGACATTATACGGCAGCTCCTTTTATTCAGCCGTAAACAGCCCATGGAAATGCGGCCGCTGGACCTTGGGAAAACAGTGGAATCGCTGCTGAAAATGCTGGAGCGCCTCATTGGCGAGGATATTCGTATTCAAACTGAGATAGAACCTGGTTTGAAAGCCATAAACGGGGACAAGGGGACACTGGAACAGGTTGTCATGAATCTGGCGGTCAATGCCCGCGACGCAATGCCCAAAGGAGGCACGCTTTCCATTTATGCGCGACATGAAATAATCGGGTCTGAATATTGTGCAAAGCATGTTTTTGCGCGTACTGGAAAATTCGTGAAATTAATTGTCAGCGACACTGGAACGGGGATTGCCCAGGAACACCTTGAGCATCTTTTTGAGCCGTTTTTTACAACCAAGGAAGCTGGCAGGGGAACGGGCCTGGGGCTCTCCGTGGTCTATGGAATTGTGAAACAACACCAGGGATGGATAACTGTGGAGAGCGTTTTGGGCAAAGGCACTTCTTTTACAGTATACTTTCCCGCCAGTAGATCCACTGCTGAAGACCCGGACCTTGAAGAAACGGTTAAAACCATTGAAGAGTTAAAAGGAAACAACGAAACTGTTTTGGTCATTGAGGACCAGGAAGAGGTCAGGGAGCTTGCCGTGACAATGCTTGAAACCGGCGGATACAAAGTCCTTGTTGCCGGTTCCATGGCTGAAGCGCAGTCTGTTATGCACGAAAAAGGGAAAACAGTGCAGGTGATTGTCTCCGATATTATTCTTTCGGACGGGACGGGAATAGAATTCGTGGAGAACTTTGTGCAGAGCCGGTATCCGGCGCTCCCTATATTGTTTGCCACAGGGTACACGGATGACCGGTCGCACTATGAACTTATTAAAAGAAAAGGATACAGGTTCCTGTCAAAGCCGTATACGATGGAGAAATTGTTTTTGATTCTCCGTGAAATATTAAAAGTGCAATAACAAGTTTAATTTTCATATATTACCATTGTATGACAGTAGGAATTAGTGGTGGCCTCAGGCGTTTTCACCAAACCAGGGCTCTTTCCGCCTCGAGCGGTGCGCTTTCGTCCATCAAAGATTGGGTCAAAGCACTCAAATTCTCTTTTGTCGAGGTTGGACCTTCTCTTGAAGTGGATTATATGCTCTTTTCGGCAACGCCAAAGGGAGAGGGCGGGAAAAACGTTGAATGGAACTGTTCAAAAGTCAAAGGCGCCAAACCTGATGCAGAAGCGACCAATATCTTTGACGAAAAAGGACGAAATATTAAAGCGGTGATCTCTGATGTCGTTCTTCCAGACGGGACTGGAATATCGTTTTACGAGAACCACGTGGAGCCAAGGCGCTTCAATACCCCGGTGGTGTTCGTGAGTGGTTATGCCGATGACCGGTCTGAATACGCTAAAATAAGAAAAAAGGGATACGGATTTTTACCTAAACCATACACAATGTCTGCGCTTCTTTCAACGCTGCATGCGGCACTTCATCTTTCATCCAGAACCGAAGGCTTGGAAGGTGATACTATTTGACCGGCAGCACGGTCCTGAATCCCACAAAACTGCTTTTCCACCCCTGAATTCCATCATGGGATCAGTCGTTTTCATTTGCATGAACGCCCCCTCGCTGCTTATATTTATGTAAAACTAATCTTCAACATTGGAATTACATAAACACATGGCCATTAAGCGCAAAATACAGGGCGAACTTCTATCGCTCCTTAAAACGTACCCGGTTGTGACTGTTACGGGCCCCCGGCAGTCCGGCAAGACCACGCTTGTCCGTTCCGCCTGCCCCAACATGGCCTATTATTCCCTCGAGGATCCCGATACGCGGGATGCGGCCTTGACGGATCCCCGCGCTTTTCTCGGCAGGAATCCAAAGGGTGTCATTCTCGATGAAATTCAACGCGCACCGGAGCTGCTTTCGTATATCCAGGGGATTGCGGACCAGAAGGGGAAAAACGGGTTGTTCGTGCTCACCGGCAGCCAGCAGTTCGAGGTCCTTAACCGCGTTTCGCAGTCTCTTGCAGGAAGGACGGCACTGCTTCGCCTTCTGCCTTTCACGCTGGCCGAAGCGCAACGCTTCCGCAAACGGATGACCGTTGACGACTGGCTGCTTCATGGTTTTTATCCCCGCATCTACGATCAAAAGCTTGATCCCAACAAGGCGTACCGGAATTATTTTGAGACGTATGTCGAACGCGACCTGCGCCAGCTCATCCAGATCAAAGACCTCCATCTCTTTCAGAAATTCATCCGCCTGTGCGCCGGACGGGTAGGGCAGTTGCTGAATGTCAGCAGCTTGTCCAATGATGCCGGCGTGTCGGTTTTTGCGATCAACGCGTGGCTTTCGATATTGCAGGCGTCGTATATCGTTTTCATGCTTGAACCCTATTTTGAGAATGTTGGCAAGCGGCTGATCAAGGCGCCTAAGCTCTATTTTTACGATGTCGGACTGGCAGCGTACCTGCTCGGCATCGAGGAAAAAAGCCACATGGAACTGCACCCCTTACGCGGCAATCTTTTCGAGAACCTGGTTGTCCAGGAACTCGTCAAGAGCCGTTACAATCAGGGTCTTGATCATAACCTTCATTTTTTCCGGGACAGCAATGGAAACGAAATCGACGTCGTGTATAAATCCGGCGCGTCGCTCATCCCCATGGAAATAAAGTCCGCCCAAACTTTTGTTCCGGATTTTCTGAAGGGCCTGCGCTACCTGCACAAGGTATTTCCGGAATCAGCGAAAGCAGGATACCTTGTTTATACGGGAAACCAGGAATATTCCATAGACGGATTCCAGGTGGTTCGTTACAATAAGGCCCATAAGCTCATTGCACCTGCAGCACGGTCCTGAATCCCACAAAACTGCTTTTCCATCCTGGCATGCCTAAACTGCGGTTCGAAGAGCGCAGTTCATTCACATTGTCTTGCCAGCTGCCCCCGCGGATTACCTTTGCGCTGCCCTCGCTTGGCCCAATTGGATTATTTGCCAGCCCAGCACTGTAGGGGCCATACCAGTCATTGCACCATTCTGCGACATTGCCGGCCACATCGTACAAACCAAAGCCATTGGGCTGCTTGGCGCCGGTATACGAGGGTTCGACAATGGTATTGCCGCCGAACGTGGCGAAAAAAGTCGCCTGTGTCTGGTCATTGCCCCAGTAATAAAGGCTGCTTGTTCCGGCCCTGCATGCGCATTCCCATTCAGCTTCTGTGGGCAGGCGAAAACCAATTGCCGAATGCCTGATGATCAGGTTTTGAAGCATGGTGCAGTTATTGCCAGGATTTCCCTCTATTCCTGAATATTGATATACCGTATCAAACCCTTGGTGCTTGCTAATGGTATTGCAGTACAATGCCGCGTCAAACCAGGTAATGCTTTCAACCGGTTTGCTATGATCGTATGCCGCGCTCGATGGTTGCACGCCCATTATATTTAAAAACTTTTCCTGGGTCACTTCAAAAGAGTCTATGTAGAACGACTGCACTGTGACCATGTGCTCTGGTCTTTCATCAGACTCTTCACTGGTAGAACCCATGGAAAAAGATACGCCGATTGAACACGCGATCCCCGAATCCGGCTGAATAAAGCACATGGCTGATTCCAATATCCTGAATGTGACCGTGTCAGATGAAACATTCAGGTCATCATCGGTTGCGCGAAAAACGCACCGATAGACTGAACTGCTGCCGGGCATGGTAAACGAGGCGCGCATATCCGCTGATTCCGTAAAAACACCGGTATTGCCAATGTCCCATTCTGTCTTTATTATTGAACCATAGCGGTCAATTGCATGGCCAATGAGGTTTACCACGCGGTTCCGCAGCACAACGCTGTCTTTTCCCGCGGACACTTGCGGTGGGTCAAGGGAGATCCGGATATTGGAGCGGCTTTCGAGCATGTCGCCTGTTGAAATGGTTATCCGCAATATGCAGGTGTAGGAGTCAATAGGCGTGGAAGGCGCGATAATTACCGTATCTGGTCTTGAGACAGTGCGCCATATGCCGGTATTGCCAATTTTCCATTCATAACGCAATACAGACCCTGATGCCAAACTTATTGCCGGATTGAGCTGGATGGTGTCGTTTATTGAATAGACGCTATCGTTGCCCGCGGAAAAAACGAGCACGTTCGGATGTTTTACGGTAACAGTCCAGACAAGCGTTGCCATTGCGTTTGAATCGTCTTTTACCTGGATGGTTATTGCATGCGTACCCACTTCTTCCGGACCAGGCGTCCAGCGTATGATCCCGGAGAGGTTGTCGATCAGTACAGCGCAACCGCCATTATTGGAAATCGAATAAACCAGGCCTTCTTCCTGGTCCAAGTCTGAAGCGATTACCGTATCACAATACGCGGAACCGGCATATACCTCTCTGAACAATTCCTGGGAGCGTGTCAGGAAAACAGGCGTGTTATTGATGGCAGGATTAACGACCGTGACGGTCCATGCAATGGAGTCCATGGCGCTGTCCTGGTCAAGCACATAGGCGCATACGGCATATGTACCTGTGTCTGACAATTGGGTCCTGAAAAACACGCTTGTGTCGAGTAAAATCTGAAATGGCTGGCTGATCCTGAAGGTAAGCACGTTGAACGAATCCTGATCAATCACGCTCAGGGCCTTTTGATAGATGTCGCCTGCTTTAAGCGTTGCGGTCAAACTTGTTGCACTCACTGTAAAATGCGGGGCATGGTTTGTTTTTTCAACATAGAGAGGGTTGTAATACAAAACAATGTCTTTCGTGGATACGTTTTTTTCGTAACTATTATCAATGGCCTTCACCCGTATTGTGTTCCTGCCATTCTGCAACATAAAGCCATGAAAATCCCAAAAAAAATCGGAACAAGGAACCAGGGAGTCATTCACCATAAAAGCGGAAATGCCGCTTGAATCCAGCGCTTGACCAAAAATCCTCACTATCCGTGAATTTACCGTGTCCGGATTTTGGTGCGAGAGCAGGGAAATGACCGGACCCAGGGTATCTTGCGGAACAATAAAATAGGCCGCAACAGGGACTGTTATTTCCCCTTCCAGTATCCCTTTGCAGGCAGCGCTTCCGGCAAACAGTACCTTGTCATCAGCGTCAAGCCCTTCAACGGTAATAATAATATCGATACCGCTGGGTACTTCTTCAATTTCACCGGTCCCTTTGGAAAAAGGGAAAATGTTCACCCGTTTTGAGAGAAACGCCGTTGATTGAATGGTGATCCTGACGCTGTCAATATTCGGAACAACGGTTTGATCCCCAATTTTCCAGGAGATTTGGATTGATATTTTTGTTGTAGTATCAGCGCTTGTGGGCATAGTGCGTTCGCACGCACCGAAGAAGAGCATGCACAGTACGAAACAAAAAGACTGGCGAAGAAACCTTCTCACCATGTTGCAACGACTTCCGTATTTACATTTCCATTTGCCGGCCCGGAAGAGGGACTGGAAAGCAGTTCAATTATATATGCGGCTGAGAGGGTAAGGGCTCCGCCGATCAGGGCCCATCTCACATATGAGGACTTGATATGCGCGGGTTTTGCCACGGCCATATCAGGCTCGGTATCCTTGATCGACTCAATCGCGAGTGCGTCATTGGCCTTGGAGCGTTTTTTAACGCTGATAAGGTTTTTTACAAGATCTGGAATAGCGTGGTCTGTCATTTCTTCACGTGAATTTGTATAGGACCCTGAAACGCTTTTTATTTCTTCCTCCATTTCAGTGTCAAAAAGCCCGATTTTTATCCATACATTATCACCCATGCATCGTATCCATCCCATGACTACAAGCGGAGTGCCGGTTCTTTGGCCAAGAATGGTGGCATCGTAAGCGGAATATTCAGCTGTTGCGGACAACTGTCGAAGCTCTTCTGTGCCAAAGACAATGGACCTGTCACGGACCTGAAAGTTTCCTGTCTGGGTCAATTCGTTCTGGAGAACATTGGTAAGCAACAGAGGATCCATGCAAAGGTCTCCGACCGAACTCCCGGCTGGCTTAATGTAGTTTACAATCACAGCGTTCTCTGTGTATGCAAAAAGAACCGGCACAGAGAATAGCGCCGTGGCTACCATTATTTTAATAATTGATAACATAGTTTTTTATCTCCTTTTTTACAAAAGAAAACGCAAAAGGCATGCCGATATTTTTTATTTAAAAAGGTAATTCGAATCCATTGATATATAGTTAGTTGAATAGATATTGCCTGTTTAATAGTAATAGTTGTGTTTGTCGCCTGTGGGCAACAAAGGTTGGTTATTTAGCTTAATGTATTGTGATACAATGGGTTATAAAGTAGTTCCTGCAGGCAACAAAAAGAAGCTTGATAATCGTATATGCAAACAACCATAATTATTGATATGAGTGATGTATCGCGCAATGAAGGGCGCAGATTAGCCCACGATCTGAATAATAAGCTGGGAACCATTAGTGGTTATGCTCAATTAATGGGAAAAAAATGCCAGGACAATGAAGAGATAGTCCGTTATATAAAAACTATTATTGATGTATGCAAGGAAGGCGCCTCTCTCGTTGAATCTATTAAAACTATCACGCAAAACACGGCAACAACAGAACCCGCAATGGCCGAACCTCATGAACCTGCGGTTTTGCTCCCTGACAACAATGATGAAGGTTCCCAAGTTACGGGCAGCGCTGACATCCTCATTGTTGACGATGAAAGGTTTCTTGCCGACCTTTTAAAGGAGATGGTGCAGGAAAATGGCTATTCGGCCAGGAGATTTCTATCAGCGGAAGCGTGTCTCAATGCGCTTGCTGGAGCAAGGTTCCGGCTTGCCATAATCGATTATCTGTTGCCTGGAATGAATGGTCTTGCTCTGATCAAAAGGATACGGGAAACAATACCCGGAATAAAAACCATACTTCTCACCGGCGTGTCCAATGACCAGGAAATAAGGACATTGGCAAAAGTCCAAGGCATTGATCATTACCTAAAGAAACCCCTTGATCTTTCCCTGTTTTACGATATTGTACAGAGCGCATGTCCGGAAGGAAAAACAGCGGGAGAGGGCCGGCGCGCGGCCGAACTGGATATCGCTGGTGGAAATTTATTAATAGGCGCCAGCGTTCCAATGAAAAATGTCAAAGAACTGATAACGCGCCTAGCGCGGGTGGATGCCAATCTGCTCATTACCGGTGATACAGGTACGGGCAAAGAGATCGCGGCGCGCTCTATCCACCAGCATAGCGCCAGGAAGCATAACGCATTTATACCGGTAAACTGCGCGTCGTTGCCTGAAGGCCTGCTCGAAAGCGAGTTGTTCGGACACGAAAAAGGGGCGTTTACCAACGCGGTCCAGGCGAAAAAAGGCATGTTTGAGCTTGCTGACAAGGGCACCTTGTTCCTCGATGAAATCGGAGACATGAATCCTCACCTCCAGGCAAAGGTCCTGCGCGCCATCCAGGAACGGAAAATCTGGCGGGTTGGCGGGACTGCTGAAATCAGCGTTGACGTTAGGATTATTTCAGCAACGCACAGGGACCTGGAGAAAATGGTCGCTGAAGGCTCTTTCAGGGAGGACCTTTATTATCGTCTCAATGTTGTAAAGATCCGGATGCCGCGATTGGCCGAACGGAAAGATGATATGCCTTTGTTTGTGGAATATATTAAAACAAAATATAATAGAAATAACCCTGGTGTTTTAATGAAAACGATTACACCGGAAGCCATGGAAAGCCTATGCGGCTACGCATGGCCTGGAAATGTTCGGGAACTGGAGAATGTTCTTCTTGAAGCCTTTATTCTCAGCCGTGACGGGGAGATCAAAGCCAGCGATCTCCCGATAAAACTGGAGAATAAAGCCTATGCAAATGCCGGGACCAATAGTTTACCATCTCTTGAAGAATACCAGGAGAAATTTAGAAGGGGCTATGTAATTGAGTTGCTCAGGAAATATAAAGGAAATGTGACCCTCTGCGCCCAGCATGCCAAAATAAACCGGGCCTCTTTTCATAAAATACTATATCATTATGATATAGACCAGTCGAAATTCAAGAAATAATATAAGTCTTGCGTCTACCTGATGGTCCGGCGGGCTTTGTCTCACCGGACAAAGAAGGTATTTTATCGTTTTTAACCGGAAACTATTTAGTTAAAATAACTCATTAATTGAGAAATTTTGTTAAACACTGCATTAATCTATTGACAAATCATTTTTTATTTGTTATATTATTAACGAAATACCTTTTTACCAGATTACCGATTTACCGTCGAGGTGCTATGGGAAAGAATTATTATACAACCGGAGAAGTGGCCAAAATAATTGGTATTTCTCAAAAAACCGTAAAGAATTATTGTGATAAGGGATTATTGATCTCTGAGAATACGCCCATAACCGGATATCGCCGTATACCCCATGCAAATCTCGAATCCTTTCTTCATGCCCATGGTATTTCCCTGAACATTCTTGAACGCCAGGAAAAAGTAAAAAAAGTCATGGTCGTGGATGACGAGGAATCGATAGTCAAGCTGTTTACAACTCTTTTACGCGAAATTGATGCAAAGCTGTTGATTGAAACAGCCGCCAATGGATACGAGGCGTGCGTAAAAGCGGGCATTTTTATTCCTGATGCCATTATCCTGGACCTTCACATGCCCAAAGCCGATGGATTCGAAGTGTTACGGAACATCAAGTCAATCAATGCCACCAGCCACGCTGAATTCCTGGTATGTACCGGTTATGCGACCTCTGAAAACATTGCGGCACTCAAACCGTATAATGTTTTTAGGGTACTGCAAAAGCCTGTGGATATTGATGAATTCATACGAAACGTGAAGACAATGCTTGGTATGGACGCGTTGCAGCAGGCGGTCCAGTAAACCTTAATAAAAGGATTTTCATGAAAATCAGGATCCTTGTCGCTGATGACGAACTCCAGCAGCGGGAACTGGTTGTTCGGGTTCTGAACAGCATGATGGTTGCCGGTATTGACAACTGGACTATCGATACCGCCTGCGACGGGGCCGAAGCATGGTCCAAACACAACCAGGGCCCCTATGATCTGTTTCTCTCTGATATTGATATGCCTGTTATGGACGGCGTGGGGCTGGTGAAAAAACTGCGTCCCCATAATACAGGGTGCGAAGTCATTATTGTATCGGGCCAGCAGGATTTTGAGGAAGCCAAAGAGATAATCCGTTCCGGAGCGTTTGATTATATTGCGAAACCGTATTCTATTGATGCTCTTATGAAGAGCGTCTCTGAGGCCATTGTCCGCATTACCGCGAGGAAAAATGAAGCCGCAATGCTTAATTCCCTTAAATGGGAACTGGGGGAAAAGACCGGTCAGGTAAAACTATTGACCCTTATCACGGAAAATGAACGGGACCGTTTTCGCATCATCCTTGACTCCATTGAAGAGGGGCTCATAGCGTTCGACACGGCTGGCTTGCTTGTCATAATCAACAAACAGGCGTGCGATATTCTCAGGATAAACGAATCAGCATGCATAGGCATGCCGATTTCCCGGGTAATCCCCGATCCCCTGTTTATTGGAACGGTCAGTGCGGCTGGATTCGATACACGGGGTTTCAGATGGTACGAGAACCAGGGGCGTATGTATATGGTCAAGAGCCATCCGATCCTGGGTTACGGTACTGGAAACAGGGCCGGGACCGCGGTGGTTATTTCAGAAAAAACAGCGGAACTCCATTCATCCCTCATTAGACAGAACTTTCTTTCGATCGTGGCCCACGAATTACGGACCCCGCTTACGGTGATCCAGAACGGACTCTTTATGATCGAGCACGCCGCTGATGGCGTCAAAGACCTAATTCCCGAACTGAAAGAATCGGTCCATGCGATGAATTACCTTACAGGCCGGTTGATCAAGGTCGCCCTCTATGCGGGACCCGATGTGTCCATTGAAAAGGAAAAAACGGATATTGCGGCCCTTGCATGCACTGTGTTCGAGAAGCTGAAGCCCGAAGCCGATGCCCGGGAAGTCAGTTTTTCCCTGAACAAGTCCGATGCGCCTACTGTTATATCAACCGACCGGGAAAAGGTAATGGTGATTCTGGAGAACCTGCTTCACAACGCAGTCAAATTCAGCCATACCGGCGGCAAGGTCCGTATTGACCTATCATGCGATAAAGATTGCGCATCAATCCTGGTTATTGACGAAGGCACTGGCATTCCGGAAGATTTTGTACCCAAGCTGTTCAATCCGTTCCTCCAGGCCGAGAATAATCTTACCCGCAGTCACGATGGCGTTGGCATAGGGCTTTTCCTGGTAAAACGGATCATTGGCCTGCTTGGGGGAAGCATCGACGTTGTCTCTGAATGCGGACGCGGTACAACAGTGAAGGTGCTGCTTCCTGTGGAATGAGCAAAATAGGCAACAAAATAACAATAGGAGAGTTTTCCATGGAAAAGAAAAAGATCCTCATTATCGACGATGAAAAGCTGATAGTAAAATCAACGGCCCTTGCGCTGTCTTATTTCGGATACAACACAGTACAGGCTGCCAGCGGCGCTGAAGGGCTCGCCGCGGCCCAAAAAGAACGTCCCAATGCCATTCTCCTCGATATCATGATGCCTGTCATGGATGGATGGGAGGTGCTTGCGCGCCTGAAGGAGGATCCTGCAACAGCCAGTATACCTGTGATCATCTTCACGGCCAAGGAATACTCGAACGGATACAGTCTGGCAAAGGAAAAAGGCGCTGCCGGATATATTGCCAAGCCGTTTGAGCCCGAGGCGTTGGATCAATTGATAAAACAATGCGTGGAATAGCATAATCGGCCATATACAAAGGACAAAACCATGGAAACGGAAAAAAGCGACCTGCAGCCCTTTATGGACATGCTCCCTGTGGGCGTGTGCATTTTTTCACCAGGGCTGCAATTCCGCACCTGCAATACAAAGACCCTGGAACTGTTTGATATTGGCGTCGAAGACCTGCTTTTGGGCAGCCAGGCCCCGTGTTTTAGTAACGAGCAGCTCATGGTCGCGCTCAACCGGTTTGCCAGAGGAACAAGAGGTGTGGAACAGTGCCGGTTTTCAGTGAAAAACAGGCATTTGCAGGCAGAGATAAGCAGGGCCGGGGACAATGATATCGTGCTTATTCTCAGTGATATATCGCATTATAAGCAAATGGAGTCGCTAAAGACAGAATTTGTCTCTATTCTTTTACACAAAATCCGCAATCCACTCACCAGCATAAAGACGTCCCTTGCCATGCTCTCTTCTGGAAAAATAACCGGCATGCCCGATAATGCGCGTGAAATCATTTCTTTAAGCCACACAGAAGTGAACAGGCTAACGGGTTTGTTGAACGATCTAAAGAATACGTTCATCATAGACACTGGATTACTTGGACGGGAGATTGAACCAGAAGTATTCAAGGCCATGCGGGCAATCCACAAGGCAGTGGAAGAAATTGGCATGGCCTTTCCCGATGCGCCGGCTATTGCCTCCCGTTTTGCGTACGAGGGTGATATGGCCGCGGAAATTGCAGCGGATTTTGATAAAATGAGACAAGCCCTGGGATATATTTTCAAGAATGCCCTTGCGTATTCCAGGCCAGGCACCAAAATCAGGGTCCTAATCAATAGAGAAACCGACCATACGGTCATTTCCATCAGAGACAAGGGTGAGGGTATCAGTGATAATGAGTTGCCATATATATTTGAGAAATATTACCGGGCAGCGAATGCGACCCAATCGATTGATGGACATGGGTTGGGACTCTATATTACCCGCGCTTTCATCGAAAGCTTTGGGGGGTCGCTGTATTGCGAGAGCAAAGCTGGAGAGGGCGCGTCTTTTCATATTACCTTAAAAAACCATCTTGAGGGACCTCATGAATAATGCCACCATTGTTGAACGATTGTCTGAAATCGAACGGCTTCCTACGCTTCCTGTTGTGATCAGGGAGCTGCAGGCATTGATCGTAAATCCCCGATCCAACATGTCCCAAATCGCGAAGGTCATCAGCCGCGATCAGGCAATTGCCAGCAGGGTCATCAGATTAGTGAATTCCGCTTTTTATGGTTTGCGGACACCTGTCGCTTCAATCCAGCAGGCAATTGTCATATTGGGCCTTAATACGGTAAAAAACATTACTCTTGGGGTTTCTGTGGTCAATTCCTTTGGTTCCAGCGTTGCGGCGTCAATTTTTGACCGTGAACAATTCTGGATACACGGGTTTGCCACTGCATTGGCGTCAAAATACCTGGCTCGCGGCCTGAAATATCCAGAACCCGAGGATTTTTTTCTTACTGGTCTTTTGCATGATATCGGGATACTGGTCCTTGACCAGTTTTTCCACGATGAATTTGTCCAGGTTTTGCAGTGTACTGTACGGCAAAAGGCGCTATTTCACCATATTGAGAAAGAATGCCTGGCCACTGACCATTGTGAGATTGGTTCATTGCTCGCGGAAAAATGGGGACTCCCGAAATTTGTCATTGACGCTATCCGGTATCATCACACTCCGGGTATGGGCATGGCGCAATGCCCTGAAAGCAGGGACAAAATAGCCTTGGCCCACGTTGCTGAGGCCGAGATGCGGCAACGGGGCATCGGCAGTGTGGTGCCTGGATGGATCAATGGACCTGAAACGCACATAAGGGAAAAAACAGCCATAGCTGTCTCCGACATTGATGCCATTTCCAATAAAGTTGGTGAGGAAGTCCAAGCGCTCATGAAGGAATGGGGCATATAAAGGCTTATCTATGTCTGAACCATTAGACAATAAGAAACCTGAAGACGTTGAACGCACATTTGCCCGTCTCGAGGAACAACTGCTCGATATAGAGTCCGCGGAAATTGTCCACGGAATGTCGCAACACGTCCTCGAAGAAAAGGGCTTTTTAGGAGAAAAGAAAGGCATTGAGGGCAAAAAGAGTCCTGATGCCCATGAGGAAGAGACCGGGGCGGATGACCTGATGTTTAAGGACGATATTGTTTGTACGCGCATGCCTGCCGGGACAGCGTTGGAATCGTTGATCCCCGGACAGTTTGAAGGCCGCGCTAGCGTCCAGAAAGACCAGCTCATCGCGTTTAAACCAGCCAATGCCAAAACGCGCTATGCTCCTGGTACAAATGTCACCAAAACGCAGACTGGCAAGGGAGAGGTGTATGCTGCCGGCGTTGCAGGCTGGGTTGTTGTTCTCAACGAGAGTCTATGTGTTTTTCCCTGCGACCAGGACTGCGCCATTGAAGTCAGGATTGCGAAAGACAAGTTGAGCGCAATGGCGGATTTTTTTCCAGGCCGTGGAACTGGTAAAAAACTGTCAAAAGAAACGGTCCTTGCCGCGCTTGCGCAAGCAGGCGTAAAAGCGGGGGTCGCGGTCTCTGAAATTAATAGCGCTATTGATGTTGTCAACCGAACTGGTGCGACCCAAAAGAATGTTGCCGTAGCCAAGGCCAAGCTTCCTATGCGCGGCAGTGATGGAAAAATTGAACTGAAATTCAACACGCAGCAGCAGGAATATGATTTTAAAATATTGCCCGATGGTCGGATTGATTATAAGAATTCAGTGAATTTAGTCACTGTGAAGAAAAACGACCTGCTCGCCGTCATTATTCCTCCCGTACCGGCTGTTCCGGGGACTGACGTCTTTGGGGCCGCTATTCCCATTGCGCCTTCCAAAGAGGCAATGTGCTGCCCTGGTGCGGGTGTACGCGCGGAAAAGAACGGACGCGAGCTGTATGCGATGGCAAGCGGCCTGGTCATGTTCCACAACAATGTTCTTGAAGTAGTTGAGGTCTTTTCGGTCGATAGTGATGTTGATTTTTCCACAGGAAACATTAACTTCAACGGTACAGTGCTTGTTAATGGGGACATCAAAGAAGGTTTTGAAGTTAAGGCAGCCGGAGACATTGTGGTCAAGGGAAACGTGGAATCAGCGCGTATTGAAGCCGGCAGGGACGTTATCATAAGGGGGGGGGTTATTTCCAAAGGCAAGGGACTGGTGTCTGCGGGAAGAAATATTTCCGCGGATTATGTCCAGAACGCGCGCATTGAGGCCCAAGGGACCATAACGTTAGGCAATTTCGCTGTAAACAGCTATCTGTGCACGTCCCAGAAGTTGATCATGAAGACCAAGCGCGGGGCTGTTATTGGCGGAGAAGTATACGCGCAAAAAGGCCTTGATGTACGCACACTGGGATCTGACGCTGGCATAAAGACCTTTGTCGAAGCGGGCACTGATTTTCTTGTCAGAAAGAAAATAGTTGAATTGGAAGACGTGATAAAATTCACTGAAGGAAATATTCAAAAGATCGATTTTTCCTTGCTGCCTGTGCTCGAACTTGCCAAGACAAAGCCGGAGGCGTTAAAGGACAAAAAGGGGCTTATCGATAAAATTATAGAAAAGAAGGGCGTGCTGGAAAAACAGCGCGCAGGCCTGCTGGCAAAAATGGCGGTGCTTGAGGAACGCATGACTGACAAGGAAGCGATCACAATCAGGGTAGGAGATACCTGCCATTCTGATGTGTCGGTGAAGATACGCGAAAGCAGGATGACGCTAACCAGAGAACTGACAAAGGTGATTTTTTACGAGGACACTGAGAATAAAGAGGTCAAAACAATGCCCCATGTTTAATGGGAGCATCATGCGATAAATAGGAGGTTGATTGTGAGCAAACGAATACTAGTAGTTGATGATGAGAAAGATCTTACCGACATAACGTGCGCCATGCTGAGCAAATCCGGGTTTGCGGTGGACGCGGTAAATGATCCCAAAGAAGCGCTTGTACTGATCAAACAGCAACACTATGGTCTGTTAATATCCGATGTGCACATGCCGGGCATGAATGGCATAGAATTGGTCAAAGCCGCGCACAAAGCCCAACCACGCATGGAAACAATCATCATGTCCGCATATGGCACTGAAGCGACACGCGACAAGTGCGAGCGCCTTGGTCTTTTCGGATATCTGGAAAAACCGATCCATTGGGACGTTCTTGCGGATATGGCTGCAAAAGCCCTGGCAAGTGATAGGGCAATGAGGCTTGGTTATTGCAACGCTGATCCAATGCTTGGTTTTAACCGGGAAAGGATACTGATAGCAGATGATAATCCCCATATGTGCGATATTTTAGAACGGCTGCTCTCCGAAAAAGGATACAGGATTTCGATTGTGAGTAATGGGTCGCAGGCGTATGAAAAAATACTGGTCAATGATTATGACCTTATTATCCTGGACATCAATATGCCAAAGATGGATGGCGTTGAAGCGGTCAAAGCGATACGGGAACATGATCCCTATACGTACATATTGCTCATCAGCGGTGAAGCAGGGAGCGAAGATATCAACCAGGCGTTAAAAAACGGCGCGAACCATTTTATTCCCAAACCTTTTGACCACAACGAACTGTTAAAATTCATTGGTGAAATCAATTTCAAAAAAATTGATGAGATGAAGCATATGGAGACTGAATCTGAAAAAACCCAGGCAATGCATGCCATACACCCAATACGAAGGTTTTTCAGCCTGTACCGCCTGAGATATGCGGGAGGAAACTTTAAGATCATCGCGGCCATCCTGATCCTTGCGATTGTTCTTGGGGCAACGGCGAATTTTATTGCCGATATGTCTGTATCCAACGCGATGTCTGATGACGGGATCATAATGCAGAAATTAGACCAGCTGATTAAAGCGGTTGAGATGGATTGGGGTAGATAATGCCAACAATAAAGAGCATATACATTTAAGCATCGGGCGATGAACGCGATAAACGTGGGAATATAAATGAATGGTTCTCATTATCTGTTGAACCTGGGCATAAAACCAGGATGCGACGCACGGATTGCCAGGCTTTTTCACCAGGTGAACGCATTAAATATTGTTATTGTTATAATCGCATGGACTGCGGCCGCTTTTTTAAATATAACCGGTATTTCCACGCTCAGCTCCTTCGTGTTAACTGCCGTCGGATTATACCATATTCTGCTGATGGTCCTTACGGCAAAGGAGAAGCTGGACTTTGTAAGGAAGGCGTTTATTTATTCCGTGGAAATACATCTGTTTATCCAGACATTTATTTTCATGGGCAAAATGGATAACGGGTTTATTTACAGCACTATTATTTTATGCTATTGTCTCTTTCCTGTTATCGCCGGGTTGCTGGAATTGCCCATTATACCTCATGTCTTTATAGCCTTGGCTCAAATAGCCGTCTTTTTCATTGTTTCCTTTTTTTATCAGGATTTCTTGCACCATCTTATCGTAAGTCAGAAAATAGCCGGGTATTCCGTAAAACCCGAAATAGTACCTATACTTGAAGCCATTTATCTTCCAATTATTATTGGCGCAGTAGCGCATATCATGCAAAAAGAAAACAAGCTTGAAAGGAGAAAAACCGAGGAATTGTTAGGCAGGCTAAAACGTTCCAATACCGAGCTTGAACAATTCGCGTACGTGGCGTCCCATGATTTACAGGAGCCCCTGCGCATGGTAGCGAGTTACGTAAAACTTTTAGAAAAACGGAACAAGGACAAGTTGGATGCAGATTCCATTGATTTTATTAATTTCGCCGTTGATGGGGCCATACGCATGCAGCGGCTGATCAACGACCTGTTGACCTATTCGCGCGTCAGCACAAAAGGCAAACCGTTTGAGGTTGTGAAATGCAATACGGTTTTTGAGGCGACAATCAAGAACCTTGAAGTGGCAATACGGGAAAAGAAAGCGGTGATCACTCACGATTTCTTACCGGAACTAAAAGGCGATGAAGGGCAACTGGTCCAATTGTTCCAGAATTTAATCGGCAACGCGCTTAAATTTTGCAAAGACAGGACGCCTGGCATCCGTATTACAGCCAAACAGGAAGCCAGGGCATGGGTGTTTGGCGTACACGATAACGGAATAGGCATAGCGCCGGAAAATCATGAGCGTGTTTTCCAGATTTTCCAGCGTTTGCATTCGAGGGAGGAATACGAGGGAACTGGTATTGGGTTGGCCGTGTGCAAGAAAATCGTTGAACGGCATGGCGGGAGAATATGGGTGGAATCTGAAGTGAAAAAGGGAACTACCATTTGGTTTACTCTACACTCTAATAATGAAGCTATAGAATGAACGATATGCAATCGATGGATGGTAAAAAAAGAAGGTCTATCACAGTCCCGCTGGCTGCAATGTTTGCCACCATTGTGACGATCTTGATTGTTTTTGAAAAAGTCAGGCACCCTTCAGTAATCAATATCGCCATTATAGCGGTCGTTGTAGCAGGTTGGTATTGGGGTGTATGGCCGGCCCTGCTCACCACGGTCGCATCTTTTATCTTGCTCAGAATTTGTATGACGGTTTACCAGGTTGGAAACCTGACTGGTCAGGAATCAATCAGTGGAGTTATGGTTATCGTTATCTTTATCGTCGTCAGCATTATCACTGGAAAATTGGGACAATTCAGCGTTCGAATCAGAGAAGAATTAGTACTGCGCGAGCGTATGGCTGCAAACCTTGAAAAGAAACAAGAAGAGCTCAAACGCTCCAATTCTGAACTTGAACAATTCGCTTATGTGGCGTCCCACGACTTGCAGGAGCCATTGCGGATGGTTTCAAGCTATCTGCAGCTTTTGGAAAAACGGTACAAGGAAAAACTCGATTCAGACGCGCATGAATTCATTGGATTTGCGGTCGATGGCGCATTGCGAATGAAACAGCTGATCAATGATCTGCTGGCGTATTCCCGTATCAGCACAAAAGGCGAACCATTCAAGCCTGTGGAATGCGGCGTTGTGTTAGAAAAAGCGATTAAGA
>MFYT01000062.1 GCA_001789205.1 Candidatus Raymondbacteria bacterium RIFOXYA2_FULL_49_16 | reverse complement strand
ATAACTGATTGTCCTGCAATCAGCTACGGTCCGCTTACCAAACCAGAAATCACTTATTTATAGTAAACTCACGCTAGGTAAAAGGAATGTTCATTCTTTCACCTCCTTCAGACACATATACATTCGGACGTAAACCTGATTAGCTTCATTTTGGCTTGTCCATTCTATAGCCGGGATGTTTAGGTGCGATATAATTCATTGTATTATAATGAATTATATTCGAAGGGAACTTTCATGATTCTAATACGTCTAATATATCAGTGAATACACCCTGCAATAAGAAGAAATTCGATAAAATAGGCGCAGAAATCGCGCTTGCCTGTGCTTGCGGGCACCCATCAGAAAGGCGGCGCGATGCACGCATGTATTTTTGCGGTAAATGCAGGGCATACCATCTGACCAGTAAACCATTTATAATGTACCCGAAACAAATCGGCGGCACGCAGGCCGGTGGAATTAAACAATAGGATGCGGCAGGCGTGCATGTCGGCTTAGGGAGGATGCCATGAAACCTTTCATGTGTGTAGCAAGTATAATGATGATTATCGGAATTTGCGTCTTTGGCTGCGCAAAAAAACCGCAGCATCGGCCGCAGAACACGTTTGAACGGCCAATGCCGATGTTGCGGGGATCGAACCGTGTTCATATACCCGGTTTTATGCCTCCTTCAACCGCTGATATGACAAAATTGCGCGAGGAAGTGGGATTTAACGAGCAGACTGGGAAGAAAATCATGGAACTCGTACGTGGCTATGATACGTTCATGAAGGAGCGGATCATCAAAGTGCAGAGGGAGGAGTTGAATGTACGTGAAGAGCTTCTCAAGGAAAAACCAGACCTTCAATTAATACAGCGGTGCATTGCCAATAAAACCGGCCTTTTCGGTGAGATCGAGATGGCGCAGATCAAACGCGACTCGGATACCAAGGCATTATTGACCCCTGAACAGTATGAACGCTGGTCCGGTGCTGTGTTTGAAAAGATGCGCGAAAGGATGCCGCAGGGCGTGGGCGATCGGGGAATGCCCCCCATGCCACAGAAAACGCCGCAACCGGGAAATTAAGTAAAGGATCCGGACGCCTTGGACGGTACTGCAATCGCCTATTCTGAAGATATTGGCAGCGTTGTGCGCCAGAACGAGGACATGCTCCTGCGCGTTGCACAGCGTATAACGCGGGACAGGGAATCAGCCAAGGACGCGCTGCAGGACGCGGTACTGTCCGTACTCAAAAGCAGGGGATCCTTCTCCGGTACAGTGCCTTTGAAAACCTACCTGTACAGGACGGTCGTCAACAAATGCATTGACATGAACCGTAGGAACGGCCGCTGGCGCACACTCATCTTCTTCATGCACCCCGATGACCTTTCTGACGCGTCAGGATCGGCACAAGAAAGTACCGGCCAGGGAACGCTTCTGAAGGATCTGCTAAACCGGTTGCCCGATAAGATAAGGGTACCTTTCGTTTTGGCAGAATGCGAGGAATTGCCGTACCAGGAGATATCGGACATACTCAAGATACCGTTGAATACGGTCAGGACAAGGATATTCAGAGCCCGCGAAAAACTCCGCGGCATGGCCCTGAAAAGGGGGATACTGCCATGAAACAATGCGAACAATTCCGGATCATGATCAGCCGCGACATTGATGGTGACCTCTCACCATCTGAAATGGCGCTGTTGCAAGAACATCTTGTCCTTTGCCCGGAATGCTGGAACATCCACGAACAATACCTGCGGCTCCGCTCTCTCCTGCGCTCCCAGCCAACCGCATATGAACCTGCTTTTTACCGGGCGAATGTTCCCCGTTCTTTTTGGCGCATGGGGTGGAAGATCGCGGCCATGCTTGCCATCTGTTTTGGTTTGTTCGGAACCATCCTCCTGACCCGCAATGAGTCTGGAGAGGCCCAGGTCATCAACATTGTCGACAAGACATTGTCTCCTGTCATGAATATGCCGATCGGGGCGTTGGCATATTACCGTCATTTTGCCGGGCAGGTGGTACAGACGCAGTTTTCTTCCATCTCTGCTACAACACTGCCTTCAATGCAGTTTTCTTTGTCCGACTCGGTATTGTATTTCTATCGCAGCCCGTTATTCCAGGATACAGGTTTCTGGGACCAGCACTATGCCCTGTTGCAGGAAAAGGAGGAGCAATGACAAAAAGGCTTTTATTGATAGCACCGGTATTTTTTTTGCTCCTTTCGGGATGCGAGGCGCCATATTACGAGAGCTACGCTCTGCAGGACGACATTGCCGTTGATGGGGACCTGTCTGACTGGACGACGCGGCTGTACCGTTCAGATGTGCTCCCATTCGGTTTTGGCGTTGTAAACGACAGGCAATTTCTTTATCTCTGTATCAACTCCTGGAACCAGAAAACTATACGCCAACTCAATATATTCGGTTTCACTGTCCGTTTAAAATCAAATCTTCTGCCAAAAGAAGGTTTTGCCATCAAGTTTCCTCTCGGCCACGGCAAACCTATAACCCGAAGCCAACGACCACCCGGACCGGATTCTTTGGACCGGACGGCCATTGTTTCCACCGGCGAAGACATGCTTGAACTGACTGGGGCGGGCAAGAACGAATCTTTGAAACTGTCGCGTGCTGCTGCCGAATCCCTGGGGTTGCTGATTGCATCAAAGACTCAAAACAGCCGTTTTTGTTATGAAATTAGAATTCCACTTACCGGTGACACGGCGATTGGTCTTCCGGCCGGCGCATGGTGCGACAGCATGGCAATAGTTTCTTTTGAGTCAGAGGTACCGGATTTCGAAAAAAATAGACCCGATGATATGCCGAAGGGAAGAGATGGGGGAGGAATGGGTCCTCCAGGGGGATCAGGCGGCTTCGGCGGCGGTTCTGGCGGCGGAGGGTTTAGTAGAGGCCCTGGCGGAGGGGGCGGCATGGGTCCCCCTGGTGGAGGAGGTCATAGGGGAGGCGGAGGTCCCCCTGGCCGTATGTCCATGGAGAGGCCCGAACCCATTAAAGGTGAGATAACTATCAAGCTTGCCAGGATACCTTAATTTGCCGGATATTTTTCCATGAACGAAGAAAATGCCGGACATGCATGCGGCCGAAGGCGGTATGATACAAGTTTTAAGCGAAGCATTGTTAAAATGCTTTTAGAGAGAGGGCGCCCAACAAATGTCGTTGCCAAAGAGTTCGATTTGGACCTCAGCATTTTATACAAGTGGAAAAAAAAATACGCGCCGGTCATTTTGTCGTCATCTTCTCAATACGATCGTAAAACCATTTCGCCCAAGGAAATCGCAATAATACGGAAAGAAATCATAGATCTCCGCGAATCCATGTCCGTCATAAAATCCGTTCTTAAAAAGACATTAACAAACATATGTGATTTCTAAAAGAAGTGCATGAGACGTTAAGATGAAAATCAAATGGATTGGTCTCATTTTATTGTGTGCATCCTTTGTCCTCTTTTTGATATTCAAGCCTTCTAAAAAAGATATCCCGTATAGAACCGCAATTGTTGTACGCGGGGACATTCAGGTCACAGTGACCGCCACAGGCGCTCTGAGCGCACGGGCGACTGTACAGGTTGGAACACAGGTATCTGGAACGGTCTCAAAGCTATACGTTGATTTCAATAGCCACGTTAAAAAAGGACAGGCTATCGCTCTGCTGGACACAACATTATTGCATGCAGCGATTGAAGAAGCGAGGTCTAATTTCAAGAAAAATGAGGCGCAGACCTTTCTTGCGCATACTTCACGAGAGAGAAAACAGGTGCTTTTCGATGAAAACATGTGTTCTAAAGCCGAATTGGACCAGGTTGTGGCAGATGATATTATTGCACAGGCAAACCTGCAGCAGGCCCGTGTTCAACTGAATCGAGCCGTGGCCAACCTAAATTATGCCACAATTGTATCGCCCATCGAAGGTGTCGTTATTGACCGCAAAGTTGATGTTGGCCAGACAGTCGCCGCCAGTTTCAGCACACCTACATTATTCACCATAGCCGACGATCTTACGAAGATGCAGGTGCAGGCGGCTATTGATGAAGCTGATATTGGAATGCTTGAGACAGGCCAGCAGGTATCTTTTACCGTTGATGCGTATCCCGACAAGACCTTTAATGGATTCGTGTCCCAAATCAGGCTGCAGCCGACAATGACGCAAAACATAGTCACTTATACAACTATCATCGATGTCGATAATCCCGATTATCGGCTGATGCCAGGCATGACTGCTAATTTGACTATAATAGTGCAGTCTAGAAAAAACGTTTTAATAGTTCCTCTAGCAGCACTTTCTTTTAAGCCTCCTTTTCCTCCTGAGAACCCACCTGGTAAAATGCCACTGACTCCTGGCATAAGGAATAAAGGAGGCCTTAAAGAGAGTGAAAAAGGAAATGGTCGGCAATTTTTCCCAAACTCTTCAGATAAAGTGCCTGCCCCAAGCATATCAATGGTGTACATTCTTGAAAACGAACATCTCAAACCTGTGAAGGTGCAGACTGGTATAAGGAATAACAGCCTTGTTGAAGTCCAAGGCGATCTAAATGAAAATATACTCGTTGTAACCGGGCTTCAGACCTCTGGTCAGGAAAAAAGAAGCACAAATAATAACTCAAGAAATCCATTGATGGGAGGACCGGGGCCATTTGGCGGCATGCCGCCGCCCAGGTGATTTGCATGGAATGCAGGCCTATTATTGAGCTTCACGGTATTTGTAAATTCTATCCAATGGGTGACACGTTTGTTCACGCCCTAAGATCGGTGGATCTGGATATTAAAAAAGGTGAATTCGTAGCAATAATGGGTGCAAGCGGTTCAGGCAAGTCAACGCTTTTAAACATACTCGGCTGCCTCGATAAGCCCTCAAGCGGCATTTATACCTTCGAAGGTGTTGATGTGCAGGCATTCGATCCGGAGCATCTTGCCGTTCACCGCAACCGTAAAATAGGCTTTGTTTTTCAGTCGTTCAATCTTTTGCCGCGCACCACGGCATTGGAAAATGTTGAACTGCCGCTAATTTACAACCCAGATATTTCCCGGCGTGTTGCCCGTGAAAAAGCTTCAAAGGCTCTTGCTGCTTTGGGTCTGAAGGATCGTTCATCGCATTTCCCGACACAGCTTTCAGGGGGCCAGCAGCAAAGGGCCGCTATTGCCAGGGCCATCATCAATGACCCTGTCCTGCTTCTGGCGGATGAACCGACCGGGAACCTTGATACGCAGACAAGCATTGAGATCATGGCTGTTTTTCAACAGTTGAACCAGCGGGGTATGACTATTGTACTTGTCACACATGAAACAGATATTGCGGAATATGCGGGCCGGACAATCAGGTTCCGTGATGGCAAGATAACATCAGACACAATTGTGCATTGCCCGCGCTTGGCGCATGAAATGCTTATCCAAACCGCCATACCGGTGAATGAATGAAACTCGACAGCGTCTTTAGGGTCGTATTTAGTTCATTTGCCCGCAACAAAGTGAGGTCGTTTCTAACAACGTTAGGCATCATTATCGGCGTTGCAGCTGTCATCACCATGTTTTCAATCGGTCAGGGATCCAAAGAAAGGGTCGCCGCAGACATTGCAAGCCTGGGAACGAATACAATAATCGTAATGCCAGGCGCATTGAATCAAAGTGGCATACGCCAGGTGGCAGGGACAGCGTCACGTCTGACCGAAGACGATGTGGCTGCAATCAAATCCCAGTGCGGTGCGGTTCAGTACGTCTCGCCAGAAGTGAGGACCGCCGTCCAGGTCAAATACGGCAGCTATAACTGGAGGACGCAAATGAACGGCGTATATCCGGATTTCATAAACATCCGCAATTGGCCGTTGGAATCAGGGAGAGGGTTCACCGATGCCGAGGTACGAAGCGCCGCCAAGGTTTGCCTGATCGGCCAGACATTGGCAACGAATGTCTTTCCAGATCAAATTGATCCTGTAGGCAAGATTATCAAGGTTCAGAATGTACCGTTTACAGTAATCGGAACATTATCTTCCAAAGGCCAGACAGCAATGGGACCTGATCAGGACGATTGCATCCTGGTGCCCTTTTCGACCGTGCAAAAAAGGATCATAAGGTCCTCTTTTGTCGGGGTCATTATAGCATCGGCCGCCTCTTCCGAGGTCACTGAAGAAGCGCGTCAGGAGATATATAAAGTGCTCGATCTTCGTCATGGCAACAGTTCGGAAAGCGTATCGCAATACACCATAGGCACCCAAACTGACCTCAGCAATACTGCGGAAAAAACCTCCAAAACCTTGGGCATGCTGTTGGTAAGCATTGCGTTTGTATCACTGATTGTAGGAGGCATCGGAATTATGAATATCATGCTTGTCTCTGTTACAGAACGTACGCGTGAGATCGGTATACGCATGGCAGTCGGGGCCCGCGAACGTGATATCATGCTGCAATTTCTGGTTGAGGCCACAACGCTAAGCGTTGCCGGAGGCATTATCGGTATTTTGGCTGGCGCAGGAGCATCGATTCTGGTTTCAAACATCCAAGGATGGCCGGTCAAGATATCCATGCTTTCTATTGCACTGGGTTTCGGGTTTTCGGCCGCTATTGGTATTTTTTTTGGTTGGTATCCTGCGCAAAAAGCAGCGGCACTGAATCCGATTGAAGCATTGAGATATGAGTGACCGGATGAAAAGGAACTTTTTTGTTTTAATTCTTTATATTTGCGTTAATCTGTCTTTTTCTCTTTCGGTTGTACAGATTCAATCAGAATATTCCGATTCTATCGACTATAGTTATATTGTCCATAAAATTAATTTATTGCCTCTGCCCAAAGATATCGCATTAGAGAAACATCAATTATTATCGCTTGGAAACAGCCAGATTGATTCCATCCGAGGAGTCCTGTTCGATTGTCTCAAAGAAATCACGGTAAAAACAAATAGAGAGCCGTCCCTAAAATCGGAACTAATAAAGGGTTCGCTTTGGAACCAGTTGTATCAGCTTAAGGTTGACAGCGCTTATCATAAGGCCGATCATATCTTTAAAATGATAAGTGCAAGGTTTCCCGACAATATCGAAGGCCCCTGGTTCCGTGCAATAAACCAGATCGAAAGCGGGGACATGTTTATTGGAATAAGTATCCTTGATAGTCTTTCAAAGACAAAAGTAACAAACCGACATTTTTGGTCTGATTATGAGAAATATGCATTGTTTGCTCTTTTACCGAATCATAATAAATATTGTGCTATTGACGAATTGAATTTATTGAGACAAAGAGACAGTGTGCCTTCGGAAGGATGCGGGAACAATGACTTTCTAAAGATATACAAATGGAGCGTCCAAAGCGGCATTGGCGGCAATGCAATGCCAAAGTTTCTATATCAACTAAAGTTCAATTTTTCCAAAAAATGGGCCAGCAACCAGTTTTCCCCAACCGCAATAATGATTGTTAATAGCCCGGATAATTTAATACCTCAATTTTATACCGGAAGCAAACTGAATGAAATACTATTTAACGAGACCGAAGCTGACATTTATATGATTATAGACCTTAATCCTAATGTTGTATCTCTTCAAGATTTTGTAAGTGACAAGATACAAGGCAAGTATGATTCGATTTCTATTAGAGACGATTTTATCGATCAACAGGCATATTCGATACAAGGATTTCAGCGGAATGCCCATAGAAACGCATACGGCAGTTATGGATGGTTTATTGCTTTTGATCGCTATTATTATGGGAACAACACATTTAACAAAGAACCGAGTTTAAAGATGCACAGTCGGAAAATACGCTATCTAATTTTCTTAAACGCATGTAAAAGTGACAGGGTAGATGCAGAAAAAAAGCTAAAACCCATAATCGAGACATTTTTATATGATTAAAACAATATTGCTGACTACCGCAAAGGTCGGTTCTAGCGTACCAACCAGATTCCTGCGAAAATATGCGCCAAGCTTAATGGATTAACCTGAAAACACTCCTCAAAATTGACCTATACCAAAAAGGGTCGTTTCTGAGACACTATAATTTTCTTGTAAAAACAGGCTAAAATAGCCTATTTTAGTGTATCAAAACTCACCCGCCTAGACTCGCTAGCGTGAGTTTACTATAAATAAGTGATTTCTGGTTTGGTAAGCGGACCGTAGCTGATTGCAGGACAATCAGTTATGGTCCGTT
>MFYT01000061.1:2479-48513 GCA_001789205.1 Candidatus Raymondbacteria bacterium RIFOXYA2_FULL_49_16 | reverse complement strand
CCAGATGGGTGATTACCCGTATTCCCAGAGGCGTGCGGCAAGATATCAGTGTGGATAAATTATACTGTCTGAATCACAGTTCTTTAAACCTTAAGCTTGACCTCAGCGAGCGCCAAGGCCCCTTTCCGCCTCCGCAGTAGTGGCCGCACTTCGGCATTGAGGAATTCAACAACCTGCTGCGAAGACCGGCCGGTATACGCCGCGGGCGCCATAAGCTTCCTGATACGTAAGAAATCGAGCCTGAAAGCGGGGTCGCGCGCGATACGTTCGAGCAGATCGTTTTTCCGGCCATGCAGCTTCACCTCCGCGCCAGCTTCCATGGAATAACGCCTTATTTTTTCGTGAAGTTCTTGCCGGTTGCCTCCCCGTTTCACCGCTTCCATGAGGATGTTTTCCGTGGCCATAAACGGCAATTCCGCTTTGATGCGCTCTTCTATGATCCGGGGGTAGACCACAAGGTTGGAGGAGATGTTCTCGAGAAGGATGAGAATGGCATCAGCCGCGAGAAAGGCCTCGCATACGGCAAGCCGTTTGTTGGCTGAATCGTCGAGCGTGCGCTCAAACCACTGCGTTGCGGCGGTATGGTTGACTGACGAGGTAAGCGCCATGACAAAGCGGGCAAGGGACGCGACCCGTTCCGAACGCATGGGATTGCGCTTATACGCCATGGCGGACGAACCAATCTGTTTTTTTTCAAAAGGTTCTTCCATTTCCTTGAGACTTTGCAGGAGCCGGATATCATTGGTCATTTTGTGCGCTGATTGGGCAATGCCCGACAGCACGGCAAGGGCCCGGGAATCCACCTTACGTGAATAGGTTTGTCCCGATACGCCAAACGTCGCTGCAAAACCCGCTGCGCGCGCGACCAATGCATCCAGCTTTTTGACCTTGGCGTGATTGCCATTGAACAATTCGAGAAAACTCGCCTGTGTGCCTGTGGTGCCTTTGACACCCAGGAATTTGAGGCCGGACAGGTAATAGTCGAGGTCGGACAGGTCCATGAGCAGTTCCTGTATCCAAAGTGTTGCACGCTTGCCAATGGTCGTAAGTTGCGCGGGTTGGAAATGCGTGTAGGCAAGCGCTGGCATGGCACGGTACTGATGGGCAAAGCGTGACAGGTTGCCGATGACCTTGAAAAGCCGCGCGCGGACCAGCCCAAACGCGTCTTTCATCTGTATCAGGTCAGTATTGTCGCCCACATAAGCGCTGGTGGCGCCCAGGTGGATAATACCCGCGGCCTTGGGGCACTGTTTGCCATACGCGTAGACGTGCGACATGACATCGTGGCGGGTCTCTCTTTCCCGCTTTTCAGCCACAGCGTAATTTATTGCATCTTGGTTCTTCTTAAGTTCAGCTATCTGCGCCTTGGAAATGGGCAGGCCCAGCCTCTGTTCGCTTTCTGCGAGCGCGACCCAGAGCTTCCGCCAGGTCCTGAATTTGAAGTCAGGGGAAAATACATAGAGCATTTCTTTGCTCGAATAACGGGATATGAGTGGGTTCTCGTAGACTGCCTTTTTCATAAGTTTCCTTTCATGGATATACTATCAGAAAATAACTCATTTTAGGGGACAGGAACAATTAACTATATTTTTCGCAAATGAAAAAAGCCTTCTTGTTCTTGTGCGACGCTCTTTTCATCACGCGCCCCATAATTTTCATCCCGGTCTGGGGATATTTCATCCTTGGCGTGTATCGCGCAAAAGTCCTGTTCGCTCCTGAAGCGCTCTATCACATCACCATTCTTGGCCGTGATTTTCCCATTATGCTGTCCTTTGGCAGCGCGGAAACCATCACAGGGCTTATCATGTTCACCCTGCTTCTTGGCGGCGCCTATGTCCTGAATCAACTGACGGATATTGAGGCTGACAAGGAGAACGAAGGATTACCTCTTATTGCGAAAGCGGGCGTTTCCACCAGACTGGCAGCCATTGAAACCGGTATTCTTCTGCTTGTCCCTTCTTTATATTCGGTATATGTCGGCGGACATACATGCACCCTTTTTCTGTGTTCACTTCTGCTGCTTGTCGCCTATAGCGCAAAGCCATTCCGATTCACGGGCAGGCCTTTTCTTGATTTCCTCTCAAATGCGCTGGGATACGGTCTTCTAGCCTTTGGGCTCGGATGGCTGTATGCGCTGGGCAATGAATTCATGGGGGTCCGGACATACCTGAAAGAAGCTGCGCCGTACTTTTTTTTCATGGTTGCCGGTTCGATAAACTCGACAATACCGGACATGGAAGGCGATGAAAAAGCCGGTAAAACAACAACAGCCGTATTCATGGGAACGCGTTTATCGAACGGAATCAGTACGGGTGCTATTATCTGCGCACTGGCGTTCGCTTTCCAAAACCACGACCCAATCGCCATTGTCACCGGCCTCGTCTGTATTCCCTTCTTTTTCCGGTACCTGCTGACAAACAATCCCAAGCATGTCATGATGACCTTTCAGTTCTGCGGCGGGTTCTTAATGGCGCTCGAAGTCCTCATCTTTCCCTGGTTCTTCTTCTTCGGAATCATGACCTTTGCCCTGACCCGTCTCTATTTTTTAAAACGGTACAACATCACCTATCCAAAACTGGGATAATGCACCATGCGCGGCAGCAAAGGACAGGCAGCAATCGAATTCGCCATTGTCATTCCTTTTCTGCTCTTTTTTCTCTTTGCCGCGACTGAAACCGGGCTCCTCTATACGGCGAAACACTGCGCTGATCTTGGAACATTCAGGGCCGCTCGGTCGTTCCGAGCCCGGCGCCAGCAAGAAGCGGCCAGCCAGGCATTGTGGCGCACTATTGCGCCCTTGGCGCGCCGCGATACACCCGAATCATTGTCGTATATTAGCATTTTCGAAAACAGCCATGCTGTGGAGGCTACAACAGTTTTTCTCTACCGGCCGGTCTTTCCTGTACTGCCGCTCGCGCGCCTTCTGGGAAACACCTTCCTGCCTGAAAAACACGCGGCCGCGGTTACTGAAGCATCGGCGGTCAAATCGTGGGAAGAAAAACTGCGTTCCCATGTAGCCATTGTATCGCAGGTGACCCTTGAAAAATAAAAATTATGCGCACCCATTGAAGGGGCAGGAAGGCCAGGTCTTTGTTCTCTTCATTGTCCTTGTTCCCATGCTGCTCTTTGTGCTTTTCTCTGTTGCCAACATTGCGTTTCTGGTACACGACCGCACACGACTTCAAAACAGCGCTGATGCGGCAGCGCTTACTGCGGCCGAATGGCAGGCTCGTGGTCTGAACCAGATAGCCATGGCAAACGCCTGTATTAAAGCAGGCGACCTGCTCAAGCGTTCCTATGGCCCACGTAGCGGCCAAACAAGAATGATTGAGGCTGAACAACGGTCCTTTACCGCGGTCATCAGCGAGGTTGAACGGTCTATTCCCAAATTTGCGGCTGAAGCTGCACGGAAAAATGGCGTGGCCACGCTCCTTTCCACTCCCCATCCGGCAAAGGACCGCTCGAATTCACGTCCTTGGGGAGCGGAAATACTGGGAACCACCGGCGCCTGGCGCTATCAGTTCTCGGGCAATCAGTTCCAGGACCAAGCAAGCCGTGTGCTCGCGGTTGCCTGGAGGCGTTCGAGGCTATCCGGAGTCATGCAAACGGTCTTTAACCGGTTTGATGCTGGTCCAGGATACGCCTTTGCATCCGCCTATGCCCATTCACCGAGTTTACTGTCAACGAGCATCCCAATTGTTCCGGACTTTACAGCTGAAATAACTCCCGTGCTCCTCACTGGCCGGGCATACGCCTATATAAAGGACAATTTACAACTTCATTTTATAGGTGAATCACAGGATGAAATCAATACCGCAATCCTCCACTAGGTCCGGCGATACAGGCCAGGCAATGGTCGAATTCGTCGTTTGTGCGGCCGTGGTGGCGATTATTTTTGGCGGCATTGTCTTTTTCGGCAGGTTCGGCATCATCTCGTTTTCCACCGCCATTGCCGCACGGAACAGCGCGTTGCAGGGCCAGGGAACAACAACGTGGGCGGGGTATGAAGATTATGTAAGGAGCAACGCTGAAATATACCGTTTTACCAAAGACTTTGAGCGGGAACTGGACAGCCACGGCCACGCTCTGGTCACCCTGGGCGCTGTGTCTGAGCAGCGCTTTAAAAACCGGGTTGCAGTGTCATTCTTCATGGTTGACAAGAACATGCGGACGCAGGGCCCTTCAAAAACGCCCGGCCCTGAAAACCTGCTGCGGAAAAACCTGTTTGGAGAGACCCATGGCCCTTCCCGTTAAAAAAACAGCCTGCGCGCTTTTGTTCCTCGCCCTTGCCATTCCAGCAATTGTCTTCTGGGACAGCGTTCCGTTTGCACCGGGAACGTTTCGTGGTGAAAAAATCCTTTTCACCTATGATACCTTGAACATTTGCGGAATGGCGCTGGAGGCCGGGATGGTCTCGCTGCCAGCGGGAATATCTGACGCGGCCTGTCTTGCGCAACCCGGGGCAAAGCTCCTTTTCAAGAACGCTTCGTCAATTGGCTTTTTCCAAGGTCAGAGCGTCGTGCTTGTCGAGATAGTCGCTCCCGGATACGCCTTCAGGGTGCGTCTGGACCGTCATACGTACGAGAGCCTGGGCCGGCAGTAAACGGGCCTGTTATTCCCGGGTGTTTTGGAGAAGCTGGGTGAACTCCTGTACCCTGTCCATATCAAATATTTTGAAATTGTCCATGGGCAGGAAACTGTCTTCCTCGAGCGTGATATCAATATGAACCGCCTTCCGAATCTCGTTGAAAAGCTTCTGGCCGTTTTCAAGAAGATAGGCCGAAAAAACGGGATTCACCACAAGCCGAACACTGTTGAGTTCGAGCACGTTTTTAATCTTATGCAAATAGCGGTCTATCTGCGCCAGGATAGTCGGCTTGGAATAAATGCGCCCTGTGCCGCCGCAGTTGTGGCAGATCTCGGTGACTGAGGTAAGCAAGTTGTTGCGTACCCGTTTGCGGGTCAGCATGACCACGCCGAACTCGCCCATGGCGCCCAATTTGAGGGGCGCCCGGTCTTGCTGCAGCAATTTATCGAACTCGTTCATGAGCTTCTGACGGTTGCGGTCGAAACGCATGTCGATAAAATCAATGGCAATCATGCCGCCCAGATTTCGCAGCCGGATCTGCCTGGCGATCTCGTCCACGGCCGCAAGATTGGTGCGCAAAATTGTTTCTTCAGCGTCTTTGCGGCCCACGTTTCTTCCCGTGTTGACATCAATGACCACCATGGCCTCAGTGTAATCAAAGACCAGATATCCACCGCCTTTGAGCCACACCTTGCGGCGCAGTGACTTCTCAAACTCCTTTTCAACCTCGAAGGTCTCGAATATGGGCTGACGTTCCTTGTAGAGCAGCACCCTGTCCGCAAGCTCGGGGCTGGTTGACTTCAGATAGGCGGTGATCTGGCGGTATTCCACGGCCGAATCGACCACACACCGTTTGAACTGGCTTGAAAAGACATCGCGAATGGTTATGGAGGTGAGGTCTTCCTCGGTATAGAGGAGCGCGGGCGCCTTTTTCTTTTCAGCGGCCTTGCGGACCAGGTTCCATTTTTTGCCCAATGCGTCGAGTTCGGCCTTAAACTCGTTGTCGTTTTTCTCCAGGCCAATGGTCCGCACAATGACGCCGGTATTGTCGGGCTTCAGTTTACGGATGAGGTCTTTGAGGCGCCGGCGATTGTTGCGGTCATTGGTTTTTTTCGAAACGCCGATAAAATCCGTTCCGGGAACCAGTACCAGAAACCTGCCAGCGAAGGATATGCCATTGGTCACCTTGGCGCCCTTGGTTGAAAGGGGTTCCTTGATAATCTGGACCAGCAGTTCCTGGCCCTCCTTGAACATCTTTTCAATCTTTACGTGTTCAGGGCGCGGGCGGCGATTGTGCTGGGTCGGCGCCGCCTCTTCCACGTCCTCCTCTTCATCCTCCTCTTCGCCGTATTCATCCTTATAAAAATCAAGGCCGCTTTTAACGTCCGAGATACTTAAAAAGGCCGCCTTTTCGAGCCCTATGTCGATAAAGGCCGACTGCAGTCCAGGTAGTATCTTGGTGATTTTTCCTTTGTACACATTGCCGGCCAGGCGCTCGTCCTCGGGCCGCTCGATGATGATTTCCGCGAGCTTCTTGTTTTCGAGTATGGCCATGCGTTTCTCGTGCGGAGCCACATTGATAATGATCTCTTTTTCCATTGTAATCAGGCCTTTCTTAAAAATTCCATTGTACCCAAAGCTGCACATTCACGTCATAGGTACGCGTATTGCTTGCGTCGTCGTCCTGGTTTCCTTTGGGCACTTCAAGTTTACGTTTCCAGCCAAGCTCAGCGCCTGACTTCATTTTATCAGTGATATTATAATTAAATCCTCCGTTAATAGCATGGGTCATGGTTTTAGTGAACAGTTCGGGCTGGGCGATCTTCTTTGCATCCATGTATTCGGTGTATGTCCGGTAAACGGTCTTCCTGTCCAAGGAGCGGATGTCCCATTTATAGGTCCAGTTCCTAGTATATTCGTATCCAGCGAACATATCGAGCTGGTTGTTGAGGGTAATCTCCCAGAGAAGCAGTTTGAGTGTCCGGTTCTTCTTGAATGTATAATTGAGCTTAAGCGCATCTTTCAACGAATACTCTTCATTCCCTTCGCTCATGTCATTCATACCGAGTAATTCATCCGAATACTTCCTTCTCAGGGACCAGTCGAGTCCATTGTTCAGCGATATTGCGTTTTTGAAAGTCATGACGAGGCTTACCAGGGGACTCATCCCGAAAAGGTATTCAAAATCACCGGAACGTTTGGAAATATTCTCTTTGTCGAACCTGATGTTCGTCGATTTTTTGTAGGTAAAACCGCTGTTGACGGAGGCGCTCTGCGTATATTCCCCGGCAATGGGCAGATTTTTAACAAGGGGCATGATGTCGGATACGCGGGCGTTTATGGAAATATCGGGCCATTCGACAGTGGTATCCACGGTGACATATCCGGCCTTTTCCCCGTATTTCATGGTGTAGCGCGCGCTCGCGTTCACCGACATGTTCAGAAGAAAGGGCAGGGTGACGCCTGTATTGGTCGATGCTGTCATGTTGACGTCCCTGCCATCGCTGGTTGACTGCTGGTCAGGCACAAAATATCCATTGGCCCCCGCTGTGGTTTCACGGTATTTCCAGGCGCCGAACATGGTCTTGTCCTCGGTCCCGGTGATGATATTGTACGGAGAAAGACCGAGTAACCCACCCCTGAACAGCAGGTATTGGGAAGGGGTAAGGGGCATATCGCGCAGAAAGCCAAGCCTCCGGTTGACGCCGACCGAATAATCAAAACCTATTTTGCTGAAATTCAGCTTCGCAAAAGGCTTTTTTATGGCGGCTGTCACGCTCTTGGATCTCTCGGTCCCAATCAGGTTGCCAGCCGCCTCAAACATCTTAACGAACATCCAATCCACGCCCGTATTGAAATTTGTTGACGTGTTCATGTCCAGATAATTGTACGAGCTCGTATCAATGGTCTTGTTGTTGATCGAATGGCTGTAATCGGAACGATAGCTGAAATCATGGGTGAGCCACTCAACGATTTTCGGTTCAATCGCGTAGTCAAAACTCTGCTTATCGCTGGTTTCACCGTAGAGAATGAAACGTGCAGGCCCGTTCCCTTTCTGAAGGTTCCAATAGGGGTCGTATTTGAGCACATAATCGGAAAAGGCGTTTGCCTTCAAACCATCGTTTTGCGTGACAAAATCGTTCAGGTTCCTGGTGACCGCGTCAGTATGGTTCACGGAGAGGTCGAGGTGTTTCCATTCGAGAAGGTTGAAATTCATGGTATACCCGTGGGACATACTGAGCTGGTACGCAACAGGCCGCCCCTCTTTTGCGTCAAGTGTTGTCCGGTCCCAGGCAAACGACTTGGTATAATTCAGCTTGTACACTTCGAAATTAAATGTATTGGGATAATAAAAAAGCGTAAGATCGGACAGATGCGTGTTCAGGAAGGTCGTTTTTATGTTTTTAAACGGGGTGAATTTACGGTCTTCCGCCGCCCGCGCTTCGTACGTGAGATTGGTGTTGTAGGCATAGTTCGTTTCGTATTTCTGAACATTCTTGGCGTCGATGACAGAGAGGTTCCCGCCGGTACGAATGCGATCGGCCAGAAGATTTACCACGAGATTGTCCGAGGACTTGTTTTTGCTGTACGATGTTGATATCGAACGCTGGGTGCGCGTTTCCTCATAGCGTTCGCTCTCGGTGGCCCGGGACCCCATGAGCTCGCTGCTCGTAATGAGGTTCACCAGTCTGGGGCCCATGTCGCCTAGGCCGTCTTCGGAAAGAAAGACATCGGAATTCGAGATAAAACGCGGCCGCTTGACGCTCGAATTTATGCTCAGGTTGAGGGGAACGGCGACCCCCCATTTCGCGGGAACAAACTTGCTCATCTGGATTGTTGAATTCACGTCAAGCGACAGTTGAGATTCGCCGCCGCCTTGACGTTTTTCCGTGAGTTTCAGGAAACTGCCGTCCAGGTAATACACGCCGGAGGTAAGGTCGATGAAATCCGCGAATTTCGATGAAAGGCTCATCCGCGCGGCATTGCCGTTTTGCAGTTCGGGCTCGGTGAGTTTGCAGTCGTTGACAAAAATACTTCCGCTGAAATAATCGTTTCCATCAATATTGGGGCGCGTTGTATCGATGGCAAAACCCATGGCCAGCCACTGGACATTGGCAAAAGTAGGGCTGCCCACCACGCGCAGGGCGCCTTTTTCGGCGACCAATTTCTTCTGTTCCACTATCTCATACTGTTTTAAAAGCGCTATCTCGGAAAGATCAACAACCATGGAGTCCCACGAGGCGCCGCTGCGTACCGTTGGCGTGCAGCGGTATTCGTAATATCTCAGGGAATCGGTGCCAAACCGGAAGAAAAACGCCACCTCTCCGTTCCGCGCATCAGAGGCGTGCAACTGATAGTAGAGCACCAATTTCTTATAGTTCCGGAAATCGAGCGGCTGTTGAAAAAAACGGATCGCGCGCGATTCGCGTTCGCGGAGCGAAAGAGAGTCGTATTCGATTTTGAGCGATTGTTCGCGTATTTCGATATTGTTCTCGGAATCGTAGTAGCGCGGCACAAACGAAGGCCGCTGATACACATCCCGGTTATCGACCGTATTGACGACAGAGACCCGCGTTTTCCGGTGCGAGGGTTCGGGATTGGAAACCGCCCCGGAATCAGAAGACGCTATGACCGTGGCTGTGTCGCGCGATATCCATTTGTTTCCCACGATCTCCATTCGCGCGATCTGGATGAATGAACTCTTCTCGATGCCGTTGTACCAGACCCTGATGCCGGTTGCGTCCACAAGCTTCGGATCATTTATTCTAAAAGGGATTGAATCGGACTTGGGTTTCAGGATCGGAATTCTATACAACCGCCACCCTCCCCTGGGCGCGTCCTCTGTCACCAGGTAGGGCTCTTCGCTCGAGCTGTTCTTCTGCAGATTGATCTCGTAATGAAAATACTTGTTGGTCCGGTCAACCTGGCCATTGGCATAAAAGAGGTCCTCATTGTCGGGATAGAGGTTCTTGTTCCTGTCAAAACTTTCACCGCTTCCATTGGACTGCGTGCCATTGAAGGTTTCCCAATTGTTGTTTTCAAGGGTCCAATTGAAATTATCGCCCGCCGGGTCGGCAACGCGTGCCGGGGTTATTGTGTCAAAACAAATGCGGCCGATTAATCCGCAGTCCATGGGCGCGAGGAATTTCTCGTATTGATCAAGGCGCATGTCGAGCCCCAGGTCGGTCCTCGGGGTCATGGACGTGGACTGGAGATCGCGATTGTACCATTCGTCGTTCATTTTCCCGTCAGGATTGGCGTTCGTGATGACTATCGACGTACTGTCGTTAGGATCATCCGAGTTCTCTTTGGCAATGCGTAAATCTTCGCTCAGTTCCCCAAGGTCGATATGCAGCACGCCCTGGTCGCCGTCGGCAACGCGCACCCAGATCTCGATATATTGCGCATTGTCCAACTGACTCGCGACGCCATAACCGAGCTTTGACATAATGCCGCCCCAGCTGGCTTTTTTGAGCCATGAACCAGCGGCGGCAGCGCCCTCAGCCCCCGCCCTGCGCGCATGGGGCCGTAAAACCAGGCCCAAATATTTTGTTTTATCCGTCCGGGTGGCCGAACCGGGCCAAATAGAGACAGTCTGCGTGTCCTTGGAAAACCACGAAAACCACCCCACGTCAGCCAATGGCCCCTTTTCCTCCCTGCCATTACCGCCCCAGCACTGGAGTTCGGGATGGAAATCCGGCCGCGGATCAAGAGGTTCGCTTGCCCAGTGCCAGTTGATATAGCTGATGGGAATGGAGAAGAGCGTCTTGCTGTCCTCAAAATCATCGATGAGCGCCTCGGCCCTGTCGCTCCGGTTGGGATTGACCATGCTATGGGCATATTCGGCGGAAAAGGAAAGCTGCGATTTCTCATCGGTACGGATCAGGGGGATATTGTTGACCGCGCTGGTCATCCATTCGGGTTCCCAGTTGAGTTTGGTGTTCAGGTCAAAAACCATGTTTGAGCTGGGTTCCCGGCCTACCTGGGCCCGCTTGTCCTGCGAGGTCTCACTCTTCCTGAGCACTGACGCCGCAATGAACGACTCCTTGCCAATCGCGGGAAGTTTGTATTCAGCGCGCGCCGCCATGAAAGTCTTTTCCTCAGGAACGAAAAAGGGGGAATATTCAAACTCGACGGATATTTTACTCGCGGAATTGATGGCCCGGTCTGAAATAAGCGTTATCTGGCCCACTTCATAGTTTATGATATAATCCACATCGCGGGTCAATGTGGCAGACCCTATCCTTACTTTTTCCGAACCTTCAAGGATATTGATGGCGTTCAGGGAAAAGCTGGTCCGGGTTGAGACCGCGTGTATTTCAATCTGGTATATTGCCGATATTTCATTTGAGCCCTGGTCTTCGGCCAGATGATCGTAGATCTTGGGATTGCGAAGCAGGGAATCGCCGGCGAGCCGTTCCAGATCGTTAAAGGGCGTGGGACCGCACAAAGCGGGAAAGGCAAGAACCCCATAATCAAACATGAAAATGTCCGCGTTTTTAACATACGGGTTGCCATTGGCGTCCGTAATGCCGAAAAAACTGGTGAGCAGCGTGTCCCTGCCTTTGATCTTTATTTTTTCGCGCGGGTTCTGACTATCGTAGATATACTTCATGGCCAATGAAACTTTGTCGCGGTTCTCAACGGTAATGGCGCCAAGCTCGTACACGTTTTTCCACGAGAGGACCCACGTGGGATCGGTCTTTGACGGGTTGTCCGGTCTAAGTCTATAGGGATGAATGATGTTTCCATCAACTGAGGTTGACTCGGGTATTCCCGCTTTTTCGTGCTCCGAATCGATATAGTATACATAGGTGCCTGAACTCTTGAAGGAGGCTGTTTCGAAATAGGCGAGTAGTTGGTCGGATTTCTGGCTCAGGGGAAACTGGAGGGCTATAAAACCGCGTGTTTCATCGAGGTAGTATTCCGGCTCCTCACTGGTATTGCTGCGCAGGATTTTATATATACCATCGCCTATGCGGCGATGGTTGGGATATTCAGTGGGATTCTGACGGAATTGATCGAACGTGGGTGTTGATTCCTTTTTCAGGACATAGGCTTTGGTGACCCGCGGCACGGTCCGCTGGGGCTGGTTGAAATACTCTTTGTAGTAGGTGTAATAATAATTTGTGTCGAGAAAAAAAAGTTTGTCGTAGTAAATTTCCTTGTCGGTCAGCGAGGTTGCTGACTTGTCGCTGGAAGGGTTGATAGTGTCGCTCTTGTTCTGCCCCTCTTCCTGGCTAATAATAGTGGTGAGTTCAAAATCGCCTAATTTCATGCGCGCCTTGATTCCAAAAAGTCCTTCATGGCTCTCGGAATACCCGTCGAATTCAGCGCCGGGCATGGCGAAATTGGTATAGCCGGCCTCAATCTCCTGGATAATATCGTCTTCGAGTTCATTTTCTGTTTCACCCTTGTAGTGGATCTTCATCTGTTTCTTCAACTCGCTCTGAATGTCCTGTGTATTGTCAGTGGAAATGGATACATTTATAAGGCGTCCTATTTTTCCGGTCACGGTGAAGTTCATGTCCTGTTTCACTGAGATATCCGGAAAACCTTCGTTCTGATTGTCAATATTGTTGCTGCCTTTGGTCCAATTGCTGTTGCCGCCAATGGTTATTTTGAACATGCCGGAAATAGTGAGCCGCGGCCCCTCTGAACCCACCACGCGGCGCGCCCATGCGGGAAGTTTGACCGGGATCTGGATGTCGAGCACATTGAAAGCCTTGCGCTCCTTTTCCACTAGTTCGAAAAAGGGGTTGCCTTTTCTCCATGCGTCGGCGAGCTGGCGCGTATTGTTGTATTCGAGATACTCGTTCAATTCCATGAACATGTAGCTCCAAACACGTACGCCCGCGATGGCCGAGTCTTCGCCCGAATAGATGGTCGGAGTAAGGGACGATTGATAGTACCGGACCAATTCCACCTGTCTTTTCTCAAAGTCGACGAATACCTCCTTGCGAAGCTGCTTGCTTTTTAATTCGAGAAAGGCGGGGTCCGGGTTGGTGAGTGTATTGGGGAAAGAAGCCGTGTCCACGGGCGCATAAAAGCTCCTGCTGGGGACAAGCTGGTAGCTAACGCCGGTGTTACCAGCGCCATGGACGATTGCGGCGCACCAGACCGCCACTACTATGCTGAGAAATGAAATTTTCAAATTCTATCCGAAGGAAATATAATAATCAATAATTTATGTTGAGAAAAAATAGTAAGAAGCGGGGAATGTTTTCAATAAAGCTGGCAGGAGCGGGACCGTCCCGTTCCTGCTGCTCACGACATGCATAACTTATTCTTTCGCAAGCTCTTCTGCGGGAACGACGGCAGGTGCGGGAGTTGCTCCCTCTTCGCCTTCTTTCACCACCCATACTTTAAGTTCGGCGGTGATGGTCCCATGTACCTTGACCGGAACATTATAGACACCGATGGAACGGATGGGTTCTTTAATTCTGATGTCTTTTTTCGCGATCTCGTATCCTTCCTTGGCCAGCTTATCGGCAATGGCCTGGGCGGTCACTGATCCGTACATTTTTTCTCCCTCTCCCACCTTGACCGATATGGTTACCGAAAGCTCCTCAAGCTTTTTTGCAATGTCCTGGGCGGATTGCATAATCTGCGCCTGTTTGCGCTCGTATGTTTTCCGGTCGAGCTCTATCCGTTTCTTTCTTCCTTCTGCGGCCAGGACCGCCAGTTTGAGGGGAAGGAGATAGTTAAGCGCGTACCCGTCCCGCACCTTGACAAGGTCAAAGGCCTTACCGAGCCGGTCAACGTCTTTCTGCAAAATGACTTCCATGGTATGACTCCTTTAAATATGGTTTTCTGTCTTTGGATCGTGCGAATGGGCGAGCTTGCCCCGCATATTGAGCCAGGTTTCAAGTACGCCGATGAGAAGCAGTGGAACAAGGAAAAGCACCGCCTGGACCGCGTAAAAAAGCGCCTCTATCAGATAAGCGTTTCCCCACCGCTCGAAAAAGAGTCTGATGACCGCGACGCCGTTGCATAGATAGAAAAGCACGGACACCACAAGCAGATAATAGCCGGCAGGTTTGAGGATGCCGGTCAGTTGCAAGGTAAGTCCGGTTATAAGCACCCAGGCGAACCAGTCCGGCACCCTGAACCGGCTGATACGGGGCCGCGACCTTCCCGCAAACCGGTAGAATACGAATGCTAAAAGTACTGTGACCATAAGGATCCGGAAACTCTCGCTGATGGGTACGAATCGCACAAAATCGGAATATTCAACCCGATATCCGGAGAGTTGCGCGCCTGCCGTACTTGTAAAATAAGCGAAAAGCTCTTTCAGCACTTCCTGGTATTCCTGACGGTACCACACGGTTTCGCACAACCCGAAAAAGAGCGCCCCGGGAATGAATCCCGCCAGCAGAACATAGAAAAAGGGCAGCCGTTTGCCCAAGGTCCATGCGAAAAACAAGCCAAAGGTAACGCCGTTGAGCCCGTATTGGAGCGCATCGAGCGAGGCCCATCCCTGACGCACGGCAACTATCGCTCCAAATCCGGCTATGGCCGCCACAAGCATCCGTCTGCGGCCGGTAAGGAACAGAAAAATAACCGTACAGTATACCAGAAAAAGCGGCATTGTTACCGTATGTTTTCCTGCACAAAAGGTATGATGGCGATGTGCCGCGCCCGCTTGATGGCCTTTGCCATTTCACGCTGGCATCCTGCGCATAGCCCGGTACGGCCGCGGTCGCTGATTTTCCCGCGTTCGGACATGTACCGATAGAGCATTTTTTCGTCCTTGTAATCGATCTTTTCGTTTTTGTTGTGGCAAAAAAAGCAGGTCTTGACCCGTTCAATACCCGGGCCCATGCGTTTATTGATCATTGTGTTCTCCCTTCATGTCTTCATATTCGTTTTCATTGCCGTTTTCGTAATTAAAATCGTTCTCCTGCGCACCATACTCCGTATCCCCGGGGTCGCCATCGCGGGCGGCGCCTGGTTTTTTGTCGAGGAACTGTATCTTATGAGCGTGGATTTCGACCATGCTCCGCTTGGCGCCGTCGCCAGTCTCCCAACTCCTGCTCTGGAGCTCGCCTTCGATGAAACAAGCGCTCCCTTTAAACAGGTAGTCTTTGCAGGCTTCGGCAAGTTTCTGCCAGGCAACCACCCCTACATAGCAAACTTCTTCCTTCCACACACCATAACTGTCGCGGAAGCGCCTGCTCGAAGCAATGCGAAAATTTACCACCGGAACCCCGGAATTGGTCTTCCGCAATTCAGGATCTTTAGTTAGGTTGCCGACAATAAAGATGCGGTTCAGCGTAGGAAGTTTTTTCTCGCTCATAGCGCGTTTCCCACCCCTTACAGCCGCACGGTAAGGTAGCGTAGCGCGTTTTCGTTTATGCGGAGACCGCTTTCAATTTCGCGCACCAGGGTGTTGTCGCCCGTGTAGGTGATGATGGTGTAGTCGCCGTGGGTCTTTTTCTTGATGGGATAAGCCAGCCGTCGCTTGCCCCATTTGTTGATATTTTTGACTTCGCCGCTTTTTCCGATGAGCGCGGTAACCTTTCCGATCTCGCCATCTTTCACGGCTTCATCAAGAGAACCGTCGATGATCAGGACTGTTTCGTAGTTCAAAGTACCTCCTCTGGTCTATTGAAGTTTTTAGGCCCGCTCCCTTCCGCACAGCCGAAGGAACGAGCAGGAGCTAGTAGGTTTGAGACTGTGTAAAGCGATAATTACTGGTCCTGTTTTCGGTTGAAGGCGTCCATTGCGGCGCGCATGCCGCGCTGCACAAAGGTTTCGATAGCGCATGCGGCGTTTTCGATCACCGCAGGCAGTCCGGCCTCCTCGTCATTTGAGAAACGGGAGAGAACATGGCCCGTGAGGCCGCGCTGAGATTCTCCTGATCTGCCGATGCCGATGCGCAGACGGTTGAAACCCTCGCCCGCGGAATCGATAATGGACTTGATGCCGTTGTGGCCGCCGCTTCCGCCGCTGGTGCGCAGTCTGAGTCTTCCGAAGGGAAGATCAGCGTCGTCGAACACCGCCAGCATCTGCTGGGGGTGCACCCGGTTCGCGGTGAGAAGGCTGAGCACTGCCCGGCCGCTCTCGTTCATATAGGTCCGCGGTTTTGCCAGTATTATCTTTTTACCAAAGAGCACGCCGTTTGCGGCGCATGAAAAATTTTTTTTTTATCGAATACCAGGGCATTTCTTGATGCAAAGGCGTCGATGGCGAGGAAACCGGCATTGTGCCGTGTATGCGCGTATTCGGAACCGGGATTTCCCAGCCCCACGATAAGCAAGGTTTCCACGCACGCTGCCTATTTCTTACCGCCCTCGGGCTTTTTGCCCTCGGGCTTTTTGCCCGCGGCCTTTTTATCGCCTGCCGGCCCGACTGCCGCAGGAGCAGCCGCGGCACCCTTGGCGCCAGCGGGAGCTGCAGTAGCGCCCTTGGCGCCTGCTGCCGCAGGTGCAGCAACACCAGGAGCAGGAGCTGCGCCAGGAGCGACTGGTGTGCCATCGGCTGCCACCGCTGCTTCGCCTTCGACAGGAACAATGCCCGCTTCGGCCGCTGCCTTTGCATCGGCTTCAGCTTTTTCCTCTTCGATGGTCTTGGTGATTTTAATGGTTCCCACAACCATATTGCCCGGTGTAAGGACCTTGAAAAGGTCGGACTTGATTGAGCTGACGAAAATAGGCTGGCCCTTGCGGACCTCGGTAACATCGATTTCTATATGTTCGGGAACATTGGCGGGAAGTGCTTCGATAAGCACGGTACGCAACACATGCTGGAGCACACCACCTTCTGTTTTTACGCCGTACGCTTCTCCCTTAAACTTGACCGGTACGCTGACTTTGACCGGAACGTTCTCGTCAATACTGAGGAAATCTATGTGCATGACGTTGCGTTTGACAGGATGGCGCTGCACCTCACGGACCATCGCCTTATGGGCGTTTGATTCGTCTTTGTCTAATACAAGATTAAAAACCTGGTTTTGGCCATGGCCGCGCGTGACCGTAGCGTATTCGTAAGCCTCGACCGAGAGCGAGGTTGAGCCCTTTCCTTTGCCGTATAGAATGGCAGGGATTTCCTCGTTTTTGCGCAGTTTTGTTACCATGCTCCTGGGCCCCGTGCTCCGGGACTTCACATGTATGGTTGCTTCGGACACACAGTCCTCCTTCGTAGTTTCGGTTGGCGTTCCCGTTCCTCGGGTAACGCAAAGAACATGAAATATAAACAATTATACCATGGTATGTAAAGTCTGTGGTGGCAATAGGCAAAAAACAGGCTTTCAGATAGAAAACTATTGCGGCTTCTTTTCAGCGCTATCGGCAAGGATGATCACGACATTTTTATTTACCTCGCAAAACCCTCCAACAACATCAAAAAAATCCCGAGCCCCATTGCTGTGATCGATACGGACGACTCCCTTCTGCAGGATGCAAAAGAGCGGCGCGTGCGCTGTTAGGATGCCAAATTGGCCCATAACACCGGGTGCTATCACTTGCACCGCCTCGCCCTTGAAAACCCGGGCCTCGGGGGTGATAATTTCCACTGTGAACACGAGGTTTCTCCCTTGTCCGTCCGTTTAGAGCAGCCGCGCTTTGTCGCGCGCTTCCTCGATGGTGCCAACCATGTAAAAGGCCTGTTCGGGCAGATCGTCGTGCTTGCCATCGAGGATCTCTTTGAACGACCTGATGGTGTCTTTTACCGGTACATACCGTCCCTGCATATTGGTGAACTGTTCAGCGACAAAAAAGGGCTGCGACAGAAATTTCTGAATTTTTCGCGCCCGTTCAACTGTCTTTTTGTCTTCTTCCGAAAGTTCATCGAGACCTAGAATGGCGATAATGTCCTGCAGGTCTTTGTAGCGCTGGAGGATCATCTGCACGCCGCGGGCAACACGGTAGTGTTCGTCGCCGACCACATCGGGCGAAAGTGCGCGCGAGGTTGAACCAAGGGGATCGACCGCGGGATAAATGCCGATTTCGACCAGCGCGCGCTCAAGATTGGTGGTGGCATCGAGATGGGCAAATGTGGTGGCTGGAGCAGGATCGGTATAGTCGTCCGCGGGAACATAGATAGCCTGGATCGACGTGATGGAACCCTTCTGCGTGGAGGTAATACGTTCCTGGAGTTCGCCAAGGTCTGTGGCCAGCGTAGGCTGGTAGCCTACAGCGCTCGGAATACGGCCTAGAAGCGCGCTTACCTCGGAACCGGCCTGGGTAAAACGAAAAATATTATCGATGAAGAGCAACACATCCTGGCCCGCAACATCGCGAAAATATTCGGCAACCGTGAGCGCCGAAAGACCCACGCGCGCACGCGCCCCGGGCGGCTCGTTCATTTGGCCGTAAATGAGCGCTGTTTTGTTTATGACGCCCGATGCTTTCATTTCACCCCAGAGCTGCGTTCCTTCGCGGGTACGCTCACCCACGCCGCCGAAAACCGAGTAGCCGCCATGCTCCTTTGCGATATTGTGAATGAGTTCCATGATAATAACGGTTTTGCCAACGCCCGCGCCGCCGAAAAGCCCTACTTTGCCTCCCTTGACATATGGCTCTACCAGATCAATGACTTTGATGCCTGTCTCGAGGATTTCAGTTTTGATGCTTTGTTCCTTGAAAGTAGGCGGCTGGCGGTGAATAGGACTCCGATCGCGGGTATGGACAGGGCCCAATTCGTCAACCGGCTCGCCCGTGACATTGAGGATTCGGCCGAGGACCTCGGGACCCACGGGCATGGAAATGGGCGCTTCGGTATTGAGCACAGGCAGGCCCCGGCGCAGTCCGTCAGTGCTGTCCATGGCAATGGTGCGCACCTGTTTTTCTCCCAGATGCTGCGCTACCTCGAGCACCAGGTTCCACTCCTTGTCGTTGATTGAAGGATTGGTCACCTTGAGCGCTGTCTGGATCTCGGGCAGGTACCCGTCGGGGAACTGGACGTCGATAACGGCGCCCATGATCTGCGAAACCAGTCCTTTTTTCAATTCAGCCATGGCTGCACTCCTGTATTGACGGTTACAATGGTTCTGTTCCTAGAAATTATTTCAATGATTCAGCTCCTGAGACTATTTCAACCAGCTCCTTGGTAATAGAGGCCTGGCGGGCCTTGTTACGCTCAAGGGTGAACTTTTCAATAAGATCCTCGCAGTTGCGCGAGGCGGAATCCATGGCTGTCATACGGGCCGCGTGTTCAGACGTAGATGAATTCAGCAGGGCGCGGTAGATCTGAAGTTTGACACTGCGGTCTACCAGTTCATCGAGAATGGCGTCGGGCTGCGGTTCAAAAATATACTGTGTTTTCTCCGCCTCTCCCTCGAGCAGTCCCTTACCCATGGGCAGCAGCGGCTGCAACAGGGGAATCTGAAGCACTGCTGATTTGAATTCGTTGTACAGGAGATAGACCTCGTCGTATGCGCCTTTCCGGAAATATCCAATCATTTCCTCGGCAACGCACTGGGCCGCGCCAAAACTCGGTTTGTTGATGACCCCAGCGTAGTGGTTGGTGATAATGAAATCGCGCTTCCGGAAATGGTCGTATCCCCGTTTGCCAAAAAAGCTGAGGGAAAGCGACAAATGCTTGCGTTCGGCGCAAAAAATGGCGGCTTTTTTAAGAATATTGCCATTGAATGGTCCGCACATGCCACGGTCTGAAGTAAAAACGATTAGGTGTACGTTTTTCACCTCGTGGTGCGGAGTGAAAAGCCAGTGCGAAATACTATGGCTGCGGGCGATGTTAAAGATTGCCTGTGACAGCTTTTTCGCGTATGGATCGGAGCGTTCAAAATTCGCCTGCGCCTTGGTGAGACGCGTGGCCGCGATCATCTTCATGGCCTTGGTGATTTTGCCAGTACTCTTGAGCGAGTTTATTTTTTTCTGTAGACTTTTCTGGCTCTGCATATTTTTATTTGTTCCGTGGTACGAATATGGACTTGAATTTCCCCAGTATTTCGATAAGCTCTTTCTTCATCTCATCGTCAAAGGCCTTTTTTGTCTTGAGCTTTTCGATAAACTGCTTCTGGTTTATATCAACATATTCGAGCATCTGCCGTTCGTATTCTTTCACCTGGTCCACCGTGTATGTGTCGAGGAAACCGTTGGTGCCCGCGAAAATGGAGATTACCTGCTGGTGCACGGGATAGGGACGATACTGCTCTTGTTTGAGCAGCTCGGTGAGCCGGGCGCCGCGATCGAGCTGCCGTTTGGTTGCAGCGTCGAGGTCGCTGGCGAACTGGGAAAAGGCGGCGAGTTCGCGGTATTGCGCAAGTTCGACGCGTAACGGTCCGGCCGACTGCTTCATGGCCTTGATCTGGGCGTCTCCTCCCACGCGGGACACTGAAACACCCGCATTGATGGCCGGACGCTGGCCCGAGTTGAACAATTCGGTTTCGAGAAATATTTGTCCATCGGTGATGGAAATGACGTTGGTTGGAATATACGCCGAAAGATCGCCTGCCTGGGTCTCAATGACCGGAAGGGCCGTGAGCGACCCGCCGCCCATTTTATCGCTCATTTTTGCCGCGCGTTCAAGTAACCGTGAATGGAGGTAGAATACATCGCCGGGAAAGGCTTCGCGGCCGGGTGGACGCCGTAAAAGCAAAGAGATCTGGCGGTAGGCCTGCGCATGCTTGGTAAGATCGTCGTAAACGATGAGCGCATGTTCGCCCTTGTCGCGGTAATACTCGGCCATGGTGACACCCGCATAAGGAGCAATATATTGGAGGGAAGCGGGACTAGCCGCGCCCGAGCAGATGATTGTTGTGTATTCCATGGCCCCTGCCTGAGTGAGTTTCTCCATGACCTGGGCCACTGACGACTGCTTTTGTCCGACTGCCACGTAGAAGCACCGGACATTGCCGCCCTTCTGGTTGATGATCGTGTCGACCGCAATGGCGGTTTTTCCCGTACGGCGGTCGCCGATGATAAGCTCGCGCTGTCCCCTGCCAATGGGGGTCATGGCGTCAATGGCCTTGATGCCCGTTTGCAGAGGCTCGCACACATTCTGGCGCGCAACGATACCGGGCGCCTTGATCTCGATGTTGCGGAACTCCGCGGCCTGGATTGACGGTCCGCCGTCAAGCGGCATGCCGAGGGCGTCGACCACACGGCCCAGCAGGGCCTCCCCTACCGGCACCTGGGCGATGCGCTTGGTACGTTTGACAATATCCCCTTCACGGATGTGAATGTCCTCGCCCATGATGGTGATGCCGACATTCTCCTCCTCAAGATTGAGCGCGATACCCACCACGCCGTCGCTGAATTCGACCAACTCGCCGGCCATGACTTCGGAAAGCCCGTGAACGCGGGCAATGCCATCGCCCACCTGAAGCACAACGCCGGTCTCGTATTCCTTGATGTCCCGGTTGAAATCGCTCAGCTGCTTTTTCAGTATTTCCGAGATTTCGTCGGGCTTGACTTTGATTTCCATAAAAACTTCCCTTGTGTGAGTGCTGTGTTTGGGTGACTATCCCACCATTTTCTGTTTCAGCCGTTCGAGCTGGTTCTGTATGCTGCAGTCGTAAATTTTGTCTTGTATCCAGAGCTTGAACCCGCCCTGCAGCTCGGGTTCAACATTCGCTTCTATTTCGAATGATTTGCCAAATTTGCGGTTAAGCCCCTTGACAAGCATACCTATTAAATCGGCAGGCACTGCTTTTGCGGTGAAAAGTTTCGCATTGACAAAACCCCGCTCTTCCTTTTCAATGACTATGAATTTTTCGCAAATAAGGGGAAGGATATTTATACGGTCCCGATACCCCAGAAACCTGATGAAGGAGTCGGTAAGCGGCGAGAGCGAACCGGCAAAAAGCTCACTGACAACATTTCGCTTGACCGCATGGGGTATAACCGGATTGGCGAGCGCCTGCCGCAGTTCAACCGAACCGCGGCAGCAATCGTATATGCTCTGAATGTCGCGCACGGCCTGGTCACGCACTTTTTGCTCGAGCGCGAGCTGGAAAAACGCGGTGGCATACCGTTTTGCTACTACCCATTCGCTCATCTGTGTTCTCCAACCCTATTTCTGCGTCAGTTCGGCTATATATGAATTTACCAGCGAGCGGTTGCGCTCATCGTCGAGATTGACGGCAATGAGCTTTGACGCTGCCATGACCGCGATGGTCGCAGCCTCGGTACGCAGCTCGCGTATGGCCTGCTCTTTGTGGCTGCTGATGGCCTTTTGGGCCGACTCGACCATGCGCTCGGCTTCGCGCCGGGCGGTTTCGCCGATTTCCATCGCCAGGTTTTGGGCGGTTTCTCGCGAACTCTGGATGATGAGCTGGGCGTCGTTGTCGGCCTTGGCAATGATGTCTTTCTGGCTCTTGATGGCATCTTCGAGGGTTTGGCGCGCCTTTTCAGCGTCCGCTATGGATTTGCGGACAAGCTCCTCCCGGTCGCTCAATATTTTGATTATTGGCTTCCAGGCCAATTTCCAAACCACGAACAAGGCGATCAGGAAGGTCACCACCTGTACGCCGAGGATACTCGGATTTACCTCAATCATCAGTCACCTCTCCTGCGCTGAAACATTACATGAAAAACTTCGTAAACGGATTGGCGAACAACAGGATAATGGCGATAAACAGCACATACAGCACCTGCGCTTCGATAAGCGCAAAGCCGATGAGCATGTTCAGCTGCAACTTGGGCAGCAATTCGGGCTGACGGGCCATGCCCTGCAACGCGCTGGCAATAAGAAGACCCATGGCCAGGCCGCAAAGACCCGCTGCGATACCAAGTCCCAATCCCGCGGCAAGCACGGTTGAGCTGAAAAAGATGACTGCATTACCAGCTGCTGGCGCAGCCCCTTCGGCGAAGAGTGCTCCTGCGGAAAACAGGATCGAGAGAACGCTCAATGCTTTTTTGTTCATATGATGAACCTCCTTTTTGTCTTAATAATTAAGGTTAATGGTGTTCCTGCGCCTGAACCGCTCCGGCAATATAGGACATGGATAGAATGGTGAAAACCAGGGCTTGAATTAACCCTACGAGGAGCCCAAGCAGTAGAATGAAGGGACGCAGCAGCAGGGGGCCAGCGGTAAGCAGCCGTTCCTGAAGCACATCGCTGGTAAAAAACTGGATAACCAGAAGAGCAAGGATCCCTAAAAAAAGTTCTTTTGAGAAAATATTGCAAAAAAGTCTGAGCCCCAGAGAAAACGGCCGCATGAAAAGTGAAATAATCTCGATAAGAGCAAACAGGACTGAAACCGGCGCCATAAACCAGGGCAGTTTGGGACCGAGGAACTGCTTAAAATAGCTGAATCCGTGTTCTTTGAGGCCCAGAAAATTAAAATAAAGAAAAACCATGAGTGCAAGGCCAAAGGTGAGTGCGGGATCGGCTGTTGGCGAAATAAGCCCGGGAATAAGCCCCACTAAATTTGCCACAAGAATAAAAATAAAAAGACCCAGAAAAAGCGGATAAAACTTTGGCGCCTGTGGACCGATGAGATCTTTGGCTAATGTGCAGACGTATTCGAACAGGACTTCAGCTGCCATACGCATTTTTGCAGGTATGAAACGAGGGAAATGTGCCACAAGCACCGATAAAAAAACAATGACAAACCAGACCAAAATGGTCATGAGAATACTAACAGGCAAATGACCGACATGATATTCAATAGATTCGGGTACAAGTGCTGCAGAAAACATCGGCTTATCCTCTTAACGTTCTGTTTATGTTCTGTTTGCGGAGCAGCATGAATTGCACAAAAATGATAATGCTGACTCCAAAAATACCGATAGTGAGTCCAGCCAGTATTCCAAGAATATGTATTTCTAACCAAAACAACGCAATAGAAAAAATAACGGCCATAACCGGCAGCCTGATAAGCAGCGCTCCTAAAAGATATTTTCTGACCATGCGGCTAAAAGAATCTTGCTGGATTGAGTGAAGGCCCATGGAAAGAAGCCAGAACGCGAACATGGCCAGGAAAAGGCCGCAGAATATGCCGGTTATCAGTCTTTCCCTGCCAAACACAATAAAAGCAGCCACAGTACCCAATAAAAAAAGTGCATTAATTATTAGAAGGGTCTTTTGGAATATCTTGCTCATTGAGGTGGCGTATCTCCTTTAAAATCTGCCTGAAGCCCGAAGCAATCCCAAGGATAACGAATATAATAATAAATAGGGGCGCTGTTTCAAACCATTTGTCGGCATAGTACCCAATGACAAATCCCACGACAGTGGTGAGTACAAGGTGGATGCCCAGTGTTGACACCCACATCATGTTGGAAAGAGCTGATTTGCCCGATTTGTCCATTGGCGTTTCAGGCAAAGGGCGCCTTGTCCTTTTTCCTATATGCCAGTCCCTCGAAGGTCGCGATCAACTCGTCTTTTTCATTGGTGACCCGCACCGTATAGGTCGCGACTTTTGGATTGATGGAATTCTCCGTGGCATTGGCGTAGAGCGTTCCAACGCCCACGGCCTTGAGAAAATTGATACTCACGTTGAGCGCCACAGCCACGGTACCGTGGGCATTTGACGCGGCTGCAAAAGCAAGGTCAGCAAGGGTGAAAATAGCGCCGCCTTGCACGGTCCCCAGGCTGTTTAAATGGTTGGCCGTTATCTCCATTGTCGCAGTCGCTGTGCCCGGCGCAACCTCGACCAGCCGGATATTGTTATGCGCAGCAAAAGCGTCGTTCTTAAAATAGGCGAGTATTTTTTCCATGCCTTCTATCCTTTGAGCGCGTCGCCGATGATGCGAACGCCCTCGTCGATTTCCCTGAGCGAGGCATTACTGAAAGCCAGCCTGATGGTGCCGTCGCCCATGCCTTCGGGCATAAAAGGGTGCCCGGTGACAAACGCGACATTGCGCGCAATGGTCTTTTCAAAGAGTTTGAGCGCGGAAACACCCTGTGGCAGGGTGATCCAGATAAAAAAACCCCCTGTCGGATGCGACCATGAGGCGGTCTGCGGCATATACTTGGTGAGAGCATGGAGCATTGCCCCGCACTTTTCCCTGTAAATATCGCGCATGGCAGTCACATAGCCGTCCACATACCCTTTTTCGAGATAGTCGTGGGCAATGACCTGCGTATAGGATGACGAACAGGCATCGACCGATTGCTTGGCAACCTCTATTGTATTGATAATGTCTTGGCATCCGGTAAGCCATCCCAGCCGCATGCCGGGCGACAGAATTTTCGAAAATGTATTGAGGTAGAGAACGCACTCGCGCGCTTTTGGCAACGCTTTGATGGGCCGGTAATCAGCAGCGCTACCCGCATAGTACAATTCGCCATACGGGTCGTCCTCGAGAATCGGGATGCCATAGGCAAGGGCAAGGTCGAGAAGCTGCTTCCGTTTTTCCTGGGAAAGGGTGATGCCCGCCGGGTTCTGAAAATTGGGGATGGTATAGATAAATTTGGGCTTTTTTCCCTCCGCAGCCAGGGTCCTGATTGTGCGCTCGGTCTCGACAATTGAAATGCCGTCGTTTTCAAGGGCTACCCATGCAATACGCGCCTGGAACGACTTGAACGCGGCAATAGCTCCAATGAACGAGGGGGATTCGGCGATCACCACATCGCCCGGATTAAGAAGCACCTCAGACACTAAAAACAGGCCCTGTTGCGCACCCGTGGTGATAATGATACGCTGCCCTTCAAGGGAAAGACCCTGTTTTTCCATGCGTTTTGCCAGTGTTGCGAGCAGGGACGGATACCCATCCGTGGCTCCATACTGGAAAGCAGCCCGCTTCCGGGGTTCGTCCCAGGTATTGATGATGCTTGTTACTTCCTTGACTGGAAAATGGGCTGCGTCGGGCATACCTCCGGCAAAGGTGATGATGCCGGGTTCATTGGCAAATTTCATGAGTTCGCGTATTTCTGATGCTTTGAAGCTTTGCGCGCTGTCGGAAAAAGAGAAGAGATCCATAGGCTGGGTTCCTTGAAAAAACTTAAAAAGGTAAAATAATTTGGGAAGAGAGTATTTTACAATGGTATTCAGAAGACCGCAAGGGCCCCTTTGCTGGAAGCGACAATTGCTCCCACTTGCGCCGCCTCGGTCAATGCCTCGGACAGGGAAGCGCCCCTGAACAGATGCGCAAGCCAGGTTGCCGTGAAGGCGTCGCCCGCGCCTACGCTGTCCCCGCCTTTTTTTGCGGGAAAGGCCTTTATTCTGACCGTGGTACGCTTGTCCGCGCCAACAGCGCCGCGCGCACCCAGAGTAATGCAGCAGTACTGAAGACCGTACCTGGTGATGAGCTCTTCAGCCGCTGTCTCAAATCCAGCGTCGCCAATCAGGCCCAATGACCGGAGAATACGGATCTCAGCCTCGTTCGCTTTTACGTGGGTCGTTTGTTTCAGGAGAAAGGCGATATCGTCTTTATCGTACAGTCTCTTGCGCAAATTCAGATCAACGCATACGGGTTTTCCCCGGCACGCGGTGAGCAGCCTGTCGCACACGCCCTTGTTGTGTATGGACACACGCGCAAGCGTGCCCATATACAAACCCGTGCCATTTTCAGCGATCGCACCAGGACAATCGATATGCTCCCATGCCGTATTTCTGATGATTTCAAACCTGTGGCGGTTACCTGAAAGCGTGATAACAACCCTGCCGGTCTCGCGTTCGGGGTCTATCCTGACGTTACCCGTTGCGATTCCAGCGGTTTTTATTTCAGTCAACGCCTCTGTCCCCAGGGCATCGTTTCCCACAGCGCTGATGATAACCGGGTTGCCGCCAGCTCTCTTGAAGTAATAGGCGAAATTGAACGGCGCGCCCCCAAGCCGTTTCTGATCCGGAAAGACGTCCCAAACGACTTCCCCAAAAACGATAAAGCGACCCTGATGTTTCCCGGGGAGAGGATACTTTTTACACATCGATCTGGTATTCTTTCATTTTCAACTGAAGCGATTTCCGGCTTATGCCCAGCCGTTTTGCCGCGTTGGTCCTGTTGCCCCCTTCTTCCCTGAGGGCACTGATTATGAAATCCTTTTCAAGGTATTCTATTGAAGTCCTGAGGGCCTGTTTCAGGTTCTTTCCAGCGGCCTGGTCTGCTCCAGGTTCGTTTCCCCGGATTGTTGATACTGAAAGATGGGGGGGCAAATCGTTGAAAGTAATGGTCGCGCCCCGCGCCAGTACCATGCATCGTTCGATGATATTTTCCAGTTCGCGGATATTGCCCGGCCACGCATAGGCGCAGAGGGTCTGGAGCGCACGCTCGTGCACGCCCTGGATGGTTGTCCCCAGTTTTACGTTGAAACGGGCGATGAAATGGCCGATGAGCACCGGTATATCGCTTGTCCGCTGCCGCAGCGGCGGCAGTACCAGCGGAATAATGTTCAGACGATAAAAAAGGTCGCGCCTGAATGCGCCTTTTTCCACTTCCTCCTCAAGGTTTTTATTGGTCGCCGCGATAAGCCTGAAGTCGCTGGAAAGCTCCCGTACCCCGCCCACCCGTTCAAACCGCCTCTCCTGCAGCACACGCAGAAACTTGACCTGGATATCGGCGGTCAGTTCCCCGATCTCGTCGAGAAAGAGGGTGCCGCCATCGGCAAGCTCGAAACGGCCGGCCCGCAGGGATGACGCTCCGGTAAAAGCGCCCTTTTCATGGCCAAAGAGTTCGCTTTCAAGGACGCCCGCGCCAAAAGCCGCACAATTGACGGCAATAAAAGGTCGCTTGCCCCGGGAACTGAGATTGTGAATGGCCCGCGCGGCAAGTTCCTTGCCTGTCCCGCTTTCGCCCAGAATGAGCACCGTGGAATCAGCGGGCGCGACCTTTTCAATCAAACTCCGCACCTCGTTCGCGGCGCTGCTTTCACCGATCATGGTCTTTGCCTGAAAATCAGGCATGGCAGCCGGCTCCTCGTTGGCGTCAATCACACCTTCCGCATTGGAAATAATGCGTTCAATCTCCTCCATATTGAACGGCTTGGTGATGTAGTCGGCCGCGCCGTTCTTCATTGCTTCAACCGCGTCTTTGATGGTCCCGTGCGCGGAAATCATGATAAAAAGCGCTTCAGGATGGTTCTTCCGCACATAGGCAAGGAGTTGATGGCCGTCCATTGAAGGCATTTTCAGGTCTGAAATCACGATATCGAACTGTTCCCGCTTCAGCATGGCCGCGGCTTCCGAGCCGTCGGAAGCCTCACTCACTCTGTGGCCAAAACGCTCAAGATGTTCGCGCAGAACAAGCCGCATATTCAGATTGTCGTCAACAACAAGAATTGTTGTCCTCATTGCCGTTCCCCCTCTCTTTTCAAGGAAACCCGGATATCAGTGCCTTGACCAGCGCGTGCGTGCACGGACACAACGCCTCCCATAAGAGAGACTAGTTTCTTGACTATTGCCATGCCAAGACCGGTACCGTCTGTTTTTGTGGTAAAAAACGGGTCAAAAACCCGTTCCGCGGTTTCTTCAGGCATGCCGCCGCAGTTGTCGGAAAAAACAATGGTGAGTGACGCGGCGTTTTCCTCGAACGAGACAACAAACTCGCCATCTGACCGCGCTTCGCGGCTGTTTTTGGCAAGGTTGAAAAATATCTGCTTGAAGAAATCAGGATCAGCGCGCGCAATCAGAGGCGTTTCAGCGCCCGTGACCCTGATTGAAAACCGGTTCCGCGCATCTTCGGCGAGAAAGAGTTCGCAGCACCGCCGTGAACTGGCCGCGCAGTCCATGGCGGAGAGGGCCGCCTCTGCAGGACGGGCAAACTGGAGAAATTGGCGCACTATGCGATCAAGCCGCGCGCTTTCATCCACAACCATGCCCGAAAATTTTCTGGTCTTGTCATCAGCCGCGTTCAGCAGCAGCGTATCAGCCGCCCCTTTTATGACACCCAGGGGGTTTTTTATCTCATGCGCAATTGACGCGGTCATTTCGCCGATCAGGGCGAGATTTTCTTTTTCCCTGAGCCGGGAGATGGCGGCAATGTTCGCTATGGCGGAAGCGGTCCTTCCCGCAAGGAGTTTGAGCGCGCCCACATCGTCCATGTCATAGACACCGCCGAACCGCTTTTTGCCAAAACAGAGCAGGCCCACGCTCTCGGTGTCGGCAATGAGGGGCACTGCCACTTCAACGTGCAGCCGGTCCATTTCCGCAACCAGTTCCTCCATTGTCTCGCGCGCAAAACTGCCAAAATTTTCGAGCGCAAGATCGCGGCGCACCTCTTCCCGTATGACCGCATCAAGACACCATGCCAGCACCGACGATGCATCAAATCCCCTACCAAGGGCGCTGTTCCCGGCGCCAAGCGCACCGGCCAGTTCAAAGCGGCCGCTGCGTCTCTCCTTAAGATAAACCCCGGCCGAGGGGACCGTAATCGCGTTAAACGTGACTGAAAGAAGGACGTTCACCGCGCTCTTTGCATCATAGGATTTCAACATCTCCTCATCGAGTCTTTCAAGAAGCCTGCGCAGGTCTGATTTCAATGGATATACTAAACCTTCGATTCGGGGCAATACATACCTGAGCCCCATCTGAAACACCACGACGAACAAACCTATGACCAGAAAATTGAAAAGCAGAGGATGTTCATCGCGCAGAGGAACCGGCCATGCGCGCGCAATCACAAATACAATGGCTGAATACGCGGCGCCGATAAGGACCCAAAACAGAGCGAGCAGGAGGTATTTGGCTATTGCGAGCCGCAAATTCATAAGACGGTGTTTGTATATGCCAAAAAGCACGAGTACCATGAAAAGCAGCGATCCCAGATTGCCCAGGGTATGGACGCCATACCCGAGCGCGGGAAGAAAATTGGTAAGCGACGTACAAACAACAATAAGGCTGCCGTATAGAATATAGCGCAGCCGGTTGCGCTCAATATGCAGTGATGTGGTGCGCATGGCCCGCAAGAGAAGAAAGAAAAGCAGCATATAATTAAAAACCAGAACCGCAAGATACGCTGAATAGAGCGCACCCCAGGCCGCGTGAAAACCATATTTGTAGGGCAGTACGCTCCGGATGACCCAGGGGGTAAAAAAGAGCGTCAGACAGACAAGTCCTGAAAGCGCATAGGAGACCGCGAGCACCGGCGGACGCCGGGCCTGGAGCGTGCGGGTAAATCTTCCTATGAAATGCAACGCAATGGACGAGGCGAGAAGCCCGGCCGCATGGCTTATCTTTGACCAAAAAAGCCTGCCCGCGACATCACCGGCATACCACGATTCGGCGAAATATCCCGCGTTCCATACGGCAAGGGCCACGCAGAGATAACTGAACCGCCGGTTGATTTTAAAGACAGCGTCCCTGCGAAAGACTATGACAGCGGTCACCACGTTGAACAGTGCGGCAAGCAGGGGAACAACGCCGTAGTAACTGGTCATAGGCGCTAGTCCTGTAAAAAGTCCCATTTGGGTCTGAGGTATGATTTTCTGAACGCGTCCGCGTCCCTGAACATGGCCAGTCCTTTTGTTTCAACACCGTCGAAAAAAGCGGCAAACTCCAACTGGCAATCCGGCATGCCGTACTCCCGGTCAAAAAGCGCGACCATGTTGTTGGGCGGCAAGGTGAGCCGTCCCAGTATCTCGGTCAGGGGAAAGGAAAGACCGCGCGACACGCCTTCACGCCGCTGGTACGCCTTATAAACAAGTTCCGTGCAAACAAGGGTTGCGTCCGAGGCAAAGTCAAAATCAAAATCATAGGGCCTGCCAAAATAGGAGAAAGCCGCGAACAACGCGACCAAACGTTCTTTTTTCGAAAGCCTTGGCCGCAAAGCAGCCACATAGTCCGCATGACAGGCTTCCTGGGCCGGTGAAAAAATAATACCATTACTGCGCGCCTCAATGATGTTTACCGGGCCTTCACTCCGCGACGCGGTAAGCGCCGCGTATGCCTCTGGAAAATGCTTTTGCACATGGGCTGTTGGCGAGAGTTGTTCTCCATTATTCAAGTCCCTGAGCAGGGAGAGACATTCATCGTTTGCGTTAAAATAGGCGTCAAGGTCGCCTGGTGTGCCCACGTATAACTCGACATGGGGCCAAAAACCCGGAAGCCCTATGTTCGAAAGGACCCAGTTGCTCCGCTCAAAGATAATGTCGCCGGGTTCGAGGATGTTCTGAAGAGAGTCGATCTGCTGAGGGGTAATGAGGGGCGCGCGCCTGCCAGCGCCATAGGTTGTCCTACCCATCCATGCGGCCAGCTGCTTTTGCAGGGGAAACCAGAGCGCAAGGTGTTGTTTCGCGGTCAGGTCATCGCCATTTTTTACCGTAAGCGCAAAATTGAGTCCGCGCGCCTGCGACAGAGCGCTATCGGACCAGAAACGCACGCGGTCGTACACCCACGCATGGAGCGAATCATCCTGTTCCTTGAGATAGGGAGCGCACCAGGTATCAAAATGGCCGCGGCCCTCCTGTATCTGGGAAAAAGTGACTATATTGAGAGTGTTGTACTTGAGTCGGTCGTATGAATCGGGAAACAGGTCACGGTCTGACTCATTGAGACAAATCTCGATCTGCTTCTTGCCATTGATCAAATGAATGAACCTGGACCCGTGGACTTGCATGGCCAGAAACGCGGTGTAGGTAACACAGAAGGCCTCCAGGTTGGCTTCTTTGTGCGCAAGATAGTTGATTTTCCAGAAGGAACTGTAGAGGGCCCGCGCCTGTTCAAGACCGTAAAAATACGGAAGCAGGGCCTGCCACGCCATACGAATGGAGTCTTTTGCCTCAGGAGGGAGCACCGTGCCCTCCTCTTCGGTGAAAAGACCCGGATGCGACTCAGCATACAAAAGCGCCCTCTCCAGTGCGAGCGCATACTCCTGCACCTGGCGACAGTGGTCGCGCGCACGCGCGCAAAACTGGGAGTCGCTTTCTCCTTCGGCCATTGGCGAAGGCATGCTCAGGCCGCTGGCCGGGCCTGAAGAAAGACGCGGGAGAATACATCCGCACATCAATAGTATGACAAGGACCGGAATTGCTTTTTTCATGATTGTAAATATAACAAATGCGGGCGGGTAAACAAAACATCAGGTGCCGATATTGAAAATCAGCTCCACCACAACCAGCTCCTTGCGTTTAAAAAAGTCGCTGTGCAGGTATTTGTAGACAAAGTCCAAGCTCAAGAAACAATAATCCGCGGGAAAAATATCGAAGCAAAGACCAGCCGCAAATCCAAAACGCACACCTTCGGTTGTCTGCACAGGCTCCACCCCGCCGTCCGAAGAACTCCTGAGCACCTCCTGCGAGCCCATGCCGGAGAACAAAAGGTAATTTTTAACACGGCGATTCCGCCAAAAGAGGTAAATGCGCATGCCCGACATGATCTCATATTCAGTGAGCGACGCGCCAGCCCCGCTCCTGTAGGCGCCTGAAAAGCCTTCCGCCCATTGGACGCAGTATTTGATGTCAAACACAAAAGGATAGTCGCCCACACCGGCATTCAGAACAAGCGCAGGCGAGTAGAGTGTGCTGAATTGAGCGGTATAGTGCTCGTTTATGCCCTGAAAGATCCCTCCCCCAACGCCGAAAAAAAGCTTGTCGTGGGGATGCGAAAAATATTCCCGTAACTTCTCAATGTTGCTTTCTTCCGGAAAAGAGAAAGAAACAATACAGCAAAACGCCGCAAAAATATATTTCATTGTCCTGTATTGAAAATAATAAAAAAGACCCGCCACGGGCGGGCCTTTGAATATTTCTTGAAGCGCTCTTCGAAAACGTTACTGGAGCAGGGCCAGGACCGACTGTGGTACCTGGTTGGCCTGCGCAAGCATGGCTGTCGATGATTGCATGAGTATCTGGTGGCGGGCAAACGCGCTGGTCTCTGCGGCAAAATCAACATCTCTGATGGTCGATTCAGCGGCCTGCATGTTCTCTTCCTGGTTGTCGAGACTTGTTACCGCGTGTTCGAGCCTGTTTATATAGGCGCCGAGATTAGCGCGCATGGCATTGACCGAATGAATGGCGTTATCAAGGCTGAAGATGGCTGCAAGCGCGGCCGAGTTCGAACCAATGCTGGAGCCTGTGAGGCCAATGGCGCCCGCGGAAGCCGGGGTAATAGTGACCGAAAGGCGGTCCACGCCATTGAGGTTGTTCGCCCCAATATGGAGAATAGATGAATTCCCGCCTGACACGCCGAACCCATCGCCATAGATGAGGGTCTGGCTGTTGTACTGGGCAGCCGCGGAGATACGGGTGATTTCCTCCATTAGCGCCTGGTATTCCAGGTTGAGGTATCCCCTGTCAACAGTGATAAGCGTATCGTTGTCCGACTGGACAGCCAATTCGCGCATACGCTGAAGCATGGCCGATATTTCATTGGCCGCTCCTTCCGCAATTCTCAGAAGCGCGATACCGTCGTTCGCGTTCCTGTTGGCCATTGCAGTGCCGCGTACCTGGGTACGCAATGATTCTGACACTGAAAGACCTGCTGCGTCATCGCTCGCACGGTTTATCCGTAAACCTGTAGAGAGCCTTTCGAGCGAAGTGGCCATCTGCCTGTTTACATGCCTGAGAGCTGAACCGGTGATCATCGCCGGTATGTTGTGATTAATTCTCGGCATTAGAACCTCCTTTTATTATTTCCTTTGATCTTATTCTTAATTTTCTTCTTCACCTTTTTTTTCACACAAGACCACATGAATGATAAGCAACCCGTATGCCATTCCATATTTCATTGTTCAACATAGTATTACGCAAACTTAAAGTAGTTTGTGAATAGCATATTTGCCTAAGAAAGGGGCAATAATTAACCGGTAAATTTATCATATGAAATCCCCGAGGGTTGGAAGTATGACCTTTGCCCCTGCCCGAAGCGAGGCATTATAGATATTTTCACTCATGGAGAATTGCATGATAGCCTCAGCAAAATCAAGGTCTTCCAGTTCTCCTTGGAGCCTGGTCACTTCAATTTCCCGGCTCTCATTGCGATCGCGAGTAAGTTCAAAACGATTGATACGCGCACCATTGGTGCTTTGAGCTGCCCTGATATTCTCAAAAATCCGGTCCATCTCAGTGATGGAATCATTTATAACAGTTCCATTGTTCTTTAAAAGACCGTCTTTGAAATTGAGAATAATACCAATGAGTTCTCTGCCGCTCTGAGTGTCATCAAAGGCTTCATCTGCCGAGATATTGATCCGGGTCGAGACCCCTTCCTCTATTTCACGCATGATGGAACTGGAATTTTCTCTGTTTACCTTGTTATAGTGACTGAAGGTGACCGCCACAGTCGGAGGAGGCGGCGGCGCAAGAGTAAAATCGAGCTGGCCGCCTGCAATGGCGGTAATGGTTCCATTGGCATAATCAACAGTGAAATCCTGGCCTTCGATTGCGCGTGTTCCCGCGCCCGCAGGGTCAATGACCACTGATACTGTATTGGGATCGAGCCGCTGGTACTGGTAGTATTCCCGGTTGGAATAGGTGACCATTGTATTGGTTGTTCCCACTGCGCCCAAGGTAGTTGCCGGTGTGCTGTTATCAAATGAAAAGGTAGTGCCTGTTGTGTATTCATAGACCTGCTTGTCGCCATTGGTACCGCCAAAGAGAAAGTTGCCCTTGTAGGATGAATTCGTGAGGCTTACCACCTGCCTGAGGAGTTGTTCCACCTCAGCCGCGATATACTGGCGGTCAGTGCCGGTCATAGTATCATTGCCTGCATACACAGCCTGTTCGCGCAACCGCTGCATAAGCTCGTTCATGTCCGTAAGCGCCACTTCGGTCATGTTCATCCACGCGAGTCCGTCTTCGATATTCCGGTGATACTGCGTTCCCTGGGCCAATTCCGCCTTCAGGTTCACATTGTTTTTCATGTCAATGGGATCGTCAGATGGCCGGTTCAGCCTCCTGCCCGAACTAAGCTGTTCCTGCAGCTTTGCCAATTGAGCGTAGTTGCTCGCCAGATTACGCTGGACATTGTCGTTGATCTGGGTGAATGTTACACGCATCATATGAATACCTCCTTGTTACAGATTCATGAGAATGTCGAGCATCTTGTCAACTGTTGAAATGACCCGCGCCGATGCCTGGTACGTATGCTGGTACTTCACCAGATTGGCGAGTTCCTCGTCAAGAGACACACCCGCGATTTCAGCCTGCCGCGCCTCGAACTGTTCGAGCAGAAATTTCCGTGATTCGGTGTTGGCTGTGGCCTCGTTCTTGTGTATGCCCATTTCACCGATAAAGGCGGAATAGAACATATTGATGGACGCAGTCGGCATGCCCGCAACATCGGTGGCCATGAGATCCTTGTATCTGAGGGCCGCAATGGCAACGGCATTTTTATTATCAGTGCGGCCATCACTGCCATACACTGACGCTGAATACTCTACCTGAAAGTTTGCGCCCGCGTATGTGCCGTTCAGTAGCGAAAAGCGACCGCTGGAATAATCAATAATGTAATCCAGATTTTCGCGAAGTGTTGTATTGCCCACCTTGATTTTGACCGTGCCCTGAACCAGGGACGCTTGTTCGCGCGTATCATCCGCAGTCCCAAGCGTGTTGTCGGGTCCGGGCGCCCGGTGAATATATTGCCACACGCCGGGACCCACTGTGTCGGTAAAAACATCAGCGTATTTCCGGTTGGTCTGGCCTTCGGCTGCCGCGATATTTTTAACGTCCTGAATTATTGCCGCGGAGAGTTCTATGTTTGAAGCGTAGGTCTGTTGCACCGACTGCAGGCCGCGTTGCACCTCATAGTTATAGGCGAGAACGACATTCGGCTCGGTGCCTGGAGCAAAAGCCGAAAAAGCGCCGGCTGGCAGGAGGGTGATTGTTCCTGATGTGTAATCAATGGTATAATCGACTCCTTCTGTATAGGCATTGCCCAAGCTGTCGGTTACAGCCATTGAACCACTTTCAATATAGGGAGTGCCCAGATTCTGGATAAAAGGCATACCTAATGATGTATAGGCAAATGTGTAGCTCTTGACCTGCTCTGTATGACGGACTGTCTGTTCGTCGTGAGAATTGACCGCGAAAAAGTCGATTCCCGCAGTGCCATTCAAGGTATATCCCTGGCGGTGCAGCGTATTGACCTGTTCAACAAGAGTATTGGCAATTTCATCGAGTTTGTCTTCGTAATAAGGAATCACTTCATCGCGCGATTCAAGGATACCTTTGAGTTTGCCTGACCATGGTATATAGGGATCTTTGGTTGTCGAATACCGGACACCCAAATCGGAATAACTTGAGCCATCGGGCCTCGTATAGGAAACCGTGGTCGTTTCCAAGGGCGTATAACCCGAACGGGACACAAGCATGTTGCCATTGGTGAGTACGCTGATGGAACCATCACCATTGTCCTCGGTTGTGACATTGATGAGTTCCGATAGGTTTTTAACGGCAAGATCGCGCGCATCGCGCGAATCATTGGCTATTTTTCCGCTCCCTGTTTCGGACAGGCTTATCTCGCGGTTCAATTCATAAATCTGTTTGAGATAGGAGTTTATCTGGTTCACCGTGACCGTGATATTGTCGTTCTTGTCATCGCGCAACGACCGGATTTCACCGCTGATATTGTGCATGGTATCCACAAGCACCTGCGTGGTCGCTTTGACCACGTCGCGGGCCGCAATACTGTCCGGATTATTGGCAAGATCACCCCAGGCGTCCCAAAATTTATCGAGAACTGTGCTAAGGGCCGTATCAGAAGGTTCGCCGAAGATGTTCTCCACACGCGTTAGGGTGGAGTTCAATTCGTTATAATATGCCCATTGGCTGTTCTGGTTGTTGATCTGCTGGTCTATGAAAAAGTCCCTGATGCGGGTAACATTGGTGATTTCAACGCCAAAACCCATTTGGCCAAACTGCGGATCAGCCCGATAGGCGCTTTCCAGAGTGAGCCGTTTGCGCGAATATCCTTCGGTATTGGCGTTTGAGATGTTCTGCGATGTGATATCGAGCGCCAGCTGCGAGGCCGCAAGGCCCCGTACACCGGTGTTCATTGCTTCAATAAGTCCCATGTTCCTCTCCTTCCCTGAATCAAATTTTTGTATTGAGCAGGTTTCTACTCACCTGCACTGAACTGGCCACGCATCCATTGCGGCCATAGCCTTTTTTAACCTCTTTTTTACCAGTCACCAGTTCAAAGGTCGACCTGACATACGCGACCGAGTCCTGCAGCAGCTGGTTGTTAACATTGTTAATCGCCCTAACGCTACCGATGACCAGCTGCAGTCCCTTTTTCACGGCCAGAAGCTGGTCGCGTTCCGCTGGTTCGAGCATTGCGGCAAGGACGTCGAGCTTGAGCTCGGCAATGCTTTTGCCAGTTTTTTCTGCAATGCGCGAGATAATTTCAAGACGTTCCTCTTCCACGCTCTGAATCTTCTCGACCAGTGCCTGTTTTTTGATCAGGTGCGTGTTGAGCTCCTCGGCGCGTGCATTGACAATGAACTGCTGCTCAATGATGAGCGCATTCATGTATTCCTTGTACAGACCCGTGAGTCTGACCAGTTTTTCTTCAACAGCGTTGATGAGCGTTTTCATGGATTTATCCTTGGTTTTGTCCTGCTTTACATGCATTCATGTATTCCAGGACGCGTTTTACATAATTTTCCGTTTCGGGAAAAGGAGGCACACCGTTGTATTCCCTGACCGCGTCAGGACCGGCATTGTAAGCGGCAAGAGCGCGTTCAAGATCGCCGTTGTACTGGTCAATAAGCTGCTTCAGATAGCGCGTTCCGCCGTTGATATTTTCGCTGCTGTTGTATACATTGCCCACACCATACTCGGTAGCGGTCGAATCCATAAGCTGCATGAGTCCTTTTGCGCCTTTTGGAGAGACTGCGTAAGGATCGCCCTGGGACTCCTGCCGGATGACAGCTTTTACCAAGGCAGGATCAACGCCATGGTGTTTTGCAATGGCGTTTATGGTATTGTCGATCCGTTTCATGCGTGTTTCAACATCCTCGTTTTTCCTCATGTATTTTTCAAGGCCTCCAAAATTCCCGGCAGTGGCCTGCATGATCTCGGGGGTCAGATGTTTCTGGGCATTGTGTTCGCGGATCTTGTTTTGAAAACCAGCTATCTGACTGGGATCGTTTTTCAGTGTCTTGTATATGAGATTGGAAAGGCCCATTTGCCCGGTCTTTGCCGCTTTGTTCGCATATTGCTCGTTTAAAAGGTCCTGAAATATCTCCTCACCCATGTTTCGTTTTACCAGATCTGACCGGTCAATGGATTCGTTCATCACTTTCAGCATATAGGTGGTGAACATGGCTTCAAACTGTTCCGCAACCTGCCGGACCTCTTTGTCGGAATACCTTCCAGCGGCCTTTTTTCCCGGCAGATCATTTAATATTGTAGTGCTTATTGCGCCACTTTCATTTAACATATTAAGCAAACCTTTCTTTTCCTCAGAGAGTGATAAAAGCAAGCCATGTGCCGTATTACAGAGTATTGATAATCATGGGGGTTACCGCGAATTACGCGGGAAAAGCGGCAAAGATGAAGTTTGACGTGAAGGTAAATTTTACCTGCTCTGTCAAAATTTAATTGACAATAGAGTTATAGAAAAACTGGAGGTTCTACTTCAAGTTAATTTTTTACTTTTTTGTTAAAAAATTAACTCACGAAAGACCTGAAAATACAGAGTGGGGAATGGGGGGGGGGGAATATCAAATGCCGAAACAACATTCGCCCTACATCTGTCCATGCGCAATCACGCGAACCCAAAAACAAAATACTTATCAGTATCAGTTCATCCTATTCCGAGCAGCACAATCCCGGCAACACCCAAACAAAAACCCAGCCAGCCGGGTATGCCCGCCCGCTCGCGGTACAGGACAATGGAGAGCACTGTTACCAGCAGCGTGGATCCACCACTGGTAACCGGATACAGAATATAGCCCGGAACAAACGCAAACGCAGCCAGGGAACAATGTACTCCGGTAACGGAACAAAGGCCGATGATGGCGCCGTGCTTAAATCCGGATACCATGCTGCCGCCATTGCCTGATTTTCTAAAAACCCTTTTAACCAGAAGCGCCAGGCTTCCAAAGACCATCAGGCCTGCGCCCATGCCGCCTACGAATCCGGCCTTGTGTTTGAAACCATTGTCTGGCGCAGCGTAAAAGCCAAGGGCCATACTATAGGAACTCATTCCGTTAAGGATAAAGATGCAAAGCGCCAGAACAAACCAGCGTATTCCCGGCACTTGCTGCGCGCCGAAAGCGGATACAACCCCCTTTTCCTGCCGCGTCTTATCGAAACCCAGCATAAAAATGGCAATCACGGACAATGCGAGGCCGGCTTTGCCCGGCCCCTGTATTGTACCGCCAGGATACCACAGTGTCAGCACTGTAGCAAGCGCAAAAGAAAGCTGCATCATGGTCCAGGTGGGAGCAAGCCCGCCAAGCCTTAGCGCAGTCATGAGCACGGGTATGGCCACGACGAGAAGAAGGCTGTTTGCTATTCCCCAGACCTTGGGAAGAAGCGCCGCCCCCGACAAGCCATGGAACAACGCGCCAAGCCCGAGGTTGACCGCAAAGATTGAAGCACCGAGTGTTACTGCAATGGCAAAAAAGTCCGCATTGTGAACCTGCGCGCGCCGGTACAGGAACGCAATGAGTGTCCATGCTCCAAGAGCACACAGAAGCAACAGCCAACCTGTCATTCGGGTTTCCCCGGATTAAATCCAATTTTCTTCCACGCCGCAATGGCCTTTTTCCGCATTCCGGGAGTCCACTGTCTGGTATTGGCAAGGTTGGAAGGGGCCTGGTCGCGCGGCTTTTTCGCGTAAAAAGGCGACCAATGGTCGTTTTCGTACTTTTTTCTCTCCTTTTCACTGGAAAAATCAGGTATCGGATAATTATTCCCGTTATCAAGAGCGCTGCGCCAGGCTTGGATAGCCACCGCAGACATGGCAGTGCTTCGATAAACATTGAGATATGGCTGCTTTCCGGTCCGGATGGCTTCTGCAAAAAAGTGGTTGGTAAAAAAATCTCCGCCTCCATGCCCTGCGTCTGCGGCCTTTTTGCGCGCCCATGCTGGAAAATCAGGCTTATAAATAATCTCGCCCTTTTCACCTGGACAGAGGTTGTACGGTTCGTGGACAATACGGACTTTCCCGTTTCCCCAATATCCCCTGCTCCGCACATTCTCCATGCTGCCGCGCGTGCCATGTACGCGATACCAAATGGAATGGCCGGGAACCATTATGCCAAAGAGCCGGAACACAGCCCCGCTGTCTGTTTTTACCAGCGTAACTGCGCCTGGATCGCTGAACCGAATGTTCTTTCTGCTGAATTCCGGGTTGGAAAACCCGAGCGAATTGACAGACCTTGGCATCCGGCCCGTGATGGCCATGAGCGGGGCAAGGGCATGGGTACAATAATAGGTTGCGGGTATCCAAAGCCGCCAGTGGTTCCACCCTGGAGCCATCCCGAGCAGTTCTTCCGCAGACATGGGATGGTTGTACTCCCCTTCGGCATAAAGCACCTCGCCTACAGCGCCTTTCCTGTACAGAGCCGCCATCTCCAGGTTGTATGCCGTATAGGGATAATTCTCCGCGAGCATGTATATCTTCCCGCTTTTCTCCACAATCCGCGCCAATTCCACGCATTCCGCCATGGTGACCGCAGGTGTGCATTCGCTCATCACATGTTTTCCCGCCTTGAGCGCCTGAATAGCAAAGGGGGCATGTTCATGGAAATAATTCGCCACAACTACCGCGTCCATCGGGTGGTGCAGAAACTCGCTGTAATCAGTGTACGTAGCCACCCCGTAAGCCTTGTTGATCTCCTGAAGTTTTTCCTTCCACTTGTCGCAGATCGCCACCAGTTCCATACCCGCAAAAGGCGCGCCATCCATGAATGAAGTGCCCCGCCCAACCCCGATAACGCCGACCCTGATCTTTTTTTCCATAGTTTCTCTCCTTGTTTCATGTATAATATAACTATTAACCTACAGGTTAAAATGTATTGAATTATAGCTTTGATGTATATTATTATACCATTATGAACACCACCCTGTTCACGGGGTTTAATTTTGAAGGTATTGGCGCGGGCAAACCACAGCTGCGGGTGCTGGGCGCATATAATATTACGCACGAATACTCCAAGGCTCCTCCACGGAAATTCTCGCACCCCTTCTGGGTCCTCTCCTGCCGCTTCACAAACCATGAATATATCCGGCTGCACACCGTACGCAATCCCTGGCAGCAGGTCATGGCCGGCAGGATCATGCTCACGCCTCCGGGCAGCCTCTACTGGCAGGACTTTTCGCGGGTCCCGGCTCCAACGCGCGGCGCTTTTATTGCCTTTACCGGCGGCGAAACGCTAGGTCTCCAGGAATTCACGGGCAATAAAAAAACCCTGGCGGTTTTCCTGGACCCCGAAAACCGGGTGTCCAGAGCCATTTCCGATGTGGCGCGCTACGCGGCAAGCTTGAAGGCAAAAGCCTTCTGCAAGGTTCAATCTACGCTCTACGGGTTAATGGACCAGCTGCTTTCTGCGCAGCCGGTTGATAAAAAAAACCATGTATGGACGCTGGAAGGCGGGGGGCACCCTGACCGGGCCGAACGTTCCTTCCGCCTTCAGGTGAATGAATATCTGCTGGCGCGGCTTGCAGAAAAAACAGTTAACCGGGACATTGCCCGCCGGTTCAGCCTGAGTGTTCCGGGCCTGTTCAAAAAACTGGCAGCGGAAACAGACGAAAGCCCCATGAAAATGCTTGCGCGCCTGCGCATTGACCGGGCCAAAGCACTCCTCATGCAGGGCGAACCGCTCAAGGTCATTGCCGGCCGCACTGGTTTCTGGGACGCCTATCACCTGTCAAAAGTGTTCAAGCACTATGCGGGTCTATCACCCAGAAAATATCTTAAAGCCCTGGTAAATGCTGGATAAGTTCTCCCTTCAAGTTATAAATTCGTATCTCCGGCCTACTATCCATGCGCAACCAGTCTATCGATATTGTGACTGTAGGGTTAAAGGGATTCGGGTACAATGAAAGCGAATTCCGGACTGACTTGCTTTCTTGAGCTTCGTCTGACATTACCATGCCAAGATAGGTGTATGCTACCCCTACAACGTTGTCCATATTGTTCTTTTTACACTTGATTTCGAGACCAGGAAGGGGTATTTTATCTAAAAGCAGCGTGAAATCTAATTTTTTTACAGCCCGGAAGACAAAGACCAGGGGGCGGCAATATCAAATACCGGAACCAAATTCGCCCTGCAGCACCCCATCAGCGATCCCGCGAACTCGAAAATCAAAATGCTTATCGGTTATCGGTTATCGGTTATTTAGCTTGTTTGTTTATCAAGAAACCGGTCCAATTCACTTATTAAATAGCAGGGTATTGAAATCAGGTTATAGTCATAGCGATCGCCATTCGGTAAGGCGCCGGCACAGCGCACTACCGAGGGAATATCAAGATTTATGCGAACACCGGTTTTAAGCGCCCGTTCCCTTACGAACAGGTGCAACGATTTAAGCGTACCGGTTTTACCCGCTTTTACCTCTACCGGAACAATCACAGGCCCATGCGCAATAACATAATCCACCTCGGCATTCGAGCCGGGATTCTCTCTATTCCAGTAATAAAGTTCCGGTTCGTAATAGAAGTTTTTACGATATAAAAGATGTTGCCCTACATACTGTTCGGAAATATCGCCTTTATTTACCAAGGAGACGTCATCCAGTTTGCTGATGTGTGCCATGGACAATCCCAGCGCACTGCACATTAAACCAACATCAAGAAACAGCAGTTTGAAGACCTTGTTGTTCCGTCCGGCCCCAAGAGGAATGCCTTGTGCAGAGCTATGATAAATCGGATAGCATATTTTGGACAGAAACAATCTGTTGAGCACAGTAGCGATCTCCGCTGAACGATGATCCTTTGAAATAGTCGAATATTTTACTTTGTTGCCTATCAGCGACGGCACAGCCTTGAATACGGTTGTCAATAATTCACGGTTGATGCGCTTTCCGTATTTGCTGAAATCATCCACATACGTTGACAGGATATTCATCTTTATCCGGTCGCTGTCGACAAAAGACCTTTTATCAAGATATGACTTGATACTTTCCGGCATACCGCCGACTACAAGGTAGGTTTTATACAAAGAAACAAGTTTTTGATGGATTGGCTGAGGAAATGTATCGCGCAAAGAGTAATTCTTTATAAAGTCGAGAAGCTTATCGTTGTCTGTTGACAAAAGATATTCAGCAAAGTTCATGGGGCCAAGATGCAGATATTCTATTCTTCCAACCGGCATCGAAAACTCATGCTCTTTAAGAATAAATTCTAAAAGTGACCCAGCCGCAATCACGTGCAGGCCCGGCATAAGCTCATAAAAATACCGGAGCTTTGCAAATAATCCGGGCGCAGCCTGTATCTCATCAAAAAAAAGAAGCGTTTTGCCTGGAATAATAGTGGTGTTAAAATGAAGGGCAAGCAACTCTACAATTTCTTTGGGATCGGTACTCTTAAAATATGATAAAATATTTATATCGGTTTCGAGATTGATCTCCACATAGTTTTGGAATTCTTTTGCGAACTCCCTGACGATAAATGTTTTCCCAACCTGCCGTGCTCCACGAATCACCAATGGCTTTCTGGATTGGCTATTTTGCCACTCTTTTAAATATTCTATAGCAGATCTGTACATTTTTGTGCCTGTGTATTTGTTATTCGTACTGAAAGTATAGATAAATTACAGGTCAATGTCAAGATGAAAATGATAAAACTATAGGTTGTTTTGGCTTAAAATCAGATAAATCTATGTGTTGTTATGGCGTATAATATATAGAAAGGGCCTGAACCCCGTCCCCCACCGGAAATCTGCCCCAAATCTCTGTCCCTTGAAGAACCATTGCCTGATTATACTCCGCCGCAGGCGGATTTGAGGACCTGCCATCATACGATATTTAACGCTCCAACCAGAAAGCCAGGGCGGAGCTTTTTCGTTTTTTCTTGATTGCACAGATGTGAAGGGGTATTTTTTCTGAAAGCAGCGTGAAATCGATGTTTTTTTGGCTCGGAAGACCAAATCCGGGGGCCCGCCTCGCGTCGCCGCAAGGCGAGGCGGGGACAATATCGAATGCCGGAACAACTTGCCTCGCTCGCCTCGCATCGCGAGAGCGAAGCGGACCGAATAGGCGGGAATTCGCCATGCATGAAGGACTACGAGATTACACGAACCCGAAAATTAAAATGCTTATCAATTAAATCATTCTCATCAATAAAATTGTCATTATATACGAAATCCTTTTTTCCGGTATTATTGTGACACTTTTTCCCTATATGTTTAAGAACACCCAAGTGTTCAGGGCTGGTTACCGGTCCATTCAACCAGTTTTTTCTGCAGCTCTTCCTTGCTGGGCAGGTATAACTGGTATTCCCGCGCGTGGATGTTGGCGCCCCTGGGCAGGGTGATTTTCACCAGGGCTTCGTTCCTTTTCCTGCAAAGGACAATCCCGACGGTGGGGTTCTCACCCTTTATCCTTACAAACCGGTCGAAATAATTGACGTACATCTGCATCTGGCCGAGATCCTGGTGGGTCAGGTCGCCGATTTTCAAATCCGCCAGCACGTAACAGCGCAGGAGTCGATTGTAGAAAACAAGATCAACGAAGAAATGATCTCCGTCGAAGGTGAACCTTTTCTGCCGGGCCTCGAACAGGAAGCCCTTCCCGAGTTCGAGCAGAAACCGCTCGATACGGTTGATGATGGCGGATTCAAGATCGGATTCGGAATACCGGGCCTGCTCGGACAGCCCCAGAAATTCCAGGACCAGGGGTTCCTTGAGCAGGTCCTTGGGAGCGCTTATCTTCTGCCCTTCCTTCGCCAGCCTGCGGATGCCCGCATTGTCGCGGCTCAAGGCAAGGCGCTCGTACAGGCCGCTGTTGAACTGGCGTTTGAGTTCATCGATGTTCCATCCCTGGCTGGCGGCTTCTATCTCGTAGAAGTCGCGTTCGGCGGTGTTTCTGATGCCCAGCAGGAAAATGTAATGCGTCCACCCCAGCCCAAAGGGGCGGGGGCCGGATCCGGGTTCGGCCAATTGCCCAATTTGGAATTGGGCAATTCCAGCTTTGCCGTCCAGCGCAGGGGAAGATTGCCCAATTTCGGATTGGGCGATCCGCGCACGATCCCGGTAGGCAAGAAAGAACCGGCGCATGTATTCCAAATTGCTTTTGGCGAAACCACGGCCGAATTCGGCCGAGAGCTTTTCAGCCAGGCATTTGATGATCTCTTTCCCATAACCCGCTCGCGACTTTCCGCACTGTTCCTGTTCGACGATGTATCTTCCGATCGTGTAATTGGTATGCACCTGCACCAAATCCACTCCGCGGGATACCGTCCGGCGGGCGGCGATGATAAGCTCACGGACACGGGCATGGAGGGACTCGATACTGCCATTAAGGACTACGGGCGGGCCAGAGCGTTTGACTGGTTTCATGAATTAAGAGATACTATTTTCAACGGTTATTTGACAAATACTTTTAGAGGTCACCTCACGAAACGGATTATAAAGCACGTTAGGCCCCTCCCAGAAGCCTTATTTCACTTTCCTGATTTAATTCCAGCCGCGATTTTCCGAAGAATCTTTGAAAAGCGGGAAAAGCCATCGAACTTGTCGCACAAATAAACAAACCCATCCTGACCAACGGCATCCCATTTGTTCTAACTGTCGAATCCGGGTGTCAAATACTGATGCTACGTTGATTTGTCCTGCGGTTGGAGTCGTCTTTTTTTCCGGATTCCTCTGCTGTTCTAAGAGGCATTCGTCAATCGTTTTGGCAATAATAATTGCCAAGGCACTTAGAACGCTGACATGTTTTGCCTGCAACGTATTCAGGTATTGACTTATAATCGGTGTAATTCGGTTTACTTCTGCAACATCTTCCGGACGAGCCATAGGATTCATTCCTTTAAAAATGTGCCATAATACAGTTTTTTAATTGCTCTACTGTGCATAGCGGTATAAGGTGGCCTTGGAAAGGCCCAAGGTCCGGCAAATGTCGGCAATCGAATTATTTTTATCTTTGAGCATGTACCATATCATACCAATTGTCGTATCCGAGGCAGTTAACACAACATCAAAAAAGTATTGATTTGGACTTGTCAGACCGATGGGTAAGACGTCTTGAAATTGTTCATGTGCTTTTACCTTAGCAGTATGTAAATCCTCATTGTTGGATTGGGCTATTTCATTGGCATATCTTTCGATGGCCTTGCCTAAATAAGCATCGAAATGTATAGCGGTCATCTTCGTAAGGTGAATCATGGGAAAATAATACTTTCGGGTATTTTGATTTACAAGAACAAAAGTGACTGGCACGGCTTTCGCATGATGACTACCTGTATAGCAAAACAATGATTTTAAACTGGATAGAGCTGGGAAATTGACCTGATCTTGGCCAGGTGTCTAAAAGTTAGACATGAAAGCAAGCTTTATCTTATTTGTTTAGGAGTTTTAAATGATTAGAATATTAATTATTATTCAAGTTTATTGGTTGGCCTTTAATCTTTATGCCCAGGTGGGGGAACCAGATTTCCGCAATATATTTGCCAGTAATGTTGCTAAAAATTATCCTGCAGCAGATCTTCCCCGTTTAGTTTTAAAAATTCCCAAATTATTGCTTGAGCCTATTGAATCCACCGATA
>MFYT01000061.1:0-2427 GCA_001789205.1 Candidatus Raymondbacteria bacterium RIFOXYA2_FULL_49_16 | reverse complement strand
AAGACCCCGTTTAGAAAAGTAAATGATGAATTAATAAAAAATTCTGTTAAAAATAAGAAAATAATTTACTTTTTTATTCCTGGTATTGTTGGCGAGTTGCTTACAGATAAGGCGGTACTGACAGAACTTTTAAATAATAAAAAAACGTCTTTTCATAAATCGACTCAGCAGTATTTGGAGCAATATAAAAAGTTAAATGGGAAGGCCTTGCAAGATCCGGTTTTTAAAATGCGATCAAACTCTATGAAGGATGAGGATCTTGATAAATTGTTAATAGCTTCGAGCATTGACGACCACGATCAAGTGCCCTTGGTCAAGCTGGTGTATCTGTTCCCGGAATTTCTATCCTTAGAAACCTTCATTCCATGTGCAAAACGCGCTGAGATAGCTATCCGGCGGATTGAGAAATTTATTAATTTAATAGAGATGAGTGAAAAAACTCAATATGATTTTGTTATCATTGGCTATTCTCAAGGTAGTGCGGTTGCCATGGAGATTGCATCTCAATTAAAAAAATATCAATCCCCCTTATTGGAAAAGCTAAAAGCGGTGGTGTCCTATTGTGGAACAGTGTGGGGATCGGATCTGGCCGATGTGTTATTTTTAGATCATGAATCCACGTCCACACCTTTGATGGGAAGACAATTCAAGGCATTTAGACAACTGATTAATAATTTGGAAACAGAAGTGAAAAACCCACTTGATTTTTTTAGAGGCTATTATAGAAATAAAAAAAATATTTTGGGTTTCATCCATGAATATTTATCAGACACCGAAGAAGGCATAAAAACCGCCAAGGCCAAGGCCAGTGTTGTTTATTTAATGAAGATGGTTATGCGCATGGCCTTGGTTGAATTCAAGGCGCTGGATTTTGGTCTTTTTCACTATGAGAATATGAAAAAGTTAAAAAAATTTGGAGAGGCGGTGATTGCAGGAGCAAGTGAATTAACTACTGAGTCAATGGAAAATTGGCATCGGACTCATATCCTTCCTCATGAAAATATTCACTACTACAATTTGTCGGGAGTTTCTGGAGATATCAATGTTGACAAGGAATATTTGAAGGATTCTTTGGCCGGCATGGATTTGGAAAGTGTTGATTATGAGATGCTGTTAAACCAGTTTAATATAATTTATAACCAAACAGGGGTGGCCTTAAATGATTCTCAGGTAACGATACAAAGAACCCGCCTTTGGCCTGAGCTTTCCGTTTTAGTTAATCCGTCTCAACCTATATATCAGACAACTTTTCTGGGAGCACTGGGCACTCATCACTGGGGAGTCACCTTTGACTATTTCAATGCCAGCACTCCGAAAATGATTAACTCATTTAAGCGGCCTGAGCTTATCTTGTCTTTGGCCCAAGCGATTTCACTTGATTTAGATAAAATCGGTATAGAAATGATTTATAAGTAGAACTTTTCAAGGTGCGGGCAACGAGCGCTTAAAAATGGTTTTCGATGGTGGTTTGTTTCAAGGGAGTCAGAGAAAATGAAAAAAGTGATAATGATTATCGTCTTTATCCTAGGACTTATCTTAGTAAGTTGTGGACCTAAGACCAATAAAAAGAAGATGTCCAATCATGCAGATCTCCAGCAAGTTAGGGAAAGTTACGCTTGCCAGGGCGATATATTGGCAAGCATGGACGTTGGAATACAGCTCATAGATACCGATGATCGTTATGATGACAACAATGCACACATTAATAAAATAATAAAAAATGGGAAGAGATTGCAAGAAGACAATTATGTCATTGAAACCGATGATAAAAATACTATAAAAGGCTTGATCCTAAAATCTTCTAAGTTAAAAGATAGTGATAAAGTTCAAATAGAATATGAGTTAGCTTATGAGGATAATAAATTAACTTTGTCCATCAATGCGGGACTATATAGCAAGGAAGTTCCTGTATATGAAATAACCCAGATTTTTAATGTGGATGGAGGTTGCAATTTATCTTTCAAAGAGCAGCAGGTTAATATATTTGACAGTACCGGCAGCAGACCTAAAGTTATTTTTTATAATTATCTTCAAAGAACTAAAGAATTAGAAACAAATGAGAAAGAAATTGCAAGGATACCACAATATTTGGACTTGGATTATTTTGAAGCTTTAAAGCTAATGACGAGTCAAAATCACCAAACTTATGCGATGTTTTACAGCTTTGATTCTCCGCTTGATACAATGACTATAAGTAAAACCCAGCAAGAAAACCAGACTTTGCATGATCAAATGGTCGGCAGCAAGGGGGCTTTTGTTATAGATGTTTTGAAATTTGACCTTGGTGATAATGTTTTTTTTGAAGCAATTTTAAAACAATCAACTCTCTCTAAATACAAGGTGGTAATCGCTAATTTCACTAATAAACTGATTTACAACTTGTATGTCACTCCTAGCATATGGCGAAATTCGAAGATTGTCGTTTTT
>MFYT01000060.1 GCA_001789205.1 Candidatus Raymondbacteria bacterium RIFOXYA2_FULL_49_16 | reverse complement strand
CTCAGGCGGATTCGCAATGACCAGCCGAGGTAACTTTAGAATATATGGGGCTGTAGTTCAGTTGGTAGAACGCGTCGTTCGCAATGACGAGGCCAGGGGTTCAACTCCCCTCAGCTCCACTTTCAATCCTTCAATGTTCACTGTCTATGTTTTGTTTAGTGATACGGCGGGCAAGCGATATACCGGCTACACTGCTGATTTGGAACGGCGTATTCAAGAACACAATGATATTACTGCCGGAAGTTTAGGAAGATTTACTTTAAAAAATGGTCCCTGGCGTTTGGTTTATCACGAAACCGGATATGCCACTCGTAAGGAGGCCATGAAGAGAGAAAAATTCTTGAAATCAGGACAAGGCAGACAATATCTCGATGGCATACTACAGTAATGAGCCTCAAAGGCGGGTTCAACTCCCCTCAGCTCCACTTTTTTCCCTAGTTTCCGTTTCCCGCTTTTTCCATAAAAAATATACCGCAGGATAGACCAGCAGTTCCATTGCCACTGAGGTCACAATCCCTCCAACCATGGGCGCGGCAATGCGTTTCATGACATCAGCGCCAGCGCCGTTGCTCCACATAATAGGCAGCAGGCCAGCAACAATGACTGACGCGGTCATGATCTTTGGCCGCACACGTTTCACCGCGCCAAAATCAATGGCAGCACGCAAGTCAGCAAGAGTGCGCATGGCGCCGGCTTTTTTGGCCTTGTCAAAAGCCTGCTCAAGGTAGAGCAGCATGACCACCCCGGTCTCGGCATCCAGGCCCGCAAGCGCTATCATACCCACCCATACGGCAAGGGAAAGATCATATCCCAGCAGGTACACTGCCCAGAACGCGCCAGCAAGGGAAAAGGGCACGGCTAAAAGCACAATGCCGGTTTTGGCCAAAGAGCGGGTGTTAAGAAAAAGCAGCATGACAACAATGGCAAGGGTCAGGGGAATCACTACCATGAGCTTTTTGCGCATGCGTTCCATGTATTCAAATTCGCCGCTGAACGCAATGGAATATCCCGCTGGCAGAGAAACTTTCCGCGCAATTGCCTGCTGCGCATGTGCAACATAGGAGCCAATATCAATGTCGCGGATATCCACAAAAACCCATGAATTTGGCCGTGCATTTTCTGTACGCACCACCATGGGCCCCTTGCTTATGGAAAATTCCGCCACCAGTCCAAGCGGCACCTGCGCATTTCCCGGAGCAGGCACCAGTACCCGCTTGAGATCGTCAATATTTGCGCGAAGCTCGCGTCCATACCGCACGCTAATGCCATAGCGTTCAAGCCCTTCCACCGTGGTGGTGACATCCATACCGCCGATGGCAGTGCGAATGACAGATTGTATGTCCTCGACCGATAATCCGTATCTGCCCGCTTCACGGCGGTTAATAGAAATATCGAGATAATTACCGCCTGTTGGCCGCTCCGCATAGGCAGAAGCGGTTCCCGGAACATCGCGCAACACCGCTTCGACCCTGGCGCCAATGGACTGGAGCGAATCGAGATTGGGCCCTGATATTTTAACACCCACCGGTGTCTTGATGCCAGTGGACAGCATATCGATCCGCGTCTTTATTGGCATGGTCCACGAATCAGTAAGCCCGGGTATGCGTATGGCATTGTCGAGCTCTGCAATAAGCTTTTTCCGCGTCATGCCTTTGCGCCATTCTTTCTGCGGTTTGAGTAAAATGGTCGATTCGATCATGTCAAGTCCCGCTGGGTCGGTCGCGGTTTCGGCCCGTCCCACCTTGCCAAAGACCCTCTGGACTTCAGGCACCTGTTTGATTATCCGGTCAGTCTGCTGTAACAGCTCGCGCGCCTTGGTTATTGAAATGCCAGGCAGAGTAGTGGGCATATACAGAAGATCACCCTCCCACAAAGGAGGCATGAATTCAGACCCAAGCTGCGTAATGGGAACAAGGGTGACGCACAGCACAAGCGCAGCGGCACCAATGACGCGCTTGGGACGCGTGACCACAAATTGGACCACAGGTTCGTAGATCCGGTGTAAAACCCGGTTGATCCGGTTTTTATTTTCGGGAAGAATCTTTCCCCTGATAAAAAATCCCATAAGTATGGGCACAACGGTCACTGAAAGCAGGGCGGCCGCGGCCATGGAATAGGTCTTGGTGAACGCGAGCGGTTTGAAGAGCCTGCCTTCCTGCGCCTCGAGCGTAAAAACCGGCAAAAAAGAAACAGTTATGACAATAAGCGAGAAAAAAAGCGTTGGCCCCACTTCCACCGCGGCTTCCACGGCGATTGCCCAGTTTGTTCGCCGTTTGTCGAGGGGAAGCAACTCTTCGGTCTCGAGGTGTTTGTGCATGTTTTCAATCATGATAATTGCCGCGTCCACCATGGCGCCAATGGCAATAGCAATGCCTCCCAGCGACATAATGTTCGCGCTTATGCCCTGGAACCGCATGACAATAAAACCCATGAGAATGGCCAGCGGCAGGGTAAACACCGCCACAAAGGCGCTGCGCGCGTGCATAAGAAAAACAAGGCACACCAGCGCTACAATGATGATTTCCTCCACAAGCTTGTCGCGTAAATGGGAAATGGCCCGGTTGATAAGCCCAGACCGGTCGTAGGTGGTCACAATCGAGACGTCCTCGGGCAGTCCGGGCCGGACTTCAACCAATTTACGTTTGACCGCCTCAATGACTGTGCGCGCATTTTCGCCAAACCGGATGATTACAATGCCGCCAACAACCTCGCCCATGCCGTCGAGTTCTGCTGCACCGCGCCGCATTTCAGGACCAATGGCGATAGTCGCGACATCAGAGAGATAGACCGGCGGCATGCTCCCCTTTCCCAGCATGACCGGAATGTTTTTAATATCGTCCAATGAGGTGAGATAGCCTTTACCGCGCACCATGAATTCCATTTCACCCATTTCGACAGTTTCGCCGCCAGCGTCGCTGTTGCTGTTTTTTATGGCCATTTCAACCATGGTTGATGAAATGCCATAGGCCTGAAGCCGGGCGGGATCGAGCGTGACCTGGTACTGCTTCACATATCCGCCAACGCTGGCAACCTCGCTTACGCCCGGAACACTGGCAAGCTCGTATTTGAGGTACCAGTCCTGTAGACTGCGCAATTCAGCAAGCGACCGCTTTTTAGATGTGAGCGCGTATTCAAAGACCCAGCCAACGCCTGTTGCATCGGGCCCCAGAGTGGGCGTTATGCCGCTGGGAAGGTTTTTCTGCGCGTAATTGAGGTATTCAAGCACCCTGCTGCGCGCCCAGTACATATCAGTGCCATCGTCGAAAATGATATACACCAGCGAATAGCCAAAAAAGGAATACCCGCGCACAATGCGCGATCCTGGTACTGAAATTAGGGCTGTGGTAAGAGGATAGGTGACCTGATCCTCTACCACGCGGGGCGATTGCCCGGGATATTCGGTATAGACAATGACCTGCACGTCCGAGAGGTCGGGAATGGCGTCAATTGGCGTGGTAAGTACCGCATGTATGCCAAGGCCCGCGACAATGCATCCTGCCAGAAGGACAATGATTTTATTGGCAACTGACCATTCAATGATTTTTTTGAGCATTGGCCACTTTCTCTCCCCGGTCCAAAAGCGTCTTGATCGCCTTTTCCGGGTTTTTCTTCACATCAGGCAGACACCTGGCGCAACAGACATAAATCCTTTTTCCCTTATAATCGACAAACATTTTTTTGTTGATTGGCCCGCCCATGATGGGGCAGGTCCGCTGGGCCGAATCCTGCGATACAACAGGGGGCGGGGTAAAATTTTCAGGATGGCCGTGGAGGGTATCACCTGTCTGCATGTTGGCAAGCCTTTTTACCGCCTCGCGTAAATTGCTCTCGGAATCAATGAGAAACTGCGAGGAGGTGACCACGCGTTCGTGTTCCTGCACGCCGGTTATCACCTGGACATAGCCCGCGGCAACAGGGCCAAGCATCACTTCACGGGGGGCAAAATAGCCATTGCCCAGATCGAGCACCACAATGTCCCGCCTGCCCGAGTGGATGACCGCCTGTTCGGGCACAGCGACCGCGTCCTTTGCCGCAATTGCCATAACCGTGACCAGGCCCGTCATGCCGGGTTTGAGCGCAAGGTCCTGCGTGTTCGCAAGCGCAATCCGCACCTTTCCTGTGCGTGTCTCAGGGTTTAGCTCGGGATAGATGAGCGCAATGGTGCCGGAAAAGACCTTTCCTTTGAGCACGTCAAGCACCACCTCGGCCTTCTGGCCCTGCGCGATAAACGCCAGGTCGTTCTGGTACGCTTCCCCCATAACCCAGACCTCGGATAAATCAGTAATGGTATACAGGGGCATGCCGGGTGAAACGCTCTGGCCTTCAGTGATCATCTTTTCGGTGACCACGCCCGAGGCTGGCGACACAAAAGGCAGGCGCCGCATGGTCGCGTTGTTTTTTCTGAGGCCATCGATGACTGACGCCGGAACATCGAGCGTAAGAAGCCTCTGCCGCGCGTTTTCCGCAAGCGACGAATCCCCTGTTTTTAGGGCGCGTAAAAAATCCTCTTGTCCGTTTACCCAGTCGGGACTGTACATGTCAAACAGGGTCTGTCCAGCGCGTACTTTTTCTCCTGTTGCATTGACCTGCGCTTTTTCAATATAGCCCGCCACCTTGGTGACAATGGAGACCACCTTGCGTTCGTTGGGTTGCACAATGCCAGGCATGCGGATTTCGCGCACCAGGGTGCGTTTGCCCGCTTCTTCTGAAGTAACGCCAATGGCCTGTATGGTGGCAGCGTCTATTTTTATGTTGCTTCCCTTGCCCCCATCGTTTGAGACCGGGACAAGGTCCATGGAGCATATGGGACATTTGCTGGGTTTGCCCGAGGTTATCCACGGGTGCATGGGACAACGGTAATACATGATTGTTGCGCCAGGTGTTGCGCTCATCCCCCCTGCCTCAGATCCGTGGTCGTGATGCGCGGCCATACCCTGCTTGCCTGCGAAAAATCCAATAAGTCCGGCAACGCAGGCAACAAGTAGTACAACCGCTATAATTCCTTTTTTCATTTCTCTCCTTCCCGGGCCATTGGCATGGGAAGTCCTATGGTAAAATCGAGGCGGGCAAGCGCGTCCAGGTATTCCTGGGCGGCCAGTGCGTGTTGTTCGCGCGCCATGATGACCATGCGGACATTGTCAATAACCATGGAGAATTCAGTTTTTCCCTGCTGGTACGAGGCAATGGCAGACTGCAGTGACAGTTCGGCCTTGGGTATGCCTGTGTGCCCGTAAAACCGCAACTGGCTTGCAGCGCGGGCAAGATTGGACAACGCGTCTAATACTTCGGCCTTAACCATGTTTTTCATGTTCTCGTATTTCTTTTGCATGGATGCATGGGCCAATTGCATTTGACCGCTTGTTGCGCTGTATTTTTTCAGTGACCAGGGCGCAAAGGGCAGGGTAATGCCCGCCATGATTGACCACGAATCAGTCGCATCCACAGCCTGCCGCTGCCGGTATCCAGCGCCTATCATGAAATCAGGAAAATAGGCCATACGGCTGGCGTCTTTTTCGTGCAGGGCCATTGCCTGTTCAGCCTCCATGGCCGCAAGATCGGGCCGCTGCGCCAAAGCAAGAAGCGCCAGGGAATCTGGTGGTAGGGTCTGGAAAACCGCAATGGAGCACTCAGGTGTTGCTGCAAAAACACGGTCAGCTGAATCGCCAAGAAGCGCTGTGAGCATGGCTGCGGCTGAAACGCGCTGCAGGCCAAGTGAAATACTGTCTGTTGCAAGCCGCTCGGTCTCAATATCAAGGGTTAGCACCTGTGCCTGGCTTCCCATGCCAATTTCATACTGTTTTTTTGCAGCAGCGGATGCGACCTGGAGCAGTTGCCGGTCCTTTGCCACCAGATCGAGTTTCCGGTCAATATAATAGAGCTGGTTGTAAGCATGGGCAATATCGAGCGCCAGTGTGTTGCCTGCGGCCATGGCCTCTGCGCGGGCAGCAATTGCGCGCGAAAGAGCGGCCTTGTTCATGGCAGCCCATTTGACCGGGAACATGATCATTTGCTGGAGGGAATAATCGATTTCGAAGGTAGAGCCAGCCATACCGGGCATGTAGGCTGCGGAAAATTCGGGCGCAATAAAACCTTTGGACGCAACCGCCGCTCTTTCCGCGCCCTCACTGTCGAGGGCGTACGCCTTGAGCAGCGGGTTTTTTTCCAGTGCTTCGTTGACAAAAACCCGGATCGCGGACTGGTGACTGCTCACGGAAACAGGGGCCGCTCCGGTAGTGTTCGACAGCGCGCTGAAAATGCCAATGGCGCCTGCCAATATTGCGGCCAATCTGCGCATACTACTTTCCTGTTTCTATGGTTTCCACTGTCTGGCCCATGTCAGCCAGTTTTTTGATATATTTCTCCGGGTCCTTTTTAAACTCGGCCGGGCACATGCCGCAACAGAAATATACCCGCTTGCCATTGTAATCAGCAAATATCGTTTTGTCGATGGGGTTGCCCATGACCGGACAGGTGGTCTGGGCCGCAAGCGCCTGGACCTCTGACACAAGGGCGGGCGTCTTCTGTATTTCCTGCACCTGCTTCTCTTTTGCATTGCAAGACATCAACAGTCCTGCTGCTGTTAAAAGCGCGGCCATAATTACAATGTTCGTGATTTGTCGAGTAGAGCGTCGAGTAGACATACATAACCTCCTTACAATAGTTTTCTTCCTATCGTGAGGAAGCTATTACGCCCCTCACAGAACCGGACTTGCAGATTGTCGGGATAGAATTTGAGCGCGCGCACATTAGGGTTCGTTGGCTTTTCCACAAACTTTCGCTGTGGGCCTCAGCACGACTCCCATCGTCACGTTTCACACAGCCTCCCTGCGATCCCGGACGGTCGGTTTTCCCGAATCCGGTTCTGACCTTGGCTCGCAAGTCGTTTTTAGAAATAAATCTTCCCATTAATGGTCTGGTTAAAGTGTTAGTCCACATACGCCAAAGGCCTCCAACGGTTTACTTATTTCCTCGCCACCATAGCTTTATGGATGATTGTCCAGCTCAAGTCTGGTCATTCATAAAACTCCTGTGACCACCAAGCGTCCAGAGCCCCTTTGCTATGGAAGAGTTACCTTCCTTTCTTAGCTCATACGGCTCATGCGTCAATCTCACATTCTCCATCCTCTTTCGTTTTCCTTATAAGGATGGTCTTTGCAGGTTGCTACTACCCCCTGCTGAACCTGAGACCTTCCCGACATTATCTCTGCAATCCTTGTGTAGTCGTATGGATCCATACCCCGTGGTGCCTCTCCGCTGCATTTACCCACTTCTTCGCAGAGAGCATCGGCTTCACGTTCGCAGAAACACGTTCAGCGCACCAGACTGCCCATGCTATGCAACTTCAGCATGGAACCGGTATTACGAGGCTGCAATCATTCGATTATCTTCAAGCTTCTACACTCACTAGACCTCCAGGTTGCTCCCACCGCAGCTTTTTTTTTCTCAAGCATAGGCGGCCAGGCCGTTTACACCACGCGTTCCCCAGATGGTTGCCTGCACTGGGGTGTGGCATCGTTTCGTGTCCGACATGGGCGACTGACACGACTGGACTTTCACCAGCTGGATTGCAGCCTTGTCGGCTGCTCCTCCCGCATCCGGCTCTTCAGAAAAGTCTCCCCGCCAAACGCGCAAGTTACGTCTGCCGAAACCCTGCTTGCTATTCCGTCTCCAGGTACGGACAAGGTAGTTCCGCCAAAAAATGACTTTCCTGCCAGCCCCTTCGCTCCACAGGCATTACCCTGCTTCATCACTAATATGAACTGGTCCGAAACCCGATACGCCATCTGTGACACCTTGCCTTTGTTCGGCTTGGTAACACGTACCCGATAGGGAGCATAACGGGCCTCCCGAGTTCCCATACCTTCCGTTTGATACCGTGCTACGGTCTCAGACCCCGCCGGATTCCCGTATCCTTGCCAAAACGGATACGGGATTATTGCCTTCCGCGCATATGAAAACCGCCGGCTTCCGGAACAGTGGAGCATTTCGGGGCTCAACCCCTTCACTTGCGTTGCGGCCCGGTATCCCCTCCCTCTGGCTTCACGAAGACAGGTTACCCCGTCAGGTGCAGAGTTCGGTTCTGGGGTGGTGGCTAACCTTTCCCCTGACTGGACTTTCACCAGTTGGTCAGTATAAATTTCGCTCGGCGCACTCATACATTCCTCCCATTTTAATTTCTATTAAAAATATATGAATTATCTCATTTCAAAACCCTGTAGGTGCATCTTTCAGCACACATGGGGCCACACAATAATCCGTACAGGCGTCATTCAACACGTGAAAACACCAATAGCAGAATGACGCCCCTCCAAAAATACACATCATCCACGCATGGCAATTTGGC
>MFYT01000059.1 GCA_001789205.1 Candidatus Raymondbacteria bacterium RIFOXYA2_FULL_49_16 | reverse complement strand
TTTGAGTTCTCTGTCCTGCCAGTTGAAATATTGGGTAGTGCGTACGAGCAGTTTCTGGGTAAGGTCATCCGTTTAACGGCAGGTCATAACGCGAAGGTTGAAGAGAAGCCAGAGGTCAGGAAAGCAGGGGGTGTTTATTATACGCCTCAGTACATAGTCGAATACATTGTAAAGAATACGGTTGGTAAGCTGGTCGAGGGTAAGACACCTGATGAGGTCGAGAAGATAAAGATTGTTGATCCTGCCTGCGGTAGCGGTTCATTTCTGCTGGGTGCGTATCAGTTCCTGCTGGATTGGCATATTCTGTATTACAGCGGAGCCAGTAAGAAGAATAAGGCTGGTTGTATTACGCCTGAAGGCGGACTAACTACGGCTCTGAAGAAGAAGATCCTGCTGAATAACATCTATGGGGTGGATCTGGACGCTCAGGCTGTCGAAGTGACCAAATTGAGCCTCCTGCTGAAGTGTATGGAGGGTGAAACACAGGCTTCAATTCAGAATCAGTTGAGTATGTTCCATGAACGGGTACTGCCTACTCTTGAGGCGAATATAAAGTGTGGAAATTCTCTGATTGGAACGGATTTCTTTTCTGGTGAATCGATGGATTTATTTGGCGATGTTAAGCATAAAAGTAAAATAAACGCTTTTGATTGGGATGGAAATGATGGCTTCCAAGAGATAATGAAATCGGGGGGATTCGATGTGGTTATAGGGAACCCACCCTATATCAGGATGGAAACGTTTAAACCTGTAAAATCATTTCTGAAAGAAAATTATGCCGTTCATGAAGAACGTGCAGATTTATACGCCTATTTTATCGAGAAAGGAGTTTCTCTCTTAAACCAAAATGGTTGCTTTGGTATGATTGTTTCGAACAAATTTATGAAAGCAAAATACGGTCAGCCGTTAAGAAAATTGCTAGAGGAAAAAACACAAATTATTACGGTCGCTGATTTTGCTGGAGCGGACGTGTTTGAAGGTGCAACCGTAAGGACTGTAATAATTATTGCTTCGACTTTAGGAAAAGGCAAAAAGGACACGATTCAATACTTACCTGTTCCATCAGTAGATAAAATCAGGGCTTTAGCCGCAGGACAGATAGATTTAGCTTCCATTCAGATGGATACGGTTAAATTTATTTCATCAAATGCGTTGAACGAATCGGGATGGCAACTTGTTTCAGAAGATACCACAAGGCTATTATCTAAAATAAGAACAAAGGCTGTCGAACTCGAAGCGTGGCTGGGAAGATCGGTTATTTTTGGTACAAAAACAGGACTTAACGAAGCCTTTATAATTGATCAAGAAACGTACAGCAAATTTGTTCGAAAAGATCCAAGAAGCAAAGAAGTATTAAAACCAATATTGTTTGGGAAGGATATCAGGAGATACTCAATTAATTTTGGAAAACAGTGGATTATATATCTTCATCCCGAAAAGGACATTGATAGTTATCCTGTCATAAAAGAATATATGCTTCCTCTTAGGTCTGCATTGTTAAAGCGGGCTACAAAACAGGAGTGGTTTGAACTCCAACAGCCCGCCGTAGCACTTATAGGAATAAATAAACAAGCGAAAATAGTTTATCCAATTATTGCAAATGAGTGTAGGTTTTGTATTGATGAAACGGGCCAATTTATCAATGATAAGGCGTTTGTCATTCCAAGTTCGAATCTTTCGCTCCTGGGAATTCTGAATTCCAGATTAGCTTTTTGTTATTTTAATTCTGTTTGTGCTTCCTTAGAAGGTGTAAAAGATAAATATTTGGAATTTAGAGCTCAGTACGTTAATCGATTTCCATTGCCAATTCAATTTGATAAAAGTGAAACAGTTTCTTCAATCAATAGATTTGTCGAAGAAATTCTTAAATTAAAAAAAGAGGAGAGCCGTTTAAAAACTGAACATGAACAGAATGTAATCACCAGGCAAATCTTGGCAGTCAGCATAAAAATCGATAAGCTGGTTTATGAATTGTATGGGCTGACTGAGGATGAAATTAAGATTGTTGAAGAAAGCAGTAAATAAAAGGACGGTTTATGGGACAAACCAAAGAGAGCTTTCTTGAGACTCTTTCTATATCAATACAAGGAAGCTATCCTCCTGAGGCACGCGAGAAGAAAGGATACAAAGAAATTATTTCTTTTTGCGACCAAGAGTTGGCCTTTTGGACTGAACCGAAGCATCGGCCTCATCCTATTAGTGGGTGGATATCGAGACTAGAAACCATCAAGAGATTGGTGAGTGAAACAAAGCAATTTATTGAAAAGAATGATGGGGAAGAACAGTGGAAATCTTATTGGGGCGAACGTTTTCGCCAAATTAATCAAAACAAAATAGAACCTTCATATGTTTTTTCAGACCAACCAATAGCTGTTTGTCTGAATAAAATTGGCCTTCAAATAGACAATTCAGGATTTGCCCAAGAAATAATGAATGGGGCGATTTATTATTTCTATTCTGGGAAATCAAATAATATAACGCAGGTTAATTTTGATCGCTCAAAATATAATTTGATAGGTTTTTTATATGCTTACGAATTTGAACATCAAGGTGATTCCTTAATTCTATCTAGAAGCTCACATGAAACATCTGCACTTGAGCAATTGCGAAAAGAATGGCAAGGTAGGTCAGAACAAGTGCGGAAAGAATTTGATGCTTTAACAAAGAACCAAAAAGAATGGGCTAGTAAGGCATCAGAGCAATGGGAATCATCCCAAATAAGCACAAAAAAAGCAGCTGATGATTCAATTGCTGATCATAAGATCACCTTCGATAAGATATTCAAGCAATATACTGATGAATTAGAGGGCCTTACGAAAGCGTACAAAGAAAAACTAGCCCTAGAAGCCCCTGTAGAATATTGGCGTAATCGTGCGACAACATATGAGACAAAGGGTAATGTCTGGTTAAAACGGACCATATGGGCTACTTGTATAGTATTAGCGATCATTGGAGCATGCCTTTATTTGCCTCCGGAGGCTTTCAAAGGATCTATTCTTGATGCGGAGCCAATAACAATCCGTGGAATTATATTACTGGCGATGTTCATTTCATTCAGTGCATACTTTATTCGACTGCTAGTCAAGATGACACTAAGCTCTTTTCATCTTAAACGAGACGCCGAAGAAAGAGAGCAGCTTACGCTTATCTATCTCGCCCTAGTTAAGGATGGAAAACTTGAAAAGGATGATCGTAATTTTGTGTTACAATCTTTATTTAGCAGAGCTGAAACTGGTTTGTTAGGCGAGGATAGTGGACCAACGATGCCTGTTCTTGAACGAGTTGTGCGGTAAAACGATTAGTTTATAGATCTCTACTAATTTAACTGTTGGAGGCGATCTTATGGCCAAAGTATCAAAAGAACAACTCATTCAACTTCAGAAAACTCTCAAAACTGATGCAGCAATCGGGCATAAATTCGGAATTACCCGTCAGGCAATCCATCAACTCCGCGTGAAGTACGGGATCGACTATAACCGTAAAAAGAACAAGGAACGCGACGAGAAGGTTCTTGCGATGTACAAATCTGGAAAAACAGGTTTCGATATCGCTCCCAAGACGGACCTATCGGTATCACAGGTATATCGGATAATTAAAAAGATGGGCAAGAAACGGAAGTAAATAAACTCGGTATGAATTGATTCTTGATGTTTTTATGAATATTGAAATTCGTTTGGACGATAAAGAACGAATCATTTTGTCATACCTTTATGACGATTATTTTGCTGGGTCAGACATACAAACAGATTTTATTAAAATTGCTCCTGTGGTCAGTTTAGAGGGAGACACTCTCTATACGAGACTGAGTATTCTAACCGAAAAAGGATTAACCACCTTCATTAGTCAATCTGGTTGCCAAATCACCACGGTTGGGATTTTGCTGGTTGAAAGTCATTCTAATAATTTCAATGCAAAGGTGGTTGAAACATTAAGATTTAGAGAGAAAGTAATTCGGAAAATTGCTAATAAATTAAATAGAGATAATCTTTATTCAACCGTTACTATAGAGGAAATTGAATTTGAGGATAAATCTGACAAGGAACGATTTTCTCCACATTGGACATTTATGAGAGGTGCTGGTTTGCTGAATAACGAGTCGACGGGCGGTATCCTTGAAGCCACTTATAAATTTTGGGAATACTATGATGATATGACCAATACTTCAAAAAATGACATCAAGTCACCCTATCGATATGATATATTTATTGTGCATGCTGACGAGGATAAAGACTTTACAGAAGCTTTTGGAAAACAGATTCAAAAAATATTCAATATTCCTTCAGATCGTATTTTTACCGCAAGTGATTCAAAAAGCATTCCATTAGGCGAACAATGGTATAGTTATATCGTTGATGCTCATAAATTTTCTAAAATTGGTATAGTTTTACTTACTCCAAATTCGGTTAGTCGACCATGGGTAAACTTTGAAGTTGGCGGATTTGTCCTGCGGAACACTTCGTCACCGATCTCAATCTGTTGTTGCAAGGAGACAGTAGATAAGATCGAATTCCCAATTAGCGGTCTTCAATATCGTAAATTATACGATAAGAGTGATAGGGAAGCCATCATAGAGAAACTCGCAAAATTGTTAGAATGTCCAAAGCCTACTTATAATGACTCTGAATTTGAGCAGATCATAAGTAACATTCGATTACTACCGCCTAAAATAAATCATGAGGTGTTAGTCAGGGCCTGGATCGGAGACAGGCCAACACACGTATCACCATCGTTCAATAAGAATGATTATTATTGGATGGAGATAACAAATAAATCAACTACACCATTACATATCGAAAGTGCTGGAATAATAGATTGTAACGGCTACATATTATTTCTAAAGGACATTTTCGAAAACCATATTAACGAACTAGGAATTAAATTACCGACGGAAATTGAATATTCAAAGCCTTTTAGAATCCCCATCCCCATTCATAGGATAATGATTAGTTTTATTCCGAAATACGGTGGAGATGTGCCTGAGTCCTTTTGTGGTTTCTTTTTAGACGGCTTTGGTGATAAACATCAAACCCAAGAAATGAATACGATAGAAGTTGGAAATAAGTTGAAAAAGTAGATCAATTTATAAAAATAGATAAAATGGCACAACGTTTAATAGGAAACGGCTTATCATGGAACAAAAAGGTTAGCTTTTTCACCCGCAAGGATACCATCAATTAGATAATTGCTGTATTTCTCCAAAAACGCATTCGTGCTATCGTAAAATATTTTCACTAAACCAATCAGCGTCTCAAGAACACGGTAAATTTCATTTTCACTCAGTGATGGAGGGGGTAGTGAGATATAGGTTTTATTGTCGCCATTTCCAATAGGTTTAAACCCCGCCAGCAAAGAGTTTTTACCAGGATGAACCCAGCTTGATAACTTATTATAAAAATCACCAGCATTTTTTATTCTTTTTGATGCCTTATGCATAAGTTTTCCAGCTGGAATATCATAATCCAGCAGCAAACTATGCACTTTGCTTGGTTTTTCAGAAACAAAACAAACTAATCCAATTGTCTCAATCAGTCCTCTTGCAGAGGCTTGAAGTAAGTGTCTATTGTCAAGATAAATTTGCTCAATACCACCCAGAAACAATTCATGGGCTCTGATAATTATTCCAAAAAAGGTAACCTGCCCAACATATAGCGAATTGTTATGGCTTGCGTCTCCGATCTTTGACATTAGGTGTCGGCTTTCGCGAAACAATTCCTCAATAGCGGGTATCCAAGAGTTTGAAGTCAAGGTGTTGTTTGATTTAGAGAGCCGATATTTTAATGTTGCTATGGCGTGAAGTTCTCTGCTTGTTAGTTTTATTTGGGTCATATAAATTATCTCAAATCCTATTCACCATAATGCTCCAATAAAATATATACAAAGCCCCTTGCTTCATGCAAAGGGCCTTTTCAAACATCAATCAGTGGCAAGTGAGATTTCAATAAATGGAACATATCGTTCCAAGAGAAACAAGGGAATCATTTTAAGAGCACATCTTTGTAGCTTCCTTCAACTCCCTTGCCTCAACCTTTTCGGGCATAACATTTCCTTTCAGTTAAAAGTCTTTTTTGCATTGTTCTCGAAAACCGCAACATTCGCACCACCAACCTTCCCTTGGATAAAACACACCTGCTTCGATGCTCTGCTTCACGGCACAGAAGGTTTTCACTGTCCGTTTTCTCTGATCATAGGTTCTGGTAGTGGGATAGAACTCCACAGCTGGCTTCTTCTGCTTCAAGACCGCAGCTATCCGTAATTCAGCATCAGGATAGGCCAGATTATAGGTTGAAAGCTGCATGTTCTGTGCAACATCGTCAGGATTAGGTCGCTTCTTACAGGTCTTCCAGTCGGTAATGACCCTTTTCCCGTCTTCCTCGGTCAGAAGATCGATATAGCCGATGATCTGGAAATCCTTTGCCACGGGGATCGTAATCGGCACTTCCACGCCTAGGACTTTGCCAACGAAGTGAGACAGCGGATGTCTGAACAGTTAGCGCCGTCAGGAGCTTGTCCTGAGAATGCCTTGAATCCATGGGCGGACAGTGCAATTTACCATCTGAATCATGTGCACAGGGACAAGCTCAAGGGCAGGAATGCATGCGTTGCATATCATTGCCGGGGATACAAATCGTTCTTCGACATACGGGAAAGGAGGGCAATATATGATTGGCTGCTAGACAAGCAGAATGATATATTATTGGAGGTTAAGGCCCTTGATGGGTCAGTCTCTAACAAGGCCGCAGCAAATGCCTGGAGGCAGGCAGCAATGATCTGGCTTTGGATGAATGAGTTTGTTAAGGTATCGTTAAACGGGAAAGTGTTACCCTATTTTACATGGAAAAATGCTCACAAATGAGTTGCCTGCACAGTATCCGAATATTTTTATTTCCGCCAAGATTGCTAAAGCTGTTGGTGATGAAGCCATACACATGCGTAACCTTGGCCTTGGTAGCACATATGATATGGATTATATCCTGAAATTGATTAATAAGCACGGGCCAGTTACACGGAAAAAGATTGATGAAACTTTGATGAATAAACTCCCCGATTATTTAAGCAGTGAACAGAAAAAGAAAAGGATTAACTATTACCTTTTTAAGATGGCAAAAGCTAGAAAAATCCATAATGAAGGCTCACGCCGTAGTCCAAAATGAGATGATTAATTAGCAATAAAAAATGGTTGAATTAGTAAATAATTAAACGGCACGTTGGCGCAAGTCGCTGAATAAATAGAAGATACGATTTACTATCGCTGTCGTTGCATGGATTAAGTAGTAGTAATAAATTAGCTAATGGCGCATTCGGATATCGCACAGTTTTACCCCATTCAACTAATATGTGCGACACCGTCGCACATATTGAGAAAATCTGTGAACTTTGGTTGATAGTTGGGGGCTGGGTAAAACTATTTTTGATATGGGTGAATAAAAATGGTAAGGGTCGAACTAAAACCAAAATTCATTGATTGGGCTTGTGGGCGGATTGGGGTTACACCCGGCATGCTCGAAGGCCGATTTCCCCACCTTGAAGAGTGGCGGAACAATCAGGTAAACCCAACCCTCAAACAGTTGGAAACCTTTGCAAAATATACCCGTACACCAATTGGTTTTTTCTTTCTCCCCGAGCCACCTATAGAGAAGATTCCAATCGCGGACTATCGCACGGTTGAGAATGAATTTATTGAACGGCCAAGCGCTGATCTGCTTGATACTATTTATCTCTGTCAGCAACGGCAAGATTGGTATCGTTCTTACCTTAGGTCTAATCATGAGATTGAGATGGCCTTTGTTGGGGCGGCCAAAATTACCGACAGTGTAGTACAGACTGCCGCTGCAATGCGTACGGCCATCGGTTTCAGTATTGAAGAACGTCGGGCAATGCCTACCTGGACTGAAGCGCTTCGTCGCTTCATAGACATAGCTGACATGCATGGAATAATGGTAATGTGTAGCGGCGTGGTCCTGAACAATAACCAGCGAAAGTTGAATCCCGCGGAATTCAGGGGCTTTGCCCTTGCAGACAAATTTGCCCCCCTTATTTTTATTAATGGCGCAGATACCAAGGCTGCCCAGATGTTCACGCTTGCCCATGAACTTGCACATATATGGGTGGGAGAGACAGGGTTATCCGATCCGCAGGCAGTTCGCCTTCCGAAAAACGATATTGAACGATGGTGCAATCAGGTTGCAGCGGAGTTTTTGGCGCCCCTGGAAATGGTCAAGCATGAATACGACAAAAAAGACGAGTTGACCCGGCAGGTTAAACGACTCTCTCATATTTTTAAGGTAAGCACGCTTGTGATTCTCAGAAGGATTTTTGACGCCAGTGGCCTTTCACGGGATGAATTTCAAGTCGCATACAACAAAGAATTAAAAATATTGTCCGAGGTGAAAAAGGGCAGTGGTGGTGATTTTTATCTGACCCAAGGGGCCCGGCTTGGCAAAAGGTTTGCAAAAGCTTTGATAGTTAGTACTCTTGAAGGCCATACACTGTATCGGGACGCATTTAAAATGCTTGGTTTTTCAAAGCAGGAGACCTTCCAAGAGCTGGGTCAGAAGTTGGGAGTGGTTTGATGGCGTACCTCCTTGATGCGAATGTATTCATCGAAGCAAAGAACAGGTATTACGGTTTTGAAATTTGTCCTGGTTTCTGGGACTGGCTTCTAAAGGAAAATAATTTAGGCAAAGTCTTCAGTATCGATAAAGTCGGAGATGAGTTGTCTTCAGGAAACGATCCCTTGGCCGAATGGGCAAAAGATCAGGCTTCAAAATTATTTCTTGAACCGGATGCGAAAATGGTTGAGGCTATGGAACGAGTCAGTACATGGCTCAACCGGCAACAGTATGAAGCGGCCGCGATCAATACTTTTTTAGAAGGTGCTGATTTTTACCTGGTTTCCTACGCACTTGCCCATAATCATACAATCGTAACCCAAGAAGTCGCCAGTGAAGGGAAACGGAGAATCAAGATACCTAATGTCTGTGTTGGACTTAGAGTTAAATTTAAAAACCCTTTTGAGATGTTGCGTATTGAGCATGCCCGGTTTATTCTTCAATAATGATGATGCCTGCATCATGACTTCACGGGAAGCAAATTCGAGGATGGGGCGGTATTCGGAAAAAAGAACATGGCAGGTTGCGTGAAAACAAAGTTTGGGATGAAATGCCAAGCCAAAGATGAATAAAAATGAAAGATGTGCTTTCCATCATTCTCACAAAAGACGAGATGACCTTAATCCAGTACGGCACCAATTTCAGTCTGAGTAAGGACAAAACTAGCGTATCAGGGGATGAATTTATCGTAACTCTGTCTTTGAACGAAATTGACGCGTTAATGGAAACCCTTGGAATGGAAAAAGACCACGCGGGAACTGCAAAGACCAAAAAAGCCTTTAAAAGCCTTTATCAGAAACTGGAACGGATTTTACAAATAACTGATGATTAATAAATTAGAGCTTATCCACTTCCTCGGGTACTATCACCAAACGATTCCTGCATCTTTCAAGTGGGACAGTCGCATCCCTTTTTCGAGCGGTTATATTTGGCCGAATTTACCTGTGTCTCGGCAAAACTCATTGGGAGGGTAGTCTTTAATATCTTGAGAATTGATCCTTTGGCCTTTGCTGTTACCACGTTCACTCTGGCCAATAACTTTTTGTCTTTTAGCTTCAGGATGGTTATCTCGTCGAAGCTGTCGAGATACCGTTCAATGATAGGGGCTTCCAGGTGCAAATGATGCAGGTTTGAAGCTATCTGCGATTTAAAAGCCTGCCATACATCAATCGATGGTTCCAATTTTACAATAACCGTGAATAAGGACGCTTGGTTTATGAATAACGCGTACTCTTGACCTTCAAGGGGGATTATATGACCCATCCAGGAATACATCGGATTATTTTCCAAGGGTCGGGCGTTACCCGTTGATAAATTTAATCTGGATGCAAGGGCCTTTGTCAGGAACACGTTAATCATTGGAATAAAAATACTCCTGTCTGGAACAGGAACGCAATGCATCCATTATCAGGATGGGTGATCAGATCGAACCAGATTTGGACAGAAGAAATCCCCCTGCTTTTAAAACAAGGGGATTGTATTTACAGCAAAACCTATTTCAGCAACAATACCTTTCGTTGCAGAACCTTCCCTGTTCCAGATACCCGAACCAGATACAATCCGCTTGAAATAGCCGTATTGCTATTATCACGGCCATTCCAGGCTATTTTGTGGTAGCCTGCTCCTGATAGCTGCCAGGAACGGACGACTTTACCGTTGATTCCAAATATCTGAACCGTGGCCGCTTGTTTCATTGACGCGGGAATTCCCACTGTCAAATTAACAGTCGGATTCGCGGGGTTGGGAGATGCGGAAAGGCTTAATGCTTTTGGCATTTCCATCATTTTTTCCGCAACGGAATTTTCATCATAGATCACAACAGGCTTAATGAGGGTATCGGATAGCAAGCCATCGGAAACAATTATCGTAAGTGTATCCAAACCCTCCTCAGCCTTCAAAGGTGCCCATATAAGGGTTGTATCAATAATGGACATGGAAGCGGGTTGATCCAGAACCGTCCAGGTCAATGCGTCTCCTTCCTCATCGAAAGCCGAGAGCGGAATGGTGCTAAGGGCTCCAACCATAAAGGTATCAGGGAAGACTCTGTGTTTAAAAGATATACGTTTTTTGGGTAGATAAAATATCATGTTAAGCTGCTTTGTTAAGGATTTCAGGCAGTCCGGTTGTGCGCAGGTGGAGTGCAGCATTCATCAGCTTTATTCCGATGTCGGTAATTTTGTACCGTCTGGAACGAGAGATTCGTACGATGAGGCCATGCCCCCTGAGCAAGCGCAGCTTTCGATTCAGTTTGGCGGAACATCTTTTCCGTTCGACTGGATCGTCAGGGCGTATGATTGCCAGACGCCAAGCCAGATCCGATGCTTGGAAACCTTTAATGAAATGCTCTCCCCGCACAACGGCCTCAAAGAGCACCCGGTCTCTTTCTCTCAATGGGTTGAGGCCTCGGATTCTTTGCTTGGACAATTTTTGAGGTTCGCACAAGCCGTCCAACTGTCGGTACGCTTCCGCCGGGTTATCGACTTGCGCCAACGCTTGCAGGTAGGCCCGATTTGCCCGAAGGCAAATGTCACCGTAACGTTTCATGCTGCTGACCCGCTTGGGCATGGGAAACCAATCTACGGCCTTCTTGCCGCGACCGGTCCGACTGATGCGGAACTCCCGGGGACGGTTGATGACCGTCTCGACACGCAGTACAATCCCTTGCTTGTTGTACATTTTGATCCAGTTACCCCGCATGACATGCTTGATTCGAGTCACTGTCGGCCGATACTTTGCATCCGTTTGAATCACGCTGTTAAACGAACCGTGAAGCTTCCGACCCATGAAACGCATGACGTCTTCGGCTTGTGTGCAGACAGCGGCGTGCTTCTGCCAATTCAAATACAGCTCATCCAATATGTCGTGATTGCGAAACATTACATCCGTAGCATATTCGGCTTGGTCAATGACCCAGTAATATTCCATCCCCTTGAGTATCGTCTTGAACAAAGGATTGACACGACGAGCAAAGACATGCAGAATCTTCTCCCATGGCAATGTCGGAAAACGGTCGGCGACGGCCTGCGCTTTTCCGCAATCCGCGATGGAAACAAAGGCGTTTTCCACCTGCCGGTACGAGACACCTTTGGTTGTCAGTTGTCTGGCAAGCCAGTCGTGACCGTTCACGTAAACTTGAATAGAAAAAGGCAGCCAGGTGCTCACTCTGACATGCATGAAACCAAAATGCCGGTCCAGGTAGTAAAAGTACAGCGTCAAACAGCGCGGCGAACTCTTCTTCAGGCGGGGACGGCCTTCTCCATATCGAAGCGTAAAAGTGTGATTTTCTTCATTCATCGCCAAAACGCAAATCAGCCCTTCCGTGATGCCGTCCCGCTCTGCTATCTTCCTGACATATTCTTCTTTACGGACATATCCATTCAGGTATTCGTAAGGCCGATTCTCTTTCTTAGCCATAGCTTGCGCATGCACCTTCAATGTCTCAGTCTGCGCCTTTGTAAAATCCTTGAACTCTTTCAAGAGAATACCCCGCAGCGCAAAGAACCTCTCCGCAGCCTCTGGATAGCTCATCGGCAAATATCCCTTCAAGATCAGCCGGTCCGTTACCGATATAGTTCCTGTAATCGAAGCCTCGTGCTTCTTCAAAAAATCATTCATAGCGTTCACCTCCTGTTTGGGTCTGTTGTAACCCCATTATCGGAAAGCGAACGCTATTCTTTTATAAATTCATTAATCTTTGTTCCGGCTAGGCCGGCTTAGTCGTAATTATGATAAAACCAATGACATATCAGTTTAATAAACATGTAAAACGTGATAAAAAATGTAAAATATTACACAAAATATCACGTAATTAATGTATGTTTTGACACTTTTGCCCACATTTTTTTAAAGGATGCCAACAACCCCTTGGCGCTTACCTAAATTCCCCCCTCTGCGCTTAGGTAAAAGGGGCCTTTCCTCCGCAGGATTTTGAACAGCGGGAATTACAGAGATCCCTTCCGATCTTGAATCGGACATACCAACAGAAAGCAGGCTGGGTAATGCTGGACGACGGATTCTATTCCGTGGCGTATTTGATATTCTTGATTCTTATGCTGATACATTTCTGCATATCGAAGACAGTGCAGTTCTCGGTAATGCGGTCGATTAGCGCCATGGTGAGGTGTTTGTTCGCCAGGAAAGTGTTCCATTCATCGAAGCCGAGCTGGGTGGTGATGATGGTACACTTCCTTTTGTGCCTTTGTTTCATGAGGTCGAAGAACAGCCCCGCCTCTTCTTTGTCAATCGAACAGTATCCGAGTTCATCGATAAGCAGGCAGTCATAGGCGGCCAGTTGTTTGAGGGCTTTCTTCCGTGAATAGTCCGCCTGGGACCTGTACAGGAGGTCCACGAGTTCTCTAAAGTCGATAAAGCGTCCCCGGTAGCCCTTATTCATGGCGTTGATGAGATAGGCGGTTGCCAAGCCTGATTTTCCGCATCCGGTGGGGCCGATGAGGCAGAGCACCTGGGCCTGATGGATATAGTTGAGGGAGTCGTAAACCTCCATAACCATCTTTTTCTTGAGCTTGGGCTGCTCAGTAAAGGGGAATGTTTCCATGGGGAGCATTTCCGGTATTTTAGCGGCCTTAAGTCTTGCCTGTCGCCTGTTTTCTTTGAGGGTCTGGTATTCCCGGCTGATAATATCCTCCAGAAAGCGATGATAAGAGATTTTGGTTTTATTGGCTTGGGCCAAGGTTTTGTCCCAAGAGTCCGCAAGTTGTTTCAGTTTCAGATAATCCAATTGTTCTTTAATTTCATTGTCCATGGTATTTATTCCTTTTCAGGATTTTGGGGGTCGCTTCCATCACGGTTGAAGATGGATTCGAGCGTATCCAGTCCCGGCTCATCACAGAATCTGCCTTTTTGATAGGCTTCCCGTTCCATGTAGTCGTGTGAGACTTCTATTTCGGGTAACGTTCCGGTATTCGGTTTGAGGCAAGCGGCGGCGATCCTGGCAATGGCCTCGATGGTATTGACCCGGTATTTCAAAGCCCGCTCAATTGTTTGTTCAAGGAGAGGCTGCGCCATTTTCCTCAAGAGGAGGTAAAGCTCCCTTAAGAAGTGATGCGGGTAATGAATGCCGCTGTTTTTTGTCTTTACCATGTCCACATAGTCGCTGACAGTTTTGCCCATGCCACGAAGCGCCTTTTCTTCTTCACCACTGGATTTTTTTCTGTTCCTGGGCTGATAGGCTGGCTTCACGCCATCCGGGGTGAACCGCTCGTTTCTGACTCCGTCCTTTGGCAGGCAATAACGCAGCGGTTCCGTGTTTTTATAGTGGAGAACAATGATTTTCGCATACTCGATGATTTTAACTTCCTTTATTTTCTGCGCATCCTTGGTATACTCGGGCGCCCAGTAATAATTGCCGTCAAAGGCCGCGTATCCGTAATCGTCCAGGCTTCTGTGGTGTTCCTGACAAGGGAACGAGACATATTCCGGCAGTTTCACAAGATAGGGTTTCTCCGCTTCAAAGGTTTGTAGGGGAATAAGTCCTGTCTTGGCCTGGGGCCTTTTCGCGTATCTTTGCGTCGCCCATTCGAACGCCTGGGCATTGAGGTCTTCGATATCCGCAAAAGTGCGTCCGGGAAAGAAGTTCGTTTCCACGGTCCAGAAGCTTCTCTCAACGCCTGCTTTTCTGTCGGAATGGCCGACCTCATGAGCCTTCCATTCAAAGCCGTAATTCTTCGAGAAGTTCACCATCTCAGGCGCAAACACCGCCCTTTGACCCGTACCGTACCAGATGGCAAGGCTGGTATTGTCGATAACACATGTCCTTGCGCCATACCCGAAGAACCGTAATGCCTCGTCCATAAAACATTTCATAATAAACCGGTTGAAGCGCCGGTAGAACCAGACATAGCGCATTTTAGAGTAGCGAAGGTACAACCCGCTGCCGATAACGGACGTTTCTTTCCCGCCTATTTTGACCTTGTATGGCGAAGTGTCGTGCTGCATCTCTTCACCCGCGACATCGTCAACGTGATAACTCCGGGTAGAGGCGTTCTCCCCCAGGCCCATTTCCCGGATTCTCCGTGTAAGCGTGGAATAGCCTATTGGAATGCCGTATTCTTCGTTTAGAACCTCATGCACGCGCTGCATATACCCTTCACAGCGGGAAAACACTTTCCTCAAAAGCGGTTCATCCAAAACAATCTTGTCACTGCGGGGCTTGGGTTGCACGCCACATCCGTTCTTGACGATGCTCTTGACGGTTTTGACGTCAATGCCCAACAGCCGGGCAATCTTTTTCTTATGCTTTCCCAACCGATGCAGCGATATGACCGTCTCTCTTTGCTCTTGCGCTATCATAAAACTCCCGTAACGTACGGTGAAAACCATCCCAGTCCTTTAAAACCTTCCGGGCGACCTCGGACCCGTAAGCGAAAAAGTCATTGCTCGCCAGTCGGGTATCCTTCAGACCATAACTCAACTTTACTGAACACGCACAAACAGCGTCCAGTTGCGATAAAACACGCGATTCCAGTTCGCTTAAATTATCACACTGCTTCTCCTGCCTGGCATCACCCTCTCTCAATTGCCGCAGCGTCCAATCCAGTTGCCCTTTTTCAATCTGGGACTTCATCACAGCGTCCCCTTTAAAATAGGCCTGGGCCAACCGGTCAATATCACGACCGCTCAAACCATGACCGGCCACGCAGCCCACAAAGGCCGATACCGCCTCCTTGGGTATACCGGACTTTACGCGCGTAAAATGGCGCAGGGAATACATATAGCTCCGCACAGGGAACTCACCCGAAAATATCCTCTCCCGAACGTCATCACCCATATCTTGCAATAACCCCAGCCGTAAACTGACCCATGAGACCGAACGCTCAAGCCGACGGGCTATCTCAACCATACTCAGCTGATGAACCTCGTACAGTTCGTTAATGAGGCCGGCTTCCTCGACAGCGCTAAGACGGTTGCCGGAAGAAAACCGAAGCAGCTTCAGTATGCCAACCGCCACATCATCCTCCCAGGTCATCACCGGTATACTTGAAAGGCGCAAACGTACTGCGCACCGGTATCGTTTGTACCCGTCCAAAAGAACGCGCTCCGCATCGCTCAAGGCAATCACACACAGCGGCTCCAGAATGCCTTGCTCCAGGATGGATGACTGGATAGCATATTCACGCCCCTGATCCTTGAGGCGAAGATGTTCATACCGGGTGTCGAGATGGCCCAGTTCCACCGTGTCCGTCACGCATCCTCCTTGCCCAAGCACAGAAAGTCGGCCGGGTTCCGGTAGTAAATTTAACACATCATGAGCTGAAAACCTATCGAGTCCTATCTTTGCAATCAACCGCATTTCCGTAACCTGCTGGTATTATGGATAGTTGCACAATCAACGAGTCCATCTTTGCAATCACCCCGGAAACAACCGGAACCAAACGGTAAGTTCCTGATCTTACATTAGTTAACGAGTCCATCTTTGCAATCACCCCGGAAACAACCGGAACCAAACGGTAAGTTCCTGATCTTACATTAGTTAACGAGTCCATCTTTGCAATCACCAAATCCTCTTTTGCAATCACTCCGACGGGTGGCGCAGCGCCACTCTTTTCACCCCGTGCTTTGCGATTGCGTTCCCGTTGAAGTACGCGGTTACGCTCTGTGTACGCCGGATGCAATTTACGGTAGTTCCGCCAGTAATCAGGACGGGTCTTCCGCCAAAGCTGCTGCGCCGCATCCTGGTTCCGCTTATAATCCCTATCGGTCATAATCTTCCGTTTATGCCAAAGCGACCTTCGTTCCTTTTGGCATTCCGCACGCGAACAATACCGCTGGTCCTTAACCCTTGGATTGAGCGTAAACACCCTTCCACAATGACTCCCTGCGCATATCCGTTCCATATAGTTCCCCCGGTTGTTCAACCAAAGGGAAAATCAGTAATACCACCAGAAACAAAAAAGCCCAATCCAAAAATCAGGATTAGGCGGCGGAGGGAAAGGGGGAATTTATCCGAGCAGAAAGGGGGGAATTTATCCGAGCGCTAAAGACAAAAACCCATGCCCAGCGATAAAACAACGCATCCAATCCACCTTCAAACGTGGCAGCGATCTTTGCCTATGGCAGGATAGAACAGATCATTGCAACCCTGAACAGAATTTTCACGGTAACGGGTAAAACCTTAAGCAAAATTGTTTCTTTTATATTACCAGACGAAGCGTAGAAAGCCGTTTGTTTCCAGCAGACAGGACGCACCAGTACATGCCCGATGAAAACCGGCCTGCGGCCCTTTATTGGCCAACGCTCTTTGTCCGCTTATAAAATTCCTTTGTCAGCGCAGGCCCCACCATATCATCCTTTACCGCTTTTATAAACCGCGCAAGCTCCTGCGCATATACCGAATGGTATTTCCGCCCTTTCTCTATGGTGGCCTTGTCCGCGTGTTGTCCTGCCATATGTTCAGGCGCATAAGCATACCACCATATTGGCGAACTGACCTCGCCCGGAATACTCTCTTGACCCCTGATAAGACGCTTTTGCTCTTTTGTGACTTCTGATTCTTTATTCAACTTTACCCAGTCAGGGGTATTTGCCATGGTATCAGCGGTTTCAACCTCTCCGCCATGATCGTCAAAACACTTTGCATGAAAGACTTCGGTAAAGAGCGTATTGATCCGGTCTGTAGCCTGCTTGTCCGGTATATAATAATAGAGGACATAGGACTTCTGTTGGTCCAACATGGTCTGTGCGATAAACTCCACAAGGGAATTGTTTCCGCCATGACCATTGACCAGAATTATTTTTTTAAAGCCATTACGTCCGATTTCGTCTATTACTTTTAAAATAAGGTCCACGAGAAACACCGGCGGCAGGGTAACTGTTCCGGGATGACATTTTGCCTCATAGATCTGGCCGAAATAGAAGTGCGGGAATACAACCGCGGGTTCAATTTCCGCGGCCCGCTCGCAATGGCCCATCACATTGATCAGGTCTGTACCTAAAGGCAGGTGGTTTCCATGGCGTTCCAGTATACCCAGCGGCAGCAAGCACACGCCGGTTTCTTGTACGGCTTTCTCAAAATCAGGCGCGGTCAAAGATTCCCATTTCATAATGCCCTCCAGTCCAGTAATTATATCGGAAGATAGCAATCGTCTGTTCAAAATATACTTACTGTTTTTGTTCTTTTCACTATATTTCAACCGATGGTAACGTTCAATCGCAATTAAATATTAAATAGCAGCAACATACGTCGCTATTATTGATTCTGTTTAGCTGCTTGCCCCCCACTATTGTTTTTCCCTTGTTTTAAACAACACCAAGGGTTATTTTTTTTACCTCACAGGAGAAAATCGTGTTTCGCAAACTATCACACATTGCCAAAAGCCGCTCGTTCCAGATCAGGGCAGCGCGTGTTGTCTACGCTTTCCTGCGGTTCATTGTCTATGGTACTGTTGGCGTCGCAGCCGAGGTGGCCAACTACTCTTTGGTTAAAATCGGCAGAAAATTCTTTCTCACCAGCTGGATCTTTCAGGCAGACTGGCGGGTCGATGAAAAGCTAGGACTCAACGCCATCTGGGCAGACCAGTGCGCGTGGTGGTCGCTCTATGGCCAGTGCTCGCTCTGGATGTTCCCGGTCTATGGGCTGTGCGCGCTCCTGCTGATCGAACGCATCTACCGGTTCTGCAAAAAAAAGGGCTTCAACATACTCATCCGGGGATCGCTCTATGCCATTGCCATTCTCGGGTTTGAATTTGTCTCTGGCTTTGCCCTGCTCAAAATAACCGGGTTCAGAATCTGGGACTACCAGGACGCGCTGAATCTCAAACGCATGACCACCATCTATCTTTTCCCCCTGTGGTTTTTTACCGGCGTGTTCGTGGAACTCATTTATCGCGAACTTCAGGACAGCGGCTTGCGCAGCATGGCAAACGAGATTGCTGAGGAGATTGTCGAATGACCACGGGCCCCGGCACTCTTCCCCAAAGCCAGCAGCGGTTCTTCGACGTCCATTTCCATGCAATGAACATGAGCCATCCCAACTTCATTGCGTTCATTAAACGCTTCTGGGACTCGCTCTTCATTGCCACAAACCGGTCCCTGCAAAAAAACAGGTTCCTTATTTTCTTAGGGTCCATTGTGGCCCTGCCGCTTCTCATGATAGCGCTCTTTTTCATCCTTGTCCGTTTTCTGTTCTTTAAAAAAATCAAACCATCCACACTCCAGTGGGTGCTGAAAAAGACCGGCACAGACGATACTGTACAAAATATTTTCAACCTGCTCTGCCTCATGGAAAACGATATCAGCAACTTCCTCCTGCTGACCGAGGAATGCATCATCAGCCACTCATGCAAAAACAACGCCCTGTCTATTGGCGAGCATCAATACGCCTCTATGGTCCTGACCCCGCTTATCATTGACTTTGGTTGCGGATCACGGGAATTTTCCTCAATTCATTACAATAAAAGACCCGTGAGCAAACCAGTTGCCGAACAAACTGCGGACCTGCTTGCGGGGATCAAGGCGTATGAGCGGACAACATCCCGCCATTTTTTCACCATACACCCTTTTATGGGAATAAACCCGGCGCTCTGTCCCCTCGACAAGGTGCGGTCCATGCTTGCACAGGGTTTTGGTAATAAAACCTTTTCCGGACTAAAACTGTACCCTCCCCTTGGTTTTGACCCCTGGCCCGTTACCAAAGAGGAAAGCGAAAAAATTGACCTGATATATTCCTTCTGCATTGAACAAGGAATCCCCCTGACCGTGCATTGCAGTGACGAAGGATTTGACGCACTGGGCCGCGAGGCAATGTTCACCCTTACCAAACCGGAAAAATGGGCCTCTGTTCTTGCGGCGCACCCCATGCTCAGGATCAATCTCGCCCATTTTGGCAAACTCACGGATTCAACAGCGTGGGAAAAAACAGTGATCAGTCTTATTATGCAGTACGATAATGTCTACGCCGATCTCTCGTATAGGGGGATCACGGACGGCTATTACCTGCACATACGCGGCCTGCTCGATACACATGGGAAAAAACTTGCTGAACGGCTGCTTTATGGGTCTGACTATATGATGAACCTGCTCAAGACCGGATCGTATTGCGAATACCTGAACATCTTCAGGGACACACAACACCTGACGCCGGATGAAAAAGACCTCCTGTGCAGTAAAAACCCCGCGCGTTTCCTATTCAACGACGAAAACCAATGCCGGAAATAAACCAGACAATACCATCCCCCGAACTTGCCGGCACTGCGCCGCTTCTGCAGCGCGTCTTTGACGCGCGCAGGTCCCAGGGCACAATGAAAATCGCCCGGGCCATCATGGTCGTGGTGCTCACGAGTATACCCTTCTCGGTCTACAACTGGATCACCGTGGACACGCTCATGGGCATCTGGTTTTTACTGCTCGAAGTTGCTGTCCTTATCTATGCCAGCACTCTTCTTTTCCTCTGCCGTACCAACAGATACCGTCCCTGGTTCGACGTGTTGTGCACGTGCATTGAAGCGAGCGTGCCGACCATTGTTGTGTTCATTGACCTGACGCGCGTTGGGCCTGCCTATGCCCTAACCAGCGGCGCGTCCATTGGCCTCTACAATGTCGCCATTTATATCTCGGCCCTGCGCTTGCGTCCAAAACTTTCCCTGGTGGCCGGTGCCATTGCCGCTGCCGAGTTCCTGACCCTTGCGCTGCTCACGCAGCACACGCTGCCTGTTGAAACCGTTGCACAATTGCTCTCCCTTTCAACCGCGAACCTGGTGCAGCGTGCCGTGTATCTGCTTGTTTCAGGCATATGCGCCTTCTGGCTGGGCCGCTCGCTCCACTCGCTTATCAGCGACCTGTTCGACACAGCCCTGCGTGAAATGCGGGCCATTGCCATTCTGGGCCGCCATGTGACACGCCAGGTGGCGGACGTACTGTTGCAAAAGGAGAGCAAGACTGCCACGGGCGAGCGCCGCGAAATCACGGTGCTCTTCTGCGATATACGTGACTTCACCTCTTTTGCCGAGCGCCAGGACCCTGCGACTGTCGTGCGCATGCTGAACGAATACTATTCGGTCTGCTCCATAGCGATTGGCGACAATGGCGGTGTGGTCAACAAATTCCTGGGCGACGGGCTTTTGGCAATATTCGGCGCGCCCGAACCGCAAAACGACCATGCCAAACAGGCCGCACAGGCCGCGCTCCATATTGAAGCAAAGCTCGAAGCATTGCGCATCAGTCTTTCTTTGCCCAAACTGAACATTGGTATCGGCATTCATTCGGGCGAAGCCATTGTGGGTATTGTTGGATCTGAAGAGCGCAGTGAATACACGGCCATTGGCGACACAGTCAATCTCGCCTCGCGCATCGAAGGACTGAATAAGCAGTTTGGCACGAGGATTTTATTGAGCAGCGAGACGCATAGCCGCCTCAATGGCGCATTTCCCGCCCAATGCGTGGGCACTGCGCCAGTAAAAGGCCGTTCCGAACAAGTTGAGCTATGGTCCATTGCGGCAACGCCGCCCGTCCATTGTACCCGGGATATGCGGCAAATCTAGGATGGTTAAAGACCCTGGAATAATACAATATTTAATTAGATAATGTGATCCTGGGGAGAATTACATGTCTGAGCGACCATACATTGCGCGCCATAATTATAGTTTTGTTTCTCTCATACTATTATTCCTGCTGTGCACCTTACCAGCCCAAGGTGTCTGCGCTGCGCTTCAATTCACTGATGATTTTGAGAACGACTCTTCCTTTTACCGCTGGCAAATAACCAATCCTCCGGGTGCCCGGCTGCAATCAGAGTACGTCTTTTCCGGTTCGCGCGCGCTTGCGTTGAACACTGCCCAAAACTGCGTTGCAATCCAGTCCCTTATGCTTCACCGGACATCTGAAATCCTGCAAAAAGGCTTTTACACGCATGTCTGCTTCATGCTGGTGCCTGAAACAGGGCCCTTGCCGCAGCAGCCCCGCGAGTGGGCCATGTTCTTTTTTTATGGTATGTTAGACCAAAATGACAAGGGCATCGGCAACCCATGGGTCAGCCTTCGGCAATTACCTGACGGCAATTTTGGCCTTGCGCTCGGGTTTCGTGACACGGTTGGCATGAACCCCTTGATTTTCCCGATGAATACATGCGTGCTGCCGGTCAGTGCGCTCAAATGGTATAGCTTCGAATCATACGTACGCATGCGTAATGACACGCTCACTGATTCAATCTTCCTCGGGTATGACTGCATCTTTTCACAATCCATTGCCCTGAAAAAGGGGTTTGAGACTCTCAAAGGCGTGGAACTCGGTTCATGGAGCTGGCATCCGGGCACAGGCATGCGCGAAATCGTGTACGACAACTTTAAAATCAGTGAATCGCGCATTGGGCCCGCGCCAGAGCGGCCGCGAATCACCTATCCGTCTGATGGCGAGGCCTTTACCGGTACAGCTCCGTGCTTAGGTCTTGACATTCCAGACCAGCCGCACATTGATTCTGTTGAGTGCGCGGTTGTTCCCGAAAATGGAGCAGCCACGCAGGCTAGGATCCTGGCAAAAAATACATGTGTGTGGCCGCACCTGCTAACGCCTGACCGCGTATACAGTACCATGGCGCGTGCGCGAAACAGGTTTGGCAGGTGGAGCAGCTGGAGCCAGCCTGTGGTATTTGCATCATCAGCCCAGCCGTTTGAAGGGGACCGCGACACCGCATTCTCGATCCGCATTGGAAAAATCCCAGCCAAAGGCTACCCTTACTTTGGCACAGGCGATACTGCGTGGATTATGCTGGATATGCCCGAGTCAGTCGCTGTCTCTGGATATGTTGAAATCAATGTATCGTCTGAAAAGGTCTCCGGCAGTTTGGCTGATCGATGGAACTTCGACACACTGCCAATCAACTGGGTCATCAACATCTCGCTGCCTGAAAGCACGTCATCGTTCATCAGAATGCACGGAGTCAATGTACTTGCGGACAGCGCCCTAGAAGGGCCGGCGGCTTCCATGATCGCTAGCGTGTATCCCTGGAAGCTCGTTAACAAGGACCATGGCACTGTCACGGCGCCTTTTATTATGGACAAAAGGCTGCCGCCAGGCATCTGGTATGTCAATGCGCAATTGACGGCAAAGGGCGGCCGTACGTGGTATGCGGCACCGCGGTTCTTCAGGCATGTTCCTCCTGCGCCTGGACATATTCCCCGCGCAGCTGCCTGCGTTGCGGCAATCCTCGCGATCATCATTATCATCGTGGCCGTGAAACTGGCCACGCGTGCGCCTAAGGAAACCCCCTCTGCGATGCGTGAGACATACGAAAAAATCCGGGCCTATATTGCGGAAAATCACGCGGAAAAACTGACCAATGAGCAGATTGCCGCGCACGCCGGGCTTGGCGTGCACAGGGCTGCGCAAATCTGCAGGGCTATTGCAAACACCACGCCTATGCAAATGCTCATTCTCTTCCGGGTCAATAGATCAAAAGAGCTTCTGCGCGCCAGCGCCAAATCAGTGAATGAGATTGCCTATGAAGTAGGTTTTTCAGACCCAAATATCCTCCATCGGAACTTCAAAAAGATAGTCGGCCAGACCCCGAGCGAATACAGGGTAAAATATTCATAATAGCCATGCCAGTTATTATTTCTTCTTCCGTGAAGCAGACAACGGCTTTCAACGCTCGGGACCCTGCCCGTATTCTATTCCTGGCGCTGCTCATCCTCCCCATTTCCTGGTCATTCAGGACCGGCGTGCAACCAATCCAGGACCTGCCAAACCATGTAGCGAACGCTAAAATCCTGCTCAATTACGGAACCTCACCGCTGTTTCAGGAATTTTTCACATTGCATTGGGCGCCCTACCCTTATCTTCTTCAAGATCTATTGCTTATGCTGTTTATAAAGGTTGGCAATCCTGATTTTGCTGGAAACGCGTTGCTTGCCCTGGCCATGGTCTCAATTCCCTTAAGCGTATTGTTCATGTTAAAAACTTTCAACCCTCGTAAAACATACCTTTGTTTCTTTTCCCTGCCTTTTACCTGGAACATTCTGGTTTGGAAAGGAAATTGCAATTATCTGCTGGGTATATCGCTAAGTTATATATGCCTCGCGATGTTATGGAAAATTCTCTGCACTGAAAAACCGCCATTGAAACAATGGGCATATTTCACCCTTTGTTGTCTGTTGCTCTATTGTGCTCACATTGTGGCGCTTGTCCTGTTCATGGCATTAGCGCTGATTATTGTTCTTCCTTCTGGTATTTCTATTGCCGATATGCTGCACAAGCCGGAAATACATGAAAATCGAAAAAACGCTGGTCGTTTTATTATGCACAGTCATTTTCTTTGTTTCATACCGGTATTTCGCAAAAAACGCCAATGATACAGCCAATTTTTTTTTACCTGCCAGAAAACTTCTGCAAGTCGTACCAGAAGGTAAAAAAGTGATGCCCATGTTGGCGAATCGAACATATTGCAGTCATATTGACGCATATTATGTGATAGACAGGGATGGGTATGTCCCCAGCCTGTTCTCGATGCCGTACATGATTGTCCAATACGCCAAGAAACCTGAATACTCTCCCAACGCCCGTATGATAACCCCTGAAATGATCGGGCTGTACGATTATATTTTTGTATGGGGAGACAATCAAAAAGTCGAAGGATCTCTGCAATTGATGGGTTTTTTCCCGTATACCAGATGCTCGGTGTTTGGCGTTTACCAGAACAGACGCTAGCGCGCTAATCGATAACCATCTTCATCTCCTGCTTATCCTTTTGCCAATAAGGACAATCTGCGTTTCCGCCTTTACCATTCTTCAATACTACGTGTCAACCCCCCTAGTCAATAAGTGCATTCATCTGAATACGCTTTTTAACCACCACTCTTGACTTGTCTTGGTTTTTTTGTATTTTACATCTCAAACATTACAAAAAGGAGTCTCACATGCAAAGCCCTCTTCGGGTGGTCCTCTGTCTACCGGGCAACTTGTTTTCCGGCATTTTCCTGGAATGCATTTCAAATCTCATGTTCTTCTGTTTTAAGAGCAATATTCAGATACTGCTCAGCCGCAAATCCTCAAACAACGTCTATTTTGTCCGCAATCTGTGCCTTGGCGGCGATGTTATGCGAGGGGAAAACCAGAAGCCCTTCAACAGCGAAATCCCCTACGATTATATCCTATGGATCGATTCTGACATGGTCTTTTCGCCGCAACATTTTACACAACTTCTTTCACGGCAAGCGGATATAATCTCCGGACTATACCTTATGGAGGGCGGTAAACTCTTTGCCACATGCAAGGATTGGGACGAGGAGTTTTTCAAACAAAACGGCCATTTTAAGTTTCTTTCTCCGGAGGACATGAAAGATGCCAAAGAGCCGTTTGAAGTTTCTTACACTGGAATGGGGTTCATGCTGGTGAAGCATGGTGTATTTGAATCAATGGAATATCCATGGTTCAGACCATTTGAAAAACGTATCGGGAATATGGTTGATTTTACCATGGAAGATGTGGCTTTTTGTCTTAAGGCTAAAGAAAAAGGTTTTAGCGTTCTCGTTGATCCATTGGTTCGCGTGGGACATGAGAAACGGGTTGTATTATAACGGTCCGGGAGACAATCTTTCGGATCTCTTTAATAACCATTAATTTATCGGAGGTTTTTTATGGCAAATTATCCAACCACAACAACGACTCCGTTCACCTCAGACATTGTGCTGACTGACGGAGGGCGGGTGGGAATCGGCACCACTTCAATGAGCTATCCTCTGGACATTCTCAAGGATGGGAATTCCGTAAGCACGATTTCGAATTTTAAAAACATCAATACCGGAAATGCAGCCGGGGTCGCAATGAACATGCTGGCATACAATGCAGTAAGTACAATCACGAAATATGGCGCTAATCATGCGTCTGAAGCTTCGAACATGAAAATTAACAATGTCGGAGGAGATGTCTCTTTTGCTTTTTCTGGAAGTGATAGGGTTCGAATAAAAAATAGCGGAAGAGTTGGTATTGGATCTACAAATCCATCAGGACTACTTGACATAAACGGCAACAGTTCTACAACTTCCATTAATTTTCTAAGCGGCAACAGCTCCAATAGAACAAGCTTGCAATTAGGCCGTTCAGCAGCTGATACTACCCTTGGGATTGCAGCTGCGGCAGGCGAATGGAATGACTATTCCGCCGCTGGCGACTTTGTTCTCAGGGCCGAAAGTGGCAAATTATTGTTTGTAACCAATTCAAGTAACTGTGGGGTAGTAATTTCAGGAAATAATGTCGGCATCGGGATTACCAATCCAGATAATGCACTGGAAGTTGCTGGATGTGTCAAAATAGAATCTCTTGGTGTCGCTTTCAATCTCCCTATTCCTACTAGCGATCCAGGTTCGCTTGTTGTTGGAGATGTATGGATAAAAAAAACAAGTGGAACACCAAATACATACTTTTTAAAGTTGCGAACAAGTGACGGAGACAAACAAATACAATTCTCTTAACGCTACTCTTGATGCCAGAGAAAACCACATTTTCTCTGGCATCGCTCCTTATAGATCACCCGGTAGTAGAAAATAAATTATCTTCCTTTGAGTGTTGTCTGCGATAAATATCCTCGTTAAATCGACCGCAGCATATCGCAACAACTCAAATCCATTTTGGTCTTGCCCATTATGGCCAAACCGGGCTATTAATTCACCATTAGATGAATAAAACAAAACACGAGCAGACCCGCTTCCATCATAAAAATTATAGATATTCATCCTAGGCGTTACACCTAGACTGCCCCATCCGACCCATTCTGCATGAAAAACTCCATTCGTATCGGAAAGAACTATTTTGACAGGAGAGCCAAGCGCAATAACAACTTTATTGCTATCCTGAAAAGTAATTCCCATTGGCTCGCCACAAGTAAATTCTCGTTGATAGTTTCCCAATGAATCAAAGACTTGAATTCTATTATTATTTGGGTCTGTAATATAAAGACCACCATTAGGCGCTATAGCCATTTGCCAAAGACCTAATTGATTAAAAAAACCGGGGGCAGAACCTTTCCCTCCAAAGGTAGCAGCAATCGAATCTCCAGAGGTAACATATGTGATTGTACTATGCAAACCATCCATAACATAAAATGCACCGTCCGAACGAGTAGCCAACCCAACAGGATACGAGAATGGGGTCATTTCTTTAACATAATCTCCTCCTGAATTATAGACGATGATTTTTCCACTTCTTCCATCTGACAAAAGATCCGCTACTAATATTCGGTTGTGCGAAACAGCAATTGCCATTGGGTTATTGTATTGACCCACACCTGTTCCGGCACTGCCAAAAACACCTAAATACCTGAACGCGCTTGCGATTATAACAGTATTCCAAGAACATTGTACTCCCCCTACACCATCTTGGTTAATCGATGTTATTGCATAATCATAAGATAAGCCTTCGATACATGTTGTATCGTAAAAAAAGGTATCTATAATATTTCCTTTCCTTAACGCAAAAGACGAGTCGGGATTTGAAATTCGTCTATAGATATTGTAGCCTATTACGTTTGCTTGATCCATATGATTCCATGTCACAAAAACTATCTGCTTGAGCGTATCATACGCGATAGAAAGCCCTGTGGGGACTGGAATACCTATTGATTTTAAAACAATTGTATCCACCATTACCTCATCCAGACCTTCACGTACAGTCAATTCCGTATCTACCTGCGCGAAATCTGAAACCGTAGTAAGCACAAGTGCCTGATACGTACCTGCTGCTATGTTCGCCAGCACAAAGCTCCCATTTGAATCAGCCATTGCATACATATTTGTCCCAAGCAAAATCACAAAAATATACCCTGAATCAACCTCATGCTCCAGTTTCACAACACCGCGGAGCGTACCCGGCGCCTTGAGCGTGTCACGTAATTCAAGCGTATCGTCCTCAACCTCAATTGAATCGTGATATACAGCACCACCGGAACCATGCCCGATCAAATTGTATGTCTTCGCAGCCATGGATTTAATGCTATACTTGCCCTTAGCGTCAGTTGTTTCAACAGCGGCAATGGAAACACCGGTCCGGGGGTTCTGGTCCACTGCAACAAACTGGACCACTGCGCCTGCCGCAGGCGTACCATTGGAATTATATATATATCCGGCAACCAAGGCATTGCCCGCCTCAGTCCCCCCACCAGCCACATCCGTAGGCTGGCTGCAATTGTAAAGCACGCTAAAACCTGCAACAATTAGGGCCAGACCAATGGGCATGTACAGACTTTTCATATTTTCCTTCTTTCGTGGTTGTTTTCTTCAGCGTAATTACCTGGATTTGCCTTGGATTTTGACCGGACCACCCTGCAGCTGACCGGGAAAACCTGGAAATTCGCCTGAAACACCCGGTCTGATGCCGCGTCATCCTCGGCAATACTCAGTATTTTCTTTCTGCATTCAGCGATTTCCTCGACAACCTTGGCATATCCATCCGGAGAAAGATGCAAAGTACATGCCGTGACATTCCGGATATATTTAGGATAATCAAGGGATTCAATGGCATGCTCCAGCATGGCCCTATGGAAGGCCTGGACTGACATTGAATCAACATCAGGCCCTGTTGTAATGACCGGATTTGCCCGTACAAAACACCCTTTTTTCTCTACAATAAGTCCTAACTGGAGCAGTAATTCAACGGATTTCCGGGCTTGTCCCGGCGTAATGGCTGGCTTCACCAGCTTTGCCAGGCTTGCATAATCAATATTCGTGGGTATATCGGCAATGAGTTCACGGACTATAGGGTTGTACCAGGTGCTGAAATAGTCGTATTGCGACACGGCAAGGGTATGCGCTGCGCCAGCAGGCCGCAATTCCTTCATACGCTGGAAATACTTCTCTTTTTCCCTGCCCGTTTTTGACTCCTGAAAATACACAAGCGCTTCAAAATAGTCCGACTGGCGCTTGGTGTGGCCAATTGCCTTGGATATTTTATAGCAGGTATCTCTGTTGAGTCTTCGCTTGCCTTGAATAACCAGGAGGATGAAATTTGGCGCCGAGAACCCGGCCCTGCGCGCCAGCATGCGGTGTGAAAACGCGGGAATGGTCTTTTTCTGGTCTTCGTAATAGTCCCGCAGATACTTACGATAGTCAGAATAGTGGTATATGGTTTTCATATACCAGTAAAAGTACCTTATCGACCGTCTTAAGTCAATAGCACAAGTAAAAAACCGTATTCATTTGAATACAGTTTATAGAGCAATGACAGGGAATTGTTTATAGTTATTTTTCTACTTTTGAACACACGTTTAAGCAGCGGAAAAAAGCTTTTTATAAGCCATATTCGATTCTACAGGCATTACGCAGATTCCATCCACACAGGGAAAGGCTCCCCTGTCGCATTATGATAAAGCGTCTCCGGGGCAATATCAACATCACCGGGCCAGGTGAGTACTTTCAATTCCGGGTGTATTGAAAAACTTTTAAAATATGCCGTTTCTTTGAACTTGGAAAAGACCCCTCCCTTTTTTGCATATCCAGCAAGATCCACAATGCCGGATTTACCATTCTCAAAGGTAAGTTTTATTTTACGCCCTGAAACATAGCGTGCGGACAAAAGATCGTACATACACTCCCCCTTTATCAGCATCACCCGTTTACGGTGATGCCCTGAAAGCTGATAGCGGGAAAAATACTCGATCCTGAATCATCGACAGTGGACGATATCTCGCCTATTTTATTGAACACATCGTACACATTGCCCGACATCATGGTGTCCTTGACCCTGCCTGTTATCTCACCGTTTTCTATCCTGTAAGCAAGGTGCGTATTGAGCGAAAAGTCGCCCGCCAGCATGTTGCTCTGGCCGCTGCCCAGCACTGAATGCACCCACAGGCCATTTTTCGTCTCCCGGATAATCTGTTCCGTGTTTTTTGTTCCCGGAGGAATAACAAGGTTGCCGCAGCCTGGCGAAGGAAGCGAGGTTGCACCCCGGCTGCCATTGGCCGTTGGCTGCGCTTTTACCAAGCCCGCTGTCTGAAGGTCGTAAAAATACATGGTCGCAACGCCCTTGTCAATGAGCACATTGCGCTGTTTGGCCAGTCCTTCACCGTCAAACCCGGCGCTGCCTGGCCGGTAATCGAGAAAAGGCTCCTCGGCAAGGGAGATCCGGTCGTCGATTATCTTGTGGCCCAATCTTCCGCCAAGGGGCGAAGCGCCTTTGAGCACGGTTTTACCATTAAGGCCAGCGAGAAATGACGAAGCAAGCGTCCCTACAACCGAAGGTTCGCAAATCACTGTTTCCGGAGCGCCTGTCGCGACCACTTGTTTGGCCTTTTTCAGCAGGAGGAGCGTCCGCGCCACTTGTGCGGGCATACGGATGTCGAGCCTGTGGGACATATTGCCGTCGTAGAGCCAGAGCAGACCGTTTGCGTCAACATGAAGAATCGAATAGGAGAAATCGAACATGGTGGTTTGGGCCTCAAGGTGCAGGCCGCGCGAATTATCCAATACCATGCGGCCCGAGGCTGTGCCAATTTCACAATCAATATGCACCCCGGAATCGCCGGCAAGCAGCGCTGCAATGGCCTCTTTTCCCAGCTTGTCTTTGTCTTCAAGCGTAAGGGCCGAAACCGCGGTGTCAATAAGCGCGGGTGCGGCCGCGGGCGTGCAGGAACCGGGAAGGTCAAAAGCCGCTTTTTCGCCAAAGCGGGCGCTCTCAAGGGCGCGGTCGACCAGAGACTGGACCTTTGCAGGGTCAGTGGATACGGCAAATCCCAGACGGCCTGAGGCGATTATCCGCAAGCCAGCGCCAAACGAGTAGTTGGTTTCCACTGATTTAAGCGCATTGGATTTGAAGACAACAGGCCTGTTTGCTGACTCAGACTGAACAAGCTCAGCTGATTCGGTCTTGCCCTTCAGAAGCGAAAAGACCTGCTGAGGGTCAAAAAAATCCGGGATATTGGAAGGTGTCATGGAGATATGCTGTTCTTTGGGAACCCTAACCCCCCGACCCCCTTCCCCTTTTACTAAAAAGGGGAAGGGGGCTAGGGGGTAGGGGTTCCCTAAAATCATGCCTCGTCTTCCGGCTCTTCTTCGGCTGTTTCGCCCTCGTTGTCTCCAGTCTCCTCGCTTTCAGCGGCTTCCTGCTCCTCTTCCGCAGCCTCTTCCCCATTGTCCGCAGGAAGCTCTTCACCATTAAAGGGGCTCGCCTTTTCAACGGACAATGGTGTTCCGTTTTCCGCAAGGCCGCTGACAACTTCCTCGACCGCCTGGTCGGCCATGGTCTCGGGAATGATTCTTGACACATCGATGACCTTGTCGTCTATGCCCAGATTAATGAGCCGCACGCCCTGGGTTGCCCGGCCAATATTTGAAATATCGGCCGCTGATATCCGGATGATGATGCCGTTGCGGGAAATGATCATGAGTTCGTTCTGATCATCGACCGCGCACATGGAGACCACTGGTCCGTTTTTTTCCGTGATCTTCAGATTGATGATACCCTTGCCCCCGCGGTTGGTGACACGGTAGTCGCCGATGGGCGTACGCTTGCCATAGCCCTTTTCCGTGACCGTGAGCAGCGTGGTATCGCGCCGCACCACGACCATGGAGATGACTTCATCGTCCTTGCCCAAATTGATACCGCGCACGCCGCGCGTATTGCGGCCCAACTCGCGAATGTTTGATTCGTTGAAATGCACGGCAAGACCGTATTTTGATCCCAGTACAACATTGGCTGTGCCGTCGGTAAGCGCCACATCAACGATTTCGTCGTTGTCGTCGACCTTGATGGCATTGATGCCGTCTCGTCTCGGGTTGGAGAACGATGGGAGCGGCTGTTTGTTGATGGTACCCATTTTCGTGGCAAACATAATAAAGGACTTTTGCGCGTATTGGTCTTCGAACGAGCGCACCGGCACCAGAGAACGAATTTTTTCATCGGGTTTGAGCTCGACCATGTTGATAATGGCCTTGCCGCGCGCTGTCCGGCCCGCCTGGGGTATTTCGTGAACCTTGAGCCAGTAACACCTGCCTTTGTTGCTGAAGAAGAGGATATAGCTGTGTGTGGAAGCCACAAACAGCTTTTCGACAAAGTCCTCTTCCTTGGTCTCCATGGCGGTGATACCCTTGCCGCCCCTTCCCTGTTTCCGGTAGGTATTGATGGGCAGACGCTTGATGTATCCCTGGTGCGAAATGGTTATGACCATGTCTTCTTCGGCGATCATATCTTCAATCGAAAACTCGCCTTCGGCGTCGAGAATGGCGGTGCGGCGTTCGTCTCCGTAGCGTTCGGCCACATCGCGCGCCTCCTGCTTGATAATTTCCATTCGCTTAGGCTCGTTCTCAAGAATAAACCGGAGCTCTTCGATAAACTTGATGAGCTCGAGGTATTCGTTTTCAATCTTCTCACGTTCGAGGCCCGTAAGCCGCTGCAGGCGCATTTCGAGAATGGCGCTGGCCTGTTCAATGGAAAGACCGAAGCGCTCCATGAGGTTGATGCGCGCGGTTTCCGCGTCCTTGGATTTCTTGATGGTCTCAATGACCGCGTCGATGTTGTCGAGGGCGATTTTGAGGCCTTCGAGGATATGGGCGCGTTTCTCGGATAGATCAAGGTCGAACCGGGTACGCCGGATAAGCACTTCATGCCGGTGCTTCAAATATTCAACCAGACACTCCTTAAGATTGAGCACGCGCGGCTTGTTGTCGACCAGGGCGAGTGTAATGATACCGAAACTTGATTGCAACTGGGTGTATTTGAAAAGCTGATTGAGAATGACCTCGGCGTAGGCGTCTTTTTTAAGTTCAATAACCATGCGCATGCCGTTGCGGTCGCTTTCGTCGCGCAGGTCGGAAATGCCTTCGACTTTTTTGTCCTTGATAAGTTCAGCTATTTTTTCGAGCAGGTTGGCCTTGTTCACCATGTAGGGGATCTCGGTGACAATAATGGCCTCCCTGCCGTTCTGCTTCTTCTCAATGTTGGACTTGGCGCGCATGACAAGTTTGCCCCTGCCCGTGCGATAGGCCTCGGCAATACCTGCCCGGCCAATAATGAGTCCTGCTGTAGGAAAATCGGGGCCTTTGACATGCTGCATGAGTTCGTCTATGGTGATATCGGGATTATCGACCAGTGCTATAAAGGCGTTCACGATCTCCACAATATTGTGCGGAGGAATGTTGGTCGCCATGCCCACGGCAATGCCGGTTGAGCCGTTGACCAGGAGGTTGGGGATGGCCGAAGGGAGTACCACGGGTTCGGTTTCGGTCTCGTCGAAGTTAGGCCTGAAGTCGCAGGTGCCTTTGTCGAGGTCGCGGAGCATTTCCTCGGAGATGCGGGCAAGCCGCGCCTCGGTATAGCGCATGGCTGCTGGCGCATCGCCGTCGACCGAGCCGAAATTACCCTGGCCGTCGACCAGCATGTACCGAAGCGACCACTCCTGGGCCATACGCACCAGTGTGTCGTAGATGGCGGAATCGCCGTGCGGATGGTATTTTCCCATGACTTCGCCAACGATGCGCGCTGATTTCTTGTAGGCCCGGTTGTAGTGCAGGCCCAACTGGTTCATGCCGTAGAGCACCCTGCGATGCACGGGTTTCAGGCCGTCGCGCACATCCGGGAGCGCCCGCGCTATGATGACGCTCATAGCATAGTCGAGATACGATGTCTTGAGTTCGTCTTCGATGTAGGTTGGAATGATGCGTGATTCAGTGTCCATGGCTCTTCCCCTATGTGTTCAGGAGTTCGTTGATTTCGCGCTCGCGGCCGGTCAAACGGCCGAAGGCCTCGGTATCGGTCATGTCGACCGACAGGGGCGTGACAGTGATCCAGCGCTCCTCAATGGCCTTTTCATCGGTATCAGGACCAGCGTGGGACGGCCGGTCGCCGAAAAGCCAGAAATACCGCTGGCCGCCGGGGCTGGTCCGCTCCTCGTAATCGTCGTTGAACGGGGTAATGCCCTGCCTGGTTATTTTTACCCCATGAATGTCCTGCGGTTTGCACGAAGGAAAATTAATATTCAGAAATGTCCGGCGCGGGTCAAAATCGAGCCGGTTGTCGCGGATGGCCGCGACAAAACGCGCTGTCCATGCCGCCGCGTGTTCGATATGCTCGTCCGTAAATAAAGAGAGCGAAACCGAGATGCTGCGGACGCCGAAAAAGACGCCCTCGCGCGCGCCCGCGACCGTGCCCGAATAAAAACTGCTGATCCCGGTGTTTTCACCATGATTGATGCCAGATACTATCAGGTCAAGAGGATGCACGGCAAGCTTCCGCACTCCCATCTTGACGCAATCAGAAGGGCTGCCGTTTACCGTGTATCCGCGCCCGAAACCATTGAGGGGCGCCTCGCGGACCTGGAGCGGATTGAAAATGGTAAAGGAGTGGGAAACGCCGCTTGCTTCGTGCAGGGGTGCGACAACCAATAGATTGTCGCTTTTTGACAGATGGCCGGCAAGAGCCAGAAGACCTTTTGCATGAATGCCATCGTCGTTTGTCAGCAGAATATTCACCTATCAAAAATACATTTTTGAGGCCAATAAAATAAAGCTTTTACTCGTGCGGAAGCGTGTGCGCCGGTTTGCCGTATTTTATTTATTATCAATTTATTATAATGATAAAATCACCTGGCAGCATCAGGTGTTTCACGCCAACCTTTTTTCAGGAGGTGAATAAAATACATATTTAAGTTATTATGAAACATTCCCTACGCTCCCTCGTGCTGGTTGGTACCGCTTTTCTCTTTTCAACATGCGCACACAAAGAGGGGCCTGGCCCCCACACCAAGAAGGTGGTACTGGCAAAAGGTCCGGTCTCTTCGCTTGTAAAAAAAGGTGCGGCGGCCCGGAACCTGGTAAAAGGGACGGTGGTCAAAAACGCTGAGATTATAACCGTGGGACCGGGCGGATCGCTTGAAATAGCCCTGGTACGCGATACTCTTGTCGCGGACCAGAACAGCGCCCTCAACATCGCCTCCCAGCCATCGGACACCCTTGTCCCTGTACGCGTCGCGCTTGCGCGCGGCAGAATCTTCGTGCTCGCGCAAAACAGGGAAAAAACGCGCCGCGTCTTTACCATGCATTCACGCTTCGCCGCCTGCGCCTCCGATTCGGGCGCGTTTTCAATTGAGCTGACTCCTGACGGACTTCTGGTCCAATGCCTTGCAGGAAACGTCTCCCTGGCCACGGCAGGCGGTACAACGGCCTCGCTCCAGCCGGGCTATTCAGTCTTTGCCACCGCGGACCAGACAGGCGCGGCCCGCAGACTCACGCGGGAAAACATCGCAACGCTGAAAGTGTGGGTGGGCGAAGAACGGATCAACCGGCTGCTCAAAGACCTGAAATTGAACGACGCGCCCGTATTCACCTCCAAACCCCGCACCAGTGCGCCCGTGGGCCGGAAATTCGCCTACACAGCCACGGCCCGGGACCCCGACGGCGATTCAGTGCGCTACGCTATTGATAAGGCGCCTTCAGGCATGACCATACACAAGCGTACTGGCGCCGTGGCCTGGATGCCCATGGACACCGGCGCTTTCGCGGTCTCTCTTACGGCCATGGACAATGCTGGTAACAGGACAGTACAGGAATTTACCCTTTTCATCAAGCCGTTGGGAGGCGTTTTCGCGGCCTTTGCCTGTTCCCCGGCGCTGGCCAGGACGCAAGAGAACATTGTTCTTGACGCGTCGGCAAGTCGAGGTACCCGTCCGCTCCGCTATCGATGGGACTACAACAATGATGATATCTGGGACATTGAATTTTCCACGGAAAAAACTTCCAAGGTCTCTTACAAGCAGCCAGGAACGTATACGGTGCGGCTCGAGGTGCAAGACAAACTAGGACAGGTTGACGTGGCTTCGGAACAAATAGTGGTGAACGATCCTCCCGTAGCCACCCTTGTGGTGCGGCCCGCATCGGGCGATACGGGGTCTTCCTTTGAGATCAACGCCTCGGGTTCAACAGACCCGGAAAATGACCGGCTGCTCTATCGCTTCGATACTGACAACAATGGCGCCTGGGACAATCCGGCAAACGGCGGATTCGGACCCGACCCGGGTATGGCCCGCGTCTATGGCAAACCCGGCACCTACACTGTGATCGTTGAAATTCAGGATGCCTATGGCCATACTGCGCGCACCTCAGCCAAAGTGACGGTGGTCCTTCCCCCGCCACCGTTGCCGCCCGATACAGCACCCAAGGCCAAGGAACCCGAGCCTGCGCCTGCGCCGGTCGAACCATTGCCCGCGCCAAAACCAGAAGCAGCGCCTGTGCCACGCATCAACAAACCGCCCACGGTTGAGGCAGGACCGAACATCATGGCTGACGAGGACGACAAGGTGACCCTCGAAGTCACGGCTTCTGACTCGGACGGAACCATTCGCGCCTTCTTCTTTGATTTTGACGCCAATGGAATCTGGGACACCACCATTGAGGTTGAAAAACCTGAACTCAGATTGAAACATCGCTTTGCGGCGTATACCATGGTCTATGTGAAGGCCATTGATTCTGACGGCGCAACAGCCATGGATTCACTTAAAGTGATCATGTGCCCCCAGGGCATGCGGCCTATTGAAGGCCCATACAAAGGCGCGCTTCTCCAATACTGCATGGACACGTATGAATGGCCCAACACAAAAAAGGAAACGCCTGCGATTGATGTCAGTTGGACCAGCGCTCAGGAGAAATGCCGCAATACTGGTAAACGGCTCTGCACTGTCCAGGAATGGCGTTTTGCCTGCGAAGGTAAAAAGGCGCTCCTCTATCCCTATGGCAATGAATTTGACCCGGGAAAATGCAACACCGAGGCGAACGGAAAAAAACTCGCGGCTTCGGGTTCCTTTGAACTGTGCGAATCGGGATTTGGCGTCTTTGATTTGAGCGGCAACGCGGCTGAATGGACCCAGGCGGCCGGAAACAGCCAGGCGCTCTACGGCGGATTTTTCAGGAGCAAAAAAGATTTCGCCGACTGCTCGGGAAAAATGACCAAAGGAAAAGAGGAGAAATTCTTCTTCAGCGGGTTCAGGTGCTGTAAATAAAAGGCTCGAGGCGTGAGGCACAAGATGCGAGGCAAAGCCCAGCCTTCTCGTACCTCGTACCTCGTACCTCGTGCCTCGTGCCTCGTGCCTCTAACCTTCCAACTCTTCCTTGAGCGAATTAATCTGCGCTGTTAATTCACTGAATTTCCTGTTTAACGCGTCGCTGTCCGCGCCGGGCAGGGCCAGCTCCTTCTTGATCTGCGCCCGTTCGTTAAGAAGTTTCCTCTCGCGCATCTTGAAAATGAGCATAAGCATCTCGTTTTCGCCTTCAGGCCCTTCGGACGATTCTCCTGAAAGATAGACAGCGCTGGTAAAATTGCGCATCTCCTCGCCGAGTGTATTCAGCAGCGACTCGGTAAAACCGTCTTGTTCCAGTATGGCGTTTAAAAGCTCCTGATATGATCCGCTTGAAAAATCCCCGGGCTGAAGAAAACGCCGCACCAGGGGAAGGTTCTTCTTGCCGTTCATAATGAGCAGCTCAAGGATCCTGCGTTCGAGCAGCTCTTCCCTGGCCGTCCGTTTCCCTGCGCCAGTCTCAGGGTCCGCGCTTTGCGGCCGCGACCGTTGCTGCTGAGGCACAATGAGCGCCTCCTGGATATGAAGCCGTGAGGCGGCCTTTTTTATCAATTCAGTCCTGAGGATGGGGTCGCTGATGCCCGCTAGCAAAGGCGCGAGTTCTTTGACAATACGTGATTTGTGTTCGGGAATGGTGATGTCCCTGGTGAGCGCGAACCGGTCAATGATGAAATCAGCGATGTCCCTGCCCTGGGAGAGCAGTTCCGTAAAGACCCGCTTGCCCGCCCGTTTGAAATAGGAATCAGGGTCCTGGTTCTCGGGCAGGGTGACGATCCTGACGATAAGGCCCGCGTTGATGAGTATGTTGATACCGCGCCGCGCCGCGTTCTGGCCCGCGTTGTCCCCGTCGAACACCAGGGTGACTGAGTCGCAGAAGCGTTTCAGGGTAATGGCCTGGGTCTCGGTAAAGGCCGTGCCCGAAGCGGCCACGATGTTCGCAATGCCGCCCTGAAAAAGGGTGAGAAGGTCAACGTTGCCCTCGACCACCACCGTGCTCCCCTCTTTTTTTATATGGTCCCGCGCATGGACAAGACCGTAGAGGATATTTCCCTTGTGATACACCGGTGTTTCGGGTGAATTGAGATACTTGGGGTTGTCGGCATCGGAGAGCACTCTGCCGGTAAATCCGCAGGCAAGTCCGCTTAAGTTGACTATTGGAAACATAACCCGGTTGCGGAATTTGTCATAGATCTTGCCCGCGTCATTCTTTACCAGCAAGCCGGCCGCAAGACATATCTGTTCCGAAAATCCCTTGTGGGACAGGTGCTGCAGCAGAGTGTCCCACGCATTGGGCGCAAAGCCCAGTGAAAACTGCCGTATAGTGTCCAGAGACAACTCTCGTTTGGCCAGATAGGCGCGTGCGGCAGCGCCTGGGGCTGCAAGAAGCTGCTCGGCAAAAAAGAGCCGTGCCGTCTCGTTCACCTGGTAAAGCAGCTCGTTTTCACTGGCTTTTTGTGCGCTTTCCGGGGTAAGGTATTGAGAAAGATCGACACCCGCGTCGCGCGCAAGAAGCTTTACCGCCTCGACAAAAGTGATGTTTTCAACGTCCCTGAGAAAGGTAAACAGATTACCGCCCGCGCCGCAGCCGAAACATTTGAAGATACCCTTTGCCGGGCTCACCATGAACGAGGGGGTTTTTTCCTGGTGAAAGGGGCAGAGGCCCTTATAGTTGGCGCCCGCATGCCGCAATTCAACATACCGGGAGATAAAGTCGGCCAGATCGATGCGCCCTTTGATCTCCTCTAAGACCTGGTCTGGAAACAACATGAATATCCCGTCCCCCCGCCGCAAAGGCCGGGGAGCACATCAGTTAATGATGACCTTATTAGCGCCCCGCACTGCCTTTCCAATGACCACGCTCTCAACACCATTGCGTTTGAGAGTCTGCTGCGCTATGGCTGTTCTTTTCGGATCAACGATGACAGTCATGCCAATGCCCATGTTGAAAGTGCGGAACATTTCAGTGTCTGAAACGCAGCCGCGTTTCTGGATTTCGCCGAACATTGAAGGGACCTTCCACGCGGAACGGTCAATGACCACATTTATGTCTTTGGGAAAAACCCGGGGCAGGTTCTCGACCAGGCCGCCGCCAGTGATATGGGCGATGCTTTTCACCAGCCCGCGTTTCACCAGCTCCAGAAGTGGCCGCACGTAAATGCGCGTGGGCGTGAGCAGCTTTCTGCCCCAGTCGCCCTGGAGCTCCTTGCGCGAAAAGGCCCTGCGGGCAAGGGAAAAACCGTTTGAGTGCAGGCCGCTGGAACGGAGCCCCACGACCAGGTCGCCTGGCTTGACTGAGGCGCCGGTAATGATCCGCGGCCGGTCCACGATGCCAACGCAGAAACCGGCAAGGTCATAATCGCCCTTTTTATAAAGACCGGGCATTTCCGCGGTCTCACCGCCGATAAGAGCGCAACCGGCCTGTGCGCAGCCGTCCACGATGCCCTTCATTATGTCAATGGACTGCCTAAGCTGGAGGCCGCCTGTGGCAAAATAGTCGAGGAAGAAAAGCGGTTCCGCCCCGCAGCAGACCACATCGTTTACGCTCATGGCCACAAGGTCGATCCCTACAGTAGTATGCCTGTCCTGGGCCACGGCAACCAGCAGCTTGGTGCCTACTCCGTCGGTTGAAGAAACCATGACAGGGTCTTTCATGGCGCGGTGCGGGTTCTGGAAATAGGCGGCAAACCCGCCAATGGCGCCGAGAGCGCCGCTCCGTTTTGTTTTCGGAACCATGCTGGCAATCCGGTCGACAAAGGTATCGGCCTTTTCAATATCAACGCCCGCTGCTTTGTACGTAAGGTGCTTTTTCATACGACTCCTTCTTTATGTGGAAGAGAATAAATAATTTTTTACAAATTAGTATGTAAACTCCGGATTTTCCTTGAACCTTCGATGGGCCCAGAACCACTGGTCGGGATAGGTGCGTATAGTCTCTTCAAGAAGCCGGTTGAACAGGGCATTGGCCTGCGCAGCCCCGCCTTTTCCATCCGCATCAGGAAGGTGCACCCTTTGAAAATGCATCTGGTAGCTGCCAAACCGCTTCCTCACGATATATGTATATATAATGGCCGCGTTGGTCCGTCTGGCAAGGATTGCGGCCGTTGAATTTGTCCGGGCGTCGTGACCGAAAAAAGGCGCAAACTCCTCGGAAGGCCGGTACTGGTCTATGAAGAGACCCGCTACCTCCCCTTTTTTAAGTGCGCGGATGACCACGACTGACCGCTGCCGTTCCATGCGGCTGTCAACAAGCGTAATAGCGGGATGGGCCTGCATTTGTTCGCGCAGTTTTTGGACAAAATGGTTGTGAATGAATTTTACCGGTACCGTGACCGGCGAGGCGTACCGCACCAGCCAATGGCCAAAAGCTTCCCAGAAACCCATATGGCCGCCGATGAGCACCACACCTTTGCCTTGGGCAAGCGCCTGCAGTAATTCCTCTTTTCCGGAAATGGTGAAATGCTCTTCAAAATAATCCGTTTCTCCCTTTCCAAAAGACGCTAATAAAAGAGACTCAAAAAGCACATGGCCATAGTGCACATAATTCAGTCTGGCAAGCTTTCGTATCTCATTGTTATCCAATGTATTGCCTAAACACTTCGTCATCTGCTGAAGAATCACGCTTTTCCTGTAGGGAACACAAAAATAGATCAGATTGCCAAGCATCACTGCCATGGCCGAGACAAGGAAGCATGGCATGGCACGCACAAGACGGCCAAGTAGAAGTACCGCTTTCATACTGGTGTAGTGATGAAATATATACATTTTTATATCACTTTTGCTTTTTTTTTATTATATTATATATCTGTGCCCAGGGTAATTGTAAAAATAGTAGCCACTTAACCCTTTTAAGCCTACATGCAAAACAATTTTCTTGCGGAAAATGAAAATTCTTTGAACCTGTATCTCAAAGAAATTTCAAAATTCAAACCCCTCAAACGCAAAGAAGAGCACGACCTTATCATCAAGGCGAAAAAGGGCGACGCCAAGGCCATGCAGAAGCTGATCGAAGCCAACCTGCGCTTCGTGGTCTCGGTGGCGTCCAATTACCGCAACCAGGGCATGCCCCTGTCCGACCTTGTAAACGAAGGAAACATCGGCCTCATCCGCGCGGCAAAACGGTTCGACGAGACCAAGGGGTACAAATTCATCTCGTACGCGGTCTGGTGGATCCGCCAGGCAATTCTGCAGGCCATGTCCGAACAGTCGCGCATCATGAAGCTGCCGCTCAACCGCGTTAGCACCATCCACAACATCGGCAAGGTGGTCAACAAGCTCGAACAGAAGCTCAAACGCTTTCCCACGTATATCGAAATCGCCAGTTTTCTCAAAATAGACGAGGAAGAGGTGCGCGAGGCCTTTGCCATTGGCAATAGCCACGACTCTCTTGACTCGCCCTTTTCCAACAACGAAGACAGCACGCTCATGGACCTCATATCCAATGACCAGACCCCGTCTCCTGACGAAAACATCGACGGGTATTTCCTGAGCAACGAACTAGGCGACCTTTTAAACACGCTGAAGCGGCGCGAAGCCGATGTTCTGAGGCTATACTACGGCATTGATTGCGAACGCAGCCACACGCTTGAGGAAATAGCGGCGAAATACGGTCTTACCCGCGAACGCATACGCCAGATCAAGGAACGGGCCATCAAGCGGCTCAAGCACCCCTCGCGCAACGCATCGCTCCGCAAGTTCCACCAGGCATAATCCCACCCCTTCCCCTCCCCTTTCTAAGGAAGGGACTATGTGACATACAAAAATAGCAAAGGGCGCTTATGCGCCCCTTGTTTTTTCTTCCCTTCCAGTTTCGGATTCGTTATCCCCTTAAAAAGGGGGCCTAGGGGGATTACTTTATCAGACTCACCTTTACCTGAAGTCTCTTGCCGCCCGCAGGAGCGGACACAACATATATGCCCGCTGCGCACTGGGCGCCGTTCATATCTTTTCCATCCCACTCAATACGGGTAGAATGGCCCTGCACCGGGGTAACGGCAAAGGACCGCACCAGCTGGCCGTTGTAGCTGTAAATGCTGACCGTGCCGTTGAACTTGTCAATATACTGGTTTTTCACCATGAGATAAATGGTGGCTGAGGGATTGCAGGGATTGGGCATGACTGTGAGGTCGCCCGGAAGCGCTTGGTGCTCGAAGGGATTGTAGTCCACGCTGGTCATGCCATTGATGACCTCGTTTTTGATGCGGATAAAGGCCCATGCCGTAAGACCCGAACGGAGTGAATTGCCCGCGCACTGCATGCAGAGATCGGTAAATACATATTTTGACGTGGTGCAGGTAGCATCAGTAGACGTGCCGCCAGGATTGGGGTGCACGCCGTCGCCCTGGATATTGCAATCGCCGCCATAGGCCATCATGGCCGCGTACGCGTCAACCGCCATGATATGTTTTTCCTGCGCTATCTGTTTGATCGCATCGTTGACAGACTGAAGGCTGGCCTGGTTGCACGAAGGGCAGGGAGGAATCACCGTGACCACGGGCATGACATTGTTGGCTATGCAGGCGTCTATGACGCAACGCATATTATCCGGAAAAGCGGCCGGGCCGCCCCCAACCCCGCTCCACGACTCATTGGTGCCAAATTCAATGATTGCCCAGAAATTTTTGTCATTTTTCAGCACGCCGTCCGTGACGCCGCAGCCCCACTGCGCGGTCTGGCCGGATTCGTTGCCATGCGAGCCGCCTTTGTCGTCGTATAGCCAGCTGACCGAATATGGGCAATTGATGGAATCGCCCCCATTCATGAGGCACGCCATGGTCAGATAGGTCATGCCATAGGGTGTGCAACTCCGGCGGTCAACGCCCTCGCGGAAAGTGCCCATGAAAGCGACAGCATAGGTGATAGAGTTGCCAATCTGGGCAACGCGCCACTTGTTCCATCCAATGTTGTCCTGTTCCCAAGCCGTGTACATCTGGTAATAATTGGCCTTTGCCGCGCTGTCGAAATATAAAATATAGGGGTCAAAATCCGCGCAGGCCGCGGAATGGACCATTGTTGCCGGCAGCACAACCAACGCGCAAACGAGAAATACCCGTCGTAACATACCACCCTCCTTTGTACGATTATCCACCCAAGATTTCGGCAGTAAATATAATTACAAACTGACTATTTATCAAAAACAATTAGTTAGTATCGCGCAAGATAGGCCTCCCCGCCCAAAGGGATGCCATTTCTAACATTCCAGACATGGTTGCATTAATGACATCCCTTTGGGGGTAACCCGCTTCATTGAACTTCTTAAGAAAATTGCTGAAGCAGGCGGCCGTGTGCCATGAAAACGAAAAGAAAACTAACATTCACAAACAGTGAATGATATCTTTCTTCAGCTTCATTTTGTTGTTGCACTTTATTGTTAGCAAATTATTATACCAAGATGTCTGAACCAATTATAAACTTCAAAGAAAGGTGAATTATGGAACAGCAGAATGGTATCATTAACCCTGACATTATCTGCCAGCAGGCGCTGCAGGTACAACTCAAGGCGTACAAGGCCAAGGAAGCGTATGATGCCGTACTCAAGGAATATGGCGACGTTGTGGACCTGACGGTCCAGACCGTGAATCTGATGAAGAACCGGATTCTGGAACTTGAGAACCAAGTGAAAGAGGCGAAAGAGAAAGACAACAAAGAAAAAAAGGCGGCGTAAACTATTTCTATCCGGCAAAGTGCCGGACGGATCTTTAACTTTTTCCCGGAGGTTTTTTATGGCAGCAACCTTACCACTAACTGGCGATGGGAACATTTCCCAAAATTCTGGAACGCCTGCGGACGGAACATACAAACTGACGAATGCTTCGTCCGGTGCAGGAAAAAAGTTGACAATTGAGGGTTCAAATGCCGCAGCTGGGAGCAACGCGGCTGGCGGTGATATCGAACTGAAGGTTGGATTGCGAAACGGCACATCCACGACCAGCGGCAAAGTTCAGATAACCGCCCAGCCGTGGTCATCAAATGGTCATTACGGCAGGCTGGCGTTGGGCGACCAAAACCATTGGATCCAGGGGGAGTATGGTTTTGGAATAAAAATTGCGACAATCGGTGCAAATGAAGTGATATCAATAAAACAGGATACCGGCTACGTAGGGCTGGGCACCATGTCGCCGACAGGCCGCTTGCATGTTGATGGCGGTACGGCAGCATCAGGTTATGATGGGACAGATATCACATTGAAGTCTCAGGCTGGATCAGGCAGCGCAAAAAATGGGGGCTGGATAGTGCTTGATCCTGGAGCAGGTTCCAGTGGTGGGCTCGATGGGAGCATACTTCTTGGAGGATATGGAGCGACTGCAAAAAATGGTAATCTAATTGTCTCGACCCTCCGGTATGTCGGAATACATACTGATACCCCCGTGGCTAGTTTGACAATATGCCGTGATTCTAATGGTCCAGGCACTGTGGGAATTACCAATGGAAGCAACGTGATTACGGGTACTGGGACAACATTTTTTAATAGCCTTAGAATAGGTGATACCATTACCGTATCCGGGCAGCCGGCAAGGACAATTACTAATATTTCCAGTGATACGTCCGCTACGGTGAATAGCGCATATGGCTCTACAACAAGCGGACTCAGTTATGCTCTAAGCAGTGGTTATAAGTTGATGGCATTTGATAACGGGTGCCTGAGTCTGGGAAATACTACCTTTCCCCTGCAGAATATGCTGAGTATTGATGCGCAAGGCCTTGATTCTGATATTATGCTTTGCTCAAATGCCTACTATAATACGATGGGCATTGATGTTTCTGATTCTTATAAGTTTAAAATTACCTCAAATAATAACCTTAGCAGCAATGAGCTTTTTACGATTGACAGAA
>MFYT01000058.1 GCA_001789205.1 Candidatus Raymondbacteria bacterium RIFOXYA2_FULL_49_16 | reverse complement strand
GGAAATCTGATAGCGCTTCCCCTTCAGCGACTGCCGCGGAAAGATGGAAATTCCGTTTTTATCGATGCATCTTTGATCCCTTTTCCTGACCAATGGGCTTTTCTTGCCAGCATACGGAGACTTTCGTATGCCGAAATTACAACCTTTCTCGGTATTTCTAACAAACAGATTGGAATCCCTGGCGTTAAAAGAAGCGGAATGATTGATATATCGACATTACAAACACTTGCACGCTCCAAAAACATTCTCGATATAGACCGCCATTACGGGTTAATCATCGTGGATGAATGCCATCATGGTTCTGCGGTCTCTTTTGAAGGGGTGCTCAAACTATTTTCCACTCGCGTCATGCTCGGTCTGACTGCAACCCCTTTCCGAAAAGATGGAGACCAAGCCATTTTTCATATGCAGTGCGGGCCGATTCGCCATCAAATGAAAGGGCCGGAGGATTCCACGTTGACGAATAAACGAGTAGTTGTTCGCGAATCGCATTTCCGTATGCCTCCGGAGTCACCACCCCAGTCCCCGATCCACGAAGTCTGGAATCAATTGATTTTAGACAAGAATCGCCTTGAATTAATTTCTAATGATATCATTGCGGCAATTCAATCAGGTCAATTCCCGCTTATATTGTCTGAAAGAAAAGATCATTTGGAGCGGCTGTATAGCCTTGTTCAACAAAAGAGTGCCGACACTGCCTTCAAAGGATTTCTGTTATTTGGTAATATGGGCAAAAAAGAGCGCAAGCGAATCATGGTAGGGTTGGCTCAATGTCTGGAACAGAAAGAGAAACCATGTCTTTTTTCAACGGGGTCGCTGATAGGTGAAGGATTTGACCTTCCGGAACTGGATACGCTTATTCTTGCCATGCCTATTTCGTTCAAGGGGCGGATTATTCAATATGTCGGTCGCATCAACAGGATTAGCCAGGGGAAAAGTGCGGCAACTGTGTATGATTATGTTGATATAAATCTTGGCCTGACAATTTCGATGTTCAGGAAGCGGCTCCCTGCCTATAAAAAATTGGGCTATACAGTCGAAGCTCCACCGAATACTAAAGTATCAGAACTGATAAAACGAACAAGGAAAATGAACATAAATGCATAACGTACTCTTTTGCGCTCCCAACCGTGCATGGGAAACGAACGGGATTCGTCTCCGAATGATCCAATCTGCTCTGGGTAGTATTCGAGGCGGAAGGTGAGGCCGTTGGGGATGCGTTTGGGTTCCTTTGCTTCGCCGATCAACTATTTCAGTCCACGAGCTTGACCAATTCGCTCATTTCTTCCTCTTCGACTTGAACCACGATTGATCGCCCATGTGGAAAGCAATTTTACCGTATAGGGTTCCGTCTTCCTCAATTCTTGCCCAACCTCTACCGCTGACCGGATCCATTTCGTCGTTTCCGGCCCATGAAAATTCAAGGCGCTGTTTTCCTTCGATTTCCTCTATTTTGTAATCTATCTGCCCTTGGAGGTATCCGAACTGAAAAGAGCTTCGTTTGCCGAATTCAATGAAACCTTCCTCCTCTTCATCAACGAAATCCTGGTCCCACTGCTCCATTTCGGTAATGCGCCATTTGCCGATGAATAGGTTTTTCTTTTCAGCCATTGATTTGTTTTCCCCGTTTTACCCCAACAAGCCCTTTTTTTCAGGCGTTTGGACGTCAATCCATGGTGTATTTCAAATCATTTTTCAGGAGGTGGACTGATAAACAAGCCAATGCCCGCCTTTATCCGGACCAATTCGGCGAAGCAGGCTTTTTTTCTTCAAGTGCATTATGTTCTTATCGATCGCGGTAGTGCTAATGCCAATATTTTCAGATAATTCTTTCTTCGAAATGTTCGGATTCTTCGTCATCAGCTCAAGCATCTTTTTCTGGTTTTCTACCAACCCTTCTACCAACCCAACCTTTGAACTTTTTCCGGAATCAGTGATAATACCTTTGTTCCTTTCGGTCTGCGATGTGGTTATGTCAGGTCTGTAGAAAATCACCATAAAGCCGCTTTTGATTTTATCAAACGCCACTTTTACTTCTGCCGCCTTGCACCCTTCGCTTATACGCCACAAACCAAAGCCCCATTTTTCAATATCTTCAGAACGATATAATGTCTCCGCGATTAAGGGATTCCGGGGAATGCTTGGTTCAGTTCCTTTGATGAAATCTTCCGGCGAATAATCGAAGGGGAATTGACCGGGGTTAAAGATTTCTATTCTGTCCCGATAGATGGCAACCTCGTTGCTCTTGGAATTAGTAAAATCCCTGTGGCACAACGAATTGATGATAGCTTCCTTGATGGCGCGTACTGGAATCTCGGGAATTTCCAGCCTGCGGCTTCCGGAAAGGTCGGCACGCCAGTTGATGTGCTCTTTTACATACAGTTCACTTTTCTCGATTTGTTCAGGGCATTCTTTGCGGAATCGTAGGGAAAGCTGATCCGTCCTACTTCGTTGCCTCTTTTTATAAACCGGCGTAAGGTTGAAACGTCTACACAGGACATGGGGGTGTCTGAAATTTCCGCACCCCATGGGTAAACGTAATGGCTTTTCTTTTCAATAAGCCGGCGTATTTCGCTTACCGAAAGCTTTCTATCCTCGTCTCCGGTGCGCATATAAAAACGGCCAAAGGCCGAATAAAGCGCCTCATGACCGGTGAACTCGACTTTGATGCAGTCTTTGCCGCCGATATTTTCAACTTTGATATCCGGAAATATTTTTGGATCAATATGGTCGCTTATCGCCCGTGAAATGTCTTTTAGCGTTAAATTGCCAACCTGCTGTCCAACGATTGTTCCATCATCTTTGATGCCGAAATAAAGGATCCCTTTCCCATGCTTATTCAGATTTTGATTCATGATAATGGGCCGATGTTCAACCTGGACTACCTTTCCTATAATATCACTGCCATCCGGACCGCTGTGGAAGCCCCAAATATGAATAGCATTATCGAACGGTTCATCCGAACAGTTAGGGAAGAAGCTTTGGATAATTTTATTCTACTGAACCGAGAGCAGGTTGCAAGGATTCTGGCGGAGTATATTCAATTTTACAATGCGCAGAGACCGTCCACCTTACGGGGTCGTTTATCTGGCGGGCGGTAACTACCCGGAGGGGCAAATGGCCATAGTCAGGATGAATTTACCCTGATTCAGCGATGATGAGTTGGGGCGCTCTTTTTTAAAATGGCTTCGGAGAAGGTCTTTATACATCCCCGGAAAACGCGTCCATGATATTGGCGTATTGGACGCGCAGGTCATTGATCTCCTGCACCCAGAAGGCGTCACTGCCCCAGTTGGGGAATTTTGACTGGAACTGGAAATCATTCCGCTGCATGTTGCACCAGGCCGTGAAATAAATGAGCCGCATTGCTCTAAGCCCCTCTATGAGCAACGGCAAGCGCTGATCCACATCCCTGAACATCTGATATCCTTCGCACAGCTTTTCCAGCTGTTGTTTGCACGCGGGATAGTGGTCGGGTAAAAGAAGCCAGAAATCCTGGGCTGGCGGGCCGTTCATCATATCGTCAAAATCAATGACCATAAGGCCCGTGTCCGGGCGCTCAAGAATGTTTCCCGAGTGAAAATCTCCATGGATACGGATGGTTTCCAGATTCTCAAAATAGGGTGCAATAGTATCAATGATCCGGTAGCAGATGTCTTTGAACGCCTGTTTCCGGTTGTCGGCCACGCCATCGACCAGAAGACGGTCAACATACTCTTGCGTGGTTGTTTTAGGAGCAAGACAGAGCCGGGAAGGTGCGGAACGTTTTGCTCCGGCATTGTGCAGCCTGCTGAGAAGCGTGCCCACGCGCTGCCAGCTTTCGTCAGCCTCGATATCGAACCGTCGGCCAGCACGTTTGGGAAAAACTGCAAAAGGAATGTCATCGAGAGAGCCCAGGGTTTTACCGGTTGCGAGTTGGAGAGGGCAGACCACGGGGATTTCAACCTCTGCGCAGTCGGCGAGAAAAGCGTGTTCATCGCGTATGGCGTCAATGAGCCACCGGCCTGGCCGGTAGAATTTGGCTACATACGATACGTCGTCCATTGTCCGGATCTCGTAGACGCGGTTTATATAGCTGGGAAAGGGACGGATGAGCGAGGAGAGCTCAATGCCCAGCGCTTCTTCGAGCACGGGCAAAAACCGGTCTGGAACCAGTCCTTCAAAACTATGCATGCATGGTAAAATAGCTATTAAAAAAAGGTACCAGCTACGTTTTAAAAGATATATTTAGGATATCCGCGAAGGAGGAGACATGAAAGGTCTTTTTGTAATGCTGCTGATACCCGGTATTGTGTGCGCAACACTGTATAGGGTGGGTCCGACGCGGGCGCTGACAAATCTGCAGGCAGTGGTATCAACGCTGGGACCGGGTGATACTGTGGAAGTCGACGGTGATACCACGTATCCAGGCGGCATGACTTTTACTCAGGCTGGCACATCGGCTGATCCTATTGTGGTTCGTGGTATCAGAATAAACGGACGCAGGCCAGTGATTTCAGGAGGAACCAACACGGTCTATTTCAGCACGCCCTATCCCTATAGCGGACCAGGGGCAGACCATTGTGTCTTTGAAGGGTTTGATATTACCGGCGGTTCGTTCCGCGGTTTGTTTCTCCAGGCGGATAGTCTTCTGGTTCGTGATGTTGTTGTCCACGACTGCCCAGCGCATGGTATTTTGGCAGCAGACCAGGGCACAGGCGATATCACGCTTGAATACGTGGAAGTGCACCATTGCGGCAATGGCGCAAGCCAGCACCAGATCTACGTGACTACCGATGAAGTACACTATCCCGGATCAGTGTTTCGCATGCGTTTCTGCTATCTGCACGATGCAAATGGCGGTAATAACGTGAAATCGCGGTCTGAGCGCAATGAGATTTATTATAACTGGATTGAAGGGGCCTATTACCACGAACTGGAGCTGATTGGACCCGATCCCGGCGGACTTGAAGATTTGCCCCAATGGTCGCCGGGGCTCAAACGCGAAGACTCGGACGTGATGGGAAATGTGCTTAGAAAAAAGAGGACCACGGCCTCAAACGACACAAATTTCGCTGTCGTCAGGTTTGGCGGCGACGGCACTGGGGCGACAAGCGGCAGGTATAGGTTTGTGAATAACACGGTTGTGTGTGGCAGCGGCGCGGTTTTTCGCCTCTTTGACAGTCTTGAGAGCGTGGAAATGCACAACAATATTTTCTATCGGTCAGCAGGGGTGAACGTGACTCGCACGGTCGAGGCTCTCTGGGCATCGGGCAGTGCAGTATTGGCAGGTTCTAATAACTGGGTTGCTACGGGTTCGAGCAATGTACCTGCTGCGTGGACTGGGACCCAGACCGGCAGCACGCCTGGCTTTCTTGGTATTGATGATTTCAGGCTTGGATCGGGCAGCGCGTGCATAAACCAGGGTATTGCAATGCCACAAACCATTTCCGGCCATGAATTTCCCTCATCTGCCTTTCCCCCTGCATATGAACCGCCGCTGCGCACCGCGGTTCTTCCGGGTGAGGAAGTCGCCAGGCTTCAGGTTGACGCCATTGATATGGGTGCGTATGAAGGAGCGGGCAGCAATGTTGAGACCGGATCGCATCCTAAAGCGCAGGTACGCGTAACAGTGGTTGGCAATGGATGTTCGGGCGTGGAATTTATCACTGCTCTTCGCGGTGATGCGCGTTTGGATATCTACGATGTGCGTGGCCGCATTGTGTTTGTGCGTCATTTAAGCCTGCACGGAAACTCCCAGATTGTGTGGAACACGAGGGCCTTGGGAGCGGGAGTCTATGTGGCCCGGCTGTCCATAGGCGATACGCACCAGGCGCGCAGGGTGATTGTTCTCAGATAGAGTTTTCTTAAAAATTATTTTACCAGTGCCAGCCGCATGACCACTGAAGCGCTTCCGCAACGCCATGCTGCAATATACACACCCGCTGGAAGACCCGCTGCGTCCCAGGCGTATTCGAGTGTATTCCCTTTGCGCGCTACAGCGGCAATCTGTGCTATTTTTTTCCCCGTCAGATCATGAATTGCCAGAGCAGGTGCGTTTTCCCGTGAGGAAAAACCGCTGACAGTTATCTGTGTAGCTGGATTGAATGGGTTGGGAAACGCCTGGACAGTAGGGTTTTGTAATACGTCTCCTGTTTTCTCGTGCGCTGTAGAGACAAGAAATTCGGCCACTTCGGCCTGTTTATCGACAGTGAACGAGTCCACCACAGGATGTTCGTTCATTGAGGTTCCGTTCTGGTTTGTGGCTGCAAAAGCCTTGTGCGTAATGACGCCTTGCCCCGTTACTTCGACAACGCTCATAAGGCGTGCAGGCGTGGGGTCTGTTGAACAGTTGTGATACGCTGCCGAGCTCTCGTCCCAACAGCCTGCATAGCATCCACCGCCAGGAGAACACTCTCTGATAGCCGCGGCCTGGCCTGCGTAGCAATACACCATGTGATTTTGCGCCTGTGTTTCACTTACGCTCGCAATTCCTCCATCAGCCATTGACTGCAGCCATTTTGTTCTCATATAATAATGTTCATGACCATTGTACCAGATCGCGCCGTGCCGCGTTTCATATACAGGACCCACATATTGCGAGCCCTCTGCCCCATAGTGAGACAGGCCAATGACAATGGGACGGAGTGTGTTGTCAGCGATGCGGCGGTTGAGCACAGTGGTCCAGAATGTTTTCAGGGATGAATATGACCATCCTTCAGACTGCTGGTTCGCATTAACGCTGAGGGAGACGTTGCCGTAGTCGACCATATAGTTACGCGCAATTTGCTGTTCAGCGGTCGCAGAGGGTTCGAGAGAGGCGGGAATATGGGGAAAATGGGTTTGGAAATAGGGAATGTCACTGTCGTGATTACCCTTGACCGGAACGATGAGCGCATTTGCAAAAAGGGCTGGATAGAAATTGAAGAACCGGTCAAAGTCGTTGCATCCAACGCACATCGAGTTGTTCATGGTAAGAAGATCGCCGACGATTATTATCAGATCCGGTCTGTGACTGTGGGCATATTGAAAGAACCGGACAACAACCGAATCCATGTATTGAGTATCGCCGAATAAAACCATTTTAATGGGATTGCCGCCGCCAGGATCGAGTTGAAAACCGCCCATTTCTCCGGTGTCGCCATCAACAACCAGAAACCATTGGTATTTCGCGTGCGGCACAAGGCCCGTCAGATGGACTTCATCGGTTCCAATTGCGGTAGATGCATAGTCTCCGATACCATAATGAACAGAGCCTTCACCACCCTTCCAATGGATGAAGATCGCCGTAGAAGGATTGTCAGTATCCAGGTACATGTAGGGGTGTTGTATTATTCCCGCAAAAACATTGAGTGACAGAATACATACTAGTACTGCTATTTTCATGACGTCTCCTCTTTTAACCTTGGATCTCCTGTAATAAATATATCTCTTGTGTTACTTTTTAGATAAATAAAAGAGGTATAAAAAAATTAATAAAATGCTTAAAATAATAATTATTAACTCAAATTAATAATAAAAGAGTATATTAATAGTATATTAATAAAATTAATAGGTTTCTATGAAATACCTGACTCTTTACGGAAGATTAAAAAAAGAGATTGAAAACAGCGTGTATGGAGTGGGTACGCGCATTCCCCATACGCTCGATCTGATAAAACAATACGGGTATAGTCTTACCACTGTGAACAAGGCGGTCAGACTTCTTGAAAACGACGGGCTGGTAAAAAGGACCAAGTCCAAAGGGACCTATGTTCTGGAGCGCAGACCAAAGAATTATCTGAAGGTCAGACAGGAAAAAAGAATAGGCGTACTTATCAATGAACATCTGTCAAAGCAGATGGACCTGCATGTATTCCGAAAAGCGTATCAGGGCATGGAAGATGTATGCAGACGCACGGGAAAGGCAAATCTTGTCTGCATTGCCCGGGACGCAAAAAACATGGATGAATATCTGCGGGAAGTTTTTTCAACCTGCGTTTCGGGTGTTATTGCGTATTCGTTTTACGATCCGCTCCTGTATGGCGGGCTGAAGGCCTATAAGATACCTGCGGTCTGCTGCGATTTTGTGGATTACAATCTTCAGGTACCGCAGGTAACGGTTGACCATGCGCGCGCCGGCGCCATTGCTCTCAACACGCTCATGGAGGTTGGCCATCGGAACATCCTGTTTTTCGGTGCTTTTCAAAAAGAGCTGGGAATCAACGATATTGACCATTATTACTGGTGGCAGGGCATAGAGGCGCACGCGCGCATACGGAAAATGAAACAGGTGCGCGCCTTTTATTTTCCCCATGATGAGACTTTGAAAGAGCGCATGGGAAATGCGCTGCGTCAGCACCCCGAGTGTACTGGTTACATATGTGCGAGCACGACGTTTCTTCGCCAGGCAAAAGAGGTGGTTGAGAACAATGCACTATTTGACGCAGCTAAAAGGCACGCGGTACTGTTTGCCGATCTTCAGGAGGAGCTTCTGTTTGCGGGGAATAGGGTTTCGCTGTGTCATTGGGACACGCGTGCCATGGGCGCCAGGGCGGCCGAGACCCTTATGGAGCTCATTGACGGCAATCCAAAACAGCCGCTTATCCAGTATATGCCGGTTGATATCCGGTGAGACATCATCCGTAGTGAAACACTTTTTCGACCGTTACGCCAAAGACTTTTGCCAATCGAAAGGCCAGTTCCAGAGAGGGTAAATATTTTCCCGCCTCTAAAGCGATGATGGTCTGGCGTGTGATGCCAACCTTTTGCGCAAGCTCTTCCTGGGTCATCTCATTCTGTTCGAAGCGAAGACGGCGGATACTGTTGGTGAACCGGATTTTGGTCATGGCAGGTCATTCCCTGCCGCTCTTCAACGGGATCTGGTACAGCAGTAGCGTGGCGACCGACTCAGCGCATACAATAACAATGGTTCCAAAAGAGATCATGGACGGTACTATATCTGCTTGCACGGTTATAGTTCCATTACGATGAAAAGTCCAGAATACCATACTACTTCCTACAAGAAGAACCCAGAAAACACCAAAGGCGATGCGTTTGCTTTTGCGTATAATAAGCGCGTCACGCTCATCGTACGTATTGGGGCCTCTAAAAGCAAAGAAATGGACCACAAAGAGCAGCGCCCAAAGAAAGGCAGCATATGGCCATGGAAACCCTTTCAGAAATAATAGGGCAAAAAAGGTGATAAGGAATAGCAGCGAAACACCTAGATTAAACCAGGCTCTTTTCTGATTTGCGTTCATAATGCCCCCATTATACGGGTATGCTATACATTACATAATGTAATATATAATTTACATTAAATAAATGCAATATTTTTTAAATAATGGGACACACAAAAAGATATTTTCAGATTGTCTTGCGGACTAGTGACTTTGCAGCATCGACCATGATGTCCGGGAGACAAAACCCCATTCTTTTTACTGCCTTCTGCATACGGCAATATGCCTTGAAAGGCGACGATCCCTCGGTCAGGTTCATGTAGCAGATAGCGGCAAACCCCCTGCGGTTCGCGATCCTGAATATTTTAACTTTGGTCCGCGGAATGGGTTTGAGCGTCCGTTTTGATCCCATGGTACCTCCTTAACGTTATAGTCGGGTTCCTGTAAAGAAAATAACATCTTTTTCAGTGGAAATATTAATATTTTATATCCTACCCATGCGCTACGAAATTGTGACCAAGGCGCCGATTGATGCCATTGTCAGCCTCTACCAAGAGGCTGGCTGGTGGCAGGAGAGCGCGCACAGCCGTGACATCATTCCTGCCATGATAGCCGGAAGCTTCTGTTTCATGGTAGTCAAAACTGATACAGGCGGGATTGCGGGCATGGGCCGGGTGGTCAGCGACGGTGCAAGCGACGCGTATATCCAGGACATTGTCGTTGCCGTGGCTTTCCGCGGTAAAGGTATTGGACGCGAACTGGTAACGCGGCTGGCAGCATTTTGCAGAGAACGGGCCATTGAATGGATCTGCCTTCTTGCCCAGCCTGGAACAAAAGAATTTTATGCAAGGCTGGGATTCAAAGAAATGGAAAACTATGTCCCAATGCGGATCGTGTAACAAAATACCTAAGACAAAGTCTTTTCTTGGCAGCGCCTTTCTTCCGCTTGAGGAACAGGGCTGGCCAATACTCGACACGTTTCTGCGTGCGCACCCGCATCCGCTTTCCGGATATACACTGAGCTGCCTGGCCGCATGGAACGCCACTTATCAATACCAGTGGGTTTTTCCGGAACGAGGCACGCTGCTTATTTCCTGTCTGTCTCCGGCTGAAAATAAAAGATACCTGCTCCAGCCGCTGGGCCTCTTTTCAAAAGAGTCGCAGAAACAGGTTCTTGCAGAGGCGGGCGCATTGAAATATCCGCTCCGCATTGTGGGTGTTGATCCTGCCTTTGTGCAGGCCTTTCCTGATTTTGCGGCCCATTTTTCCGTGAGCAACGAACGGGACAATTACAATTACCTGTATCAGACCGAAGACCTTGCAAAACTGGCAGGGCGCAGGTTCTCGAAAAAGCGTAACCTCATCGCCCAGGCACGAAAAGAGTACTCGTGGACGGTTGAAACACTTTCCGATACCACGATAGGTGAATGTCGCACCGTGGTCAAGGGAGCGCAAAGCGAACGGCACGACGCCGCGAGCCCGCATCTTGAGCAGGAGACGCTCGCAGTGGGCGACGCAGTGCGTCTCTTTCCCCACCTTTCCTTTGACGGCATATTGATTCGCATTGAGGGCAAACCCGCTGCCTTCTCTATTTTTGAGCCGCAGAACGCTGATACCATGGTAGTTCATTTTGAACATGCCTTGCGCGCGTTCAAAGGTTTGTATCAAGTGGTCAACCAGGAAACCGCGCGGGCCATTCAGGAGAGGGGCTATGCACACATAAACCGTGAGGAAGACCTGGGCGATCCAGGACTTCGCCAGTCCAAGGAATCATACTATCCAATGCGTCTTGCCGAGGCATTGGTCCTGACGTTTTCATCGTAAGAAAGGGATGCTACCATGAAAAAGAAAAGCGCCTCCTGGGAGATTATTCACAAAGGAATGGACAGCCGCTCCATCTCTTTGTCGCTGCTGAATCACATGGAGTATTCGCTGGCAAAGGACCAGCATACGGCGCAGGCGCGGGATTTTTTCTACAGTGTCGCGCTATCGGCCCAGGACAGGCTTATTGAACGCTGGATTAGAACACAGCAAACTTATTACAATAAGGACGTAAAACGCCTGTATTATCTTTCCCTGGAATTTCTAATGGGAAGAACCCTGGGAAACGCTCTGTACAATATGGGTATTTTCGCCACAGCCAAGACCATGCTCGAACAGCTGGGATACGATCTTGACGAGCTTCGGGAGGAGGAGGTCGATTCGGGTCTGGGCAACGGCGGTCTGGGACGGCTTGCCGCCTGCTATCTTGATTCCATGGCCACGCTGCAGCTTCCGGGATACGGCTACGGCATTCGGTACGAGTACGGTCTTTTTCACCAAAAAATTGAGAATGGCTACCAGAAAGAAGCGCCTGACCAGTGGATCGGCGAAGGCAATCCCTGGGAAATCCCGCGACCCAACACTCTGTATCCGGTCAGGTTCTACGGACGGGTTGAGCACATGCGCGACGATAAAGGAAAAGAGATCGCCCGCTGGGTCGATACGCAGGTCATTCTTGCCATGCCCTACGATGTCTGCATTCCGGGTTTCTGCAATAATACAGTGAACACACTCAGACTTTGGTCAGCCCGATCGAGCAATGAGTTTGATTTCCAGTATTTTAACAGCGGCGAATATTTCAAGGCGTACGAATCGCGAGTACTTTCCGAGAGTTTAAGCAAGATACTCTACCCGCGCGACGACCTGCGCGGTGGCAAGGAACTGCGGCTGAAGCAGGAATACTTTTTTGTGGCCGCTTCGATACAGGATATTATCAGGCGCCACAAGAAGAAGCACTCCTCCCTGAAAAACTTTGCGGACAAGGTGGCCATGCAGCTCAACGACACCCATCCCGCGATCGCCATTCCTGAACTCATGCGCGTATTGATTGATGATGAGGGACTGCCCTGGGACAAGGCCTGGGATATTACTGTCAAAGTTTTTGCCTACACCAATCACACGCTCATGAGCGAGGCGCTCGAGAGGTGGTCCGTGGGCCTGCTGGGGTATCTGCTTCCCCGTCACCTGGAACTTATCTACCAGATAAACGAACGGTTTCTTTCGGCCATAGCAGTCAGGTTTCCGGGCCACACCGGACGTTTGGAGCGAATGTCCCTTGTCCAGGAGGGCGAGAACAAGCAGATCCGAATGGCTAATCTGGCTATTGTAGGAAGCCATGCTGTCAATGGCGTGGCAGAGCTGCACACCGAGCTGCTCAAGACACGCACCTTCAGCGATTTTAACGAGTATTTTCCGAAGAAATTCCAGAATATCACCAACGGCATTACCCAGCGGCGGTGGCTGCTCAAATGCAATCCCGGACTTGCGGACATGATAAGCGGGAAAATTGGAGCAGGCTGGATCACTGATCTCGACGCGCTCCAGAAGCTTGCTTCATCTGCCGGTGACAAGAAATTGCAGGATGCGTGGAAAAAGCAGAAAAAAGCCAATAAACAGCGTCTTGCCGAGTACGTCAAAGAGTCGCTCGGGATCACGCTTGATCCGGCAAGCATATTCGACTGCCAGGCCAAGCGCTTTCACGAATACAAACGGCAGCACTTGAATATTTTACATGTCATCTCACTCTATGCACGGCTCAAGACTGGCGCGCTTACGGACCTGGTGCCGCGCACCTTTATTTACAGCGGCAAGGCGGCTCCGTCCTATTACATGGCTAAGCTTATCATCAAACTCATCAACAACGTGGCAGCGGTTGTTAACAACGACCGCCAGACCAGCGATCTGCTCAAGGTGGTTTTTTTACCCAACTACAGCGTATCGCTTGCTGAAAAGATTATTCCCGCGGTGGATGTGTCTGAGCAGATTTCAACCGCAGGCACCGAGGCTTCGGGTACGGGCAATATGAAGTTTGCTCTCAACGGCGCGCTTACCATAGGCACTCTTGACGGCGCAAACATTGAGATACGGGAAGAAGTAGGAGAGGAGAATATCTTCATCTTCGGCCTAAAGGCGGAAGATGTCAAGGCGCTTGGCGCCAAAGGATATTGGCCGCGGGGTTATTACGACCAATGCGCTGAATTGCGGCTTGCCATTGACAGCATTTCATCGGGTATATTTTCGCAGAACGAAGGAGATATCTTCAGGTCCCTGATTGATTCCCTGCTCAATCAGGACCCCTATATGGTACTGGCTGATTTTGAGTCGTACATGAAGTGCCAGGAGACTGTGGCGCAGGCCTATGCGTCAGCGGAAACCTGGTGGCGGAAATCGATCCTCAATGTCGCCAATATGGGCAAGTTCTCGTCAGACAGGGCTATTCGGCAGTATGCGCGTGACATCTGGGGCATTGCTCCGGTGAAAATACCGCAGATGTGATCCCCCGTAGTCATTCTTCGAATTATGCCCCCTTTAACAAGGGGGGTGTCCCAGAGATTAATCCTGTCGGGGGGATCAGTACCAGACACCTATGAATGGATGAGCTGATTGAAATCAGGATACTCGGCCACAAAGGATTTCATTTCTGCCAGTCTGTGGTTTAAAAACGAAAGCCACTCTTTCCTGGTGATCCATGGACTGCCATCTCTCCGTGTTTCAAGTGAAATCTGATGGGCATGTCCGGGCAGCACCAGGTCAAAGACAAACTGTTTCATTTTCCTTATGGTTTTCATATAATCTTTGTCTGTTCCATGGTAACCGTAGAGCCGCATCTCCCTTTTGTTACTTTTAAAGCCGCTCGCATCGCCCATGACCAACACCCGCTTTTTCCCCTGTGGACCATCAATCTCGGTAAAAAAACAGCATGAGCCCATGGATTGGCCAGGCGTGAATACCACGCGTACACGAATAGGGCCGCATTCTAGTATCTCAGAGCCACGAAGGGGTCTTACGCGGTGTTTTTTTGAAAAGCGTCCGGGGCCCAGTCCAATATCGAGGCGTTTCAGTTCTTTTTTATGAATGAACATTGTCGCGTGCGACCTGTCCATGACCATGGCATTGCCGCCAACATGGTCGAAATGATAATGAGTGTTGAAAATCCATCGAACGTTTTTAATAGAGAAGCCAAGCTTTTGTACATTGCGGGCCAGGAGTCTTTCCGACGGCTTGTCCATAGTATCGAATAGCAGAAGACCGTCTTGTGTATCGAGTGCATAGGCGCAGAATTGACGGGACCCGACATAGTACAGGGGACCGTATATTTGACAGGGAACAGGGTCTTTGCCCGGCGTTTGGTTATTCCAGAACCGGAAGGGCTTTGTGTGCGCTCTCATGGCAAGAATATACGTAATTTCAAGGGGATATTGGCCGGTATTGATGGCCTTGGTGTTAGTGTATTATAAATACAGTGGAAAAACAGAACAGATGAGTGTATTTTACTGATATAATGGCCCTTATACTTACCTATCTCCATGTGATCAGCGCAACGGTCTATGCCATTCTTGGCGCTGTAGTGCTGCGTCTCGACGCGCGGTCTTGGCAAAACAGGATTTTATTTCTTCTGCTTTCTTTATTCTCAATCTGGAGTGTGGGGTATGGTGTTGTCAGTAATCCCCATGTGAGCAGGGAAACCGCCATACTTTTCGACAATATCGCGGCCATTGGGTGGATAGGGTTTCCCGGTCTTTTTTTTACCTTTGCCCTGTTTTTTACAGGAAGAAAGAGGGCAGTCATTGCCTCCTTAGCAGGCATTTTTATTGTGCAACTGCTCCTTTTACTCTCCCAATGGCGCGGCAGCCTGATAACCGGGTATGCTTTGTACTGGCACGGATGGATGGGGCGGTTCCAGGGTCCGGCAGCGTTGTATTATCTTTGCTATCTCACGCTTTGCACAAGTGCTGGTTTTTTCCTGATGGCTGTATACCGGCAGACTGTACGTGACAAGATCAGGAAGAGGCAAGCCTCTTTTATCCTGGTATTCGGTCTTATTCCTTTTGGTTTGGGAACCTTTTTTAACATAATTGCACGCCAGATGGGCCTTTTCTGGATCCCCCCCATGGCTGATGTGGTCATCCTCATCTGGGCCGCGGGAATAACCTATGCGGTCAACCGTTACCAGTTTCTTGGTATAACCACCACGGTTGCCGCGGACTCTATTGTTTCCGCCCTTGGTGACGCGCTTTTTATTTTCTCTCCCCGCGGGGCCATTACTTTCGCGAATAGCGCTGCCCTCGATCTGCTCGGTTTCTCGCGCGAAGGCATTGAGGGACAGCGTTTCCAGGACCTCGTGGTTTCAGACTTTTCGCAGGCTGCCGTTATAAGAGATATAGACAGGTATATAGGCCGGTCTGGACAGGAGGCCCTGTTAAGGGCGAAAAGCGGCAAAGAAATTTCGGTCAGTATTATGGTTTCCGAGATGTCAGATTATGGATACTTATGCGTTGCGCGTGATATCAGTGTGCAGAAAAACATCAGGAAAGAGCTAAAACGGGCCAATGAGCTGTTGGAGCAGAAAGTAACGGCACGGACAGTTGAACTTGTCGCGGCGAACAAAACGCTCGAGGAAAAGGTCATTCAGGGGAAAAAGGCCGATGAGGAGCGGCAGAAACTCGAGAGCCAGCTTTTCCAGTCGCAGAAACTTGAGTCCATTGGCCAGCTGGCAGGCGGTATTTCACACGACTTCAACAATTTTCTTGCCGCCATATCGGGTTTCGCTGATCTTATAAGGCGTGACAAGGCAGAGGCCAATGAACGGGCCGCGCGGTATGCGGAAAAAATCGTCGATGTTGCCGGCAAGGCGTCAGCAATGATCGGTAATCTTCTGACCTTTGCCAGGAAGAGCCCGGTTGAAATGGTTGTGGTCGACCTGCATCAGATTCTTACCGATTCCGTGGAGATTCTTAAACATACGCTGGAGAAAAACATTACCATTGAGACCACTTATCTGGCGCAGAACCCCTTTATGCTTGGTGACAGAGTTCAGCTCCAAAACTCTTTTATCAACCTCGCTGTAAATGCGCGTGACGCCATGATTGGGGGCGGTATGCTCTCGTTCGAAACCAGCGAAGTTGCATTGGACCAGGAATTCGCCCGGTCAAAGTCGTACGCGGTTGTCGCTGGTTCTTACCTGAATCTCACGGTCAGAGACACAGGGACAGGCATGGATAAACAAACCAAGGCGCGTATCTTTGAGCCTTTTTTCACCACTAAGGAAAAGGGCAAGGGCACGGGACTCGGTCTTTCGAGCGTGTATGGCGTTGTTAAAAGCCACGGCGGGTATATTGAGGTGGAGAGCACGCTTGGTCAAGGCACCGCGTTTCAAATCTATTTTCCATCGGTCACAGGCTCTATGGACGCGCAAACCGGGCCTGCGGCCAATGCCGCAGTCCAAGCGTTGTCGGGCACGGTCATGGTAGTTGATGACGAGGGACATGTCCACGATATCTGCGGAGAGGTGCTTGCCGAATTAGGATGCAGCGTGGTTTATGCGGCAAATGGCGCAGAGGCTGTGGAAACCTACAGGTCCATGAAGGGCGGTATTGATCTGGTGCTGCTCGATATGATGATGCCGGTCATGGATGGTCACGAATGTTTCCGCAGGCTCAAAGAGATTGATCCCGCAATACGGGCGCTGATCGTGTCTGGATATTCGCGCAGCGAAGAGATAAACCAAACCTTGAAGGATGGAGCGTTGGGATTTGTCCAAAAGCCTTTTACCATCAGTGGCCTGGCTGATGCCATTGGCAGTGTTTTGAAGAAAAAAGGCGCGGTACTGAAGTAGCGTTGGTTATGTTTTCACAGCAATAAAATCCATCTTACAGCCAAGAATGTGTATTGCAAAAATTAAAGTTATCATATTATGTTATTATATGTATCAGCAAGATAGTATAAAAATATAACGTGGGGGATTATTTATGAAGAAAAACAGAATTTCCCGGCGCGGTTTTCTGCAAACAACAGGGGCTTCCACAATTGCCCTTATGGCAGCCAACCTTTCATCTCCGGGTGGAGTGTTTGCCGGAACATTGCGAACCATGGCTTTTCCGGGCAACAAATGGCCAGGCAGGGGTGTTCTGAATTTCAACGAAAGTGCGGTTGTGTCCGGAGTAGTGCAATATGCGACGGTCAAACAAATGATCGACGAAAGCATCATGGACCTCACCGGAGAGTCTTCAGTTGCCGCCGCATGGGAGGCTATTTTTCCCGCGTCAAACCCTATATCCACATCAAAAAAAATAGCGATCAAGGTGAACAACACATTTACCACAAAGACCCACTGGCAGGTTGTTCAGGCAGTGACCAATGGCCTTGTTTCCATGCTTGGGGGCACGTTTCCCGCGGCCAATATTTCCATTTACGACCTTGGCACCTCAGGATGGACAGCATATTCTGCGGCCCGGTTTCCTGGCATTGTCGTAGGTCCAAGCGGCGCGAGCCACTCTGATGCCACGGCCGGCAGGAACATCGCTGATTGTGTGTACAACGCGGATTATCTCATCAATATCCCGGTCATAAAGACGCATTGGGAAAGTGTCGGTTCCATTACCCTTGGCTTCAAGAACCACATTGGAAGCCACAACCCCGTAGGGTGCCCGAACAACTCCGCGGACCTTATAAACAACCGGTGCGGCGGCATTATCAAGGATAAAACGGTTTTCACGCTGTTGGATGCCACCAAGGGCACAAAAGGCGGATACAATGGCAGCGAACAGACCTTTACCACCTATGCAACATCAATGCGTAGCGCTAGTTCCACCCAAACCGATCCCTGCACCATTATCATGAGCACGGATCCTGTTGTAGTCGATTATTTGGGCAGAAAGATATTTCGTATAGATATGAACGATGCAACGTACGGATCCGGGAGGTATGACCTCATCACTGCCGCTCAAAACGCGGATTACGGCGTGGGCGATGAGTCTGATCAGCACTGGGACTACCGGGAATTTATTAACGGCACACTGACAACCGCCCTTGACAGCGAAAAGATGGCCATGACTGGCGGATTGGGACTTGAGCAAAACTCGCCTAATCCTGTCAGCCTAAACACGGCCATTGCCTACACAGTGTCCGCCGAACTTATGAAGTACAAACCGCGGATCTGCATATATGATTTGACCGGCAAGATGGTCTGGAGATCCGGAGCAACCCAAGGCCGCTCAACCATGGTATGGGACGGCCATGCTTTTGATGGACGCGTGGTTCCCAATGGGGTTTATGTGTACCGTATTGTCGCAGGAAGCGCCTCTGTTGCCCGAAAACTGATTGTGAGGAGATAGCAATGAAATGGTATTGGCTGTTGCCCTGTGTCCTTTGCGTCATTGGCCTGCTGTCATGCGAAAAAAAGGATGGAAAAACGCAAACACCCACTGCTCCGGAGAATTCCGCGCCCGCAGCGGTTACAGCGGTGGCGCCCGCAGACTCCTTCCTCTGCCGTGCCGACACACTGACGCTTTCCTGGAGCTGCAACGATCCTGACAATGACCCGCTGACATACGCGGTGTACCTCGATACGGTCAATCCTCCTCAACGGAAGATGATGGATAGCACTGTCACTTCGTTCCATGCCAGCGGGTTGCAGTATAAAGCCAGGTATTTCTGGAGTATTATTGCCACAGACGGACAGGACAGCAGCATTGGCGGCCCGTGGGAGTTTACGACCGATGTGCCTGTGGAATATATTTCTCTGGGGAATATACTGCCAGCTTTGGGCGAGGTTGATTCGTGCCTTTTTAACGGATATGTTGAAGCGTATGATACTACAAATTTTAATGATAAAATTGATGGCTTTGACCTCTTTTTCTACGACAAAGGGTTTATCAGGTGCGTCTGGAGATCATACACATATCAAAACGAGTTGTTTTATCATAACCCGAACTTTGATCCTGAAGACCGGCCATTCAACATCTTTTTAGACGAAATGGCCAACGCAGATTCTGCCCGATCGCTGTTCGCCTCCTCGATTGAGTACAGCGATACGGCGTGCGTGCTTGACACGCTTGGAGACGAGGCCATTATTATCCAAGGCTCCTGGAACCTGGGATGTTATATGCGCAAAGGCCGCTATTTTGTCAAATTTGATGGCATCTCCTATTCCGACACCACGCAGGGCGGGGACAGGGAGATCCTGAAAAATAAGTATATCGAATTCTTGTCCGTGATTAACCAGAAAATCCAATAATCATCGAGATCAGGCAACGCGCTAAAACGGTTTACACCATATAAATAGACATCATGGCAAATATGGTAAATCCGTATCCGGATACATTCCGGCTGCGAAGAAAAATCAAAGCGAATTTCCACACGCATTCAAAATACTCCGACGGCCGCCTTGAATTACAGCGCGTTATTGATTTGTATTCCAGGTTGCAGTACAAGGTGTTAATGATAAGTGACCATGATGTTTTCGGTGGCTTTGTCAACGCAGACAACAAGGGGCTGACTCTGATACCTGGCGTTGAGGTGAGCGATGGCGGGCCGCACATGCTTCAAGTGGGGATTGGAGATAAAATTAAACCGGATCCGGACAGGCAGGCGGTGATCGATGCGATAAACAACGCGGGCGGCTATGCGATCATGAATCATCCGAAATGGGAACCGGGGTTAAACCATTGGCCGGTGGATGTTTTATTGAAGCTGCGGAATTACCTGGGAATAGAAATCATAAACGGAAACTGCTATCACGATGCCGGGTCTGCCGAAGCCCTGGACGTATGGGACGCAGTGCTATCCGCTGGGAAAAGAATATGGGGAATGGGCAACGATGACTGCCATTTCACCCATGACGTCGGCATATGCTGGAACACCATTCTGACGGACGATCCAAGTCCGCGAGGGATTTTGCACGCCTTAAAGCGAGGTAGTTTTTATGTATCAACGGGCATTGAAATCAATAATATTACTATGAAGAATAAGGCAATTGTTGTCACCTGCCGCGATGCGGATATCATTGTCGCTATTGGCGAGCATGGCTGCGAATTGGCATACGGGAAATCCGGCTCAATCACGTTTGACGTAGAAAAGATCGTCATGCCCTATGTCCGTTTTGAATGCTATGGCCGGGGCAGGAAACGCGCCTTTACACAGCCCTTTTTCAATCAGGATTCTCTCTCCTACAAACCTGTGCCAAAAACAACCGCGCTCCGGATAGCTGATGTGAAATCGATTTCCGATATTAAAACTGAATTGTGGCAAAAAGGGGCCGCAGTTACGGAAATGATTTCGGTGAAAAAAGGTGTTTCGGCTGAAGACAGCACCCGTTTTTGCATCCTTTACGATAGAAAAAATATCTATATAAAGGCGCTTTGTTATGAGCCAGACACGTCAAAACTGGAAAAAAGCAGGACACGATCCATTTATTCAGATGATTCCGTTGAATTCTTTTTTGATCCGGGCCGAACGTGCAACGAATATTATCAGATTGTCGTCAATGCCGCGGGAAATGTTGAAGTATTAAAAAACACCCCCCATACGCTTTGCACTATAAAGGGATTGGTCATAAAAGCCGCACTTAAACCCAGGAGATATGAAATTGCGCTATCAATCCCGTTTAAGTCGATTACTGCAGCGTATCCCGCTCATAATGCGTGGGGGTTGAACTTTATACGAAACAGGACAGGATTAAAGCGGGATTCATATGTCTGGTCATGGACAGGCACGTACAACCATTTGCCTTCAAGATTCGGTGTTTTAGAATTTGACCAGTAATTTGCTATATAAGGGAGTATGAATGCAGAAAAAAGACAGTTTATTGGCGCTGGCCTCTTTGCTTTTTGTAACAGGATGCGCTATTGAACCGACAATAATAATTGAACAGCGTGACACCATGAAGACTATCAAGATTTTTCCCGCGCAAGCCGACACTATTGCTGCTCCCATGAAAAGTTATACGGACAATACGTCAGGATTTATAGCTACCCCTATAGGAAAGGGGCATGGCGTTCCACGTGAAAAAGGCGCGCTAGAGGCGGGTTTTGCCGCATTTAAGTTCGAATGCCCCGAAGCAGGCCGGTATTCATTTTTTGGCAGTTTTTACTGGACCGACGGCGCCTCCAATTCGTTCTGGATCAAAATCGACACAATGGATTATGAGGTGTTCGGCAATGACGGCGAAACGGGAAAATGGATACTTTATCCCGGACCAGTGGTACCTCTCGACAAGGGTCTGCACACAACCCGTATCCAGGAACGCGAATGGGGAGCCAGATTTGCATCTCTCATAGTAACGCAGGCGCCCGAATACATCACTGACGAGTCAGAATTAACGGATGACGGGTTTGTCACCAGGGACCCTCTTACGCTTCTGGTATATCCGGAAATATGCATTGATAGCAGCGTTGCTTTTTCCCTGTTTTATTCAGATCACAAGAATCCGGGTGGCGTGGTCAGGTGCACGGTTTCCAATGATCGAGGCAAGGATATCTACGCTGGAAATTTGACCAGTGAAAAAGAGGCCGCCTGCACCATGCTCAATCCCAAAGACGGTGTCTATACAATCCGCGTGGGCGGTTTCACCAGGGAATTTGAGAGGGCGTATGACCGGTTCAAAAAGATACAGAGCGCGTTTATCAGATACAAGCAGCGGCAAAAATTGTCAGAGGCCGAACGCTTCTGGCTTCCAACCCTGCATCTCTGCATCGAGAATATCAGGCGGGGTTGGTATGTTGAGCACCAGCAGGACACAAAACGGCTTGTAACACGGGAATACGTGCGTCAGGAATTCGACTTTGCCGAACGCATTATCGCGGCCTTTGCGACAAACAATTTTACTGGACTTGCCACGCCAGGCGTGCGTGAAATGGCTTTCTATTCAGCCGAGGATGATACCCTCTGTCCATACCGGTTGTATATGCCTGAGGCCTATTTTTCCCGGGCGCTGGAAAAATATCCTCTTGTCCTGTTTCTTCATGGCTCAAACAACACACAATACGAGGTAGAACGCGACGCCCGATATTATAAACGTTCCATGGATGAAATTACCGTACCTGTCGTGGTACCCTCGGCGCGCGGCAATTATCATTATGTTGATGTTGTTGAGAAAGACATAATCCAAATGCTGCGATCGCTTGTTTCATATTATCGGATTGATTCAACGAAGCTCGCGGTGACTGGTTTTTCAATGGGCGGCATGGGAACGTGGAATTTCGTCTTTGATTATCCAGGCATGTTCGATGCTGCTGTGGCAAACGCGGGCGCGCTGACCTGGGAGTTTAATAAAGAGTCCTTAAACAAGGAAATGCCGAAGCAGTTACCGCGCACCATCATCATCCTGCATTCGCCGCAGGATTTTACCGTGCCTTTTTCATACGCGGAAAGCGTGGCAAAGCAGTTGAAGAAACGCGGCCATCCGTTTACCTTCATCTCATACGATGGCGGGCATGTCACCTATCCGGGGCTCATTGATGTGTTCAACGGATTGTGGAGCACTGAATCGGACCAATAACAGGGCGCAGACTTAACCTTTGTTCAGATTGCGATACTGCCGCGGCGAAATACCTATAACTTTTTTAAATATGCGGGAAAAATAATAGGTATCCAGATAGCCGAGTGCATACGCGGTTTCAGTAATGCTTTTGTCCCCGATATCGATAAGCCGGCAGGCGCGGGCCATTTTTATATTTATGAAATGGGCTATGGGAGACGTGCCAGTGACCTGTTTGTATCGTTTGGCAAAATAAAATTTTGACATACCGCACCCTGCGGCGAGCGTGTCCAGGTTTATGCTTCCCTCTATCTCCTGCTGCATGAGCGCATGCACCTGTTCAAGGTTAAACGGCGTGTCGCTCGTTGAATCAGCACGGGGTTTAATCAATGAAAGATAGCATATCATCTGTTTTAACAGATTGGCCGCATAGATAAATTTATGCAGATTGTTGTCAGTGTTTTTTGCCGCTATATCGACTAGTTCAATAAAATCTGCGACTAGTTTCTGCCGTAGACCAATGGGTAGCACAGGCCCATGCGCCAGTCTGGAGAGATGGGCAACGTAGTTCGCCGCCTTTTTTCCTGTGAAGTGCACCCAGTAGATGGTCCAGGGTTCTTTTTCGCTGGCACGATACGAATGGGGGAGGCCATTGGGCAGAAATACGAGGTCGCCTTTGGAAACAGAGTATTCCCTGCCGTCTGCCGCAACCGTTGCTTTTCCTTGGACGCAATAGAGGAACAACCAGTCGTCGTGGACCGCCCGGTTCATAACATGGCCGTGCGCGCTGGGATAATACCCCACCGCATGGGGGAACAGGTCGCTTGAAAGCGGATGCTTGACAAGCGCCGCGACCGTGGCCGCGGGCATGATGAAACGTATGGCCTTTTCAGTAATTGGCCAGTTCGAAGGTTTGCTCATGGAATAACAATAAAATCCAAATATAAGACAAGAACGTGCATTGTCCGCATTGAGAACATATAATATATTTATATATTGCCTGGCAAGAACGTACAGGTGAGACAACGGTTCCAGATACATGAGAGGGGGCGTCCATGGTCAAGATTTTAATTGCAACGATCATGTGTATGGTTAATGCGGTGTACACACAATCAATTCAGCCAAAGGGAGGGAACATGCCTAAAGAATCACGCGTTATTTTCCTTCACCATTCCACAGGCAACTGCGTCTGGCAAGGCGGGGTCCCCCAATGGATGGATGAATACAACAAGAAGAACAAGACAAATTATCTGGTCACGGAACAGGCATTTCCAAAAAAAACACCCTATGGGTGGCGCAATTATCCGTTTGATTATTGGAACATATGGGTGAACCATGCGGGTGACGCGCCATTTTCAGACGAGCCAACACTGGAGATGCTGACGAAGAATTATGATGTCATTGTTTTCAAGCATTGTTTTCCAGTCTCATCCATTCAGCCGGACTCGGGAAAGCCGGACATAGCGTCAGACAGGAAGACCCTGGAGAATTACAAGCTCCAGTATGCAGCGCTCAAAAAAAAGATGCGCTCGTTCCCTAAGACCAAGTTTATTGTCTGGACGCCCGCGGCGCTTGTCGCATCAGCGTCCGACCCAGACAAGGCCAAGCGTACGGCTGAATTCTCCGCATGGATGAAAAAAACCTGGGATGAAAAGGGTGATAACATTTTCCTATGGGATTTTCATGGCCTTGAGACAGAAGGCGGGCTGTATCTGAAACCGGACTATGCCGCCGGACCCGATGATTCGCATCCCAACGAGGCTTTTTCAAAGAAAGTCGCCCCTCTCTTTGCCCAACGCATCGTGGATGTCATCACGGGATTACACGACGACTGACGGCGAATAATGCCAGGATCGCTGTAAAAAAGCATTATTATAACAGAATATTTAACATCACCCGAATTATAGCTTTAAGTATTCTTTCAAGGATTGTCTCTAAAGTTTTTCCCTGTGCGCACCGATATTTTTTCGTGAACACCGGCGAATATACAACGCTAGAAAAAGAATACGGATATTCTTTTTAGTTTCATAAACGCATAACAAGGAGGCAATTTCATGCGTATCAATCACAACATTTCTTCAATGATCACACAGGGGTCCCTGCGTCAGGTCAATAGGGAAATGAACATTTCCCTGGAACGTCTTTCCACCGGTCTCCGCATCAACCGCGCCAGCGACGACGCTGCAGGCCTCAGCGTATCAGAACAGATGCGCACCCAGGTACGCGGCATGCATCAGGCCAAATCGAACGCGCAGGACGGCATTGCGCTGCTCCAGATCGCTGAAGGAGCAGCGAACGAGATCGAATCAATGCTCCAGAGAATGCGCGAACTGGCTGTCCAATCGACCAATGACACCCTCACCACAACGGAGCGCGCGTATACCAACCAGGAATACACCTCGCTTATGAGCGAAATCGACCGCATCACCAATGTGACCCAGTACAACACGCAGACACTGCTCGATGGTCAGATCGGCTCTTTTGGCGCAGCAGGCAGCGGATCGTGCATACTGCATATTGGTCCCAATTCCTCGTCCAATGATCAGTTCACGGTCACCATCAACGGCACATCGATTGGCGCCATGGGTCTTACCAGCTCAAGCATTACCACGCAGATGCGCGCCAACAGCGCCCTTACCTCAATCGACGTTGCGCTCGGTTCGATCAACCGGCTGCGCAGCGATCTTGGCGCCTATGTCAACCGTCTCGAGCACGCCATCAACAATCTGGATAACCAGGAGCACAACACGCAGGCTGCCGAGTCATTGATACGCGATGTGGATTTTGCGTCAGAGACCTCGCAGTTCACACGGAACCAGATCCTCACGCAATCGGCGACCGCCATGTTGGCCCAGGCTAACGCGATCCCGCAGAACGTGCTGACGCTGCTCCAGTAACGGCGAGTATTCGATACGCAGGTACAGCGTAGTGAAAGGCGTCTCCTCTGGCAATGGAGGAGATGCTTTTTATTGTTTTTTGGATCAGTGGAGGCGGAGGGAATCGGGCCACTCTTTCCAGAAGCCCCGGTCGTTTGTCCTGGCATCCTGTTCAAGGGCCAAAAACGCATCCTTGTGTATGAAGGGATAGTTCCGGTAAACCAGGGCCATGCCTTCGCGGAGCATGACCTGATTTATCATGAGCGTATCATCCACAAAAACATAGGCGAGGAGCCTGCCGTAGCGATCGCGTTTTTCCCTGTCGAATTCGAGCCGCACTTTTTTTCTCAGCGCTATTTTTTTCGCGAAATTCTTCGCGATGCGGCCCTCGGCTTTGATCGTCTGTTCCGAGACATTCCGGGCGCGCGCATCATAGGTGAGCTTGGACGAGGGAGCTATTTCTGACGCGTCAATGCCGATGAGACGCACGCGTTCGCCATTACTCAATTCAAAGGTGTCGCCGTCGATAATATTTTTAACAAAAAGTGAATTTGCTCCTGCGGCTATCAGGAAACAGAAGAGAAAAGCGCCACTACTCCACGGCAACCGGGAGCTGGCCATTAGTAAGGGCCCTGGACGCCGCGGTTTTTTTGCAGCCGCTTGTTTTGTTTCGCGCGTTCCTTGTTCTGTACATGGCCATCGTTTGTCTCTGAGAAGAAGTGTTCGTTGCTGCCGTCCCGTTTTGCCACAAAATAGAGCATGGTTGTCTCCAAGGGGTGCATGGCCGCGTAGAGGGCCCGCGCGCCCGGGTTGCATATGGGGCCTGGCGGCAGACCCCGATAGATCCGTGTGTTGTAGGGCGAGACCATGGCCAGATCACGGACAGTGAGTGGCTCAGTATATTTTTTTACCGCGAAACGGACCGTGGGGTCCGCGCCCAAGGGTATGCGCCTGGCAAGCCGGTTGTAAAACACACCGGCTATGAGTTCCCGCTCACCATCGACCGCGGCTTCAGCCTCAACAATGGAGGCCATGGTCACAATCCGGTGGCGTGAATATTTTCTGGTAATGGGCGTCTCTGTGTATTGCTCGCGGAATTTTTCCTCAAAGCGTCTGAGCATAATCTTGATGATCTGTTCAGCAGAGGCGTCCCAGTCAAAGAGATAGGTGTCGGGAAAGAGATACCCTTCGAGCGATCCCGCGGGAACTCCGCACGAACGGGCAAAGGCGCTGTCGCAGACCAGGGCCATAAAGGCGGCTGAATCGATCTCCATGGTACGTTTGAGCATGGAGGCGATCTGCCAGGCCATGTATCCTTCGGGGACTACCAGATGGTTCCGATATACGCTCCCGCGTACCATGGCGTCGAGAATATCCTCAATAGATAGATGGTTGTTTAACTTATAGCGTCCTGCCTTGAGCTTGGAGGGGGCTCCCTTGAGAACGGCCACGAGTTTGAATTGAAGAGGTGACTGGATAATGTCCTGTTTGTCGAGTTTTGCCACTATCTGGTTGAGCCCCATGCCTTTTTTAACAGTCACAAACGACTCACTATAGGGCTTTTGTATTGCTCGTTTCTTTAATTCGTGCGTTATGAAGACCCCGCACGCAAGGAGCGCCGCCAGTCCCGCAAGCGCCAGGGAATACAGGAGCCTGAAAAAGAAGGGCCATCGATAAAACGGGAAGAGGAAGACATAGAGGCAGTAGCCAAGGACCATGAAGCACGCCATGACCATGGCGAGCATGATGTCGTACAAGTGGCAGAGGAGTCGTACCATCATTTATTTCCTAACAAGCCGGTTGCAGTCTCGAAAACAATGTGCGCCGGAATCGCGGTGAGACAGACTGGATCGCCGCATTTTGGCATGGCGCTCATATAGTAGCACGGCCGGCATGGACAATTCGCATATACCGCACTAAATCTGCCTGGCGGGGTCCATTTTTTTTCACTGGTGGGCCCGAAAATGCCCACAGTGGGCACTCCCATGAGAGCGGCGCAGTGCATGGGGCCGGTGTCGTTCGCAATGCACAAGTCCATCTGTTTCAGGGCCGCTGCCAGGACCGGTATGGTGGTCTTTCCCGCGCAATTGACCAGCGGTATGCCGGGTGCCAGCGTGCGCAATGTATCGACAAGAACAGCTTCTTGTTTATCACCAAAGATAAAAAACTGTACAGGTCCAGTTGAAGTCCAGAGCTTCATGAGCTCCGCAAACCGTTCAAGCGGCCATTTTTTCTCGGGCCAGTTGGGACTCGATCCTGGCACAAGGGCGACCTTAAGAGGTTGTCCATCACGAGGTCCAGTGAGGATCTTCGCCTGATCTATTTCGGATTGAGTAATGGCAAAGGTAATGGGCAGCGGTGTCTCCTCCGCAATGGCAAGCGGCTGCACAAGGGAGAAAAAGCAGCGCCACTCAGGTTTGTTCTGGGGCCGTGCTGCCGCAAAACGATAGAATGAGGCGCGCAGTTTTTTTGTGGTAAATCCCGCGCTGAATTGCCTGCCGCACACCAGGCCGAGCAGCGTGGTGAAACGGTAATAAACGTCGCAATCAATCAGTATATCATAGCGTACGCGCCAAGCAACAATGAAATGGCCGGCAATACGGGCCAAGGAAAATATTTCATGCACACCGCCTAGGCCCGATACCGGCAGTATGACCACTGTGTCCACAGCGGGTGAGCGTTCAAACACAGTCGCACTCCGTTTGCTTGCCATGACCGTAAGGGTTGCCTGGGGGTATTTTTTCCTGAGCGCCTGGAGCATAAAGAGTGAGAGCAGGGAATCGCCCAGACAGCAGAGCTTCACGACAAGGATGGAACGTATTGGGAGTGTGAATTTTGGTTTTTTCGGGAAAAGAGAAAACCAGGCATATACGGGCGCAAGCGCAATACACAACGCGGTATCAGCGTATTTGAAAAAGCGGTTACGCGTTTTCATAGGGTGTGCGCCAACTCCCGGTAGAGGGTTGTGATTGCCTGGACATGTTTTTCAAGCGCAAAGCGCTCGGCAGCATCAGCCGCTCCGGCGCCGCCCAGGTTTTGCCGCAGGACTGGATTATCCGCTAATCCAGTGATTGCCGCGCCAAGGGCCTCCGCGTTTCTTTCTTTGACCAGGAGACCGGTTTTTCCATGCTCAATGATCTCCGAAGGGCCTGCGGCGTCAAAGGCAATGACCGGGGTATTGCACAGCATGGCCTCGACCAGGGCGCGGCCAAATGGTTCGTTTTCTGAAGCGAGCACAAAGATGTCAGCGGCCGCGAAAAGACCCGCGACATCATCGCTGAACCCGGTGAAGATGACCTTGTCTCCAATGCCAAGGCCTTGGGCCTGTTCTTTCAGGAGCGCGGGCCACTCCTGGCCGCCGTAGGCCGCGTTGCCGGCAATGACAAGCCAGTATTCATTGGTTTTTATCAAAGGGACCATTGCCTTTAGGAGTATCTGATGGCCTTTCCATGGTACAAGGCGGCCCACAGTGAGCACCACAGTATGGTGTTCGGGAACGCCCAGGCTGGAGCGTACTTCAGCGCGGGTGCGCGCGGGTATAAGAGGTGCAAAACCGTTGTAGATGACGCGCGTCCGTTGTTTTAGGCCGGGAGGCAGCGCTTCCTTTACGGCGTTTGATATGGCGATGAGCGAGGCATTGGTGAGTGCGGCGCACATGCGCATTGCAGCGAGCCCTACTGAGCGCGGGGGCAGAATGTCGCGCATATGCATGACCACGCGTACTCCTGTTCCGGCAGCGGCGAGCGCGCCCAGAACATGGGACTTCGGATTGTTAGTGTGCACGATGGACGCGTTGGTATTTCGTATCGTCTGCCGTAGTGCGCGTATTTGGCGCAGCAAGGGTGCGAAAAGCATGAGGGCCTGAAAAGAGGCGGCAACGGAGTTGTCCCTGCGAAGGCCGGTAAGTGTTGGACCCGGCGCGAGCTCTATAACCCGTAGATTAAGCGCGTGCGCTCGGACCGAAAGGGCGCCGGTCCCAAAGGTGATCAGCGTTGCGCCGTACTCGGCTGGGTCAAGCGAACTGGCCAGAGCAAGCAGCGAAAGTTCGGCGCCGCCCAGGTCGGTTGAATAATTTATAAACAGAATGCGGGTCATGCAACGCCGTGTCAGAGGACTGTTGCGAAAATACGCGCCTCAACAAAAAGGTCAAAAAGGTCATTGTCCAGCTTGCCCTGTTTTACCTCAATGGCGAGGATGTCGAGCGCTTTTTCCGCGGGCATGGCTTTTTTATAGGGGCGGTCGCTGGCTGTCAGTGCGTCGAAAATATCAGCAATGGTCATGATGCGCGACTGCACCGGAATATCGGTTGTCCGCACCTGCCGGGGATAGCCCGAACCGTCCACTTTTTCATGGTGCATATAGGCAATGGCGGGCACGCTTTTAAGGTCTTCGGTCCAGGGAATTTTGCTCAGGAACTTGAAGGTATGGGTGACATGGCTTTCTATTTCAACGCGCTCGTCCTCGGACAGGCTGCCCCGTTTTATCGAAAGGCGCTGGATTTCCTGCGGGGTCAGCAGCTCAATGCGGCTGCCTTTGTGGTTGAAGACCATCTGTCCGATCTGCTGGATTTTTTCAAATCCGCCCTCCTCGAGCACTGTTGGTTCGTTGGCTTTGAGGATAAAGGTGAAAAAGGCGTCGATCTCCGACAGTCTGCGCGCCATTTCCTGGTCCAGGTTTTCCATGTGTTCCTGGGCCACCTTGTTGCCATAGGCGAGGAGGAAATCGTTTTTCTTTTTCATGTACTCGTTTTCAACGTATTTCTTGATGATTTCGTACCGGCAGTTGATGGTGTCGAGTTCAAAGGGATACAGCTTTTTGGCCTTTACCAGCACGTTTTCCCTGACGCCGATTTTTCCGAAGTCGTGCAACAGGGCGGCGTATTTGATCTCCCGCACCTGCTGTTCTGAAAAGGTGATGGTTGCGTAGGGACCTTTATCCACCTTGTTGATTGCCTGGGCCATGCCCACGGACAGCGTTGCCACTCGCTCCGAATGGCCCGACGTGGTGGGGTCCCTGGATTCAATGGCCGTTACTGACGCGCGGATAAATCCTTCGAAGAGGTGGGTGATGTCCTGGTAAAGACGCGCGTTGTCGAGCGCAACGGCCGCCTGGCCCGCGAGAGACACGGCAAGGGATTCGTCGTTCTGGGTATAGATTCTCACGTATTTGTCGAAATCGGCCTCTTCCATGAGCTTGATGCGGGGGTTCACCTTTTTGTTGATGAGCTGCACCACGCCGATGATCTCGTCCTTGCTGTTTTTCATGGGAACGGTAAGCATTGACTTGGTATGGTATCCCGAGGCCTCGTCGATGTTCTTGTTCCATGAGTAGGTCGCGTCCTTGGGAAGAAAGTGGACGTCTTCGATATTGATGATTTCACCTGTGAGCGCCACGGAGCCGGAGATGCTCTTGTTGCTGATGTCCATGGTAAACTCGGTAAAGGCCACGTCCCGCGACTGGTTCTTGCTGATTTTAAAGTGGAGTTTTCTCTCGCGTGATGAACCGCTGAGGCTGGAAAGCGATTTCTCCTCGTTTATGACCAGGTAAAGGCTGCCCGCATCGCTGCTGGTGATTTCCATGCACTTCTCGAGGATGAGCGAGAGGAGTATGTCAAGATCGTGCTCGCTGTTGAGTGACGCGCCGATACGGTTGAGTTCCGCGAGGTTTTTTTGAGCGATATAGATCTGTTTTTGCAGGTTTGAAAGCTCGCGGCGCTGTCGGTAGTCGATGTGCGCGCGGAGCAGGGCAAAGGAGAGCTCTTTTTCAGCCGGATTTTCCCTGAACCAGTGTTGAATCAGCTCATAATCAAGAAGGTCGGTCGATATCTCCTGGTCGCCAGCCACCAGGAAGAACCTGACCCGGAAATAGGAGGTGGTGTCCGTGGGAAATTGATTGAACTGGTTTTTGTCTAGAAGGAGAATGTTGAGCTTCTCGTTGTCGAGTACCGTGGTGACGACATTTCCCTCGGGGAGTTCGATGAATTCAAAGCCAGTGCCGCACATGCCTTTGAGTGTGGCAAGATTGAGGCTTGAGCGGGAAAGGCAGTGAATGAACCTGATGGTTTCAACCGGGTTTTCGCTCATAGGGTACGGATACGCATGGGCCGTTTTTTAGGGGCCGACTTTTAGTCCCACTGGTACGGAGTGTTGTCGGGATTGCGTATGTCCTTGTTTTTGAGTTGTTTCCTGATCAGCTCCTTACCCTGTTCGATAATGGCTTCGCGGTCTTGGGTTTCAGCCTCAAACCAGACCTCGCTTTCCGTACCAATCCGGTAGCAGGCTTTATCGCCAATGACTATATTGCCGAACATGACCATGATTGAGGTTTTTTTCCCATCAACGATCAGGTTTTTGATCCACCAGAAGCCCTTGCCGCTGTCGTGGCCATGGCGGGATTTTGTCGCTAGAATGTCGTCCATAATTGTTCATCCAGAATATACATTTTTCAAGGTGTTGTGCGCAGCCGGGAATCAAATTCTCGGTAGGCCGCCAGGATATCGCGATGCAGGGAAGCGGTAAAAGTATGCTTATCCATTGGTTTTGCCTTGGAAAGGTCAACGGGCTCAAAGATCTTCAGATATATGGGACCTCCCTTTATCCGGTATCCATTACCTTCGAATTTCCTTCTACCGCCGCAGATGCAGACCGGAACCACGATGCTTTCCGTGGCAAATGCAAAGCGCAGGCTGCCGGTTTTGAAGGGCGCTACGGTGCTTTCTTTGTTCCGGGTCCCTTCGGGAAAGATGAGGAGCGTATGGACCTGGGCGTGCTCCGCGGCCTTGTTAAGGGTGTCGAGGGACTGGCGCATGTTCTCGCGGTCGATGAAAAGGCCGCCAAAGGTCCGTATCCAATACCCAAGGACCGGAATGCGGCTGAGTTCCTTCTTTGCAATGAACCCCACGGGAACTTCCATGGTTCCCATGACCACGGGAATGTCGAGAAAACTTTCATGGTTTGATATGATTGCCGTGGGCCTGCCTGTGGGTATTTTTTTCAGGTTCTCAGCGCCTTCGACCACAAGCGTACCCCGCGTGAGCCGCAGGACATAGGCAAGAAACCATCTGGTCAGCGGCAAAAGCGAGGCGTGTGCCCTGGGAGGACTTACCAGATGCAGGATCATATACTTGATACCGGTCCTGACCACGGTAAAATAGACCCTGATAGCGGCGATAAGGGTGTAGAGCATAGTAGTCGGCAGCGGGCAGTTGGCAGCAGACAGTGGCAGTAAAAGTGTCCTCACCGCCTGCTGACGGCTATCTGCTACCCGCTATTTTTTATATACTTTCTCCGGATCGAACAATTTGTTCCCGTCCGTAACAATGGCGCCGTTGTTTTCAACCTTGTATGAAAAGCACGATTCCCAGCCTTCGTGACAGGCTCCGCCCTTTTGTTCGACCTTGAAGACAACCGCGTCGCCATCGCAATCAAAACGGATTTCTTTCACGAATTGGAAGTTGCCCGACTCTTCGCCTTTGAGCCAGATTTTTTTCCTGCTCCTGCTCCAGTAGGTCATTTTTCCGGTTTCAATGGTCATCTTCAGGGTCTCGGCGTTCATGAACGCGCACATGAGCACTTGGCCTGTTTTCCAGTCCTGTACTATGGCTGTCAGCAGGCCATTGCTGTCGAACTTGGCTTTTTCGAGATAGGTCATATTATTTCCTCACGTGTCCTTTACCCACTACCACCCATTTATATGTTGTCAAATCATACGCGCCCATGGGGCCGCGCGCGTGGATTTTGTCCGTTGATATGCCGATTTCCGCTCCCAGCCCGTATTCACCGCCGTCCGAAAAACGTGTGGAGGCGTTCCACATGACCGACGACGAATCGACCCGCGCAAGGAACTCCTGTGCGCGCTTTTTGTTCCTAGTCACAATTGCGTCAGTATGGTGCGATGAATATTTTGTTATGTGGTCAATTGCTCCTTGGACGCTGTCAACCACTTTCACGTTCATGATTAAATCCAGGAATTCGGTGTAATAGTCGGCCTCGCGCGCAACAGCCATGCCCGGTACCAGGCTGCGGCTTCTTGCGCATCCCTTCAAGGTAACGCCTTTTTCCATGAGCGCCTTAAGAATCCGCGCACTGGTTTTCTTGTCCAGTTTTGCGTCGAGCAGTAATGTCTCGGCCGCGTTGCAGACGCCCGGGCGCTGTACCTTGGCATTTACCGCAATACGCTGGGCCATTGCAGGGTCAGCATAGCGGTCGATATAGACATTACACACGCCTTTGTAATGTTTCAATACTGGAATACGGGCGTTTTCCATTACCGTGCGGATGAGATGTTCTCCGCCCCGGGGAATGGCAAGATCAATACACTCGGTCTGGCGCACAAGCAGGGGAATGGCTGCCCGGTCGGTTGTTTGGACAAGCTGGACCGTGTCTGTAGCAACCCCTGCGCTCCTGAGCGCCTTCCTGAAAATAGTGACAAGCGCGTTGTTTGACCAAAAGGCCTCTTTGCCCCCGCGTAAAATGACCGCATTACCCGCTTTCAAGCACAACGCGGCTGAATCGATTGTGACATTGGGCCGTGATTCGTAGATGATGAGCACTACGCCAATGGGAACCCGGACTTTTGCGATATGCAAGCCATTGGGCCGCGTCCGGGCCTCGTACTGCATGCCCACGGGATCTTCCTGAGCGGCAACTTCGCGCAGGCCTTTTACCATGGTATTGATTCTCGTATCGGTCAGCGTAAGCCGGTCTACCATGGTCCCGGACAGGCCGGCCTTTCGTGCGGCAACAATATCCCGCGCATTGGCGGTTGCGATCATTTTTCTTTCCGCAATAAGCAGCGCAGCGGCCTTGTGCAAGACCCTGTTTTTCACCAGGCTGGGCGCGGCATAGACTGTCTCCGCCGCCTTTTTAGCTCTGCGTGACAAGGACGCAATTTCGTTTTCAAGGCTCATATTTTGTCCTTCCGGCGGCTTGGCACAAAGAGCGTGCCTATGTCTTTTCCCGCTATAATGGATTCGAGCGTGTGCTCATCCGAACCCGAGGCGATTACCACGGCAATGCCAGCCTCAACAGCCATGCGCGCCGCGGAAATTTTTGTCTGCATGCCGCCTATCGCGGTAATCTTGTCTGTGCCTTTTGCCAGGCTGATAATGGTATCGTCAATTCCACGCACCAGGGCAATACGCTTTGCCAAGGGATCGCTTTTAGGGTTTTTGTCGTACAAGCCGTCAGTATCGGTCAGAATGACCAGGAGGTCCGCATCCGCGGCCAGGGCCACATAGGCCGAGAGCGAATCATTGTCGCCAATGCTCGTTTTCAACTCCTCGGTTGAAACCGTGTCATTTTCATTCACAATGGGAATTGCCTTGAACTCAAAGAGCTTGTTGAGGGTGTGGCGCACATTCAGGGCGCGCTCGCGCACATGGATGTCTTCTGCCGTGAGCAGCACCTGGCCAATGGCACAACCGTGGCGCCTGAAGCAGTCTTCGTACATGTGCATGAGACGGCTCTGACCCATGGCCGCCAGGGCCTGACGTTCGTCGAGTTTTTTTGGATAGTTTGACGAACCGATTATGCCTAGGCCAATTCCCACGGCGCCTGAAGTGACCAGAATGGCCTCGCGGCCGCTTTTCCTGAGCGCGGCGATCTGGGTGGCGACGCGTTTTATCTTCGCGGGATCCACATGGTTGTCGCTGTCGGTCAGCAGCGATGTGCCGACCTTGACCACGATCCTGCGCGTCTTATCAAGATGCATTCTGTCCACTAGGCCTCCGTACGGATATATTGTGTTCTAAAAGATACTCTTTTATTTGCGCGATGGTAAATTCTTTGAAATGAAAAATGGAGGCCGCAAGGGCGGCATCGGCCTTGCCTTCGGAAAAGGCGGCAAGAAAATGCGCGGGAGCGCCGCAGCCGCCCGAGGCAATGATTGGTACGCGAACCGCGTCGGACACGGCCCGGGTAAGGGGCAGGTCATAGCCGTCGCGGGTGCCGTCGCGGTCCATGGAGGTGAGCAGGATTTCCCCTGAGCCGAGAGAGACCGCCTCCTGTGCCCATGCTAGGGCGTCAATGCCCGTGGGTGTGCGTCCGCCGTGGATGAAGACCTCAAAGCCCGAGACTGTCGCTCCAGAGCGTTTGGCGTCTATGGCCGTGACAATGCACTGATCGCCGAACATCTCCGCGCCCTGCCGGATGAGGTCCTTATTTTTGACCGCGGCGGTGTTCAACGAGATTTTATCGGCCCCTGCCTTAAGAATGGTTCGTATGTCGTCGATGGTGCGTATGCCGCCACCCACGGTAAAGGGGATGTAGACCTGTTCCGCGACCCTGCGCACCATGTCGAGGGTGATGTCGCGGCTGTCGGAGCTGGCCGTAATATCGAGGAAGACCAGCTCGTCAGCCTGCTCGGCGTCGTAAATTTTCGCCTGTTCCACGGGATCGCCCGCGTCGCGCAGGTTGACGAAGTTGATGCCTTTGACCACGCGGCCCTTGTCCACGTCGAGGCAGGGGATGATCCTTTTTGCCAGCACCTTACGCTCCTTTCAAAAGGGCCATGACATCGCGCACGGTAAAGGCGTTATCGTAGATGGCCTTGCCTGCGATGAATCCCGTGACCCCGTGCGGTTCGAGCGTGATGATGTTCTTGATGTCGATGAGTGAACTGATACCGCCCGATGCGATTATATTCAACGCGGTTTTTTCGGCCATGGTCTTGGTTTCGGCGATATTGGGGCCAGTCATGGTGCCGTCGCGCAAAATGTCGGTATAGACAATGGAGGTAATTCCCAGTCGTTTGATCGACAAGGCGAGTTCCTCGGCCATGACGGAAGTCTTTTCGGCCCATCCCTTAATGGCCACATTGCCCTTGTGCGCGTCAATGCCCACCAGCACCTTTTCGGCGCCATGGGCCAGGACCGCCTGTTGCACCAGAGTGGGATTTACGATAGCCGCAGTGCCGATGATGATGCGCGCCACACCCAGGTCGAACAGCGCCTCAATGTCGGCCATGTTCCTAATACCACCGCCTACTTCAACCGGTATGGCAACCGCGCGGGTAATCTCCCTGATGGTGGCGAGGTTTTTTCCCGCGCCGCTGAATGCGCCGTCAAGGTCGACCACGTGGATGCCGCTGGCACCCTCGTCCGCAAATGTGCGGGCAGTATCGGCAGGGGCCGCGCTATAATTGGTGCGCTTGTCCTTAAGGCCCTGATAGAGGCGCACGCAGTGGCCATCCATAAGGTCTATTGCCGGAAAGAATTCCATGGTTGTCCCTTGTCTTGTGTATTAAAAATTATGGCCTATTGACACATAGATTGTCTTCGACAGCGTTTGCGCATACGCCTGGTTATTTACCAGCACGGGCATGGACACTGTCACCTGAGCCGGGCCAACCTTGGGAATGTCCATGGCCAAGGCTGCGCCCACGCCTTTGAACGATTCCTCGGCAATGGCCGCGCCCAGTTGGTTCCACGCGAAATCCGCCTTGGGCCAGGTTTTTCCCGCGTTTGCCACAAGGAAGAGATAGGAACTCCGCGGCAGCCGCAGCCGGTATGCGAGCCGGCCGATCATAAGAATATCGCCGGTAAAGGCTTGTTCGGCATACCCGTAGAGGGGAAAAGAGTTGTTGAAGGCCAAGTTGTCGTTCATCTTTAATTCGGTGGAACCGCCCATGTAGTTTTTTACCGGATCGGGAAGCGCCACATCGGAAAGGGACATGAATAGGGCGGGCAAAAGCGCGTTGTTTTCTGACAACGGCAGCACATTGGCCGCGGTGAGCGTGAAATTAAAAAAGGCCTGGTGTTGGCCAATGATATCGAGACCCAGGTCGATAGAACTAAACACATCAAAACCCCGGCTGGGAAAATCAACTTTGTCGTAGGTGTCGAATTCAGTACGGATGGAAAAGACGCGCAATCCCTTTCCATACGAGTTTATGGGCCCAAAGTCAATTTCCTCTTGGTTACTCTTGTAGTGTTCGAGATAGAAGAGGTACGACAGTTTGCCCATGCGGCCGATCTGGTGGGCCAGTGTGAACATGGTACCCAGCTTTCGGAGCATATTAAACGAGTAGAGCGTTGAATCATTCACATCGACAGTAAACTTCCTGTCGCGGTAGTAGTAGACCTTGCTTTCGGCAGCCAGGAAGGTCTGGAAAATCCGGTCGGTTTTAAGACTAAGAAGGTATTTTTCCCTGCGAAGACCATATTGGAGCCTGCCGGTGAGGGCGTACCCGCGATGCGCAAAATTGAGCGCCTTGAAACGCAGGAAGCCTTCGAGCATGCGGACGTTATCATAGCGTGCGCCCGCTTGAAAAACCTGGAAGGGCCTTTCCTCTACTTTGACATTTAGCGCTATGTCGTCCGCTTTTTCGTCGAGGGTGATATAAACATGAGAAAAAAGGCCTGTGGCATAGAGGGCGCGGATGTCGCGGAGAGCGTCCGCAATGGAGAACCGTTTTCCCGCGAGCATGGACATCTCGCGCGTAATAATGGATTCATTGGTCCGTGTGTTGCCCTCAACGGCTATTGATTGTATGCGTCCCTCGCCGATGATAATGCGCAGCGTACCCGCCTCGGCCCGCATCTCCCGTACGCCGCCCAGCGCATACCCCTTTTCCGCATAGGCGCTGGTAATCGCCTTGCATCCTTCTTCCGCGCGCACGCGGTTGAGCGGCATGCCCGCCTTGAGAGGAAAAAGCGCTTCGAGTGCGCTGTCGGGAAAAACCGTGTTGCCCACAAATTCGATTTTACGTATAGACTCATGTTCCCTGATGCTGAATTCGAGCGCACATTCGCTTGAAGCCAGAGTGTCGACGACCACCCAAACCGAATCGAACCATCCAGAATTGTACAAGCTGCGCGCTGCCTGGCGCACTCGCTCCTTTGACACGGTCTGCTCCGGCTCAAGGTTGAGCAGAGGAAAGATGTCGTTGAAGGCGGTGAGTTTCAGATTGTTGATCTTAATGCTTTGAATGGTGATTGCACCTGTGTCCGCGGTTTTGACCGCGCTTAACCGGGCAATTTCTTTGCGAATATCGGTCATGCGCTGCATGGCAATGAGTTCACCCTCGCTTATAAGACGCGTAATATCGTCAAAATCCGCTGACCCGTGGCGGCCCAGCTCGGGATTTATCACAATGGCGGAATCACGCACAGGCCGGTTTTCCTGGCTAATGAGGCAGATTGCCACGATCTGGTCGATGAAGGATATTGGGTTTGTCAACTCTTCTTCGGTATACAGGACCGGTTTCACATCAACGGCAATAATGACCTCCGCGCCCATGCTTTTTGCCACGTCAATGGGAAGAATGTTCATGAACCCGCCGTCGACCAGCTGCCGGTTGTTGAGGGTAAACGGAGTGAATACAAAGGGGACAGCGAGCGAGGCGCGCATTGCCTCGGCCAGGCATCCCTTGCCCAGTACGACCATTTTCGCCGATACCAAGTCCGTGGCAACCGCGCGGAATTTGCGGGGAAGATTGTCGAAATTGAATCCTGAGGCGTAATCGAAACCAATGGTTTTCTCGAGAAACAGCGAAATGAGCTGCTGACCCGAGGTGAGCGCCGTGGGCAGCATGATTTCCCCGCCGGTAAATCGGAACTCCAGAATATAGTCTTCCTCGCCCTTTTTCTGGGTGAAAAATTTGTCCCTGCGTTCAGCTTCGGCCGCGAAGATTTTTTTCCAGTTCACCGAAAGGGCCATTTGTTCGAGTTCCTCACCCGTGATACCGGTCGCGTAGAAACCGCCGATGGCGCTGCCCATACTGGTGCCCACTACCACATCTGGGTAGATGCCTTCGCGTTCGAGCGCCTTGATGACGCCGATATGGGCGAAACCGCGCGCACCGCCGCCGCACAATACCAAACCGACAACGGGTTTTTTTTCGCGATAGAATTTTACCGGCCCCAGCGCGCCAACAAGGGTGTCGGCAGCAGGATCGGGGATGGAAAAGCCGCAGCAGAGCAGTGCGGAAAGCAGAATGGCGGCGCAGATTTTCATAGGGAATAAAAATACATTCTTGGCCAATGAAATTTATACCATTTTCGCGTTAGAATAGGTGTTTTTCCACCAACGTCCGTATGGTACTGTCAAGGTCTGCATAGTGCATGGCTGTTTTTCCATCGGCGCGTAGGGCGCTTTTTTTGCTGAAATTAATGAAATAATGGGAACGGTCTGGAAGCACGGCAATGGCGGTGGGGTTGTTATGGAAGGTAGGCATGTATTCGCTGCAGGTGCGCAATCTATCTTTGGGAACAGGGGACAATAAAGAAAAGCCATCAATCGGCTTCACAGGCTTCAGGGCAAGCAGTTCGAGTGTTGTGGCAAAGATATCTATCTGGCTTACCGGCGCCTGTTCTTGCAGGGCAATCGCGTCATAACTTTCGCCGGGCATGAAAATAATGAGCGGGTTGTGCACAATAAAGTCAGAATAGCCGTCGTTGAACATGCCCTCTTTGCCGCCCAGGTTTTGGCCATGGTCGGGAGTGAAAAAAATCCACGAACCAGGATACCGGCCGAACACCTCATGGTACAGGCCGTTGAGAAAGGCGTCGGTATAGACGATTGTATTGTCAAACGCATTGATACAATTGCTGCTTTCCTCGGGCAGAAAGACCTTGTGTTCTCTTGGACTGTGGGTGCTGTAGGGATAGTGGCTGCCGTCCATCTGCACGGTGAGGAAAAAGGGCGGCTTGCAGGCGTTCAGAAAGGGTATAACGGCCTTTTCAAGAACAACCAGATCGTCAGCGCCCTTGCGCACGTCGACCCGGGGATCGTACCGCGAACCGTCCGCATAGGTGTCCACGCTTTTATCAACGAGTATTTTATCAAGATGCCCCCATTTGAAATCCTGCGCCGAGAAAAGGGCCGTGGCATAGCCGCGCGCTTTTGCATAGGTGAACATGGTAGGATAAGTATAAAATGCGCCATGCGGATCCGGACCCTGCAGGCCGGTGCATAAATACGGGATGCTCAAACGAGTTTTTGTGCCAATAGAAACCGCGTTTTTGAGCGCCACAAGCTTTTTTTCTTTTTCGAGCGCGTTCAGGTTGGGTGTTGTATTGCGCTCATACCCGTATATACCCATGTGCGACAGGACTGTTGACTCGCCAATGACCCAAATAATATTGGGCAATGATGCGGGCGTGTTGATTGGCATTGGCACATCGGGCCGTTCGACCTTGAAGGTGCTGGCTTTTCGCGCAACGCTTTCGACCAGCGTGCCATAGTAGGCAATGGGGCTGGTCTGGAACAGAGTGACCGAATACCAGCCAAAAACACTGTGGGCAAGCACGCCGGTAAAAAGGGCGCCATGAACAAACGCGGGCCAGGTTGTGCGCGGCCGATGGCCGGAGACCAGGACAGTGAAGGCAAAAAGAGACAAGACAATCGCAATCGCTATGCGGACAGGGTCCGCTGTCTCTATATAGAGCTGAAAGGTCATGAGCGGGTTTTCTTTGACAAAGCCAAAGCCAAAAGGGGTGACGAAGTTTTTATATATGCCGAAATAGGAGGCCTGGTTAATGACCGGAAGAAAAACAAGGCAGAAGCCCGCGATTTGAAGCGCCCTGTTCCGCACCAGAAACCGCGCTGTCAGCCAGACAAGAGAGACAAGACCTATAAACGAGATACAATAATTGACGATGAAACGTATGCCGGTCACATTGTCCTTGAGCCAGGGAATATCGCGGACAACCAGGAGATCTATACCGCAGAAGAGGATTAGAAAAAAGGCAAAGGACCATTGCCGGAGTTTGCCCGGAAGCGTGAACATGAAGGAGAATATAGGTATCGTCAATATTCAAGGACAACTGGGTAGTATGGGTATGATGTATTTTGGTGCGACGCTGTTTTATATTGTACTTCATGGGAAAAACTATTTTTGCCTGGAGCAGCGGGAAGGACTCAGCGCTGGCCCTGCACGCATTGCATCAGCAGCAGGAACATGAGATCGCCGCGCTTCTCACCACAATGACCGGGGAATATGACAGAGTGAGCATGCATGGGGTTCGCAAGACCCTTGTCGAGGAGCAGGCACAGTCTCTCGGGTATCCTCTTGATATTGTCTGGATACCCAAAGGTTGTTCAAACGACGACTATGAGGCTAATATGAGAACCTGTCTTGAAAAACACAAGCAGCAGGGGGTAACAGCGGTCGCATTTGGAGATATTTTCCTCGAAGACCTTAAGAAATATAGGGAGGAAAACCTTGACCGGATTGGTTTGCGGGCGCTGTTCCCGATTTGGAAAAGAAATACGCGCGAACTTGCGGAGACTTTCATTGCATCGGGGTTTGAAGCTGTAGTGACCTGCGTGGACACGAAGTGTCTTGATGCTGGTTTTTGCGGTAGAAGTTTTAATAACGTGTTTCTCGCGAATTTACCAGGCAGCGTTGATCCGTGCGGTGAGAATGGGGAATTTCATACGTTTTCCTATGCAGGGCCGATATTCGAAAAGAGGATAGCATTCAACACAGGCGAAAAAGTCTTACGCGATGAACGGTTTTGTTTTTGTGATTTACTGCCCGGGTGACGCCCTTTTATTGTGGTGAGTGCCTTCTGCACGGAAAATGAGTCAATGGCTCTTTCCGGTGTATTTTTCACCCAACCTTCCAAATAAAGAAACCGCTAAATACAAAAATTTCAATAATAGATAAAGTTGATTATTTTTAACCACCCCATAGATTATCCCTTATCTTTTAAGCGATTAAAATACAGTAAATATCACCCGGCCCGAAAATTGCTTGATTCTTAAAATAATAAAAGGGAGGATTGATGTCTATTCTCAAAAACATTCTTGCTTTTTGTCTTTTCCTGACTTTGCCAGCGTTGGCCTTGGTCGACACCTCAGCTTATCGAATCAGCTTTGACGTACCCTTGGACACCAGTTTTATCGTATTGGATACTTTTGACGTGACTATTCATGTCTATGATCAGATTAATGCGCCTTATTCCGGGGCAACACCCGTTCTAACGGTTCGAGTCCCGGGTAATGGCGGCGGCACCATATTACTTAATGGCGTAACAATGACGGACAACGAAGATGGGTCTTATACTTATAAGGATGTGAACCTGAGCGCCCATGATAGCTCAATCATCGAGTTTCGCGTCCGTGTGAATGTGGAAGGAACAAACCTGGAGGATCGGATTTTTGTTTTTCATCATAGCGGCCCCAATCCCGCTGGCGCTAATGCAGCCTGGAAACTGGAGTTTGAGAATCCCTCTCCCGTTATTTCTTCAGACACGACCAAGCGAGTTTTCGCGGTCCTATATAATGCCGCAGGCGAGCCTTGGGCCGGACAGACGGTCTCCATTGCTATAAGCACCTCCACGGGAACGGCCGTGGGGAGTTCCGGAACCATGGCAGATTCAGGAGACGGACGCTACGCATATGTTTTAAACGGTGCTCTGCTGACCGCAGGCAGCGATTATGTCATCCGCATTCAGCAGGGACTTCAAACGTCCATCCGCCGTTCCCTATTCGTGGAAGCGTATAGCTCGTTTGCCCTGCCTGAACTCATCATCGGCGATCCAACTACCAACCGGCGGCCCGCTTTCCGCTGGCATCCGGTATTTGGGGCTGAATCCTACACTATCCAGATTGACACCCTCCATGGCTTTGGCAGCCCCTTTATATCGGTTCCCCTGAATGACACGAGTTATGCACCCCTCATCAATCTGCCAATCGACACACTCTATTGGCGGGTCAGCAGCAACTTGGCGCCCACCCGCTACGCCTCGGCCATCCAGGTCATTCTCGACGGCAGCGTCCCTGTGCTGATTGCCTACGAACCAGATCCCACGCAGGACCGCCGTCCCACCTTGACTTGGCATGCAGTCGCGGGCGCCGCCTCCTACACCATAGAGATCGATACCTTGGGAAATTTCGCAGCACCATTCATCACTTCACCAACGAACGATACCGCTTATACTCCCCTGGTGAACCTGCCGACACGGACCATTTATTGGCGTGTGGCCTCGGATCTGAGCGCTACCTATTCTTCTGCTGACAATTTTACTATCCTGCCTGATTCCATTCCCCTGCTGGTACGTTTTAATGGCGACACGGTGGACACCCTCCGTCCTACCTTTGTCTGGCACCCGGTTTCCAGCGCGTCCTACTATACCATCCAGATCAGCCGGGTGGCCAATTTCGCCACCACTGTCATATCCACACCAACCAGTGATACTTCCTATACTCCATTGGTCAATCTAGACTCCAACACCCTCTTTTATTGGCGCGTAAGCTCCAGCCGCAACAATACCCTCTATGCCTCCCGGGACAGTGTTTACGTCACGACTGGCGGCCCTAATTTGGCCCTTGAAAACAACCTCTCTTCCGCAAAGGCCTTGACCTTGACGGTCCTTCCTAATCCTTCAACGGACGCTGTTACCCTTACCTTGACGGGAACCTCAGCGTCCAAACAAGCCCTTTTCTTAAGCATCTATGATGTTTCAGGCCGCCTGCTTGTCCGGCTCTTGCCTGAGGCTTTCCACGCTGGCTATCGGGCCCACTGGGACGGCAAAGGGACGGATGGACTCCCGGTGCAGTCAGGTGTCTATCTGGTCCGGCTTCGGATCGGGGAGAAAGTGGTGAATCAGCGCGTTATGCTGATTAAATAAGAAAGTCGGCCAGAAGTGACAAACCGGCGATTAGCCGGACGCTTCGTGAATTACAGGGAGCTGTGATTCAGACAGTGCAGGGTCTGGAAAGCGATACTGACATCCTTGTTGATGTTGGTCCTGCCATTAGCCTGGAATTTGTGACCATGGCAGACTTTTTTCCTTCATGATTCCCGTTATTGAAACCATGGATAGACCCGGATCTTCGGGTCTATCGCTGCCCTTAACCAGGTTTCATTCAACGTCTGCCGGTGCGAACGCGTGGCACTCATTGGCACCAATGGGGCGGGCAAATCAACCCTCTTTAACCTTTTATTGGGGTTCATAGCGCCAACCAAGGGAATGGCCCGGTTGTTCGAGAATATGGTTTCCATGCATGTGCTCATAATAATCAGACGTGGTGTTGGATGGATCGCGGCATATATCACGTTCATTATCGGCGTGCTTTTCGTTTTTTTGCGTATTGAAGCCTTTTTGCCAATTTGGCAAGGGACCTATGTGACCGCATTCCTGGTACTGTTGGCGCTTCTCATTGTGGCCGGGTTCAGGAAAGGGTTTTACCGGCAATTATAGAAAGGTACCCCAGGTACCTTCTTAAAGGGCCTCGCCAACAGTATAGAACGACCCAGTTACCACCACAAGACCTGATTTGCCCGCGAGCGCAACAGCTTTGGTCACAGCCTGCGCGACTTCAGGAACCACTTCTCCTGTGCGTACCATACCCGCAAGCAGGGCTGGGTCGCAGGCGCGTTCGGTCGCGGGTCTGGTGAGCACAAAGCGCCTCTCTCCAGTGTCCAGTATCTTAAGCATGGCAGTAGTGTCCTTGTCAGCCATGACGCCAAAGACAATGACGATATTTCTCTTTGTGAAAAAACGGGAGAGATAATCATTGAGCGCGGTTATTTTTGCCGGATTGTGGGCAACGTCAAAGAGAATTTCCGGTGCGCCAGATTGCAGCTGAAGCCGTCCGGGAACGCGCGCATTGGCAAAACCTTTGCGGATGCTCTGGTCCCGAACATTCGGCACTGCTGTTTTTAGCGCTGCAACAGCAGCCAACGCGTTTCGCACCTGATGCGCTCCGGGCAAACGCAGCACAATGTTTCCCATGGAAATAGAAGAAGGGCCGGTAATGGTCATTGCGGTTTCTGTAGCAGTTTCTGAGATTTCGGTTGCATTATACGCAGTGAATGCGTCCATGGCCATTGGTGCGCGGTCGAGAACGACCTTTTTTGCCGCCTGGTTCCTGATTCCAATGACAACAGGCACATTGTTTTTGATAATTCCGGCTTTTTCCCCTGCTATCTGTTCAATGGTGCTGCCCAGGTACTGCTCATGATCGATTGAAATATCGCCTATGACCGAGACCAGCGGGGTCACAATATTGGTTGCGTCTAGCCTGCCGCCCATGCCGGTTTCCAGCACTGCCACATCAACCTTTTGATTCCTGAAGTGGTCAAAGGCCAGGGCTGTTGTGGCTTCGAAAAAGGTGAGGTGTAGATCTTTGAATTCGTGCCGATGCGCTTCCACAAACCTGCAGATTTCCTCGTCCGATATTTCCTCGTTATTCGTCACTATGCGTTCGTTGAACCTTATCAGGTGCGGCGAGGTGTAGAGGCCAACGGAATAGCCTTGCGCGCGCAAGGCTTCGTATATCAGCCGTGCAATGGAGCCTTTGCCGTTTGAACCCGCGATATGTATGCTGGCAAAAGACGTGTGAGGATTTCTCAGAAGCCGCAGGAATTCTGACACACGGTCCAGGCCAAGCTTAATGCCGTGTGTCTGGAGCGAGTAGAGATAGTCGAGAGTGTGTGAAAATTCCACGGCTGTAAAATACCAATTTTCCAGGAAGGGTTACTATCACAATTCTTGTACCCTTTCCGTGCAATGTGTATATTAAATCCCCTTGGTACAAGCATGAAAGCTATAATCCGTAAAATCATGGGCTATTTTTTCAGGGGCCTCCTTGCGCTCCTGCCGCTTATTGTCACTCTGTACATCGGTTTTTTCATGTTCGGGCTCGTTGTCAGAATTGTCGATGGATCAGTGGTCTTTATCCCCAAACACTACCGCGACATTCCCTATATTATGCAGCTTACCCAGATCGCCGTTACCCTGCTTCTTTTTTCCCTTATCGTGATCTTCGGCATGCTCCTCAAAACTTTTATGGGCAGGGGACTGCTCAAAGCCATTGAAGCGGTCCTCAACCTCATTCCTGGCATAAAGGTGGTGTACCGGGCAATACGTCAGGTCATAGACCTTGTTTCCATCAAGAAACAGAAACAATTCATGAAGCCCGTGCTTGTCGAATGGCCGGGTCCGGACCGCTGGATCATGGGATTTATCACAGGCGATGCAGGTGACCGTCTCAGCCCTGATACAGTGAAAAAATACTACCTTGTGTTCATTCCCACTACGCCCAACCCAACCAGTGGATATCTCTCCATAATTCCCGAAGACAAGATCAGGCCCCTGGATATCTCGGTCGAGGAATCCTTCAAGCTTATTTTTACTGGCGGAATGGTCCAGGCTTAAATTATTATTTTATATCCTACATGAAAATAATTGCCGACCAGAACATCCCTTATGTGCAGGAGATCTTCGATCACCTGGGCGAGGTGACTGTTCTACCGGGCCGCGCCATCACCGCCAGCGAGGTCGAAAACGCGGACATGCTGCTGGTTCGGTCCGTTACCAAGGTAAACGAGGCGCTGCTCAAGGAGAGCGCGGTAAAATTTGTGGGATCAGCCACCACAGGGTTTGACCATGTCGACACAGCCTTCCTGAAGAAGCGGAAGATCGAGTTTGCGCACGCACCAGGCTCAAACGCCACCTCAGTGGCGGAATACGTAATATCAGCGCTTCTCTGTCTTTCGAAAAAGTATGGTTTTGCGCTCAAGGACCGGTCTATCGGCATTATCGGCGCTGGTAACGTCGGCAGCAGGCTCGAGGCGCGCTGCAAGGCCTTTGATATGAAGGTTGTCCTCAACGACCCCCCGCTGTTTGAGCGTACCAACGATGAGAAATACCGGTCGTTGAGCGAATGCTGCGCCTGCGACATTGTCACTTTGCACGTACCGCTCACCCGGTCAGGCCTTTTGGCCACGTTTCATATGGCAAATGAAGATTTTTTTAACTCGCTGAAGCAGGGCGCTATATTTATCAATGCCTCGCGCGGTGAAGCGGTCGATGAAAAAGCCCTGCACGCGGCGCTCGACAGCGGCAAAGTCGCCACATGTGTCTGCGACGTATGGGAAAACGAACCTTATCCTGATACGCAGCTCATTACAAAAGCCGGCATTGCGACTCCCCATATTGCCGGATACTCGTTCGACGGCAAGGTCCGCGGGGTCGAGATGGTGTATCGCGCCGCGGTCGCTTACCTCAAACTCCAGTCCGAATGGCGTCTTACTCTTCCAAAGCCGTCCATACCGGAAGTGATCATTCCAGGCAAGTTCAAAGCCATGGACGACTATGCACGCGCCGCAATTTTTCCCGTATACGACGTGTCTGACGACGACCGTAGATTCAGGGGTATTGTCGACGTGGACGCGGAAAAGCGGGGGAATTATTTTGACAGCCTGCGCAAGGAATATCCCGAACGCCGCGAATTCGCCAATACCCAGGTTGTGTGCGAAAAAGCGCCGCAGAAGGTGAAGGAAATGCTGCGCGCCCTCGAATTTATGGTCTGAACAATTTTCTTTCCATTACCGGGTTTCAAAAGTATTTTAACTATTATGCGTATAGTAGTATTTCTCATGTTTACGAGCGTAGTTTGTCTATCAGTCTATGGGGGAGATGCCATGAAAACCGCAGTGCTAATGCCAATACCCGCAGCGTACGAGTACACCGAAGGTTCATTCAGACTCGGTCCCGACTTCAGAATCAAAGTCCGGAAAGGGTCGAGTGAACGCGTTTTTGGATGCGCGACCCGTTTTCTTTCCCGTCTCACCAGCCGCACCGGGCTTTTTCTTGCGCAGGGAATCGTGGGTCCGGCAAAAGACACGGCATCGGCGCCTTGCATTATATCATTTGATGCGCGGGCAAAAGTTCTGTTTCATGCCGACGAATCATACCGCCTGGTGGTAACCGTTGACTCAATACGCCTTACTGCGCCAACTGATATCGGCGTGCTCAGGGGACTCGAAACGTTGCTGCAGCTTCTCTCTGTCGATCGCGAAGGATATTTTTTTCCCGCGGTAGTCGTTGCCGATGCGCCCCGGTTTCCCTGGCGCGGACTTCTGATCGACGTGGGCCGCCACTTCATGCCTGTCGATGTTATCAGGCGCAATCTCGATGGCATGGCTGCCGTCAAAATGAACGTGCTCCATCTGCACCTCTCCGAAGACCAGGGATTCAGGATTGAGTGCAAAACCTTTCCCGAACTTCACGAACTGGGGTCTGATGGCGAATATTTCACCCAGGAGCAGATTCGGGAGATCATCGCTTATGCCGATGAACGCGGCATCAGGGTGGTACCCGAGTTCGATATTCCCGGCCATGCCACCAGCTGGTTTGTGGACCATCCTGAACTGGCCAGCGCACCTGGCCCCTATACCATTGAGCGCACCTTTGGCATCAAGGACCCTGCGTTCAACCCGGCCAGCGAGGCCACGTACAAGTTTTTCGACGCCTTTTTCAGGGAAATGGCCAAACTCTTTCCCGACGAGTACCTGCACATTGGCGGCGACGAGAACAATGGCAAACAGTGGGACGCTAATCCCACAATCCAGGCCTTCATGAAAAAGATGAAGATCAAGGACAATCACGAACTGCAAAGCCATTTTAACAAGCGTATCCTGACGATTTTGACAAAGTACAAAAAAAGAATGGTCGGCTGGGACGAGATTTATCAGCCGGACATTCCAAACACCATTGTCATCCAGTCGTGGCGCGGACAAGAGGCGCTGCTATCGTCGGCACGCAAAGGGTACAACGTCATCCTGTCCCATGGATATTACATCGACCTGGTCCGGCCCGCTTCAAATCACTACTTAAACGACCCTGTGCCCGTGGACTCGGGGCTTTCACCCGGCGAGCAGAAGTTCATCTTGGGCGGCGAGGCGACCATGTGGGGAGAATTTGTCACGCGCGAAACTATTGATTCGCGCATTTGGCCGCGCACCGCGGCCATTGCCGAGCGGCTCTGGTCGCCCGCGTCCGTGCGCGACGTGAGTGATATGTACCGGCGGCTTGACGTGGTCAGCTACCGGCTCGAAGGCCTGGGTCTTTTGCACGAGAAAAATTACGGCATGATGCTGCGGCGGCTGGCCAACAACCAGGACATCGCCTCGCTCAAGGTCTTTTTTGACGTGTGCGAACCTGTCAAGGCAGATATCTGGAAATACCGGTCGCGGTGCGGCACCTTGACGCCCTATACGCGTACCCCCGATGTTGCCCGGCCCGATGCGCGCACTGCCAGACGTTTTAGGGAGAATATGGACGCGTATTGCGCGGGAACAACCAGCGGCGCATACGAACTCAAGAGTATGCTCAGATTATGGAAAGATAATCATCAGAAAATTCTGCCTCTTATCCAGCAGTCTCCAATGCTCAATGAAATCGAACCCCTGTCTGCCAATCTTTCCGCTCTTGCCATTATTGGGCTTGAGGCCATGGACTATCGTGAATCAGGAAAAAAGCCCACTTCGCAGTGGCGCTACGACGCGGAAAAGATCATCGAAAAGGCGGGGAAGCCTTTTGCCGAAACTGAGCTCATGGTCGTTTCCGCCATCGAGAAGCTGGTTGGTTCTCTCAAGTAACGAGGCTGTAGGAAAAGCCTGTAGGTGCCTGACGATATGAGACGGAAAGATAAAGAGATTTTTGGCAGAGAAAATATAGAACGTGTCATCCGGCAGGCGAGTTACGGGGTATTGGGACTTGTTGATGGCCGGAAACCCTATGTTGTTCCGTTAAATTTCGGGTATTCAGACCAGATTTTTTATTTTCATTCTGCCGTCAATGGCAGAAAAATTAAAACCATTCGCAAGAACAGCCTTGGTTGCATATCTCTGGTTGCTCATGCTGCTGTGAAGAAAGCGCGGATCGCATGCGGCTGGGGAACAGCGTATGTCAGCGTGTTTGTCGAAGGAAGGATACGGGAAATAACAGGTGCGGCAGAAAAAATAAAGGCCCTGCGGATTATCATGCAACAGTATTCCCGGAAAAAGAAATGGGATTTCTCGGCTGCAATGATCGATGCTGTTCGGGTGTATTGTTTGAAGACCACAACCCTGACGTGTAAAAGATCGGGCGAGTAATCAGTTAAATACTGGAATATGCGCTGCTATACTAATTCCTGCAGATATTGAGTATTGTTTTATTTTCTGCTTAACATTGGCCAAAAAATTCCGTTTTCTCACGGATTTGCGTTTTTGGAAAACGGTCATTTTTTGGCCTGGGTCTGCAATTCGCGCTGCCTGCCTTACCAATGCTTTTTCATGCTTAGCGAATGTCTGAAGCGGGGAAAAAGAAAGATGTCTTATGGATAACTTCTTTCTTGTCCGGCCAAGAAAGAAGCAAAGAAGCCGCCGGGGGCTCGCCCCCCAGACCCCCTCAGCGACGGAACATATGCATTGGTTAATCCTGAAACGGTTTGTGCAATAATAGGTTTCCTGTTTAACGAATATTTATAGCGGGAAAAATATCTGTTTGCTACCCGCTGCCGCCTATTTTTATTTTTAATCATCCTTATGAAACTCATCTTCGAAAAATCCTCTCCCGGCAGCCGCGGCATTACCATTCCAAAGCACGATGTTCCTGAGATACAACCCGATACCGTATTCCCCAAAGGTTTTCTGCGTCAGACACCGGCCGAACTGCCCGAAGTGCCTGAATACGAAGTTGTCAGACACTATACAAATCTGTCAAGTCTCAACTATCATATTGATAAGGGAATATATCCGCTCGGGTCATGCACCATGAAACACAACCCCAAGATCAACGAAACAACAGCGGCTTTCGAAGGATTTACCGGGCTGCATCCGCTTGTTCCTGAGCATTTGTGTCAGGGTGCGCTTGAACTCATGTATAACCTCGAACACGCGCTAGCTGAAATCTCCGGAATGGACGCGGTCTCGCTCCAGCCTGCGGCGGGCGCGCACGGCGAACTGGCGGCGCTCATGGTCATGGCCGCCTATTTCAGAAAAAAAGGGGAGGACCGGAAATACATTCTCATCCCCGATTCCGCTCATGGGACAAATCCGGCTTCGGCCGCTATTGCCGGCTTTGTGCCTATACAGATTGCGTCGGGCCCCTCAGGAACCATCGATTGCACGGAACTTGAAAAAAAGATGAACCCTTCCGTGGCCGCCATCATGATCACCAATCCCAATACCCTGGGCCTTTTTGAACAGGAGATAGAACGGGTTGCGAACATCGTACACGGCCAGGGAGGGCTTCTCTATATGGATGGCGCCAACCTCAATGCACTCATGGGAATTGTAAAACCAGGGGAAATTGGTTTCGATGTCATGCATTTCAATCTCCACAAGACCTTTTCAACCCCGCATGGTGGCGGCGGGCCCGGATCAGGTCCCATTGGTGTGCGCAGCCATCTTGCCCCCTTTCTGCCCCGGCCGCGTATTGAGAAAACCAATGAAGGGTTCCGGTTCTCAGAATCAGTCCCACAAAGTATCGGCAAGGCCCACTCTTTTTACGGAAATTTTCTGGTCTGTGTGCGCGCCTATACGTATATACTCATGCAGGGAGGCAATGGTCTTGCCGAAGCGAGCAAACGGGCCATCATAAACGCCAATTATCTCCTCAGCAAACTGAAGGGCATGTTCGAACAGACCTATCCCGGCCAGCCCCTGCACGAATTCGTGCTCTCTGGGACCCCTTTCAAGAACAAAGGGGTAAAAACACTCGATATAGCAAAACGCATGCTCGACTACGGCGTCTATGCGCCCACTATCTATTTTCCCCAGATTGTGCCCGAAGCCATCATGATCGAACCCACGGAGACTGAGACGCAGGAAGAACTCGACCGGCTTGTTTCCGTTTTATCGGCAATTGTCCGGGAAATTGAGACAGACCCTGAAATAGTTGTCCAGGCACCTCATACTACCCCGGTCCGCAGGCTTGACGAGGCAAAGGCTGCCCGCGATCTTGATGTTTGCTTCAAATCGCTATAAAACCAGGGCAATCTTAAATATTAGTAATAGTTCAAGAATTAGTGTTGACTCGAAAAAGATTGAATTTGTATCTTATTCAACCTTATTTTGAGAATTGAATTAACAGCCCTGCATCCGGGCATAAACGAACTCGATATTGTCCTCGATAAAAGCTTGATCGACCCTGAAATGGCCCCTCTGGCCCAAAACGGGCGACTCAAACTCACCGTGGACAATCAGGAGAGTGTCCTTTATATAAAAGGGCGCGTGCGGGCCAGGGTGGCCCTAGAGTGCGCCCGTTGCCTCAAAGCTTTCCGCAAAGACCTCGAAGCTGATATAGAGGCCATCGGAACGCTCCAGGGTCATAGCTCTTTGGACGAAGAATCTTGCGACGAAGATATCCTGGTCTTCACGCAGTTCGACACCAGCATCGACCTTACGCACTTGGTAACGGAAGAGCTGAGCACGGCCATGCCTATGGCCGCGGTATGTAGCGAGTCGTGCGCCGGTTTGTGCCCGATGTGCGGTATAAACTTGAATAAGGAAAAATGTTCTTGCAGCACCACGGGTATCGACCCCCGGTGGGAGCCGTTGCTTAAACTGAAGAAGGAGTGAAACATGGCCGTTCCAAAAAGACGACATTCCAAATCGCGGAGGGACAAACGCCGGGCAACCTGGAAACTGAAGTCCACGCCCATGGCCAAGTGCGGCCATTGCCAGCAGCCCATTGTACCCCATCGCATCTGCCCGCATTGCGGATATTACGGCGGCGTTGAAGTCCTGCGGGTCGAAGAGGAATAACGTATGAGAATCGCTGTTGACGCAATGGGCTCTGATACCGCCCCGCTCCCTGAAATCGAGGGCGTTGTCGCGGCCCTGAAAGAGCGCAAGGACATCGAAGTCACCCTTGTGGGAAAACAGGATCTCATCGAAAAAGAACTCGCGTGTTTTGACACAACAGGCATGCCCATTACCATCCACCATTCACCGACGGTCATTGACATGGGCGAATCTCCCTCCAAGGCGCTCAAGACCAAGCCTGAGGCGTCACTCTGCCAAACCATAGGCCTCCAGAAAATGGGCAAGGTTGACGCCTCAATAAGCGCGGGCAACACCGGCGCCTTCATGGGCGCATCGCTTTTCGGCCTCGGGCGCATTGAAAACGTCAACCGGCCGGCCATTGGCGTTACCATGCCCACGGTCGCCGGATTTTCCTTCTGTCTCGACATGGGGGCGAATTCCGACTGCAAACCCCAGCACCTTTTCCAGTTTGCCCGCATGGGCGAGATTTTTGCCGAATATGTGCTAGATAAAAAAAACCCGAGCATCGGTCTCCTGAGCGTGGGCGAAGAGCCGGGCAAGGGCAATGAGGCCACGGTGGCCACCCACGCTATGCTTGCTTCCAGTCTCATGAATTTCGCGGGAAACATTGAAGGCAACGGCGTCATTTTTGACAAGGCCGACGTTATTGTGTGCGATGGTTTTGTGGGAAACATACTTCTTAAATTTTACGAGTCCATTCCCCATTTTATATATACAACAGTGGGGGACCTCTTTGTGGGCGAGCGCGCCCAGAATTTTCTCGAAAAATTCAACAAGGACACCTATGGCGCGGCCGATCTCCTGGGAGTCAATGGCGTGGTGCTCATCTGCCACGGAAGCTCTTCGGCCACGGCCATCAAAAATGCGGTCCTCAAAGCCGAGAAAATGGTTTTGAAAAAAGTCAACGAGCGTATCCGGCAGGTCATGCTCAAGGATCCACAGTGCTTCGAATAACACTGAAAAGGGCGGGTAATCATGCGTAATGTGAAAATAGCGGGTGTTGGCATATCACTTCCCGAGAAAGTGGTGAAGAACAGCGATCTTGCCAAAATCGTCGATACGTCCGACGAATGGATCGTTTCCCGCACCGGTATCAGGGAACGCCGCATCATGCAAGAGGGGGAGATGATCAGCGACCACGCTGTGTGCGCGGCCAAAGAAGCGATCACCGCAGCGGGTATGTCCGTCGACGATCTTGACTTTATCATCAACGCCACGTTTACTGCTGATTTTCTTTGCCCGTCAAACGCCTGCATCATCCAGGAAAAACTGGGTGTAACCAAGCCCATCCCCGTGTTCGACCTTGCGGCCGCCTGTTCGGGATGGGTATACGGCGTTGAGATGGCCAATAATCTGATCCGCGCCGGTTCTTACGCCACCATTCTAGTCATTGGCGGCGACGCCATGTCCCCGTTTATCGACTGGACCGACCGGAGCACCTGCGTGCTCTTCGGCGACGGGGTAGGCGCGGCGGTGGTCACCGCGTCCGACCAGCCGGGCGGCGTGCTTGCCGCCGATCTTGGGGCCAATGGCAAACATGCGGGCCTTATTACAATCAGCGGCGGCGGGTCGCGGCTTCCCGCCTACAAGCTTCAGGAGGATCCTTCGCTCAGAGCGCAGTATTATTTCAAAATGGACGGAAACGCGGTCTTTAAAATAGTCACACGGATCGTGGTCGATTCCATAAAACGGGTATGCGACAGGGCGCAGGTGCCGGTTGAAAAACTCGACTGCATTGTGCCGCACCAGGCCAACTACCGGATGATCGATTACATCGCCCGTTCGCTTAAAATTCCCGAGGAAAAAATTGGGCTTACGGTCGACAAATACGCCAATAGCTCGGCAGGCACAATTCCCATCACCCTGTACGAATGCCTCAAGGCGGGAAAAATCAAACAGGGCGACCATGTCGTGTTTACCGCTTTTGGCGCTGGACTCACCTATGCATCGCTGTTGATAAAGTGGATTTAAACGCATGAAAATATATTTTCTTTTTCCCGGACAAGGGGCGCAGGCCGTGGGCATGGGCAAGGAACTGTATGCCGCCGACACATGTGTACGACAGCGTTTCGACGAGGCGTGCGATATTTTGGGGTTTGACCTGAAAAAAATTATGTTCGAAGGACCCGACAACGCACTGAAACAGACCGAGAACACACAGCCAGCGCTTTTCGTGAATAGCTTTGCTATATATGAGTTTTTCGCGCGCGCGGGCGTTTCATCTAATTGTACTGCGGGCCATTCGCTTGGCGAATATACCGCCATTGCGGCCGCGGGCGGCTTTGATTTTGCGACAGGCCTGAAGCTGGTGCGGCAGCGCGGGCTGCTCATGGCCCGGGCCACCAAGGGAACCATGGCCGCGGTCATGGGCGCCGACAGCGCGGTCATTGAGAAAATCTGCGGCGAGATCTCGCAGGCGGGTGATGTCGTGGTTCCCGCGAACCAGAACACGCCCGACCAAACAGTCATTTCAGGCACGCCAGAAGGAGTGAAAAAGGCCTCTGACGCGCTCATTGTTGCTGGCGCCAAGCGGGTTGTGCCGTTGCAGGTTTCCGGCGCTTTCCATTCCCCGCTTATGCAGGAGGCAGCCGAACAAATGAAGGACGCGCTGGCATCGGCTCCCATTCGGGATACAAAGGTCCCGGTCATTTCGAACGTCACCGCCCAACCCGTCACTGTGGGTGCAGTTATACGCGATTTGCTCTACCAGCAGCTTTTTTCGCCCGTGCGGTGGGTCGCGTCGTTCGAGAATGCTGAAGCGGGAATAGCGGTTGAAATGGGCCCGGGTAAGATTCTGATGGGTCTTTTACGTAAAATTAACAGGAATATTCAGGTCGTTCCTGCCGCAACCATGGCCGAGATCGACCAGGCACTCCAAACAGCAGGGAGCGTATTAGTATGAAACTTCAGAACAAAGTGGCACTTGTCACAGGCGGCGGGCGCGGCATAGGAAAAGCCATTGCCGACCGGCTCGCACGCGAAGGCGCAAACATTATAGTATGCGATATCGACCAGGCAACGGCCGAAGCCGCTGCTAAGGAGATTTCCGCAATGGGCGTCAAGGCCATTGGACTTGTCTGCGATGTGTCAAAATCGGCCGATGTCGAGGAAATGGTGAAGAAGGCGGTTGAGGCCTTTGGCACCATCAACATTCTGGTCAACAACGCCGGCATCACACGCGACGGTCTTCTTCTTCGGATGAAAGAGGAAGAATGGGACCTGGTGCTCAATGTGAATTTAAAAAGCGCTTTTTTATGTACGAAATTCGCGATCAAGCATATTATGCGCGCCGGCTATGGCCGGGTTATTAACATTGCCTCTGTTGTGGGACTCATGGGCAATGCGGGGCAGGCGAATTATGCCGCAAGCAAGGGCGGTCTCATCGCCTTTACCAAGACTGTTGCCAAGGAATTCGCGGGCAAGGGCGTTACCAGCAATGCCATTGCGCCGGGATTCATCCGCACCGCCATGACCGACAAGCTCAAGGACGAGGACAAGGCGAAACTGACGCAATTTATTCCGTTGGGAAGCTTGGGTGAAGCCGCGCATGTCGCCGATGCCGTGGCTTTTCTCGCATCGCCCGACGCCGCCTATGTTACCGGCCAGGTACTTGCCGTTGATGGCGGCATGACTATGTAATGTAGAGAACTATACCATTTTTACTTAACAGGAGGTATTGCCATGGAAGAGAAAGTAAAAGAAATCGTCGCTGAGAAGCTGGGAGTCAACATCGACCAGATCAAGACCGAATCGAATTTTATCGACGATCTGGGCGCCGATTCGCTCGATACCGTTGAGCTGGTCATGGCGTTCGAAGAGAAATTCAACATAGAAATTCCCGATGAAGACGCTGAAAAGATGAAGACCGTCGGTGATGCCATCGCCTATCTGAAATCAAAGGGAGTGTCATAAGAAGAAAGGGTTGAATGAAAAAAGTTGTTATAACTGGCATGGGAGTGGTTACCCCGGTGGGGTCCACTCTCGAAAAATTCTGGAACGCGCTGCTGAATGGGCAGAGCGGACTCAACCTTGCCACCAAGGTTGACCGGGACAAATATCCGGTCAAAGTGGTGGGTGAAGTCAAGGATTACAATCCGGAAAACTTCATGTCCAAGAAGGAAGTCCGGCGCATGGATCTGTTCGTCCAGTACGCGGTGGGTGCGGCCGCCATGGCCATTCAAGACGCAAAGCTCGACATGAAGGCGGTCAACGCTGACCGTGTGGGATGTGTCATCGGATCGGGAATTGGCGGCCTCAATACCCTGCAGGAGCAGCACCGCATCCTGCTCGAAAAAGGCCCTGACCGCGTCAGCCCCTTCTTTATTCCAATGATGATCGCGGATATGGCTTCGGGCATGGTGTCCATCATCAATGGCGCCAAGGGACCCAACTTCGCGTGCGTCTCGGCCTGCGCTTCTAGCGCCCATGCCCTGGGCGAATCTCTCAAACTCATCCGGTACGGCGAGGCCGATGTCATGATCAGCGGCGGCGCCGAGGCCACTATCTGCGACATGGGCATGGCGGGATTCTGTTCGGCACGTGCAATGTCAATGCGCTTCGATCCGCCGAGCAAGTCGTCGTGTCCGTTTGATAAAAAACGCGACGGTTTTGTCATGGGCGAGGGCGCGGGCATCATTATTCTGGAGTCCGAGGAGCACGCGCTCGCCCGCGGCGCCCGCATCTACGCGGAATTTTGCGGTGCTGGCTACAGTTCCGACGCATACCATATGACCGCTCCCGCTGAGGGCGGGGAAGGGGCGGCGCGCGCAATACGCGCGGCGCTCGCATCGGCGCAGTTGGGTCCAGAGACGGTCGATTACATCAATGCGCACGGAACCTCCACCGAGCTTAACGACAAAAATGAAACAGCGGCCATCAAAACGGTGTTTGGTCAACGCGCCTACGATATCAATATCAGTTCGACCAAATCCATGGTTGGCCATTTGCTGGGCGCATCCGGAAGCGTTGAACTCATTGCCTCTGCATTGTCACTTCAGAACGGCGTAGTGCCTCCAACCATTAATTACGAGGACCCCGATCCCGACTGCGATCTCAATTATACGCCAAACACGGCCGTAAAACGGGACATCAAGGTCGCGATTTCCAATTCGTTCGGTTTTGGCGGGCACAACGCGTGCCTGGTACTCAGGAAAACGTAATTCGTGTGCATGTCCTAAAACGGCTGATCGGCCGGTTGTTTTCGCGGACCGTCGGCAGCGCCGATGGGTTTGAAGGGCGCATTGGCTATGTGTTCCGCGATACGTCCCTGCTCGATCATGCGCTTTCACACCGGTCATACGCCTTTGCCGTTTCCAACAGCAATCTGATGTCCAACGAGCGTCTCGAGTTTCTTGGTGACGCAGTGCTGGGACTCGTGGCAAGCAATTTTCTCTTCTCCCGGTATCCGGACAAGGAAGAGGGCGAACTTTCCCGGATCAGGTCCCTGCTCATTTCCCGGAAAGCGCTCAAGGAGGCGGCTGACCGCATCAATCTGGGCGACCAGCTCAAGTTGAGCAGGTCCGAGGAAAAAACCGGCGGCCGCACACGGTTTTCAATCAACAGTAATACGTTCGAGGCGCTCATTGCGGCAATTTATCTCGATGGCGGCTACGCCGCGGCCGAGACGTTCATTAAAAAACATGTGCTGGTCATGCTCGACAGGATGCTCACCGACGAAGATTACAGCAATTTTAAAAGCAGGCTTCTGGAATTCGTGCAGGCGCGGGGCAACGAGATTCCCCAATACGAAGTAACATCTGAATCTGGGCCGGACCACGCTAAAACGTTTGACATCAGCGTAAAATTCTGGGGAAAACATTTTGGCGCCGGCCAGGGAAAGAGCAAAAAAGAGGCTGAGCAGGCCGCTGCCCGGTCCGCGCTCGATTTCCTGGAGAAGAACCCGGATATCAAATCGGAAAAATAATTTCCGTTCCCTAATTTTATAAATTATACATAAATAATGTATAGTATTTTCATTTTATCACTTGAATTTAAATAAGATATAATTTATGTTAATTATGTTGCATTATTTACCGTAAAAAATGAATCATGATTAAAAGACTTATAAATTTACCAGAAAAAAGCTCCTTCTTTTTATTCGGGGCTCGGCAAACCGGAAAAAGCACGCTGGTCAGGGAGAATTTGAAAAATGGATGGTATGTTGACCTTCTCCATTCGGAAGAATACCACCTCTATCTTAAGGCCCCTGAACAATTTCGGAGAAATTCTGTTTATAAAATAGAAAAGGAAGGCGTCACTGAAATCGTCATCGATGAGATCCAGCGTGTACCGGCCCTATTGAACGAAATCCATTCACTTATTGCAGATTATCCAGGCACAAGGTTTATTATGACTGGATCGAGCGCGAGAAAATTGTGCAGAGGCGGGGTCAATCTCCTGGGCGGTAGGGCTGTGGAACGGAGACTTCATCCACTGACCTATCTGGAACAAAAAGAAAATTTCAACCTGGAGACCGCGCTTCGCTTCGGAACATTGGTTGGCTGCGCTGGAAAAAGCGAGATAGAAACGCAGGAGACCTTGGCAGCCTATGCGGATACCTATCTTCGCGAGGAAATCCAGAGTGAAGGCATTGCCCGAAATCTGGCCGGATTCTCACGTTTCCTCGATATTGCCGCGGCCAGAAACGGTGAAATAGTAAACCAAACCGGGATAGGCAGGGAATGCGGACTGTCATGCAATTCTGTCAAGTCCTATTATTCCATCCTTGAAGATACGCTCATCGGGATACGAATTGATCCTTATATTAAAAGCGTTGGGAAGCGAGTTTCTGCCCATCCAAAGTATTATTTGTTCGATACGGGTATCGCTAACGCATTGCAGAAACAATTGACTGCTGGTCTCGATCCGGTGCGTCGCGGCAGGCTCTTTGAGCAATTCATTGTTCTGGAGACGTATCGCATGATTTCATATCGACGAAGCGAGGCCGAGTTGTTCTACTGGCGTACTAGAAGCGGGTCGGAAGTGGACCTGCTTATTGTAAAGCATGGTACAATACAAGCGGCCATTGAGATTAAGTCTGGTACTTCGGTTGCACAGCCGGATTGCCGTGGCCTTAGGGATTTTGGTCAAAACAACCCAGATGTTCCTCTTTTCCTTGTTGGAGCAATAGGTCAGCCATTCTTTTTAGGGAATGTTCAGGTGTTGCCATGGGAGCGATATCTCGAAAATTTGGAACAATGGCTTTGATTTATTCACCGGTGACATGCAAGGAATAAAATGTCTGATTGCGCCACTCTTTTTTTTATTAATTCCGGCCACCAGACCGCCATATACAACATGTCTTTCGATGCGCGCCTCCTTGCGGCAAACGAAGGCGTGTTTCTGCGCGTGTATGGCTGGTCTCCTCCGGCTGTTTCCATAGGGTTTGGCCAAAAGGCGGAGAAGGAACTGGATCTTGACCATCTTCGTGCTGATGGTATCGATTGCGTCAAACGCCTAACCGGCGGCAGGGCGGTCCTTCACCACAAAGAATTGACCTATTCCGTGGCAGGCCCCGTTGGTGGCATGTTTGGAAACGACCTGAACCAGACGTATAAAAAGATCGGGGAAGCCTTGGCGGCAAGCCTTGAGCTGCTTGGTGTCAAGTGCCAGCTGGAAAAGGCGAAAAATCCTGACGAGCGTTCGCGGTCCCATGCATCACTGCCCTGCTTTGCTTCCACAGCGCGGTACGAATTAAAAGTAGAGGGCAGGAAAATACTTGGTAGCGCCCAGAAACGGACACAGAAGAGGTTCCTCCAGCACGGATCGCTCCTTCTTTCACGCGGGTTGGATATTGCCGATTATCTCAATGCCCCGGAACACGTGCGCGAGGAATACCGTCGTCTTGTGACAGCGGAATCCACAACGGTCCAGGATGTTATGGGAAAGACCGTGACCTTCGATCAGGCTGCTGAGGCGTTCAGACAAGGGTTCAGCGACGCATGGGGCAAGGAATCTGTGATTGTTTCAAACGGTATCAATTAATTATATATTGTACGGCATATCATTCACTATCAGGAGACTTACCTATCATGGCAGACGTCAATCTAAAGAAACTAGCCGCAAAAATGGCCGCAGTCGCTGGTAAAAAACAGATGGACAGCAAGGACCTTACTGTCCTGCGCGAGATAAAGGACGGCATAAGCCAGACACTGCAAGAGCTCAAGGAGTGCGACTCCTGCGGTTCAGCGGTCACCGAGATAGTGCGTATGGAGATTGAAGGCGTACGCGCGGCAGTGTGCCATGCGTGCGGCATCAAGGCGCTCAAAAATAAGGGTCTGGTACTCAAACACGCACGTCACAGGGAAAAAGAGCATGCCCATAAAAAAGACCACCCTGCTTCTCACAAATCCGCGAAGCCAGAGAGCGTGCCAGCTAATGCCCATGCTCCTGCCAAAGCACCCAAAGTTGTCAAACCCGCAAAGGAGGACAAAGCGCCTGCGGTTGCTGCCCAGCCTTCGCTCTTTTCAACCCCCGAACCCCGCCAAGATCTTGGCGCTGCTTTGCAAGAGATCGGCGAAGCCGCTGGTATAAAGCCCGCAATCGTGCGACGGATTCTCCAGATTGCCAGCTCGGTGGCCTTTCCCATGAACCTTGAGCGCACGCTCAACTATACGCGCATGGAGGCCCAGCGGGAGAATATCAACCTCGACAACGAGGCGCTCAAGAAGGTCATCAGCGGATTGGTGCAAAAGGCCGGGCTCAAACTCAAAGAATGATGCGTCTCACCGCGGTTCTTTTTTTCTGGTGTTCCATTCTGTCTTTTATTTCATGCTCTCTCAAACAACCGGTTCCCGGCAATGTCTATCGCGGTGTGCTTGCTGATAGAATCAAAGGGTTCGACCCATCGCAGTGCAGTGACTTGTATTCGCATATATGCCAGAAACAGGTGTACGAGCCGCTGTATGAATACAAGTATCTGGCCCGGCCCTATGATATCCAGCCATGTCTTGCAGAATCGCTGCCGCGTATCTCGGCAGACGGGCTTGAATACACGATTCACCTTCGGAAAGGAATCTTTTTTTCCGACGACCTGTGTTTTCCCAGTGGAAAAGGCAGGGAGGTTGTTGCGCGTGATTTTATTTACAGTATTAAGCGGCTTGCGGATGTTAGGACGCGGACAACCGGCTGGTGGTTGTTTGAAGATAAAATAGCCGGACTCAACGAGTTTCGTTTCTCGACACGGCAATTGAAAACAAGCGATACTGCAGATTATCTGTCAGATGTTGCGGGTCTTGCTGCAACGAGTGATTCAACCCTTGTTATTATCCTAACAAAACCCTGTCCGTATTTCAAATATATTCTGACCATGAGTTATGCGGCGGTTATTCCTCACGAAGCAGTAGAGTACTATGCGGATGAATTTTTAAATCATCCGGTAGGTACCGGCCCCTATATTCTTAAAGAATGGCGACGGGGTTTGCGGCTTGTGTTCGAGAAAAACCCGAAATATGTCCACGGCCTGTATCCCGTTGAAGGTGGGGCGGATGACAGCGCTGCCGGGTTGCTCAATGATGCGGGAAAACCCCTGCCGTTTATTGACCGGCTTGAATACTATACATTTACTGAAACGCAGCCTATGATACTCAATTTTCTGCGGGGCAATCTTGAACGGTCGGGCATTCCCAAGGATAATTATAACAATCTGATCAATCCGGACAAGACCTTGCGCGAAGAATATACGGACCAGGGAATTCAATTCATCCGGGCCGAAGATCTGGATCTTACTTATACGACATTCAATTTCAAGGACACGCTGCTGGGCAGCCGCAGGAAATTGCGTCAGGCCATCAGTCTGGCTGTGGATGTCGACAAGATTATCGACCTGTTTTACAATGGCAGGGCGATTCGGGCACAAGGCCCCATTCCCCCCGGCCTCTTTGGATACGACGCAACGTTCAGGAATCCCTACCAGGGAAGGGATGTCGAACGCGCAAAAAGAAGCCTGGCTGAAGCGGGCTTTCCCGGAGGCAGGGGTTTGCCTGAGTTTGAATACCTGACCCAGGCGAACACGACGTCACGGCAAATGGCGGAGAAATTTACCGCTGATATGGCAGAGATAGGAATACGCATAAAAATTATTGGTGTAACCTGGCCCGAATTTCTCGAGCGGCTCAAGACAAGCAAGTTCCAGATTGCGGGCTTGGCGTGGATGGCGGATTATCCCGATCCGGAGAATTTTCTACAGTTGCTTTATGGACCTAACGAAGCTCCGGGAGAGAATGCGGCGAATTATAAAAATGCCGAATATGATTCGCTCTACCGGAAAATAACGGTACTCACCGATGGCGCGGACCGTCTGGCATGCATCAAACGCATGCAGGCAATTGTTGCGGAAGACTGCCCCTGGATATTCGACACACACCGGGTGAGCGAATCGCTGTGCTATTCCTGGCTTAAAAATTATAAGCCGCACATTGTTTCACCGGAACAGGTAAAATATTTCAGAATAGATACAGACCAGAGAAAAAGGATGCTGGGGCAATAATTATGGCGGCCTATATTGTAAGACGAATGTTTTATATGATACCCCTGTTGTTGGGTGTTACTGCTGTTGTATTCCTCCTGTTCAACGTGGTTGGCGGCAATCCTGCGTACCAGATCCTTGGAAAGAACGCGTCGCAAGAGGAGGTCCGGCAGCTTGAACACCAGCTGGGTCTTGATAGACCGCTTGTTGTCCAGTATTTCGATTATCTGAGGCAACTGGTTTGCTTCGATTTTGGCAGATCCTGGGCGACAAAACAAAAAATAAGCACTATGATCCGTGAAGGTCTGGTTCCATCGCTTTCTTTGACAGTTCCCTCGTTTGTCATCGGAAGTATCCTTTCGGTATTGCTTTCGCTTGTCGTGGCGTTTTATCGTAATCGGTTGTGGGACCGCATCATTGTCATTCTCTGTGTCATGGGTATGAGCATCAGTATTCTTGTCTATATTATTGCCGGTCAGTACTATCTTTCTTTTGCGTTCGGTCTTTTCCCTATCTCAGGTTGGGAGCCAGGCCTGAAAGGCATACCCTTTCTTGTCCTTCCAGCCGGGATCTGGATAATCGTGGGGCTTGGGTCTGATGTCAGGTTCTACCGTACTGTCATTCTCGATCAAACAGGGAAGGAGTACGTGCTCACAGCGCGCGCAAAAGGCGTGAGCGAACGCTTGGTCATGCTCAAACACGTGCTTAAAAACGCCATGATCCCCATTGTGGCCAGCATGACCATGGCTTTGCCTTTTTTATTCACGGGGTCGCTCCTGCTCGAATCATTTTTCGGCATCCCGGGTCTGGGAAACATGAGTATCAATGCTATCAACGCATCGGATTTTCCGGTTATTAAGGCAGTCACTTTTTTTGGCGCGTTTCTGTATATGGCGGCAAACCTGTTGGGCGACATACTGTACCGTCTTTTTGATCCGCGGATACGGCTGGAGTAATTACATAATGATGGAAGGATCGTTAACCGCTCGTGCGGTTAAAAAAATCGCGCACGATAAGCTTGCCTTGGCAAGCCTTGCTATTATTGTTATATATTGCATTATAGCGCTTGGAGCATCGTTCAATCTCATTGCTGTTAACCATGCCAGGACAGCCGGTCCTGAGTACACGCCGCCGTGCGGGCAATTTCTGTTTGGCACGGATTTCCTTGGTCGGGACGTGCTCCAACGTGTCGTCCATGGGACAAAGATAGCCATGTCCGTGGGTCTTTTTACCACCCTTATCGCGGTCCCTATCGGCATATTTTTCGGGGCCCTCGCAGGATATTACCGCAGGCGGGTTGATGAGATAATTGTATGGTTCTATTCCACCCTTGATTCCATTCCTAATCTGTTGCTCCTTCTTGCCTTGACGCTTATTTTAGGAAAAGGATTGACCGCTGTATATATTGCGCTTGGCCTCACCTCTTGGGTTGGCATCTGCAGAATAGTAAGGGCCGAATTCATAAAACAAAAAGAAATGGATTATGTTCAGTCGGCCCGCGCGCTGGGGGCGGGCAATGTCCGTATCATGGTCCTGCATATTCTTCCCAATGTTTTTCATCTTATCCTTATCAATGTTTCTCTTTTGTTTGTGGCCGCAATAAAGTTTGAGGTCATTCTGAGCTATCTGGGCGTTGGTGCGCAGGGAGAACCGAGCTGGGGAGTCATGATTTCAGATGCGCGGCTCGAACTGCTGGGAAGGGGAGTGTACTGGCAATTATTGGCCGCGACCCTTGCCATGTTCATCATTATTCTCGCATTGAATATATTCGCTGATGCGCTCCGCGATGCTTTTGATCCCCGCGTCAGTAATAAGAAATAATTATATTTAGAAAAAGGTTTTTGGTGGTCGAAAGTGTAGCGGTTGTCACGAGAAGATTAAGGAGAATACATGGTAAAAACAAAAGCAGTCCGGGAATTCAGAAGACTTTCAGTACCGGAAAGAATTTTACTGCTTGAGGATCTCTGGGACGATGTGACCGCCACGGAAGAAGATGTGCCGATTCCGGAAAGTCATAAGAAAGAGCTGGACCGGAGATTGAAAAAATATCCTTTGAATTCGCGTTTCTGGAGTTCTTGGGAAGATGTGAAAAAGCGGATACTACGGTCAGCAAAATGAAATACCCCGTTTCAGTTACCCCTGAATTCAAACAAGAAGTCCTGGAGGGCCATAGATGGTATCAGGGAAAAGCGCGGGGATTGGGCGATGCTTTTTCCAGGATGGTCGTTGCGGCCATTGAGGGTGACTGCGATTTCCCATTTTCAAACAGGAAGGCGCATGGTGATTTCCGAAGATGTCTACTGCGCAGATTTCCTTATGCCATATATTATCGGATCGACATGGACGCTATCTGGATTTATGGGCTATTTCATTGCGCGCGTGATCAGCATGCGATTCGTAGAATTTTAAGAAAAAGGCGCTAAGCTCAATATGCCCCTACTCGAAGTAAAAAACCTTTCGGTCCGCTTCAATACCGACGACGGCGTTGTCCACGCTGTCGACGACGTCTCATTCTCTGTGAATAAGGGCGAAACACTCTGCATTGTGGGCGAATCCGGCTGCGGCAAGTCCGTGACCGCTCTGGCGATTCTGCGGCTTATCCAGAGCCCGCCGGGAGAAATCACCAACGGCCAGATTTTTTTCAACAACAAGGATCTGCTGGCGCTGTCCGAATCAGAAATGCAGAAAATGCGCGGCAACGACATTGCCATGGTGTTTCAGGATCCCATGACCTCGCTGAATCCGGTCTTTACCTGCGGCTATCAGATCGAAGAGGCGCTCCTGCTGCACCGCAACCTGTCAAAACGGGAGGCGCGGGAACAGGCCGTGGAGATGCTCAGGCTGGTGAAGATTCCCGACCCGCATAAACGCGCGGGCGAATATCCGCACCAGCTTTCAGGCGGCATGCGGCAGCGCGTCATGATCGCCATGGCCCTCTCGTGCGATCCGGCGCTGCTCATTGCGGACGAACCCACCACGGCGCTCGATGTCACTATCCAAGCGCAGATATTCGAACTGCTCCACGAGCTCAAGCAAACGCGCGACATGGGTATGATATTCATCACGCACGACCTCGGTATTGTCGCGGAACTGGCTGATTCTGTGGCCGTGTTCTACGCCGGCAAGGTAGCGGAACGTGGTAAAACCCGCGACATATACGAAGATCCGAAGCATCCCTATACTGTGGGGCTGCTCCATGCCGTGCCCTTGCTCGATGAAACGCAGGAAAGGCTCCATGTGATTCCAGGGAACCTGCCCGATCCAACCTGCTATCCTGTTGGGTGCAGGTTCTATGACCGGTGCGAACGGAAAACAGAGAAGTGTCTGGCACAGCCGCTGGAATTTCCGGCCGGCCCGGGCCATATGGCCGCCTGTTTTCATATGGTTCCCTAGGGAAGTAATAGTTATTTTCTATATGTAGGTGATTATGATATTCTCAAAATTAAAGATTCAAAACTGGAAAAACTTCCAACATGCAGAAATTGATTTGTATGATAGGGTATTTATCGTCGGACCAAATGCTTCAGGGAAATCCAATTTGCTCGATGTGTTCAGGTTTTTAAGGGATATTGCAAGATCTGGTGGTGGTCTCCAAGAAGCAGTAAAAGTCAGGGGAGGCGTTACTAAAATTCGGTGTTTAGCTGCACGCAGCCGTCCTGATATTGAAATTGAGGTAGAAATTAAAGATGAAACCAAAGGGCAATTGCTTTGGAAGTACGGAATAGGATTCACTCAAACTGGTGGTGGGGTAGTTAAACCAAAAGCAAGATTAAAATATGAAAAGGTCTGGAATGATAAGAAAGAATTAGTTTGCGAGCGGCCGAGCGAGTCTGACAAAGACGATAAATTATTGGAATACACTTACCTAGAACAACCAAATTCCAATGCAAAGTTTAGAGATATTGCGGATTTTTTTAATTCGATAAATTATTTACATGTTGTCCCACAACTTCTTCGCGACCCCGATTCATTTATCGGTTCAGGAACAAAAGAAGATTTTTATGGAAGAGATTTGATAGAAAGAATTAATAAAACAAATAAAAAGACACGAGAGGCTTTTTTTAGACGGATTCAACAGGCTCTTAAGTATGCTGTACCCCAGTTTCAGGATTTAGGTCTTGTTAAGGATAGAATGGGTATTCCGCATCTTGAGGCAATCTATCGGCACTGGCGTGCTAAAGGTGCGCGGCAATGGGAAGATCAGTTTTCCGATGGAACGCTACGATTCATCGGACTTTTTTGGGCGCTCTTGGATGGGAACAAACCTATTTTGTTGGAAGAGCCTGAGTTGTCATTGCATTCCGGCATTGTTACCCGGTTAGCAGAAATTATCTCAAGGTTGCAACAGAAGAAAAAGTTCGGCAACCGTCAGGTAATCTTAACAACGCATAGTTTTGATTTGTTGTCGAATAAGGGAATTGCGGCTGAAGAAGTCTTAATGCTCGTTCCTGGTGAAGAAGGCACGGAGATAAAAAATGCCTCCCACGATAAGGAAGTAAAAGTTCTTCTGCAGTCGGGGATGAGCGTTGCTGATGTTGTCATACCCGCGACTGTCCCAGAGAGAGTTGAACAGCTTTCATTACAGCTTGATTCATGAGTATCAACGTAAATCTTGTAGTAGAAGATGATATCCATCTGTTTGTTTTACGCAGGGTGATAAGGTATTCGTCAAGAAATTTTGAAATTTATAGAGTTCTTGGAAAAAGAGGTAATTCATATATCAAACAAAATATGCTGGCGTTTAATAAAGCCGCAAAACATTTCCCTTTCATAATTCTTACTGATCTTGATCGCGCGATATGTGCTGCTTCTCTAATCGACGAATGGATCGCATTCAAAAAGGATGGAAATTTATTGTTCAGAATCGCAATACGCGAAGCCGAAGCCTGGCTGTTGGCCGATCGGAAAAATTTTGCGTCTTTCCTTGGGGTGTCGGACAATATCATAGACAGGGATCCAGAAGGTATCGATAACCCCAAAGAATATATCATAAATCTCGCAAAACGTTCTTCAAAACGAAACATTAAAAAAGACATTATTCCCCAGGGTACTGCTTCAATAGGAAGGAATTATAATACTTGCATTGGAGAATTCATTCTAAATTCATGGAGTGTTGATGATGCATGTCGGCATTCAAAAAGTTTGCAGGGTTTGGTGACTAAAATAAAAGAATACTCTTTCAGTCCTTCCTCTACAGAAAAATAATTTTTGTATTCATATGCTTTTAAACGTTTCAAATCTTAAGAAATACTTTCCAATAACAACGGGTGTGCTATCGCGTGTTTCAGGACACGTAAAAGCGGTTGACGACGTCTCCTTTACCATTGAGCAGAACCAGGTGGTGGGCCTGGTGGGTGAATCAGGGTGCGGCAAAACCACGGTTGGCCGTTGTATTCTGCGTCTTATTGAGCCTACCTCTGGCAGTATTTTATTTAAAGACCGCGACCTGCTCACACTCAAGGGAAAGGCGCTCAAGACCGAGCGCAGGAACCTGCAGATCATCTTCCAGGACCCTTTGAGTTCTCTCAATCCGCGTATGACCGTGGGAAGCATCCTTGCCGAACCATTTATCGTGCACAATATCTGTCGTGGCGCGGATATTGAAAGTAAAGTACTCGACCTTCTCAACGTGGTCAGTCTCCCGCGCACGGCCGTTAACCGCTACCCGCACGAATTTTCCGGCGGCCAGCGTCAGCGCATCGGCATTGCGCGCGCGCTTGCGCTCAAGCCGTCGCTCATCATCGCCGACGAACCGGTTTCGGCCCTCGACGTGTCGGTACAGGCGCAGATCATTAATTTACTCATCGACCTTAAACGCGAATTCGGCCTTTCATATCTTTTCATTTCCCATAACCTGAGTGTGGTCAAACACATCTCAGATTTTATTGTTGTCATGTACCTGGGGCATGTCATGGAGACCGGACCAGCCAGTATCGTGTGCTCCCAGCCGCTCCATCCCTACACCAAGGCGTTGTTGTTGGCCGTACCCGAACCAAAAATTTCCCCTTTGCGAAAACGGAACGTCCTGTTTGGTGATGTACCCAGCCCTTCAAATCCTCCATCCGGCTGCGTATTTCACACGCGCTGTCCCATGGTCCAGGAGGATTGCCGCGTCAACCATCCTGCGCTAAAGGACAGAGGCGGTAACAGGTATGTACGGTGTCCATATGCGGCATAGCGCAGCCGCTATCAGCCTTTTCTGTTTCCTGTTTTTTCATCCGGATCTCCATTCAGCCCAGCATATCATTCTGGTGCACGGACTGGGACGCTCAACCTTGTCCATGCATTTTCTAGGAAAATACCTGGAAAAAGAGGGTTTTGTTGTTCATAATTTTGGATACAATAGCACCAGCGACAGCATTCCTGTCTTCTCAATCTCGCTGCTTAGGGAGGTTTGGAAATATGGCAGGACTGATACGCTTTTCTTTGTAACCCATTCCATGGGCGGCATTGTGGTACGGCATTTGCTTACCCGGCTGGCGCGTACACAGCTGCCCTGTACCATCCTCAGGGTGGTCATGCTCGCACCGCCCAACAGGGGCTCACCCTGGGCCGATGTGTTTGTTAAAAACCCGGTTGCCAATTTCCTGCTTGGGCCATCCCTGGCCATGCTCACCGCCGATACGCATAGTTTTGTAAATAGGCTTGGCCCGGTCCCGTTTGCAACAGGGGTCATCGCAGGCGAGTATGATGCCAAAGTGCCTCCGGCGCAAGCGCACTGCCCGGGCGAAAAAGGGTTCTTTATCGCCCCATGCGGGCATACCTTTATTATGGACAACGATTTCGTCCGCAAGAAAACACTTTTATTCCTTAAGACCGGACAATTCTGAGTCTTCTATTTTTGTTTCTCTTTTTTAATCGTAAAGTATATATTTCTGTCTGAGTTACACGAAATCCCCGGAGGTATAAATGGCTGTCCAACAGCAGAGCTCGGGAAAAATAAAAGTCAGCTTTAAGCAGGCCATGGGCCTTTTGGTGCCCTATGTCAAAGACCGTCTTATGGCACAGGTAAAAAGCCTTTGGCTCATTGTTCTGTATTTGATATTTTTCCAAACCATCATTTTAGGCATTCCCATTGCCGAGGCTTCGGCCATTGCCGCGGGTCTTGCCTTGGTCATTCTCGGCCTCATGTTCTACATGGAAGGCTTGTTTCTCGGCATTATGCCCCTGGGCGAAACTATCGGCGTCAAGCTGCCGCAAAAGTCAAAATTACCCGTTATACTTTTATTTTCCTTTATTCTCGGCGTGGGGGTAACCATGGCCGAACCGGCAATCGGCATTCTCAAGGCCGCGGGTTCTTTTGTCACGCCTTGGGATGCGCCCTTGCTTTTTCTTATCCTCAATAAATATTCCAGCTATCTGGTCTATTCCGTTGGTGTGGGCGTGGGATGTGCGGTCATGTTCGGCATGCTTCGTTTTATGTACAATTGGTCGCTCAAACCCTTTCTCTTCATCGGCATGGCCATCCTTATTCCGGCTTCACTCTATGGCCTGTTCGAACCAAATATTCTCTATCTTTCGGGCGTGGCTTGGGATTGCGGCGCTGTGACCACAGGCCCGGTCACCGTGCCCCTGGTGCTGGCCCTGGGCATCGGTATCTGCCGTGTTGTGGGCAGGGCCGACTCCGGCGCTTCAGGCTTTGGCGTTGTTTCGCTCGCATCGCTTTTTCCAATTCTGACCGTACTTATTCTTGGATATGCCAATCTTGGCTCAGTGCCAAAAGTCATGGAAGAGTCTGATTTTTTCACCGCGGCAAACCGGGAAAAAGCGGCAGCGCTTTTCACCAGCGTCGACGATATGAACGGATATGTGCTGCTGAACACGGGTGAAGCGACCCAGCTTGCGCTTTTTGACAACGACAAGCAGAAAATGCTCGACTATTGCGCCAAGGTAAAAGCCGACCCTGCGCTGCAAACCCTCATTTTTGGCATCCTTCCTCATGCAATGGAAAAATGGGCCGCGACCCGGGGAAGTGCCGAACAACGGCTGATTGTTTTCGGAAGCGAGGAAAAAGTCCGTGAAGCCATAGCGCGCTATGCTACGGTTGCGCAGGAGCCGTTGTTCATCGGTGAAATCCTGAAGAGAAACACCCTGGCAGCCATCCAGGCCATTATGCCTCTGGTAATTTTTCTTGTTCTTGTTCTCACCCTTCTGCTCCGCGAAAAACTCCCCAAGGCCGATGAAATATTTCTGGGAATACTGGTTGCGCTTGTCGGCATGACGTTTTTTAATATCGGTATAGAACTGGGTCTTGCTAAACTGGGAAATCAGGCGGGCCAAATGTTGCCATCGTCGTTCCAGGCCATTCCCCTTCAGAACGAGAAAAAAGTCATTGCGCAGTTCGACACCAGCTTGGTCCAGAACGCGGTTACGAGCACTGGTGAAAAGGCGCAGTTTTTCTACGCGAAGCGCGGAGAGGAATATTCGCCATTTCCCTTTCACAGGGAATCGTACGATCCGGCCACAGGCCAGTATGTCTATGTACCCACCAAGGGGCCGCTTTTCAACGGCATGGGCGGCATGCTCGGAATCCTTGTGGTTTTGGCCTTTGCCTTTATTATGGGCTATGGCGCAACGCTGGCCGAGCCCGCGTTAAACGCGTTGGGCCAAACTGTCGAGGAACTCACGGTTGGAACAATAAAAAAATTTGTTATTATGCAGACCGTGGCGGTTGGTGTGGGTATGGGGCTGCTTATGGGGTTAGTAAAGATCATCTGGGACATTCCCCTGATGTATCTCCTGGTTCCTCCCTACATCGTAGTGGTGACGCTCACGATTTTCTCAAAGGAGGATTTTACCAACATTAGCTGGGATTCCGGCGGCGTTACCACGGGCCCGGTCACTGTCCCCCTGGTCATTGCTATGGGACTCGGCATCGGCAACCAAGTAGGTGTAGTCGAAGGATTCGGCATTTTAGCGCTTGCGTCCGTGTACCCCATCCTCACCATGCTCGCTGTGGGCATATTTTTAAACAGGAAAAGCGCGGCAGCGCTCAAGGAGTCCGCGATAGAGACCGGGAAAGGAGGGGCCCTCTAAATGAATACCGCAATCCCCCTACGGCTTATCACAGCCATTGTCGATAAAAACATATCCTCCTTGGTCAAGCTTGCTGATATGGCTCTGCACTATGGCCTGAATTCCATGAATATCATTACCGGCAGAGTTGGCATGCTGCAGCAACGCAAAGGACTCCTGGGCTTTTTCGCGCCCGGAGCGTCCCTGATAAACGAATCAGCGGACATTTTCATGTTTCTTGTCGCGGCCGGAGCTGAGGAAGCCTGTTTAGGCATGCTTACGGATGTCTGTCGCCTGAAAAAAGGAGGCAGGGCCACAGTATTCAGCGAAGAGGTCGAACAGGTGAGGGCATGCGAGGCGTGTGGCCAGGTCGATGGCGCCTGCTCTTTTTCCGGTGAAAAAGCCAAGACCGATGCCGAACTTATGGGTATTTGCTGTATTGTTCAGCGCGGCAGGGGCGACGACATTGCCCGGGTCACGCTCGAGACCGGTACCTGCGTGCCTTCAACCTTTTTCGGCATTGGTACGGGAGTGCGCGACAAGCTGGGCCTGCTTAGGGTGGCCATTTCCGCTGAAAAAGAGGTCATCCAGGCGATTGCCAGCACCTATGATGCCGAGATGATAATGGACATGATGATCGACGCGGGCAAGCTTGATCAGCCCGGCAACGGGTTTATTTATATCCATCCCCTTTCACGAGGCATTGTCAATGCGCGGGTAAGCACCGAGGCCCCTCGTCATGCGGCAAGCATGGAGCAGATCATCTCCGCCATAGACGAACTCAAGAGTGGGTTCAGCTGGCGCAGCAGGGGTGTTGCTGAAAAAGGCGCCGTAGGATCCCGTCCCTACCTCAGTTCACTCGTGGGGTTCATGCTTTTTTGCGACGATGGAACCTCAAACGACCTTGTCTCCGCCGCAATGGCCGCGGGCGCCGCGGGCGCAACTATCAACAAAATGAAATTGGTCCACAGCGGCGGCGCCGACTACCGCACGCTGTCGCCCGCCCGCGAACTGTGCAGCATGATCGTGGGTGAAAAGCAGGTGCCGGTCATTGTCGAGGCGCTCGAAAAAGCGGGCGCCTTTGGCGACAACGGCCACGCCAAGATCCTGCTTCGCAAGGTACCCAAAGCGTGTACGTATTTGGGGAAATAAGCAGAATTGGTGCAACCTTGAACAATCCTGCCGGTAGGGGTGTAATGCATTTCGCCCCTACCGGCAGGATTGTTCTTCATTATATTTTACTTTAGCATGCATTTTTTCTACATAGAATCCTACGGCTGCCAGATGAATCTTGCTGACAGCGAGTCTATCACGGGTATTCTCATTGCTTCTGGCATGGAACAAACACCCCTGCCCCAGCGTGCCGATCTTATTATCATCAACACCTGCACGGTGCGCGAAAGTGCGGTCACGCGCGTACATGCGCAGATTGCCCGTTTTAAACCCCTTAAACAGCACAACAAGGGACTCAGGATCGCGGTGGCCGGCTGCTTGGCCCAGGAAGAGCAGGAACGCATATTTGAGCGGCTGCCCTTTATCGACTATGTGATAGGCCCGGACAAATACCGTTTTTTGGCCGAGTTGACCGAACATCGGGCTATAACCGTTTCTTCCAACAATGACGGACGCGATTTCTACATGGATATCGAACCTGTTCGTACAGCAGGGACCAACGCTTGGATCCCCATTATGCGTGGGTGCAATAATTTCTGCTCGTACTGTATTGTTCCCTATGTACGGGGCAGGGAGGAGAGCAAATCTGTCGCGGCCGTACTCGATGAAGTAAAAAAGGCGGTGGATAAGGGTTTCAAAGAATTCACGCTGTTGGGACAAAACGTCAATTCGTACGCAAGCGACAATATAGGATTCGCCGGGCTCCTGCGGTCGGTCGATTCGGTGCCCGGCGTCCGGCGGCTCAGGTTCATGACCTCGCACCCCAAGGACCTTTCCGACGAGGTCATCGCCTGCTTCGGGGCGCTTCCCTCGTTGTGCGAATTCCTCCATCTTCCCATGCAGTCTGGGTCAGACCGTGTTCTTGCGCGTATGAACCGGGGATACACTCGTACCGCATATGTACGCACCATTAGCAAACTCCGGGACCGTGTTCCTAATATTGCCCTTTCCACCGATGTGCTTTCGGGCTTTCCCGGCGAAACAGCGGAGGATCACCGGGAAACGCTCAATCTGCTCAGGGAGGTCTTGTTCGATTCGGCCTTCATGTTTGTCTATTCACCCCGGAAGGGGACGCACGCCGCAGAACTGTCTGACGATGTTGACAGGGCCGAAAAGGTTAGACGTATCAATGAAATCATTGCCCTGCAGATGGAGATCACCAAACGCAAAAATCAGGCGTGCGTGGGCAGGGAAGAGGAGGTGCTAGTCGAGGGTATCAGCCCGCGGGATCCCAATCAGGTAACTTCTCGTACACGGGGTTTTAAAAATGTTATATTTATGGCTGCTCCAGACCTGATTGGTAAAATACTGCGCGTGCGCATTACCGGATCTACAGGCTGGGCGTTACAGGGCGAGGTTCTATCATAGCGCACGGATACTCAACTCGTGTCCGAACAAAGGAGAAGGTATGTGGGCAATACGGTGGTTTTTTATCGTTGGTATCCTGTTTGTCGCGGTGGTGTTCATCATGTCGAACCGCAACCTCTTCGAAGGCGATCCCATTGAGATCAGCTTCCTGATCAAAAGGGTTGAATGGAAACCCTATTTTCTCATGCTGGTGTCCTTTGGCGCAGGTTTCCTGACTTGGTTTGTCGTTTCCCTGTTCAATTATTTCAAGATGAAGACCGAACTTTCGGGCAAGAACAAGGTCATTAAAAATCTCAAGGATGAGCTCAACGATTACCGCAATGTCTCCCTCCAGGCAGGGGCGTCCGATCTTGAAAAAACCATGATCATCAACGGCAAGGAGAGCGCTTCCCTGCGCGTTCCCAGGCCGGAAAGCGAGGGCCAACTACCGTTATGAATCTGCCGTTTACCAAGAAAAACCCTACGGGCGCCGATTTTTATAACCGCGGAATCAACCTTCTTCTCGATGGCAACCTCGACAACGCCATGCGCCAGTTCCGCGAATGCGTGGAACTGGATTCCGAGATTGTCGACGCCTATTATCATATAGGAAATATTTTCCGCGCACGGGGGCAATATGAACGTGCCGAGAAAGTCCACACCGATCTGCTGCACCGCTCGTCGCTTCCCGCGGAATTTGTCAACAAGGTAAAACGGGCGCTCATCCGCGATTATCTTGCCATGCGCAATGTCCGCAAGGCCCAGGCGTTGTTAACCGAGGCGGTGAAAATCGACGCCAGTCTCTGGCTCAAGGAAGAACTTCTTAAGCTATTCGAGGCAACGGCTGAATGGGACGCTGCCATTGAACTGAAAATGGAGATAAATCGCCAGAAGGGAACTGGTTCATCCGAGAACCTGGAATATTATTACCTTGAAAGCGGCAATGCCATTGCCGGGAAGAACGGCCGGGCCGCCCGCATCAAGTTTAAGGAGGCCATGAAGCTCAATCCTAATACGCCGTGGCCCTACATCCTCATCGCCGATACCTATTTTGCGGAAAACCGCGTTGATGATGCGCTGCAGTTCTGGTCCCAACTTTTTGATACCCTTCCTTCCAAAGCCTATCTTGTTTTCGACAAGGTGGAGCGTTACTATTTTGAAACCGGCGCCTATGGCGAGGTAGGACTCATCTACCGCCAGATCGTTGAACGGGCGCCCCAGTCAATCGAGGCGTTGTGCGCCCTTTCAAACTATTTATTTAAGAAGGGCGACATCGATGAAGCGCTTACCTATAGCCGCAACGCTGTTGAGATGGCGCCCAGATCTTTTGCCGCTAACGACATCCTCATCAGGCAACTTTTGCACCACACAGAAGGGTGCGATGCTTTGAAGGCCGCGGTTGAGGGCCTGCTCGATAACTTCCCGGCAAAAAAAGCCTACCTATGCGTAAAATGCGGGAAACAGGCGCCAAAACCGCATTGGCGCTGTTCTTCGTGCGGTGCCTGGGAACCCAATGCGCTCTGAGCAGGGGCTTCGGTTTTCTGTTTGGTCCTCGTCTATTGCATTCATTCTGGCTTGTTGTGCGCCTCTTTTTGCCGAAAGCCCCCTTTCATCGCAGGGACTGTTCAAAGAAGGCCAGCGTTTCTACGCTATGGGCGACTATGCCCGTGCGGCCGCCTCTTTCACCCGCAATGTTCAGGAAACTCCTTCTGACCCAGGGTCCCTTTTATGGGGTGGATTCTCATATATGGCCGCCTCACAATACGACAGTGCGATCGCGGTTTTCCAGAGCATACCCGGCGCCAGCGGGATTGTATTTTTAAAAGCGCAGGTTGGCCTTGGCATGGCCCTTTCCGCACAGCGGAAATACACTGAAGCTAACATCCGCCTCATCCAGGCGCTCAGCCTGAACGAAACCGCGTTTCGCAGCTCAGGGTACTATCAGCTCCAGAAAAACTTCTGGGAAATGGGAAACATTGAAAAAAGTGATGAATATGCAGGCAAGCTGCTTCTTGAATTTCCCCATGCGCTCGAGACCAGGTTGCTGGCAAAGGAGTTGTCCGCCCCTGCACAGGGCCTGGCCAGGGTGCCCCCTGCGATCACAAACGCAACCTTTGGCGTGCAGGTAGGGGCCTTTGGTGACAGGGCCAATGCCAAAAGGCTCTTGGCCGAACTTCGGGTCCGCTACCACCATGTGGAGATCAGGGAAAAGACGGGCAACGATAAAAAGACCGTGTATGCGGTGGTGGTTGGCGATTTTGATGTGCGTGAAAAAGCGGCCCAGTTCGCCCAAGAGAAGCTTGGCGAACGGTTCAAGGCATATATTATTATAGAAAAATAGTATTGGTATCTATTGTATATTGACTCTACTTCCCCGACTATTTTATTTTAAATCCTTAATCCAAAGTTAGAGGGGTTAAGTTTTTACAGGAGATTTATTTCTCTTTCTCGATAGTGTGGAGGTACGATGGTTAAGCACTTAAAACTCAGTCTATTGCTGCTCTTGTGGTGCGCGGGCGGGGGGCCGCTGTTTTCCACGGCATATGGCCAGGAATCCCTGAGCGAATCGCTGAAAGAGGAAGAGGAATATTATAACAATTTCGGCATATCCGGCTATTCAAAAAAAGAGATCGAACGGCAGGTCATTCCTTATTATGATAATTTTGGAAGGCATATTGTCAACGGATACCTCATCTATGGTCTTGAGACCGAGAGAAATACCTATTTCGACTCTGACGGCAACATCAAGTTCCGCGACCCCGCATCGGGTCTTGAGACCGGCGATTCCACGGTCAACGCCTATAGCAATATGTTCCAAACCTCCTTGGTGTCCGAAAATTTCAACAACCTCATTATGACCCAGGATGGTCTAGGCGACATGAAATCGGTTTTTCTCATTGGATCCCAGATCCAGACCCGGTTTACCCCGCTCACCATGAACAAGCTCAATTTCCAGGGCGTTCGCTGGGACATCTGGACCCCGGCGCTCAAGTTTACCACGCTCATTTCCCGTACGCGGCCTTTTGTCATGTCGCAGAACGACCGTTCAGGCCGTTCCTATATCGGCTACTACCGCGAAGACATGCGCAACTGGCAGGGCATGGTTTCCGACGAACTGCTTCCCGACGACGAATACATCACTAAAAACTGGGGTATGACCGCCTTTACCGATCAGGGTTGGAACCTTCAATACGACAAATACAGCGACTATTCAAACAAGTCCATTTATGGCGACTATGACATTCTTTGGGGTCTCCATGGTAAAACCAACATCGCTAACATTGTCGACCTTGGCGTCACCTACCTCAACCACCACCGCAGCGACATTAAAAAAGGCGAAGATATCTTTTCCGGCGACGTTCCCAACGATTATATTCCCACTGAAATCCATTTTGAATTTTACGATATGACGCCCAACACCACTGACGATCCAGGTGTCTACGTTGACAATGTCACCATGACCATGAACGGGGAAGACCTTGGCGCCGATGGCGAAGGCGCAACGTATCTGGTACGCGAAGATCTCCGGCTGGTCTCTTCAAATCTTCCGGTAGAGCGGTCAGGAAACAGCCCTATCATTGTCGCGTTCAATACATCCAGCGCTGCGCGCCGCCATTTTGGCGATTCAACCAAGGTCAAGCGCATTGACTTTTCCTTTACCGTCTCCGGCAATTATCTGGTTTTTGTCTCCACTGATAAAATGGTCGCGTACGGCTATGCGGGCCAGCGAAACGATCAAACCCAGGTTGTTCAACTCGACCAACCCTTTACCCGTTCAATTACCGGTACCTATCAGACCCAGCAGTCTGGTACCTGGAGCCCATACGAGGATGTTTCACTTTCCGGATGGGGCGATGTGAGGGCGATCACCGGACCCCTTCATGGAAGGGATTTTAAACAGTTCGGCAATTCATGGTTCGGCGATTATATAGCAAAATCACCGCGGGTCATCTATGCCACAGGTACGGGAAAAACAGCCGTGTACCAGGCGAACAAGCGTACCTATTCTTATACGTACTCAATCAATTGCGGCAGTGTTACCTATGGCATTGATTTCAAGGGAAAAGTCCTGGGCGTCTCCTTTAGCGGCGAAGTGGCTGTCAATTCAAAGGATTATATCTATCCTGGCGGCGACCGCTTCGATCCTGTCTACCGTACCGCGGCATATCTGAAATACGACAGGGACATACTGAAGAACCTGCTCATGCTCAGGGGCATGTTCTACAATGTCGATCCGGAATACGATCCAGCCCTCGAGATACCCCTGGTCAGCCAGCATTTTTCCTATTCGCGCCTCTACGATCGGAATCATAACAAGTACGATTACGATATTCCCGACTATCTCTGGTATCCCCAGCACTTCAACAACAATTTTCATATGCTCGACGACAACGACGACGACGACCTGTACATTGAGAGCGACCGTATGATCTATCCCGGAGATCTCGGCAGCGGAAGCGCTTCAAGCAGATGGGCGGCCGACGGCACCTTTGCCAGTTTCAAGGCGTCCGCGCGCGAAAACGAGCGCAACAACCGCAAGGCCAACTATACCTACTTGCCCAATGGTCTGTATGCCTTCTATGGTGACGATGACGGCGTCTATGTCGACCAATACGACCGCAATCACAATGGTATTGTCGACTACAAGGAAGATTTCCTTCTATACGAAAAAGACCCGCCAATCTTTTCACTCGACAATGATATGGACAACAATGGCGTCTGGGACGTTGAAGACGATGATCCCTATCCCGATCTTCCCAAAGGAATCAAGGCCTCGTATGTTCTAACCTCAAATGGTTGGAAGAGCCAGGGTATCCGCGGCGCAAATACAAAATTAATTTATACTCCCGTAAAAAACCTTGAAATCAGCGCAAGCGCCCTGTACGAAAAAGCCATTGACCTCGATTTCAGCCGGGCGAGCGACACCTCGGTTGATCAGCCCAGTCTCATCGGCAACGGCTCAATTGGCTACGACAATGGAACGTCGGTTGCGGAAGATTTTTCCGACAGCAGATCCTTTGCGCTCAAGGGTTCGGCCATGCTCAACGTGGTAAAGCGGAGTTTGGGCCTTGCCTATTTTACCGGTGGCGAAGTCCAGTATCTGCGCGACAACATACGGAACGATGTCATCCGTCTTCAGGAGGTCGAAGACATAGAATATCTTTATCAGGATTATTATTACCAGACCGATGAACTTCGATACCGCAACGCTGTGGTCAGCAATGCCATTGGCGGAGTCACTTACAATAATATCCCCAATTTCGTTTATTCCGCAAGCCTCGCCCTTGGTCTTGAAAAACGCATGGGTCTCGACGGCAATTTCTATACGATGCGTACGCTTCGCAACCAGGCGCTCGATACCACTCAGTACGAATTCAGATGGGAGCCTTATACAGCATCCATGCTCAAGCGGCTTTACCTGGTCAACAAATTTGACTACTCCATCAATTTTAACGTTGACTTCAGCAACCGGATGCGTTTCCTCAATTTTCTCAACCGGCTTTCCTTCAATCCCCAGTTCAAGGTTTCCTGGTCCTACAGTTCCAGCGACGCCAATGACGATCCGCGCGATTCTTTCAATGCCCTTACCCGTCTTGGCGATGAAGACTCCACGAACCTGCGTCTTGATTGGGCCCGTTATCGCAGGGACAATACCAACGAATTCTCGAGTACCCCCATCCTGCGCTGCTATTTCAAGGTGGCTGAAAAGACCATGCTGCAATACGGCGTCCAGTGGAAGAAGAGCTTCGACCGCCTCATCCGCGCCGAGAGCGATTCCCGCAGGGTCCAGACGTTCCAAATGCTCAGCACGGACAATGTGTCGGGCTACAATGTCACGCTTATCCTTGGCATGAACCTCGTCAACAACGATTACGATGTTTTAAACTACGATACTGTTTTCCAGACAGGCCACCTTTTTGACGGCAAGGACACGCAGTTTTTTATAAAAGTGTACGCGGGAAACTAAAGGAGGATATGCCATGAAATATATACTCGTCATCACCCTTCTGGCCTCGGGGCTGGTTTTTGGAGGCAATCCCGATCTCGGGATAAAATCCGCCATTCTGCCCGGCATGGGACAGCTGTCCGCGGGATCAGGCGAATTCCTTAATAAAAACACGCTCAAGGGCCTGGGCATCATGGCAGGGTTTACGGTGTGTCTTCACAACACCATTCGCTTCATTAGTCTCAAGGAAAGCTATGCGGAACAAACCCAGACCTACGATACAAAAAATGACCAGGTCGAGTTTTATGACGAGCGGCAGGCCATCAAAACCAAATGGGACGAGGCGTACGACAACTACCAGAACGCCCAACTATGGTCCTATGTGTTTCTCGGTCTTACCGCTGCCGTCTATGGATATGGTATTGTGGATGCTCTTTTGTTTACCGGGAAAAAGGAAATGCAGAACGGATCGGCCGGGCAATCCTCTTTATCCAAAACAGGGCTTTCGCTTTACATGAAAGATTCGCATAAGGGATTGCAGGTATATCATTCATTCTGATGGTATGTGTAAAAGGCGCATGAAGGTTTCACGATTTTTTCTTTGCATAGGGTTTGCGGCGTTGGCCGCGAGCATGGCTTTTTTTGTCTCGTGCGAAAAGGCGGTGCAGCCGGTCAATGAGGGCGGGTATGCCAACCAGGTCCAGATCACGGTTGCCGATACCCTTCTCGATACCATTGCCTTTGGCCCCGATACCTTCTACAACCGCAAGGCCTATGTGGTCGAATTCCGGAAAGAAAGCGCCACGTGGGATCCTGATCTTATCCAGAGCCCCGCAGTTTTTAATCTGTACAAATATTATGTTAAAACCAGGCAGAACAACCTGGTATGCAGGGTCTATGGCGGCGGTGGCGGTATAATTGCGGGCGATACTGTCTACTATACCGATAGCAAAGGCCGTGTCGATACGCTTACTCACCATGCAACGGTTCGGGTGCTGGTAATCACTGGAACCGAGGACAAGGCCCAATTCCAGTTTGAGGCAACCGCCCTTACCAATCTTTCCCTGCGCAGCAGCTTCTTCTTTTCTTCGGGATTCGAAAACAGCCCGCTCAGACATGCGGCTGTACTGGGAGGGGGAACTGTCCAGTCTTTCAGCATCAATAGCAACGACGATTATACGGTCAACAATGTCGCAACAATCCGGGCAACTTTCGACACAACCGGAGTCTCAAATCTAAGATATTTCCGGTATTCCAGCACCAAGTTTATCCCGTTTGCCACGATTTTTTCACTCGATTCCCTTTTGAAAAACCGCGTGCCAGCTGAGTCGGTTTATGTCACGGTTCCCGGCGGATATAGTCTGGCGGTATCAGACTCAACGGTCCTGCAGGCAGGCATATCAATTGGAAAATTTGGGGGTGAGGTCGCATTTTCCATTGGCAATCTTCAAAATCATTTTTCAGTCACGCCTGTTGCCAATGATCCTGGGTGGATATCAGTTGAAAAGACCGATACCCTGGTAAGCGGTTTTGGACAAAAATGGGCGTTTTTAACCAGCGCAAAGTGGAGCACCCCCCTATACGACAATATTAATATATGGTCTTTCAATGGCGCCATTTCCCTCGACCAATCACGGGCGAACATTGCCATCAACAGCGTTGAAAAGAAAATTTATCTTTTAGACGACTACACTCCCTTTTTATTCGATACCTTTGGCGATACATCATTTGCCGAAACTGTTTCCGTGTGGATTGCGACCCGAAATCTCTATAACCAGTTCCTCCTTTCAGGCGATGGTTCTTTTCCCACGCCAATTACAAAAGCCACGCACAATGCGGTTGGCTATGGTGGCGACTGGCCCGATGCCATTCTGGAGACTCCGCCGATCAACAGTATCCTTACAACAAGAGGTGGTATCATCAGCGATGGATTTACCCCGGACTATACCGCAAATTACCGTGTTTCACCATTGGCGCACCTATATAGTGCCGGGGCGCAGCTTATGCAAATCCAGTATGCGGACGCCAAGGATATACCTACCCGGAAAAACTCGTCTTATATTCACCAGATGGTGACCCGTGGCTCCATCCTTGGACATCAGGAGTCCAAACTCAACGATCTTTCAAAACCAGATTCCGTATACACTGAAATCTTGTCAGTTCTCAAGAAAATTCCAGTGGCAAACTGGTTCACCTTTGTTCCTCTCGAACAGGTTTCCCCGGCCGCAACCTACAACAATACATATTCAAGCGAAGCGCTGCAAGAATATTTTAGCAAAGCTGACAATGCTCAGCTCATCCCCTCCACGCAACCGGTTGCCAACCCCACTTACTATGCAATCTTCTCAGCCTATTTCTATGCGCCATCGCCTACCATATCCGGAAAAAAGTATCTTTATTTTCCCGGCAGAGGAGGGGAGAAGCTCTTTACAAATCCATTCAGGGCAATGCCGCTTCATGTTGCGCATTGTAATAGCGGTTCAAAGGAATTTGTGCTCATCGCTTATGCGCGCGGCCGCTTTTTTAACGAGCCGCGGGTCTTTATCTCTTCGTTTACCTCGCCGTATACTTATGTGTGGGACTATATTCCACCGCACATTTCCTGGCACGAAAACTGGTCTACTTCTACAACCGAATATGCCCCATTGTATTATCTCGCTTCTTCTCCTGCCGACAACCGGATCACAGACCTTTCGACCACTTCAATGCCCAACATATTCAATGTTTTTCTTTCGTCAAAACCTGCGGACCAAAATGCAGACTGTTCCGTTCGTGATGTGGGATTTGGCAAAATAATCTCCGTGCGCATTGGTTTCAATTATAGCCTGGAGTTCCAGTCACTCGATCCCGTAACCGGGATGCGGACCTACCAAAAACCGAATATGTATTATGAAATTGATCCTGCGGTACTTGCCCGGCAAGCCTACAATCCCCACAGCAACGGATTCGCTGTCAGCTACAGCCTGGGAAACATCGCCTTTTATAATATCAATGCGCAACAATGGAACCGCGGCATCTGGGACATGTGGATCGAAACAGAGGATAATTTGGGGAACCGGGGCGTTGCCCCATATCTGAGCGCTACAAATTCTTTCAGCATACAATCCGGCAGTATCAGCGTACGGCAGATATTGATTAAATAAAAGAGTATATGGAACCACGTATAAAAGTAATCGTCATTGCGCTTGCAGGGATACTGGCGTTCAATTCTTGCGATGTGCCGCCGCCCGTGCAACCCGATCCTGAAAATTATACGAACAGCGTCCAGGTGACGGTTGTCCCTGCGTATTATTACACTGACGGGACCACTGACAGCATTTGCGATGTGCTGCCTGTTGGTGACGGCCGTGTCTGGCAGGAGAACGTCGCGTTCAAAATATTTTTTACCCGGGCCTCAGGCTGGGACCCAGATATTGCCGGCGACATCATCATGTACAATATCTATAAAAAAGCTGAAAACAGCGACAACCGGATTTTGGTTGCCCGCAGTTTTGGGGAAAAAGCGGGCCGGAGAAACAAAGATACAGCTATCACCTACCGTTCCCATTCCGGTAAGCTTGATTCAGTGTGGTTCGACAGCGTCTCGTACGTATACGACGTCCTTAATACCAATGCGTTCGAAAGGATTCAATATGGGGTGCGGGCCGTGACCAACCTGAACGTTGGCATGGAGAATGCTGATTTTTCACGCGGACAGGAGAATGCCATCACCTATTCGCCTCCTCTGGGCGGCGGGGTTCCCGAGCGGTTTATCATCAATAATGGTGCGCTCAATACCTTTGACAATGCGGCTGTAATCACTGGCCAGTTTGATACCGCGGGCCTGTCCGCCATCGTCTACTGCCGCTATTCGGAAATCCTGCCCCTGGACTCGCTTTCCACTTATCTCTTCAGGATTGTGAGGAACAAGGACAGTTTGGGCTTCAATCAGAATTTCCAAATCGGCGCGAACACCGTATACCTGCGGGCCGATTCCAGCGTCATTCTTTCCGAAACCAAAGGAACCGCGACGTATTTCTATGCCTTTGGCAGACTCGGAAGAGTTGACACTGTGTACAATACCGGAAACCAGCTAAACGCCTTTTTTGACAGCTCCTTTATGCCAATACCCGGCAGCGCAAGTTCCGTCTCTTTTGCAAAGACCGATACCCTGGTCACGGGATTGGGAAAGAAATGGGTTGTTGTCAAGGGTGTCTGGCCTGGCAGTTACCGGAAAAAACAATGGACCCCGCTTTTCGATGACATCTCCATCAGGAGCGCCTATGCCGAGATCAAGGTTGATCGGTTGCGCGCAGCGGGCAATATCATTACAAACTCGTACGAGGATAAATGGGTTTTGTTGGGCAAAGAAGTCCCCTTTCTTTTCGATACGTTCGGAGATCCAACCTTTCAGGATACAGTGCAGGTCTGGCTCGCTACGCGCAATCTCGTGGCCAACTTTTTCACGGGCAGTTTCCAGATAGACTCGTTCAAGGTGCACGCCATTGGCCGTACCTACGACAGTCTTCTGGCCGATTGCATTTTTGAGACGCCCCCCCAAAAACATCTCATTGATGAACTGGGTGTGATCAAACAGGTTGTTTCCGTCAATGATACGCTTTATCATGTTTCGCCGCTTGCCCGGAAGAGTGGTACCGGCGTCTTTTCTCTCGAGCTGCGCAATGGCACGTATATTCCCGAACGTGGGAATCTTAACCCTATTGATATTGCTCTCTGCGTCAAACCCGGTTCCATTCTTGGATACGGCGAGGCTGATACCAACCAGTTCGGAACAGATACGGTTTTTTCCTTTGCCTCTGACCGTGGTCTGAAGGTTGCTTTTTTGAGCGCGGGATGGCATATATCAGCAACAACACCAGCTCGAATAGCCGCGTATACTGCTACCATGGTCACAAACAATACCAAGTCAGCTATTCCCGAATTAGTGCGTTCCTATGACAATACTGTCTATAGAAACCCTTTCCAAAATCTTCCTCTGCACGTATCAGGGATCAAAAATGGGGGAAAAGAATTTGTGCTTCTCGCTTTTTCACGAGGGAAATATTTTAACGAACCGCGTGTCTACATCTCTTCGTTCTCCACGGCCACAAAATATATGTGGGACAAAGTAGCCCCGCATGCCACGTGGTCGCCGTCATACGATCCAAAGGCCGATCTCAAGTATGCGCCTCTGTACACCTCGTCCAAGGCGACCAATCTTACCCAGCTCGGTAACATATTCGATGTCTTTCTGCGGCCCGACGAGACTGCTGCGGGAAATGCAGGGCTTGGCACAGGGATCAGGGATGTTGGTGCTGGAAAAATTGTGTCCGTGGAACTCTGTTTTCATCCAAAGACAACCAACTATACTTCCGATCCAATCACCGGGTTGCGTGTATACTCGGGAGCGAATGCAACGCCGGTTAAACGGTATGTTTTATCAATAGACCAGCTTACTAGACAACAGCAGGTCCTGTTTGGAGCAAAATCGGAAAGAAAGACCTGGGCCATTAGCGAGGCGTCTTTTTTGAACATCAATGCGACCCAGTGGTCAAGCGGTATCTGGGAAATGTGGGTCGAGACAGAGGACGATTTAGGTAACAGGGGAATGGCGCCCTATGGCGGTAAACAGTTCTCAACAGCTTTGGGTAATTATTTTGTACGGGAGATAAAGATTGAATAGGCGTATAAACGATACAAAAATATTTTCGCCCTGGCGCTGCGCTCTATGTGCCGCTGTGTTTCTTCTTGCCATTTCATGCGGTGGCCCCACGCCAGTCGATCCTGGTATTGTTGTGCCCACAACCAATAAAATGAATGTGACTCTTGAGGAGGTCTATCAGAAGACCAGCGGGACGGATACCGTGGAAGCCTCTGTTGCTGGGTCTGGATACAAACCCTATTTGAAGATCTCTTTCAGCCGCATTGCCGCGACCTGGAACCAAACCAGCCAGAGCGGGCCTATTTTATACAAAATCTACCGTAAGGTGGGCAATGGGAAAACAGAGGTTGTGGCCTGGTCTTCGGAAAATATTGGTTCCGGATCTATCGTATACCAGAACGCTGACCAGTCCCTCGATACACTGCCAAACGCCAATCGGATGCATGTCTACGACCCGGTGGACGCAAGCGATCTCAACGAACCCTTGTATGGTGTTGCAGCGGTAACAGAATTGGACTTTGACCCTGTGTCCGCAGTGTATTCCGCAGGAAGCGAGGGCGAATTCAGCTTTGTCGCCTATCATTCATCCGTATCACGGCAACTGGTACGCCTGACGCTCAACAACAGCGAAACCTACACTGTTTCCAATATTGTCCGCGTTTCAGCCACGTTTGATACTTCCGGAGTTGTCATTATCGACTACCGTACCGGGGCCTCCGTTGGCGATACCGGAGAATCCATTGTACGGGACACGCTTGCCAAGCTTTTACGCACGGGCTTTTTTAGCAATTCCTCTGTTAATGGAAACATGCTTTCCTTTGTCCGCAACGATACGCTAAAAAACGGACTGGGAAAAAAATGGGTGAAACTATCCATGTATGATTGGATAGAAAACCCGATTGGAACGGCGCTCTATGACGACATTGATATCATGCCCTACAACGCTTCGGTCATCCTGAATTCCTCTTCCAGTTCCATTTTACAGGACGAACGGCAGAAAAAGTATTGTGTCCTGAGCAATTCGATCCCGGTCATTTTCAATACCTATGGCGACACCACTTTCAACGACACGGTCCTTTTTTGGGTCGCCACAAGGAAGTTGGGATCGAAGTTTTATGAAGAAACCCCGGGCCAAATAAAGGCGCCTGTCAGCACTTTCCAGGGAATCGAATGGCCCGACTGCGTTTTTGAGACCATGCCAGAGCTGTTTGTCATTGACAAAGGTATTGCCTATGCCGATCTTTGCACCCAGTTCGACTACAAAACCGGCTACCATGTTTCACCCCTTGCGGCAATCACTCAGACTGGCACAACGCTGAATAGCGCTGACTTTACTCTAAACGTGAAATTAGGCGGCATAGTAAGACACCAGGGAATGGGCAGCCTCCTTGGTTCTTTAGTCAATCCCGGTTCCATACTGGGATACAGTCTCTCACGGTTGGATTCGTATGTCGAAGAAACAATTCGGGCCGGGTCAGACTCTGCCGGGTATTCATTAGGCGCGGCAATAACCTCGGTTGGATGGCATTACGCAAAGAGCTTCGCCTCCATTAAAGCGGCAGGCACGCTGAACGATTATTTCGGACTTGCCGCTTCAGACCGGTATCACCATGCGGTTGCCTCTGATTTTTGCCTTGATCCCGAAGGCGGTCTCTATCCGCACGACATGCGCGGCCTTCCGATTACCGCGCAGGTTTTAAAGGCGATTGTTGAGGAGGGCACAAAGGAATTTATCATTTGCGCCTATGCTCGGGGAAAATTTTTCAACGAACCGCGTGTCTTTATTTCAAAATTTTTCTCAGACTACAGCTATGTATGGGACCATATTCCGCCGCAGTTCAATTGGAGCATTACCTGTGATAATTCCCGTTCCTCATTGTGGAACCCAAAGACCGATGAGGAGTACGCGCCTCTCTACTACAAAGACCCCGTGGACCCGAACAATGACAAGATATCAGACCTTACCTCCTTGGGGGGTTCGTTTTCCGTTTTTCTATCAGGATGCGGTTTATTCACCTCCATGCCGTCGGTGCGCGATGCTGGTTTTGGTAAAATCAAATCAGTCAGGCTTGCCTTCAACTTCCGGAGCGACTATCTGGGTACCAATCCTGTTACAGGGGAGCGTACGTATGTTTCTCCGAACAAATATTTCGATGTTCCCGAAGAGACCATTCGCGGCCAATCCGCGTCGCTCTATTCATACGTCTCGGAGCGCGTCTCCTACTCTCTTTCCCGCATAGCGTTTAAAAACATAGATTGCAGCGGATGGGCAAAGGGGGTCTGGGACATGTGGATCGAGACTGAGGATAATTTGGGAAACAGGGGCATTGCGCCCTATGCGTCATATGGTACTCCGTATCTCTCCAATACCGGGAAGGTGCCGGTGCGCCAACTCGAAATAAAGTAGAAACATAACGCATGATTATTGCAATCCTTCTTGTAGCCGCGGTGCTTAGCGTTCCTTATGTGAATGAGCACTATTTCCACATCAAAAACCTTTCTGAAATGCGGCGCGAGGCGGGTAACCGTTTTGCCGAGGTGCAGAACCTCCAGGCCATGGGCCAAGCCAAGGCGGCGCGTGACAGCCTGCATTCTCTCATTGAATACTTTTCAAACAACACCGATGAGATAAGCACCATTACCGCACAGTTGGGTATGTTCCAACTTGCGGCAAACTACAAGCAGAACGCCATCAGCCGTTCCGAATTTGAGAGCGCCATCTACGAATTTGACAAATTGCTTAAGAAATATCCAAACACAATGGTTGCCGAACAGGTGTTCTACATGATCGCTAAATGCTACATTGAGATGGGCGACATCGGGCACGATTCCAAGCGCAGCTATAGGCAGGCCATAGCAAACCTCGAGAAAATAGAACAGAACCGTCCCGAATCCATGAATTTTCCCAAATACAGGCAGACGGAGCTCAAACCCGGGACCTATTTTAACATCGACAGGGGCAAGGTGAAGGAGGTCAATCGTGACCTCTCCAAACAGCTCTATACCCGCGCTGAGATGATGCGCGAAATGGCGACCGACACCACCCAAGTCAAGGCGCAGCTTCTTTCCGACGTGGTGCTGCTCATCGGCCAGTGTTACGCCAAGCTTGGCGAAGGCGGCAAGGCGCGCGAACAATACCAGCTTATACTCGACTTTTTTCAGGAATCAGACCTGGTCGACGATGCACAGAAATATATTGGCGATTCGTACGAGGAAGAGGCGAACCAGCTCATGCAGAAAGCCGAAGGTGAGGGTGATGGCGCAGCCAGGGACGAACTCCGCCAAAAAGCCCTGGTCCTGTACAACAGCGCCATTGAGACCTATCTGAAATTCGTCAATGTTTACCACCAGAGCGACCTTATCAGCAAGGTGTCCATCAAACTGGGCGGCGTCTATTTCAAGGTCAATGAATCAAAAAAGGCCTACGAGATATTTTCCAAGGCGATAAATTCCATCAAGGTAATCGAAGACCAGGCGCGCGTGCAGCTCGACATCGGCAACTACTACTTCGAGGAGAAGAAGTGGGACGATGCCGTTGAAAGCTACGCCAAGGTGCTGCAGAACTATTCCACCACCGAATACGCGGCCAACGCCCAATACCTGCTTGCCTCGTGCTATGAAGCGAAGGGCGATACGCTTGAGTCTATCAAGGCGTATAACGATGTGTGCGAGAACTTCAGATCATCGGCGTTTTATCCAGGCTCGGCTTTTAAAATCGGCAAATACTATATAGACCAGAAAAATTATGGCAAGGCGCAGCAGTTTCTCAGACAGAGCATCAGCCGGTTTCCAGATAGCCCGGTTGCCGCGCAGACCCAGTATCTGCTGGGCCGGATTTATATGTATCTTGCCGAAGGGGTCGATTCCTCTGACGCAAGCATGAAATACCGGCTTGCCATCGAAGAATTTGACAAGCTCATCAGCAACTACGACCAGGCGCGCGACTGGATCGAGAAGTCAACTCTTGCCATTGGTGAGTGCTATATGAAGTTGGGACTCAAGGAGCAGGCCCGTACCACGCTTGGCGGTCTCAAGAGCGAGACCGCCCTGGTCGAAAAATATCGTATTCTGGGCGTTGAAGGCTCTGACTCCTCAATAGTCAATGATTACACCGAGCAGTTGAAGGTGCTTACCGACAACCAGGCCAAGGCGCAGATCCTCATTGAAATAGGCCGCAAACTCAAGGGCGAGGAGATGAACCTCACCGATAGCGCCATTGCCACCTTTAACGAGGCCATCGGGCTGGCGCAAGACTCAGTGACACTCATGACCGCCTTTGGCGAACTGGCGGATTGCTATATCCGCAAGGGTGAGTACAAGCGGGCGCGCGCCATATTCAAGGACGAAATCCTTGACAATCCGCGGTGCGAGGAGGTGCGGGCGATCCAGATCAATTTCAGGATCGCGGAATCCTTTTTCCGCGACAAGATGTATCCCGAGGCCATTGCCGCGTTCACCAAGTTCATCGAGAAAAACCCGTCTCACGCCCTTACCTCAGCCGCCGTTTATCTGCTTGGTAAATCGTACAGCCAGAACGGCGATTATGGCAAAGCGCGCGATATGTACAATAAAATTTTTACACAATTTGACTCTTCTGACCAAGTCGACGGCGCAGGTTTGGGATATGTTGAGGCGCTGGAAGGCGAAGGTAAAAGCAAGGAAGCGATCACCTACGCGCTTGAGTTCATGAAAAAAAGACCCGGTATCCCCTCGGCGCCCAATTTTTATTTTAAAATAGCTGAAATCTACCGCACCGGTCTCCAGGACGACGATGCTGCCATCGAGTATTTGGAAAAGATGCTCAAGTTTTCCGAAAATTACCTTCTCTCAGCCTCAGCCTATCAGCTTGGATCGTTGTACGCGAAAAAAGGCAACGACGCCAAGGCCATTGAGGCCTATGAAAAAGTGAAAAAGGCCGATGTTGAGTATTTCCGCGCCTCCCAGGGAGAAATCGGCTCAATCAAGGCGAAAACCGACCCCGAAGGCGCCATCCAGAACTATGAAAAGATAGAGTCCTCCAGCAACGATGTGGCGGACAAGATTATTGCGCGCATGGGTATCGGCGATGTGTATGTTGCGCAAAAGAAGTACATGGATGCGGTTGAATCGTACCGAGTTGTATACGAACAGTATACCACCGCCGAGCCCGATCTCCGCGCTGCTGCCATTATTAAGCTCATCGAGGCGCTTAACAATGCCGAGAAAATAGCTGATGTCATTAAATGGGCCGACCGTATGATCCGTGATTTTCCCGATAGTAAGTTCACTATCAACGCCTATTATTTCAAGGCAAACGCGTACTACGCCCAAAAGGACTTCAGGAAGGCGCGCGATGTGTTTAAACAGGTCATGGAACTCGATAGCAGCGGCGCTCTTGCCGAAGTGGCCTTATACCAGCGGGCGGAGTGCCTTCTTTCAATGAAGGACCAGGCCAATGCGGTCAAGGAGTTCAATTTTTTCATGCAAACCCACCCCAAGAGCCAGCTGGTTGCCAATGCCCTTTTCCAGATTGGCACGATCGAATGGGGTAATGAGAACTGGTCTGTGGCGAAAAAGTACTATACCCGCGTTTTGACCGAATATCCCGATTTTCCCATGATGTGCTGGACCAAAAACTATCTGGCCTTCTGCTATGATAAGGAAGGCACCTGGCGCAAGGCCAAGGAGTTCTACGAAGATGTGCGCACCGGCGGCGCCTGCGACCGCGAGGCCAAGGAGTTCGCGAAAAAACAGATACAATCGATCAATGTTAAACATTAATACACTGAGACAAACGTAAGGAGGAATCACAATGCCGACAATCCAGAGGATGTTTTCACGCGTGGTTGTCCTGGTCCTGTTCATGGCCGGGTTCTGTCATGCACTCAACCCAATAGAAATGTACAAGGCAGGCGGTTGGGTCATGCACCCCATCCTGGGTCTTTCAGTCATTGCGCTGTATATCACGGTTGAGCGGCTTTTAGTTATTGTCCTCCAGAAGCTCAAGCTCAAACCCACTGAGTTTGTTAAGACCCTTGAGGAGTCGGTAAAAAACAACAACGGCGATAAAAACGCCATTGTCGCTGAAATGGAGGCCCTTGCGCAGAAAAAGGGCGGATTGGTTGCCTCTATCCTGGGTACCACACTGGCAAAGTACAAGGATGGCGTGGCCAAGGGCTTAAACGTTGTCGATCTTAAACAGTGGATGCTCCAGGGAACCGAGACAAAGGCGAGTAGTGAAATCCCGGCCCTCGAGACCCATCTTGGCGCCATTGCGGTCATATCGAACATTGCGACCCTTCTGGGTCTTTTAGGAACAGTTTGGGGTCTCATCGAGTCCTTCATGTCCATCGCTAATTCTCCCGGCGGCATCAAGGCCGATGAAATGGCGGGTGGTATCTCGGTCGCCCTTATTACCACCGCAGGCGGTTTATTGGTGGCCATTCCATCGCTGGTCCTGTTCAATTGGATAAAGTCCATGATCGAGAACTATGTTCTCCAGATCGAGGAAACAGTCACCATTCTTATTGATGCGCTTACCGCATAATTAACGGCAGGGGAGTGAAATGAAATTCAAGGGACGCGCGCAGCAGAAGGCCGACAATGTGAATCTGACGCCGATGATCAACATCTCGGCGCTCATTCTCATGGCCCTTGCCATCATTTCCCTTTCCATGAAAAAGGAGGCATCACTCGATCAGATCCTTCAGCTTCCGCCGGTATTGTATTCCGCAAAACAAGACACCACCAATCTCGAGATATATATTCTTCCCGCAAAAGTAGGTGCGGGCGGTAACGTGGTTGGCGATTCCACCGGGCTGGTGGCCTTTTCCGGCAAGGGGAGCGTGCCGCGTCAATGTCCGAATTGCGCACTGCCCTTCAGGTCCGATCAGGGTGATTATGTGCCGAATTCCCTCACCGATATGTCGGGAAAGCCGCTCCCAGACCTTAAAATCGAGATTGATGAGGAAAAGGCAAAGACGACCAAGATAGCCGTTCGGCCTCCGGCATATTCCTGTAGCAGGTGCAAGACCGAGATAAGCCCCTATCTGCGGCTCGACCAGATACCCGAGGCCCTGAAGAAACGCAAGAAAGAGATCGTCGATGAAATGGTGCTTGGAGAGAACTATTCGCGGGACCGGTTAAAAAAACCCCGTCTTACCGCCGAGGACGAGAAAAAAATAAGCGACAACATTCCTCTTATGATCAAGGCTGACAATAAGGCGTTTTACGGGCGAATCCTTGAGGTGGTATACATGGCCAAAGACACCTCGTGCGCCATCTCCAAATTTGTTTTTGTAACCCGTTCCGACGCTTCTATCGACGTGGTGAAAAAAACAGATACAGACACGAAGGCAAAAAAAATAGCAAAATAATAAGGCGAAAAATCATATGAAACTCAGAACCGATACCGAAGATACTGTTAATATTAATTCCCTCGTCGATTGTATTACTACCCTCATCATTTTTTTCATGGTCATCATGTCGGCCACCTATATCTACGGTGTTGCCATCAAGTTTCCCATAGGAGGAAGCAAGAAGGCGGGCGGCGATGAAAAGAAGGAGAAAGATATTGTCGTGTTCGTCGGCGCCGATCTTATTGAAAAAGACCACTATCTTGTGCGCGACGGCCTGGTGAAAATCAACGGCGAGGAGTTTGCGCTCACTGCGTCAGAAGACCGGAGCAAATGGGACGAAGAACGAAAGAAGGCGTTTGATTATTTGCAATACCGCATTAGTGAGTGTATCAAGCAGGGCTACAAAAAGGACGTCCTGATCGTCCAGGGCGACATTACTACCTATCACGAAAAGATCATGCAGGTCATTGATCGCGCCAAGGCCGTGGGCATGAAAGGGTTCTCCCTCATCCCGCCCTCCTGATGCGCGAACGGTGATCCCCTCTCATGGAATTTTTCGCCGCGTATAGAAAACAAAGCAGGCGCCGGCGGTCGGTCACGGCGTTCTTCATCGGGATATCCGCAGCTCTTCTCATCATTATCTTGTACATCCTCTTCGGCGTTTTTTCTGTCCCACCCTCGCGGAATATAAACTTTGATACATCGCAATGTGTCCGGTTTCTTGAAATGAGCAGGGTCTACGCAATGCTGGCTCCTGAAGGAGAAAAAGGGCCCCTCTGGCTTGCTTCAGCCGAAGGCCTGCGGCAATACTACCCGAGGACAGGTATCTGGACAAGGTTTGGACTCGATCATGGGTTACCATCGGAAGAAGTGTACGACCTGTGTATGGCCAAGGGAGAACTGTGGGTGGGTACGGAAAGGGGGTGCGCCCGGTTCAATGCTCAATCCCGGTCTTTTTTTCGCGAACCGGTCTTTCCGGCAGGCGATTCAGGCCGCGCACTCGCTGTGGAGTATTTACCAGGCAGGGGATTGTTCTGCGCGTTTGAAAACGGTTCGATTTTTCTGAGACCAGAGAGCTCACATGTGTTTATTCCTTTCCATGTCCCCGGTGTCAGGTCAAAGACGCGGATTACCTGTTTAAAGTCGCATGGCAATGGGCTCTATATAGGGTTCGAAGGCGGGCAGCTTTTTTTCTATACCCCCGACAAACAGAGCAACTCATTCAGACAGATCTTTTTTAACCGGATATTGGACAAGAATACCAGTATTTGGGATGTCATGGACCGCAAAGGGCAGCTCTGGATAGCCACCTCTGATTTTGGGGTATGGCGGTGCGGCGCAGGCGGGGACACGGCGACCATCGCACGCAATTTTCCAACCAGGGGCGCCTATGTCTTTGAGGAAGAGACTGACGGCATGTGGTGCGGAACCCCGTTTGGGTTGTGGCGGTATCACGATCGTGAGGATGTGTGGATCCAGTTTGTCAGCGAGCGGAGACGTGGCATCGACGAACTCCAAATCCAGTGCATGCTCAATTTTCCCGATTCCATCTGGTATGGCGATAAAAACAGCGGTGCCGGTGTTATCCGCAAAAAAGAGGTTGAATTTGTTCCCATGCGCGCCGGTCTTTCCCGGCAAAACATGTCGGTTATAACCGCTACCGACAGCCTTGTGTGCGCGGGGTATGGGTATCAGGGCGGGTATTGCGATCTTTTCAGTGTGGAGCAATTCCAGCTAGCGTCCCATCTTGACGACCGGTTCGATGTGTTGGAACCGAACATTACCGCGCTTCTGTTCGATCGGGGATTGCTGTTTTATAGCGGGTATCATGGTTTCGGGTATGCGGACTGCAAAGCGGATGCATACGCATTTTTTACTAAAACCAATGATGGCCGCTCCCTCTACGATATTTCCTGCATCGAAAAACTGGCGGACCGGACCGATTTTTTCCTGGGAAGTCCCGCGGGGGTCATCTGTTTTCACAGGGAACAAGAGACCTTCTCGTTGCTTGCCGGAACAAAGTCCTGGCGGGTTACTGCTCTATGCGCCGATAGTGCTGGCCTCTGGATCGGCACATTGGGTAATGGCCTGAAACGGTTCGACTTTTCACGCGATAGCGTCATAGGGTCATTTCTTGACGATAAGCCTGGAGCCGTTGCAGTTACACATATTGGGCAGGACGTGTATGCCGCTTTTAAGACCCAAGGTGTTTTTGTCAGCAAAGGCGCAGGAAGGGATTTTGTCGCCCTGCCTATCACTCCGGACAGTGTGTACGGCATGGCTCGAGAAGAACGGAATACCATTACTGCAATGCGGGCGATAGGGAAGACGCTTTGGGTTGGAACCCATGATGCGGGATGTTATATTTATGATACAAGCGCTGGTGAATGGAGACGGCTGATGGCAAGCGATGGACTTGTTTCCGGGCAGGTCCGGTCAATATGCGCCACCCCATCATATGTTTTTATTGGATGTTATGGAGGTGTTTCCCGGTACCATCGCGGGTATGCGGAAACGCTTCTCAATATCCGGTTCTAGGAACGCGAAACCATGAAACACATCGTTCTTCTGCTTATTGCATGCCTTGCGGCCGCCCTTTTTGCTGACGCGGTTTCCGAGGCAAAGATGTTCATTGCCATACGCGACTACAAACGCGCCATTCTTACCCTCGAAAAATCCCTGAAAGAACGGCCCGACCGGTACGAAAATATCCTGTATTTGGGGAACGCCTATTTTCTTTCCGGGCAACCCAACCGGGCAATCGCCCTGTACGAGAAATGCATTGAAATAAATCCTGAAGTCAAAGAAGCCGCGATCAACCTTGCCAGCGCCTATTCTGCCGTTGGTGACCATGCGCGCGCCATCCCCCTCTACGAAAAGCTGCTGAATACGCAGGGAAACAACGCTGATATTCTGTATAATCTGGCGGTCGCCTGCCGTTTTTCCGGTGATCTCACCAAAGCCCAACAGCAGTATTCCCGGGCCCTCGATCTTAAGCCAGAGGATGCTGAATATATGACCGGCCTGGGGGAAGTGTACGAGTTGATGGGAAAACCTGCCGAGGCAAAGGAAATGTTTCAAAAGGCAATTAAAGTGGCGCCGGCCAATGGAAAGCCCCGGGTAAGTCTCGCCCGCTTTTATCTCACAGCAGGAGATTTTAACCGTGCTCAGGACGAGGCCCAGGCCGCTACAACGGTCGATCCGAACCTGGCTTCTCCTCACGAAGTACTAGGCGATATCTACCGGCTCAAGGCGGACAACGAGATGGCGCTCTACGAATACAAGATGGCGCTATCGCGCATGGGGTTTAATCCTTCGGTCCAGGCGAGTTTGGGTAGCCTATACGAGAGCATGCAGCGCTATGGCGACGCGCTCCAGTGCTATTCGCAGGCAGTGGCGCAGAACCCAGGCTCAGTCGAATATCGTCTCCGGTTCGGGGGACTGCTTATTGCCCAGGGGAAATATTTCGACGCGCGTGATGTGCTCAAGGAAGCGATTGAATCGGGAAAGAAGAACCCGGCGGTCGCGGACCTGTTGGGTGTTGCCTATACCTTCCTGCAGAACTATGACAAGGCGGAATTCTATTTGAAAAATGCGCTCGAAACAAACCCGGACTTTGGATCGGCGAAAATGCATTTAGGGATTCTCTATGTCGTGCAAAACAAGAACACAACAGCGCTGCCGTTGCTTGAGGATGCTATTGGAAAAAACCCCTATCTTTTTGATGGCCGGCTATATCTGGGACAGGCGTATCTCAAGCTAAAGCGGCGGGACGAGGCGTTGGCGCAATTTCAGGAAGCAGTGGAGATTGATCCGACCCGTCTTGACGGGTATGTCTATGCCGGCAGGTCGTGCGAACAATTGTCGCGTCTCAGCGATGCTGAGCAATATTTTCTGAAGGGCATTACAGCGGCAAAGACCAACCCGGACGCGTATTTTGAAGCCGCTGATTTTTATTTTCGCAACCGATTAACCGAGAAATACCAGGAGTGTCTTGCCTATTTCCGTAAGGCCCTAGATCTCGATTCAAAACATCCGAAGCGGGACTATATAAACAAGTCCATCGATATCATTGCCGCCAAGCAGCAGCGGGGCCAGCAGCCCGATTCCACTTCCAGAAATCCCTAAAGTCCTGCGATAATCTGCCGATATTGGTTATAGAGGGAGTCTGGTTTCCAGGCTTTTCTGCATGGATTAAATAAAAAAGGACCAGAAATTCGTTTTTTCCGGCCCCTTTTATGGTGAAACACCGATTTGCATATTTAATATCGGCTGTTCCAAGGAAGTACTTGAGTGCTAAAGGCATACTATGAAAATCCAAGCAGCAATGCATCCACAGACAGTAGAACAGGCTAAAAAGGCCTCCTCCTCCGCAAATACCTCGCTAAAAAAGACCGCTATTGGTGCTCGGGACAGTGTGGAAATTTCTTCGTCAGTTTTGGGCAACAGGGCGCTCGAATCGGTCAAGGCAAAAATCAGGAACCGCTATTATAATTCCGATGCGGTTCTTGATGACCTGTCCGATAAATTCGCAAAACTTTTTTCCGCCTAACGCCTTGGCTGCAGGGTATCTCCGCAGCATCTAAACCCTATTGAAACAAACTTGTTCTGAGGATAAAAGCTATATTGAGCTGATCTGCAGGTGGAAGCGCCCCTGTTTTCCCAGAAACCGCCATAGACTTGATAGTACCTTGGGTTTTGTTCTGAATGTGATGCGGTCCATTCCCTCAGGTTTCCTGACATATCGTATGCGCCCGCAAAGCTGCGGCATTCGCCATAGGCGCCTGAAGTGTATGCCTTATCATTTTCGGTATTACAGGTGCGGGCCTCGTAGACGTTGCCATAGGGATATTGCGTGTTGTTTCTGCCCGCGCACGCGTCTTCCCATTCCACTGCGGTACAGAGTCTTTTTCCAGTGGCGCGGCACGAATCATAGGCCATATACCAATTGACAAATCCCAGTGGGAAAGTCCCCTTCTTATTCGGCCATTCGTATTGGTCGATGCAGAAGGTCCTGGCGCTGGTTTCAACGAACACCATGGCGTCAGCGCACCGAAGCGCCGGGGCCGCACGGATGAAATAATGCCGGACTATTGGGTCGGAACGGTTTCCCGCACGGTCAGTGCCCCTGAAAGCAAGACGCAGTGAATCGGTCACTGGAATAGGTTTTTCATAGGGAACCCATTCTCCGGCTGAACCCAGCATCAATTCAATATCAGCGGGTTCATCGGCATACAACGCAATGGAAAGAGGTTTGTTGTGTATTCCCGGCCCAGGGTCAGCCCACACAAAAGGAGGTTTCTTATCGAGATTCACACCCGGATCCGCTGCGGTGGCGCTGTCTTCAGATGCGGCGATTGCTTCCGGTGGCGCTGGTATTGTCTGTTTTTCTTTTTTCACAGGTTTTAAAACGGTTGAATTTCTTTGACTTGCCAGGTCGGACGGACTGGACGGCGCCGCAACGTGAGTGAAAACGGGCATTGATAGGTCAATGGGCTCAATGCGGTCATTGCAGAAAAAAAGGTTCAATGCAAGGAAAAACGCTATGAAGAGAATGGTGAGCCCGGCTATCCGCAGGGCTGAGCGTCTGCCGTTTTTCACTGGTTTAAATAGTATTCAATCTTGCTTTTTAATTCCTTGACCGAAACCCCGCGGATAAAATCTTTTCCATAGCTAATGGATATTTCGCGCGACTGCTCGGAAACCATGACAACAACAGCGTCGGTTTCGGCCGCAATGCCCAGGCCAGCCCGGTGACGCATGCCGTATTGACGCTCTTCAAGACCGGGATTTTGCAACAGCGGGAGCACGCACGCCGCGGCGACAATTTTGTTTCCCCGTATGACAATGGCGCCATCGTGCAGCGGTGTGTTTTTTGAAAAGATGGTAGTGATGAGCTCAGGGGTCACATCAGCATCAAGCGGCTTTCCCGATTCGAGCACGTTTCTGAGCCCCACCTTTTTTTCGATTACCGTCAGCCCCCCAAGTCCGCGTTTTGAAAGTTCGACCGCGCCTGCAATGATCGCGTCAACGGGAATGCGGCCCTTCTGCTTTTTAAAAAAGAGGTCGCCCATGCCAATGTTGCCCACATTGATCAGCGCGCTTCGGATCTCAGGCTGGAAGACGATGAAGAAAGCCACCAGGCCGATGGTCTTGATGTTTGACATGATCCAGCCAAGACCGTGAAGGTTAAGCCAGTCCGCAATAAGAGAGACTATGAAGAGAAAGATTATGGCAAAGAACATTTGGACCGAACGGCTGCCTTTAAGCCACCGGATGATCATATAAATGATACCAGCGACAATGGTGATGTCCGCGACATCGTACAGAGTGACGGTCAGGAAGCTGATCTTAAACAATTCCATTAATAGTCTCCTCTATGCCTGCCATGGTTATCCGGCCGTACACCGCAAGGGCGTCGCGAGTAGCCTGCACATCGTGTACGCGGAGAAAAGCCGCGCCATTTTGGACAGCGGCAAGCGCGGCACCGATACTGCCGAACAGGCGGCCGGCTGGTTTCGGTCTATTGAGTACCGCGCCGATGAAACTTTTGCGTGAGTGGCCGATGAGTACTGGATACCGGTTGTTAATATAGGCGCAAAATCCCTTGAGCAGCAGAAGATTGTCCTCAAGCCGCTTACCAAAGCCGATGCCAGGATCGAGAATAATGTTTTCCGCGGCAATGCCTTCTTGCTCTGCAGTGGCTGCCCGGGAGAGCAGAAAATCGCTTACTTCGCGCACTGGGTCCGTATACAAAGGGTTGTCCTGCATGGTTGCGGGCGTGCCCTGTATGTGCATGAGCACCACAGGTACCCTGGCCTCGCGGACAAGATCGGTCATGCGGGGGTCTGCCCTGAGGGCGCTGATATCGTTGACCATTACCGCGCCCGCGCGCAGCGCCTGTGCGGCAACAGAAGCCTTGCAGGTGTCGATTGACACGGGAATGGTACTGGTTTTAACTGCCATGGCAATTGCGGGGAGTACGCGGGCTAGCTCGATGGATTCGTCAACAGGCCGGCTTCCCGGTCTGCTTGATTCGCCACCAATATCGATAATATCGGCCCCTTCGCGGGCCAGGACCTGGATTCGGGCGGCACAGTCGTCAGACATTTCGTGGCTGCCGTTGTCGTAAAAAGAGTCGGGTGTAGCATTGAGGATACCGACCAGATACGGTCTATTTCCTGCTGGGAATTCTTTTTTGCCTATGAACATTGGGGCGTCCTTTAGGCCTGTGTGTCTATTTTCGTTCCTTTTACCGCGTCTTCTTCCTCAGGCGTTTTGGTCTGGTCTGCGGCGGCTTGTTTTTTCTTGCGGCGCTCGGGCATGACGCGCGGTTTCCGGGTGGTCTCGAGCTTGTTGCCATCCAGAACCTTGGCAATTTCCTCTGAGTCGAGATATTCGTGTTCAAGTACCGCTAGCGCCAGGGCGTGGAGCTTGTCGATATTTTCTGACAGCACCTTCCGGGTGAACGCAAGCTGCTCTTCGAGGAGGCTTTTAACTTCCGCGTCGATTGCCTGGGCTGTTTCCTCGCTATAGTCGCGGTGCTGGGCGATTTCCCGGCCCAGAAAGATCTGTTCCTCTTTTTTTCCATACGATATGGGACCCATGCGGTCACTCATGCCCCAACTGCAGATCATTTTCCGGGCGATTTCAGTTGCGCGTTCAATGTCGTTACTGGCACCGGTGGTGACTTCGGAAAAGACCAGCTCTTCGGCAACACGTCCGCCAAAGAGGACAGAGATCTCATCGAGATAATAGGCCTTGGAATTAATGTGCTTATCCTCGCCGGGAAGGTGAAAGGTGACGCCAAGGGCAAGACCCCGGGGAATAATGGTGACCTTATGCACTGGATCGGCGTTTTTACAGAATTTTCCCGTAAGGGCGTGGCCCGCCTCGTGGTATGAAATTATTTTTTTCTCTTTATCGCTGATAAGCATGCTCCTGCGCTCCGTGCCCATCATGACTTTGTCCTTGGCCTCCTCGAAATCGAGCATGGTGACTTCTTTTTGTCCGTAGCGAGCCGCCAGCAGCGCCGCCTCGTTCACCATATTGGCAAGGTCGGCGCCCGAAAGGCCGGGTGTTCCGCGCGCGATAATGGAAAGGTCCACGTCTTTGGCTATGGGAACGGTCCTTGTATGCACCTTTAAAATGCCTACGCGGCCCCTGATGTCGGGCCGGTCGACAACGATCTGGCGGTCGAAACGGCCAGGACGCAGCAGGGCGGGATCGAGCACATCGGGCCGGTTGGTAGCAGCGATAAGAATGACGCCCGCGTTTGGTTCGAACCCGTCCATTTCAACCAGGAGCTGATTGAGTGTTTGTTCGCGTTCATCGTGGCCGCCGCCAAGGCCTGCGCCGCGGTGGCGGCCGACAGCGTCAATTTCATCGATAAAAATAATGCAGGGTGCGCTTTTTTTTCCCTGTTCAAAAAGGTCCCTGACGCGGCTTGCGCCAACACCTACGAACATCTCCACGAAATCTGAACCGCTCATGGAGAAAAAGGGAACGCCCGCTTCGCCGGCAACGGCGCGTGCAAGGAGCGTTTTACCGGTACCCGGAGCGCCGAGGAGTAGAACGCCTTTGGGGATTTTTCCACCCAAGGCCTGAAATTTTTTGGGGTCTTTTAGGAATTCGATGACTTCATCGAGCTCCACTTTGGCCTCGTCAGCGCCTGCCACGTCTTCAAAGGTGGTTTTTGGAAGGTCAGGGGCCATGAGACGCGCCCGGCTTTTGCCGAACGAGAATATGCCGCGCGATCCGCCGCCTGCTCCGCCTCCTCCCTGCATCTGCCTGAAAATGAATATCCAGAAAAGGATCATGAGGATCCAGGGGAGCATTGACAGAAAGACTGATAGGAAGTTTGTTTTTTCCGGTTTAAATTCGAATGGAATGCCCCGTTCCTCCCAATCGTTGAGCATGTCCTGGGTAACCTGCGGGAGAAAGGTGGAAAAGAGAAAATCTTTGTCGTCGGTCATGGGCATATGGACCACGTCTTCGAGTTGTTTCCGGTAGGTAGGATCGGCCAGGTCGGTTTTGCTGATTTTACCTTTGAATTCAACGCCTTGGCTGTTTTTTTCGACCCATGCGCGGGAAATCCTGATATTATCGCTTTTAATCAACTTAGCGAATTCGGGATAGGCGATGGGCATTGCGGCGGGGCTCAGCTGTTCCGACACCTTGAACGCGTAGATTGTGAACAGCGCCAATAAGACAAAAAAGGCGAGGGATTTGACCTTTTTTCCTGAATTTTTCACGGGTTTATTGGCAGGGGTCTTTTTGGGTTGTCTCTTGTTATCCGCCACGCGTCCTCCATCCACTATGTTTGGGTCTGGTAAACACTATAATATATTAATTTACCAATTTGACTACGACTATTTTCCCTTTTCCAGGCCGTACCCGGTAGCGGTCGCTTATCCGCAGGCCTGGGACCCAGATGACCTCTTGGGCATGGCACAGAAGAAGCAATGCATCCCTGGACGCGGCCGGTACCTTGCAGTTGATCAGGAAATCCTTCAGTTTTTTTTCACCCGGAGCGCCGAGAGGAAAGAAACGGTCGCCCTCTTTCCGCGTACGCAGCGACATGGTTTTTGGCAATGAATCATAGTCGAACATGGCGGTCATTTCTCCACTTGCCGGAAATTGGATACCTTTTGTGTGTTTCCCAATAGTGATGATAATCGCATGACCCAATACCTTGTCCCTGTAGGCGCCGGGCATTTTTTTAACCGTAATACCTGAACTTTTTTTTGCTGTTGGTCTTGTTTTTTCCAGGACAATGGAATCATAGACGCAGCGGGCCCTGAAAGTGCCGGGCAGGTGCAGGCTGCTGCTTGGCTTTCCCTTAGCAACAAGGCCCTGGATGGATTCGAGGTGCGCCGCGGACAGGGTCGGTCCCTCAAACGTACGGAGCGCTTCTTCGATGACTCCTTTAAGTACGGAGGGGGGGAGCTGTGCTAGATCAGATCTGGTGAAAGCCATTCCAGGGAGGGTGTAGGGTCTCCTGAGCAGACGGACCAGGAGTGCGAAGAACTGTGGTGGATTGGCAAAGTCGCTGAATATGCTTTCCGCTGTCCGGGAGATACGGCGGCACAATGATGGGCCCAGCGTTTTTTCAAGATACGGGAGAACAGTATGCCGGATTTTATTGCGCATGAGCGCGCAATCGTCATTACTCTCATCATGGCGGAACCGGTGGCCGTGCGCGCGCAGGAACGCCAGGAGTTCGCTTTTCAAAACCGGAAGAAGGGGGCGTATCGTCATGCCGTTTACGGGCCGGATGCCGGCAAGACCGGTAGTGCCGCATCCTGAACAGAGGCGCATGAGCACGGTTTCGGCCTGGTCATTGCAGTGGTGCGCGGTGGCAATGCGGGAAAAGCGATACTTTCGCGCGGTAGCGTTGAGGAATGCATACCGGACCTCCCGGGCGATTTCTTCGATTGAGCGGCCGCGTATCTTTTTCACGGGATGTGTTGCACTGTAGAGGGAAAGACCCAGTTTTTCGGCGAGGGATTTGACAAAGTCCTGGTCGCGGTCCGAATGTGCGCCGCGCATGGCATGGTTTAGGTGGGCAATGCCCAATTCGAGTGAGAAACGTTTTTTTAGGTAAAAAGTGAAGAGAAACGCCATGGCAACCGAATCAGCGCCGCCTGAAACAGCGAGCAACACACGATCGCCCTGTTTCAACATGGCGTGTTTTTCCACATATCGCAGTATGCGCTGGAGAAAGGAACAGGCCATTAAAAGGTCAGCCCAAGGCCGATGCGGTAGGGGGTTGCGGAGAGTTCGTGCTGTCTGAATGAGTAATCGACCGTGATCCATTTGTACGAGAAACCGGCGCCCGCGGACCAGCTTCCATCGCACCAGCCGCTTCTGATGAAAAGGAGGTTTTTATATCCGTATTCGACGCCGTACCGGTAGGTCTGCGTTTCGTACCACCGTTTCAGCAGATCGACCGCGGCCACGATGCTTCCCCGCAGTAATGTGATTTCCTGCTGGTAGGCGAAACCGAGCGTCCTGATCCGTTCACCGCTATCTTCGTATTTCCGGTCCGTATTGTACGCCACGTTGCTTTTAAGGATGTTCTTGATGCTGTATCCCGCGGTAAACACCTTGGTTTCTTTTCCCGTGGCAAGATCGCGGTCGATGGTGAACCTGAGCAGCATACCCCCATCCATGTCAGAGGCGTGTCCTTCGAAATCCTGCTGCTTGAGTGATGATGGGAAATAGAACGACTGGCGATAGAACTTTATCTTTGCCCCGAAACTGAGACAGACGGGTATGGTCAACTTATAGAAGGCTTCGCGTGAAAAGGTAGTCCGGTACCACTTGGCAATGGAAAATCCGGCAAGGTCGTATACAGTGCTGAAAGAGCCGAGGGGTCTTCCCGTAGAACGGTACGCGAGGTTATCTTTCCGGTCTTGGAAAGAGGACCCATCGAGTTCATCGAAATAGGGGATACCATTGATTTCAAGACGCGAGTAGGCGATGCCGAAAGCAAGGTCGTTTTTCAGCGGAAGGACCGCGCTTCCGGTGGTAAAGTCATCGCCCAGGTTCCAGATAGGCGTGTATTCGACATTGCATTGGATGTTTTTGGACAGGGCCATGAGCGCCGGGTTGTAAAATTGGCAGTAGGCATCGCGGGAGGAAGCGCAGCCAATGCCGCCCATGGCGTCGGAACGGGCGCCTTGGGGAAGGTATTCGTATTCCGAACTGCGGATGGTGCTGCCCGGAACATACGCGGCAAAGAGGGCAACGCAAAAGAGAAAAATATTTTTCATGCGGCGAGGGTTTGTATATAGACGTTCCGCGAACGGGGACCGTCGAACTCACAGAAATATATGCTCTGCCAGACGCCAAGAACAAGGGTTCCCTGTTCAATGATGACCGTTTCCGAGGCGCCAACCAGGCTTGATTTCACATGCGCGTCAGAGTTTCCCTCGGCATGACTGTAGCCGTCACGAAGAGGGACTAGGGAAGAGAGTTTTTGCAGAATATCGGCCGTTACGCCGGGGTCCGCGTTCTCGTTGATGGTAATGGCCGCTGTGGTATGGGGGCAGAACACAATGGCAACCCCATCCACCAATGCGCTCTCATAGATAGCTTCACGGACCAGGGAGGTGATATCGATGAACTCATTGCGACGGGAAGTGGTAATGGATCGTTTGACCAGCATGGAACGCCTGGGCCTAGAACATGGCAACCGGATAAATGGATTCAAGAGGATCGATGGGTTTGTTGTTTCTGCGGATTTCGTAGTGAACATGGGGGCCGGTGGTCCGACCGCTGGTCCCCAGGAATCCTACGAGGTCCCCGCGTGCGACAAAGGCGCCTGGATTAACCGTAAAACTTTGTAAATGACCATAGAAGGTGCTGTATCCGAAGCCGTGTTTTAGAATAACAAGATTGCCGAAACCTGACGAATATTCCGCGAATTCGACAATGCCGTCAGCAGTGGCATAGAGGGGGGTCCAGATACGGTTGGCAATGTCGATACCCCAGTGGTATGCTTCCTGGTGTTCAATAGGGTGTATTCTTATTCCAAACCCTGAGGTTATCCGGCCAAAGGTGGGAAGAATTGAAGGGGTACGCCGGAGCTTTTTTTTGATGGAAACAATCTCTTCAAACATGCTGGCAAAACTTTCTGTTTCAAAGTCAGCCTGGCGGATCTGTTTTTCGATCTTGATCTGCAGATTTTCCAGGTTGTTGTGCAGGCGGTCGTTGAACAGGGTCGCGACAGTAGTATTCAAGGCATCTGTTTCAGGACCGCCAATGCCCACTTCCCTGATGTCAGTATTGACTGCTTCTAAACCATAGTAGAGGCGGACCCGGTCTTCAAACGTGAAAAGGTTTCTGACGTCCCGTTCGGTTTGGTTTGAGAGCGTCTGAAACATTTTCAGATCGGCTTTTAGTTCCCTGTTTTTCAGCAATGAATGAGCATACGAAATTCGGTTGAAGGTATATTGGGAAAGATCGACAAAGGCGTTGATAGCAAAGAGAAAGGAAATAGAAATCACAATACCAAATAACCAGATGGTTGAGGGGAGGAGCAGATAGCGTTTTTGACCCCCTTTACCTTTGATTGGAGAGAAAAAGATGGTTGTTCTGTTCATTTGGTATTTATGTTATAGAAAACCAGTGAGACTATGGTTGTTTTGCAACTCAAACATCTTTAAAACTTTACGTCCCTTTGCTTCGGGTAATACATTATAATTATACCTTTAAAAACCGTGAAAGTCAATAATTTTCATGTCCAGTAAGTTTACTGGAGTGGCACCACCCAATATCTTGTGCTCGACAATAAAACACACACAAAATAAAAGGTCTCAATACCTTAAGCGTTAAATGCGTTATGAAATAGCGAAAACTCCAGAAACTACAATAACCACAAAAAGAGCCACCGGCCCCCAATAATTAACTATTTGTAAATTTGTGTTATATTATTTGACTTAGGTGAGGAGGTGAATATATTTTATTGTTTAAAACATGTTATTCTGGTGCCTTATCTTAGTTGTCTTTGCTTTCTTAAGCCTTTCTATTGATATCGGCTGGCTTTCTTTTTCCGTGTTCAGGCATATTTGGGATTTGTTGCTTCTGGGCCTTGGGGTTATGCTTTTCGTACGCGTTAAAGGTAAGGAAAATCAAGGGCTTCTAGAACATCTTGAGATCCAGATTGACGATCTTTCTCATCGGATCGAGAATCAGCGCACGGAAACTATTTGGCGTAACATAGATGATCTTGAGAAACGCATGCGAAAGATAGAAAACAGATTGAACGGACAATAGGGAACATCTCATGACAATTCTTGTCTATTCTCTTTGCAGTCTTGCCATTCTAAAAATTATCATCGATGTGGTTGACCACAGTAATTGGATATACTACAGTTTTTCGGTGCTCATAGAACAGATAATGTACCTCTTTATCATCGCTATGATCATTCGAACCTACTTCAAACAGCGCGAAGGCCGTCGCGAACTCCTTCAGCGGAGGGTCCAGGAACTCAACCAGAAACTCAATGAGGTGAAGTAGTGGAGACCATTGCGTACCGCAGCGACCGGCGGAAGGGCCAGGTGGAACTCAAGGACTTTCTGATCTTGTTTACTACCATCATTTTTCTCGCGGTCTTTGTCATTGTCCGGTTTTCCTATATTGGACAGATTATGAACCGAGGCAAGGCCAAACGCACAATCCAGGAAATTCTGGTCAAGGAAAAGCAGTTCAGGAAAGACCATGGCCGTTATGGAACGCTCGATGAAATTGGTTTTGTCAACCCCTTTCCAAATAATGCCGTTGAGTTTCTTGTCTCGTCCTTGAACGAGTACTCGATTGTCGCCAAGGAGAATTCACTCTTCGATTCGTTTGGAGACGCTATTCCGGGTAACGAGTATTTCATCGGCTACGCCAATGGCGCCATTGAATACGGCAAGCGTCAGTAGAGCTGCTTACGCCTACCGCCTCCCCGCCTTTCAGAACAGGTCGATATCAAGTTGAATGCCGTCTGATTCCATGATTTTCAGCAGTTCACGCACTTTGAGGATGGTGTCCAGCGTTTCGGTATAGAGTTTTTTGTCGGCCAGCAATTTCCCCACGCTGTTTTTACCCTTGTTGGTTTCATCGAGAAGCGTTGCCAAACGGTCCATCTGCGGCTGTAGTTTTTCCATGAGTTCACAGGCCTGGTGGGATATGTCTTCTGTTTTTACAAGCGTATGCTGCACCGTTTCTCTGTTTGCGGAAACAAGGACCCTTCCCTGGCGCGAAAGAGAGGCCGCCTGGGAAATGTTTTTCCTGAGCGAAGGTTCGTACGCGATGAGTATGTCTTCGATTTTCAATGTTGCTTTGTCAATGGCATGCAGGACTGTGTGAAATTGCGTTGTAAAGAGGGTGTCGTTGGTTGAGTCGACCTGCGCATAGGCCGCAAAGAGCTCCGTCAGGTCACGCACGATGTATTTGAGCGAGGAAGCGTTGCTGATACCCTCCGCTATGCCGGGTACAAACTCCATGGCAAGCGGTTCGGTAACCGGTATGGTTTGATCGGAAAAACCGGGAACCAACATTAAACACCGGTCGCCCATGAGGCCGATGTCGATGTTCAACAGCGCGTAGTCGCGTTTTACTTCTATGTCTTTCCTCATCTTTATGACGATTTTCGCCTGGTTATTTTCGCGTAAAACCGCATGGACCTTTCCCACGATAATGCCGCTTACCTTGATTGCATTGTCGATTTTCAGATTGCCGATGTCATCGGCATAAGCGGTCCTGAAACACCAGAGATAGATTTGGGAATAGTAGACATATACGGAGGAAAAAAGGAAAAAAAGAAATAAAAAAGCGATGGTGATATATCCGACGGTCTTATTAGACAAATTCATTGGGGCCGCGCCTGGCGGGTTAGTTCAGGTTTTCCATGAGCAGTGAAAGAGCTTCTTTTTTTATCGCTTCGTATTCAGCCGGCGACAGCCCTGTTTCCCTCAGGATTTCCTCCCCATTTTTTCCGGCAAAGAGCAGGGTAAGGGCTTGGATCTTCCGGTCGCGCGCGCTCGGCTGGGCAACAGGCTGCGGGGCTGATACAGTGGAACCGTCCTGTTTCCGGATCTCCTCAATTTTCTCAGCGAGTGCTTTGGCTAGGTCGAGGCCTTCGGGAAAGCCGTTGAGTGACTGGAATTGCATGTTGCCGTCTTTGTCGATGATGAAGAGCGATGGCAGTTTTTTGACCCCGTATTTTTTCATGACCTGCCCATAGCGGTCAACAAGCAGCGTCTGCTTCATATTCATCTCTTTTTGGAAAGGAGCCGCGGCTTGTTCACCCAGGGAATCGACACTGATGAATACAACTTTTACGTCCTTTGGCGCGGTCTGCGCAAAGGCCTCGAGTTGGGGAATTTCACGCCTGCAGGGAACGCAGTACGAGGCGCAGAAGCTGAGGACGACAATTTGTTTTTCGGCGTTTTTCCACTGGTTTCTGAGGACGCCGCAATAGTCGCGCAGACTGACCCGTTTGCCGTCGACGCTGGGAAGCATGAAAATGGGCGCGGCCGTGCCGTTTTCGATGATGGGCACAATCTTCTCAGCGCCCGGCAGGCCATGCAGCATGCAGAGCAGCGCGCCAAAAGCCATTAATTTTCTCATTGGCATCCTCCGTTTTATCTGAGTATAGAAAATACGAAATTGCATCAGAAACTGCAAAAGTTCTCGATGAGTTTAAGCCCGGTTTTTTGGCTCTTTTCAGGGTGAAACTGGACGCCAAAGATATTTTCCCGTTGGAGAACGCTTGCGTATTCGACGCCATACGCGGTAAGGCCCGCGGCGTCCGAAGGGCTGCCGGGCCTCGCGTAGAAAGAATGGACAAAATAAAAATAGGCGTTGTCAGGGATACCCCTGAAGAGCGGTCCCTGTTTCACGATGCGCACCTGGTTCCAGCCTATTTGGGGGATTTTTTCCCCTTCTGGAAAGCGGAGTACCTGGCCCGGAATGATATTGAGACCGGGATGCATCCCTTTTTCCTCGCTTTCGGTGAGCAGCAGTTGAAGGCCTACGCAGATGCCCAAAAATGGTTTTCCGGTAGCGATGTATTCCCGGAGAGGGGTGACAAAGCCGAGGCGGGAGAGATTGCCCATGGAGTCGCCGAAAGCGCCCACACCGGGGAGTACGACTTTATCAGCAGCGGCAATGCCGCGGGGGTCGTTGATAAGCCGTACATCGTGGCCAAAACGTTCAAAGGCCTTGCAGACCGATCCGATGTTCCCGATATTATAGTCGATGATAGCGATCATGTTCCCAGCGCTTTTGACCGTTCAATACCGCGCATGATGCCTTGCAGGATGCTATTTTCAAATCCCAGCCGTTTCATCTCTCCAATGGCGGCTTCGGTAACGCCCCCAGGAGAGGTTACCTGCGCGCGTAACGACTCGGGTGTTTTTTCAGGATCGGCAAGCAGTCGTAGCGCACCGGCCATAGTCTGCTGCATCAAGGTGCGGGCTTCTTCCGCGCCAAAGCCCGCCTCACGCGCCGCTTTCTGGAACATCTCAGCAAAATAGAAAACATAGGCAGGCCCTGCTCCGGAGAGCGCTGTGACCGCGTCCATGGCGTCTTCATCAACAGTGATGACAGTACCCACGCATGAAAAGATGGCATTGGCGCAGTTGACAGCCTCGGCATCGGGACCGCAGATTGCCGTGAACCCCATGCCCGCAAGGGCCGGGGTATTGGGCATTGCCCGGGCAAGGCGGCAGGACAGGGAGGCGCGCAAAGAAGCGGTTTTGATGCCTGCGAGGATCGAAATCAGGATTTGATCGGGTCTGAGAAGGGGTGCGTGGCTTGCCAGGAATGGTTTAAGGTGCTGCGGTTTTATGGCGAGCACGATCATGTTTGCCGCGCCAACCCCACGGACAAGATCATCGGCAATCTCCGCTCCGCTCAAAGCGGCCAGCGCACGCGTTTTTTCCTGGTCAATATCGAAGAGAAGGACGCGGCCCACATGAAGCTTCTTGAGTCCAAGCACAAGCGCCGAACCCATATTGCCGCATCCGATGAAGAGGACGGTTGCCCGGGAAAGGTCCATGGGCGATCACCGGTTCATGGACGCGAGGAATTCATTGTTCGATTTGGTGGAACCCATGCGGTCGATGAGGAACTCAATGGCCTCAAGCGGGGTGAGGTCCTGCATATATTTCCTGAGAATGAAGACACGGTTTACCTCTTCATCGGTCAGCAGGCGCTCTTCCTTGCGCGTACCGCTCTTGTTGATGTCAATGGCTGGGTAGACGCGGCGGTTGGATATCTGCCTGTCAAGATTCAGCTCCATGTTGCCTGTGCCCTTGAACTCTTCGAAAATGACTTCGTCCATACGGCTGCCGGTTTCGACCAAGGCGGTGCCGATGATGGTGAGACTGCCGCCGTGTTCGATTTTGCGCGCAGCGCCAAAAAACCGTTTTGGTTTTTGGAGCGCCGTTGAATCCACGCCGCCGGAGAGGATCTTTCCGCTGTGAGGCACCACGTTGTTGTAAGCGCGGGCCAGACGGGTGATGGAATCGAGCAGAATGACCACGTCATTATTGTGCTCAACCAGCCGTTTGGCGCGTTCAATGACCATCTCGGCGATCTGGACGTGCCGCTCCGGAGGTTCGTCAAACGTGGAGGCAATGACCTCGCCTTTTACCATGCGCTCCATTTCCGTGACTTCCTCGGGACGCTCATCGATGAGAAGGACCATGAGCCTGATTTCCGAGTGGTTGGTGGCGATGGCGTTCGCGATATTCTGCAGCAGCACGGTTTTGCCCGCGCGCGGCGGCGCCACGATGAGGCCGCGCTGTCCTTTGCCCAGGGGGGTGAGCAGATGCATGATGCGGGTAGAAAGCTCGCTGTTCTTCCATTCGAGATTGATACGCTGAAAGGGGAAGAGCGGGGTAAGCGCGTCAAAGGCGATTTTTCGTTTGCAGGCCTCGGGATCTTCGTAGTTGATGTGCTCGACGCGCAACAGGGCGAAATAGCGCTCGGGTTCCTTGGGCGGCCTGATCTGGCCGGCCACGGTATCACCGGTGCGGAGGTTGAACCGCTTGATCTGCGAAGGTGATACATAGATATCGTCAGAACCCGCCATATAGTCGTTTTCGGGAGAGCGGAGGAAACCGAAGCCGTCGGGCATTATCTCGAGTACGCCCTCGGCGAAAATCTGACCGCCTTTCAGGGCCGTGGATTCGAGCAGCTTGTAGATGAGGGACTGTTTTTTGAGCGTCCGGCATTCGGGAATGTCAAGATCGTTGACCATTTGCATAAGTTCTTCGATACTTTTTTTCTTGAGGTCCTTCAGGTTGAGCTCAACCCCGTTTGCCTTGCGGGGCTGTTCAACTGGTTTGGCGCTTTCAGCCTCTTGAGGCAGGGAAGCTGGGGCTGGGACTGAGACGGGGGCAGGGGCAACAGGGGCTTCTGCCACAGGAAAAGTGTTTTCCTCGGCATTCCGATCGGTGGTTCGTGGTCTTGGTGCCATAGTTCCTTTACCGTGATAGGTGAATGGATATAAGGATATATATTTAAAATTTGCCTGAAACCAAAGGTTTTGCCAAGAATAGTATTGGGTTGTTGCGGGAAATATTCCTTACAGTGATTACTAAAAAACTACATTCATTTGGCGGGCGATGTCAATGGTTTTTCTGCATTGGGCTTTTTGTCCCCGCCCATGGCGGCTTCCCCCTCTTTTTTCACTGAATGAGATCCGAACACATCGGTTATCTCAGCCTCGAGCACTTCCACCGTCTTTTCGATACTGCGTTCGAGCCGAAGGAACTGGATCGCGATGTTGCTGAGAAAAATGACCAGCACAATGAGGAAAACGACGATGAACGCGTAGAGCCACATTGCTTAAAATATAATTCCGGCGTTTGATTTATTCAATGGTTTCTTAATATATTATACCCATGAAGATTTTCATCTGTATCGTACTGGCCGTTGCCGCGGGGTTTGGCCATGCCGGCGACCTTTCCTGGAACAATTTCACCGACGGCTACGCCAAGATCAAAGGGCAGAAAAAAGCGGGCATTATCGATTTTTATACGGATTGGTGCCACTGGTGCAAGGTCATGGACCAGAAAACCTTCAACGATCCTGAAGTAAAAAAGAAGCTCATGGGGCGTTTTGTGTCAATACGAATAAATCCCGAAACCTCCAAAGAGGTCATTACTTACCAGGGCAAGGTCTATACCCCCATGGAGTTCGCCGGCGCCCTGGGTGTGCGTGGATTTCCCGCCATAGCGTTCATAAACAAGAAGGGTGATTTTATCACCATGCTTCCTGGATACATTCCCCCGGAGACTTTCATCAACATTCTCTCCTATGTCGATGACGAATGTTACGAAAAGCAGGTATCGTTCGACGATTACATGAAAAAAACCGGAACATGCCAGGATGCAAAGGCCGTCCCGGGAAAAACAAAGAAGACCGGTTCGAAAGCGAAGAACCCGTAACGGCCAGCGGCTTTTTTCTATACGCGTTCCCCGTACATTTTATTATTCCAATCGTGCATGACCGGTTGATATCCCAACCGCACAAGCTCGTCCCGTACCTCTGCAACGCTCCGGGTGTCCGCGATTTCGAATTGTCCGACGGTTGCTTCCCCGATTCTTCCCCCCACGGCCGTACTCGATCCCGCGGACATACGGGTGACGCCAAGAGGCAGAATATTGCCGCGGAACCGGCTGCTTTCGCGGGTTGAGATGGTGATTCCTGCGGAAGTGCAGAAGAGCCTGAAAGCGCACAGGAGCTGCACAAAAAGAGGGTCAGCAACAGTGCGGGCCCCTGAGAATTCGCTTACCAGGGGCCGTAACCGGGGAAACGAAACAGCCACTTCAGCAGCGGGAAAGGTTTTTTGCAAATAGGCCGCGTGCAGGCCTGTGAAAAAGGCGTCGATCCGGGGGTCGTGGAGGCCGAGAAGCGCGCCAATATTTACTGAACGGATGTTTTGAGACAGTGCCCGTTCGGGCGCTTCGATCCTGAAACGGTAGTCGGCCTTTGGCCCGCCCGCGTGCAGGTCAGCATAGAGCTTCTCGTCATAGGTTTCCTGGTATATAGTGAGGCCATCGACGCCTGCGTCAATGAGATCGCCATATTCTTCAGCCGATAGTGCATAGATCTCAATGGTGATTGAGGCGAAATAGTCCCTGAGTATGGCAACGCATTCCCCGACAAACCGGGGCGGTGTGTGTTTCCGTGATTCGCCGGTGAGGATGAGCACATGGCGCATGCCAGTGCGCGCGATTTCCTCCGCCTCTCTGCCCACATCGTCGAACGAAAGGGTGCGGCGTTCTATGGCGTGGCGCTTTGAGAAGGAACAGTAAGCGCATTCGTTGACACAGTGGTTCGACAGGTAGAGCGGCGTGTACATGACCACGGCGTTGCCAAAGTGCCGTTGGGTCAGTGTGCGGGTCTTTTGGGCAAGGTCTTCGAGCCTTGCGGCCGCGGCATCGGAGAGAAGGACCAGGTAGTCGTTCGTGTCAATGGATTGCTTGGCAAGGACCGCGTCGACATCAGCGCTGGTTGCATGGGAAAAAACATGATTGAAATTGATTCCCGTGTATTGTTTTCTGTATTCGTAGAACGGCATACCGGCCTTAGGAATGCAGAAAACCAGTTAAGGGGGAGGAAGGCTGTGCACCAGAAGATACGGGTCCGCATCCTGCCAGGTAGGCCAGTCTTCCGGCCCTTACCGCGTGCTTGAAGGCCTCGGCCATGAGCACGGGGTTGTCGCTTGTGGCTATGGCTGTGTTAAGGAGCACTGCGTCAGCGCCGATCTCCATGGCCTGTGCAGCGTGCGACGGAGCGCCAATACCCGCATCGATAATAATGGGAAGATCGATCTCCGCGATCATGATTTCGAGCAGGGAGAGCGTTTTGAGTCCCTGATTTGACCCGATGGGAGAACCGAGCGGCATGATTGCGGCGGCGCCCGCCCTCACCAGACTCCGCGCAGCCGCAAGGTCAGGACTCATATAAGGAAGCACGATGAACCCTTCACGCGCCAGTATTTCCGTTGCCCGGATGGTCTCTGCGTTGTCCGGAAGGAGGTATTTCTGGTCGTTGATGACCTCAACTTTTATCCAGTCACCGCAGCCCATGGCCCGCGAAAGATGCGCGATACGCACGGCCTCATCAGCGTTCCGCGCCCCCGAAGTATTGGGAAGCAGTATTTTTCCCTCTGGAATGTGGCGAAGGATATTGTCGGCGGGCCGGTCAAAATCCACGCGGCGGAGAGCCACGGTAATGATATCGCACTCGGCTGCGGCGAGAATGGCGGGAATGAGCGCCTCGTCCTGGTATTTTCCCGATCCGGTAATGAGGCGCGACCGTACTGTCCGCCCTGCTATGGCAAGGGAATCCATGTCATCCGCCTCCGACAAATCTGAGAAGCTCGAGCGTGTCGCCGGTATTCAATATTGTGATGGGGTACGCGTCGCGGGCCACAATGACGCTGTTTTTTTCCACCACCACGTGCGCGGGAACAATACTCTTGAGCGCGAGCAGCGCGGACACAGAGGTCCCCTCTGCGATGGATTCTATTTTCCCATTGAGCTGTATTGTCACGGTTAAAAGATACCTTTTTTCATAAGAACCAGAGTACAAATGAGTCCTGCGCAAAGAAAAGGGCCAAACGGAAGTGTGGCCCCCAGAAATTGCCGTGTCCTGCATGCGCGGCCTGCTGAAAAAAGCAGCGCCGTTATTGAGGCGATAAAGAGCAGCGCAAGCGCGGGAATTGGGCCGATGAAGGCGCCCAGGGCTGCCATGTATTTAATATCGCCTCCACCCATGCCTTCCTTGCCCGTAACATGGCGGCCGATCCATTCTATGGCCCACAAGGTGCCGCCGCCGCAGAAAACGCCTGCCAGAGCGAGGTATGGGGTGATGCCTTGGGGTGCGCATGAGAAGGCCAGGCCTGCGGTCAGCAGGGGAAGGGTGAGCCAGTCGGGAATGATGCGATATTTAAGGTCAAAAACCGTTACCGGGACAATGCTTGCTACCGGAAGGATGAAACCGAGGAAAGCCTGGTCCATTGAGGAAACAGGATCAGGGCCTGATGGCAACGCCGTCTTCGTCGCTTAGAACAAAGGCAATGACATTGTTGAGGAATTTGTTGGCCTGGTCCCGGACCACGGCGCTGTTGAGATCGCCTAGTCCCGCGATGACGCCCGCGCCTTCGGTGTAGAGGAGAATCATGCGGCCTTCGTAATAATACCCGAACGCTGCGTTGCCGTAGGGGCGGGTTTTCCAGTTGGCGTTGCCGCTGCCGATGACGCAGACAGGGACGTTCCGGAAATTATGGACAACGCTCATGAGCGGATGCTTCTCGTCGATCATGCGGAGTTTGCCCACGGTGATAAGCCGTGTTCTCTGGAAAAGACCGGATTGCATTTGGAGGAAGAAATTGCCGCTTTCAACCGGTTCGCCCGCATTGTTGTCGCAATTCCATACCAGCGCCTTTTCCTTGGTAACATAACTGCCCGCCTTCATGGGTTTGTTTTTATCCCACGAAAACTGCTTGACGAGAATACCCAATCTATTAAAGATGCGGACGTCGACCGGTACATCGCGCGGCACGGCCATGGGAATAAAGACCTGTGGATGGGCAAAGGGCGGGAAGGGTTTGCCCAAATCAAAACCCTGGACGGTTTTATCGTCCGCTGAAAGCTTGTTGAAGGTCTCCTGTTCCTTTTCAGAAAGCTTGTCGGCTGAGGGCATGAGGTTGGATATGAACCCGCGCGCCGCGATGTACTGGTCGGGGATGTTTGCCCCGGCAATACCGGTGTCGTCTATCCAGATGAATCCGCCGTTTGTCACATAGGTACGGAGCAACTGGAGGTTTTCGTCGCTCAGTTTTTCGAGTCCTACCAGATTGGCGATAATGAGGAGCGGATTTTCGAGGACCATGGCATTGCGCAGGAAAGAATATACGGGTTTGATCGCGTTGACGAGCCGGTCCTCGGGCCAGTTTTCGTCGAGATTGTTCACCACTTCGAGCATGGTCTGTATGCCTTTTTTCCGCCACTCGCGCAGCAGGAATTGCTCTTCAATCTTTTTGATGATCATGTCGGGCTTGAGGAGATCAATGTCTTCGATGGCGTATTTTTTATTCAGGTAGCTGTAGGCCGTTGCTTTGACGGTGCGGACAAACTGCCTGCGCCCGGCAATGCGGTCGGTCTCCATCTGCTCGATTGACTGTTCGAGTTTGAGCAAGGCGGTGCGCTCCTGGTAGTACGAGGAGCTGTCGACGGCAAGCGCGCCCTTGGTCTTGATCTTCTGCACCCACTCGGTGAAATCGTATTCGCAGGGAATGGTGATGGTGTTTTCCGTGACCTGGATTTGCGTGTTTTCCTTGAGCCATGCTCGGGTACGTTCAATGGATTTAAAGGCCGTGAACACGTAGTCCCAGCGGCCCGTGCCGCCAAAGTCGAGTTGAGTGATGCCCGGCGTGCTGACGATGCAGAGGTTGAGGCGCGCGCGCATACGCTTGCCGCGTCCCGAGACCTTGGTGCCGCGTCCTTCGTCCATGAGATCGCCCACGCCGATTACATTAAGGATGTCGGTAGTGACGTTCTGGATTTGTGACTTGTCCAGACTGAATGTCTTTACCGAATATGTCTGGGCCATGCTGGTGAAGTCGGGCATTGATACGTCAGCGTTGAAATTGGCCATGACCTTGAAATTGGGGTTGAATTTGGGGTCTACCTTGACCGATGATTTGACCTCGAACTTGGGCTTGAACGATGTAGGCTGCTTGATAGCGGCGAGTTTTACTTTTGGTTTTGGAGGCGGAGGGGGCGCCGCGTTTTTTCCCGTGAAGATTTCAACAACGCGGTCTTTATATTCCTGGGGCACTGCGGCCTGCCAGAAGATCCAAATGAGCAGAAGATGCACGCCAACGGCGATCAACAGTGACAGCCGTTTTGCTTTTTTATCGGTTTCTTTTCTTCCGAGCGCCATGAGTTATTTACTGGTGTTTTTTTTTATGCGATTAATAATCTATAAAATTAATTTATACGCAATTGGGCTTTCAAGAATATAATAAAAAACCCGTCGTTTAGACGGGTTTTTTAAACTATCAGGAACCAGGTATCCGGATTGTTTACAGACCGTTTAAGCCAATGCCAATCCCAAGGTTGTAGGAGGTTGTCTCTCCGAAGTTGGCGTCGGCGAAAATGTCGAAAATAAGCAAAGAAAGCCTCACACCTGCCTGGGCCCTGAAAAAGTTGTCGCCTTCGTCCGAGAGGCTGACCTTTTGGCCGTCGAGGGCAGTGCCGGGCGCGTTGACCGTATAATTGAGATTCATGGTCGAGCTTTCAATGCCAATACCACCGTAGATGCCAAGGCCGATCAAGAATTTAAAATCAGCTGATACGTTTACCATGCTGATCCAGTTATTGAGTTCGAGCACGCCCATTTCAAGGTTGTTCATTGCCCAAAACGCAGAGGTATGCAGCAACGGGAGGTTATTCACCACGGGAACCCATTCGGTGAATTCGTACTGGACTTTGAGACCCAGAAGGCCGACATCGCCGAAATCAGGAACACTGGTGGTTGGAAAATACCTGAGTCCAAGCTGCACTTTGAAGGGCAGGCCGATATTGATTCCTACGTTTGGAATATAGGGGACAGCTTCAAGGTTGAGGCCCGGAGGAAGTGCGAAAAGTGTATCATCGAGCGGAATAGTGTCCTGACCAAAACCGTTTGCAGTAACGTTAAATGTGCGCATGTCGGCAACCGATGTGGCTGGAAGCAGGTTTGCCAGAGTAAAGACAGGGGCCTCTTCAGCACCAACAATAGTGGGAACATCAGCTTTGTTCAGCGATATTTTGCTTGGCAGGGTGTCGTAACCCGCGGCCTGGAGCTCTGTGTTCAGAGCGGAGAATATTCCTGAGAGCCCGGGTACGCCGTCAACATTGATTTCACCTTCAAAATCGTACTTGCGAAGGTCGTCGTTGGTCATGGACACGCCCATGCCAAAGTTTGCCTGTAGGCCAATAGGAAGGCCGAAAAGTTTATAGCTCTTTGAAGAGTTGTACCAGCCGCTGTTCATGCCAACACCCAGGGAGTTGGTGATAGGGTGGATGTAGCTGGTGGCATTGTCGCCCACGAGTTTTGTGATGTCTTCCTGCAGGTCGGCCTTAACGCTTGAAGCGAAAACAAGCATGAAGCATGCGACCAACGCGGTCTGGATCGAGAACCTTCTTACCATAGAAACCTCCTTTTTGTGGTAGACAATAATTGGATTGGTATGTTCTTTGATTCTCGATAATTTACGTTAATTATAAATGGGCAGTCAAGAAATTTCATCAGAGTTGCCTTTAAAAACCGCAAAGCCGATAGTGGGGGCGTCATTTACGTACGATTTATTCTTGTAGGGGCGGGTTTCACCTTGTAGGGGCGGGTTTCAAACCCGCCCCTACAAGGGATTCTATGGTATGATGAAAAACCAGACTGGCGCAAAAACCAAGGTTACCCCTGAAAGGGTTTTACCGTAATAGAGGCATTGAGCTTCTCTTGCAAGGTCTTCTGGATAAAGTCCAAGGTGCCGTGCAGGGCGCCAGCACATCCTGCGCAAGAACCTGTATAACTTATAAATACAGTCGTATTTTCCAGGTCCATGACCTCAAGGCCGCCGTGGTCGGCGGCCAGGGCGGGACGCACTATTTGGTCGAGGACCGCCTCTATTTTTTTAAGCTTTTGCGGCATTTTTAGTTCGCTGAAGGGAATATCGCGCACGCCGGTTGTCACTGACGCCTCCTCTTTTTTTCCCGTGCGTCGCAACACATCGTCGAGTATGTTGACAAGGTACACGTTTTTTTCCTCGTGGCCGCCAGGGCGTATGCACGACCCGCAATAACTTCCCGCGCCGGTGGCCTCAATAACCTGTTCCACGGTTGTCAGGTTTTTTTCAATGATCGCCTTCTCGATCTGCTTGCGCGTGATGCGACCGCAGTGGCAGACGATTTCCGCCTCATCAAATTCCTTGATATCGACGTTTTTATACGATGCAACGGCTTTTTTTATGACATCGTACGCCATGACGCTGCAATGCATCTTCTGGCCCGGTACGGCGGGAGTTTCCGGATTGTCGCGCAGCGCGCGCTCCACATCAAGGTTTGTTATACGCAGGGCCTGGTCAATGGTCTTACCCACGCACAGCTCCGCCATCATGTCCGAGGCGGCGATGGCCGTGCCGCATCCAAAGGACTTGAAACGGGCCTTTTTAATGACATTGTCCTTGTCAACAAGCAGGAAGAGCTGGACCGCGTCTCCGCACGCCTCGCTGCCGTGGATGACATCCACCAGTTTCAGATTGGCTTTGTGGGCCTCGTCCTTGGTTATTTCACCAAAGTGTCCGGGCTTGTTCATGCGGTCGCGCACCTTTTCCGAATATTGTTCCCACATGCCTTTTGAAAGCAGGGTTTCTTTTGCCATGTCTGGCTATCCTTTCTTGTAGGTGAAGGAAATGTTGCGCAGCCGTTCGATAACGGTCCGGATAGTTTCCAGCGCAGTGTCTATTTCCGCCTCGGTTGTGTATCGCGATAAAGAGAAGCGTATGGATGAATGGGCGATCTCGGGTCCAATGCCGAGCGCAAGCAGCACATATGAGGCCTTCTCGTTTCCGGAGGCGCACGCAGAACCCGTGGATGCGGCAATGCCGTGTTCGTTAAGGTCCCACAATACAGCCTCGCCCTCAACGCCTTTGAACCAGATGTTCGCCGTGTTGGGCGTGCGATGTTGCGTGCCGCCATTCACCCCGGTGTCTGAGATCTCTCTGAGCACTGTTGATTCGAGTTTGTCGCGCAGGGCCCTGATCCGGGTTTGTTCATCAGTAATGCCTTTTTTCGCCAGCAATGCGGCCATTCCCAGGCCAATCATATTATGTACATCGTGCGTGCCTCCGCGCAGGCCGCCCATTTGTTCGCCGCCAAAAAGCAGTGGCGGCAGCCTGACACCGGCTTTGACAAAGAGCGCTCCCACGCCTTTTGGCGCATGGAATTTGTGGCCGGAAAGCGTGAGGAAGTCGATGGACCGGTCCCTGACGCTTACCGGGAGTTTGCCAATGACCTGGGTTGCGTCTGTGTGGAAGAGCACGCCGCGCGCCTTTGCCGCCTGTGCGATCGCTTCAACAGGAAACACAGCACCGGTCTCGTTGTTCGCCCACATAATGGAGACCAGGGCAGTGCGGTCTATGATCGCGTTTGCGACCTGTTCCGCGGTCACAATGCCTTCCTTGTTCACGGGCAGATAGGTGACTTGGACTCCGAGCGTTTCCAGGAATTTACACGTATTTAAAACCGAGGGATGTTCGACGTTGGACGTTATGATGTGGTTTTTCGCGTTGTTTCTGACCACTGTATGATACACTCCCTGGAGTACGGTATTGTTTCCTTCAGTAGCGCAGGAGTTAATGACCACGTCGTCTTGGTCGAGTGCGTCGATAAGGTCGTACACATGGTCGTGGGCCTCGGCAAGGTGATGGCGAATTTCGCCGCCAAATGCGTGAAGGCTGGAGGGGTTGCCATATTTTTCTCCCAGGAAGGGAAGCATGGCATCACGCGCTTCAGGCGCGACCATGGTGGTCGCGTTATTGTCGAGGTATATGCGTTCTTGCTTCATGTCAGTAAAAAGATATTAAAGAGGAGTAAAGATGTGCAACACTGTGGAAAAATACTATATTTAAACACTATGAAAAAGCTAGTCTTGGTTGTTTTGTGCGGCTGTCTGGGTCTTTGGTGCGGGTGCAGCAACAACAGCGCATCATCGGCAACGGGGTCTGGCACTGGGTCCGCAACGGTCAAAGCGCTTGCCAACAACCTTCGCGAAGTTGCCGCGCTCGATTCGGTCTGGCTTGGTTCTGATTCGGGCGATATTGATGAAGCGCCCAAACACAGTGTCAGGCTCGATTCCTTTGCCATGGAAACATTTGAGGTAACCAATGGTGAGTTTGCCGAAGTCATGAACTGGATCATGAGCACGAATCCTGATTCTTCTCAGCGCATTGTACATACGGATACCAGTTTTGGAAGCGATACGGTCATAAGCACTGTTTATGAACTCATAAGGGTGGACAGCATGGCCATTTCTGGTGACACGGTATATCATGCGGGATTGCCGCTGATACTTCTGGATCTAGCTTATTTTACGCCTGATACTGTTTATACTCTAGACTCCACCATGAGTTCGAATCGTACTGAGAGAAAAAAATATATCACTGCATTGACACTAACACCGGTAAACTCCTATATCAACTATCCGGTGGTGCAGGTGAGCTGGTATGGCGCGCAGTTTTTCTGCGATGCAAAGAGCGCAAAGGACAGCCTGTCGCCCGATAGTTCTCAGTACCGGCTTCCCAGAGAAGCGGAGTGGGAGGCTGCGGCAAGGGCCGGACTGCCGTACAATTCTTCGTTCTATCCAACAGGCAACACCATAAGCCTGCACACGGCAAATTACCGTCAGTTGAACGAACGCGCACTTGCGGCGGTCAATGCGTATCCGCCAAACCCGGACAGCATCTACAACCTTGCGGGCAATGCCTGGGAATGGTGCGCTGATTTCTATGCCGCGTCCTTTTATACCTCCCTGGCCGCAGGCGTACACAATCCGGTCAATACTGCAACTGGCCCAACCATGGTCATAAGGGGCGGCAGCTATATGGACGATGCGCGCGAGCAGCGTTCATCGAACAGAGACTACCTCGAACCCAGCCGGCTTGAACCGTTTATGGGATTCAGGGTTGTACGGACCAGGTAAAACAAGTTATTTTTCCCATTCTCTTTCACGATTTCGGAGGATTAGCCTAATGGTAAGGCACCGGTCTTGAAAACCGGCGTCCGTAAGGACATGGGGGTTCGAGTCCCTCATCCTCCGCTTTTTCTTTATCCATTTTTTGCGGTGTACGCATGGTAAGACTGCCGGTTGTGCTATTCTGCATGCTATGCGCGTGGCGCATTGTTGCCGCGAGCGCCATTGACAGCCTCATGGCCGCTTTGTCGGACCGAGAAAAAATTGGCCAGATGATCCTGGTGTACCATTCTCCATATGAATTTCTCCGCGAATATAATGTGGGCGGCGTACTTATTATGTCGAGTATGCTCAAGGATCCTGGCGCGCTTGCGCGCGAGATCAAGGCTGCGCAGGAACGCATGCCCATCGGCCTGCTGGTCACCATTGACCAGGAAGGGGGCAAGGTCAACCGGCTGTCCCATCTTGCGGACCGGATTCCCGCGTCGTCCGCCCGTGAACTGGCGGCCATGTCCCTTGATTCCATTGAGCAACAGGCCGCGGCCATTGCATTGCAGTTGAAGGCCCTGCAGGTGAACGTCAACCTTGCCCCGGTCCTCGATCCGTCGCGCAACTGGAAGGGCGAGGAGACCTTTATGTCCGTACGCGAACGTTCATTCGGCAGGGGCTATAAGGATATTCTGCCTCCTGCGCGTGCGTTTGTGCGGGGATTCTCGCGCCATGGGATCATGTGCATTGCCAAGCATTTTCCCGGATACGATGTGTACACAAACAGCGACGAGGCCATTGCCGTGAGCGGCGCTGATTCCACGGCGGTCTATGAACATATCAAAATATTTGACGCGGCCATAGGTGATCTGGGCGGAATACTAATGTCAAGCATCCATTTTTCGGCATTTTCAAAAAAACCCGCGGTTTTTTCCGAAAAAATGGTCGGTCTTGCCCGGCGCATCTGCGGTGACAAGCTGGTGGTCACCGACGACCTGTGGGGGACCGCGCTCCGGAGCTTTGTGAGCCAGGGAAAAAACCTTGGGTCAGCGCACTATCCTGACGCTGATTTCGCGCAATTGGTTTCCATGGCGTTTTGGGCTGGAAACGATCTGCTGATGATCACCTATCCTGAAAAGGTGAGGATTATCCAGCAGACGCTTTTACGTCTGGTGACCCAGGACCCCCTGGCCAGGCAACGCATGGACGAATCCGTGCGCAGGGTCTTGATTGCCAAACAGACACTCGGGCTCCTTGTATCGCCTCACCAATAGTGTGCTGGTTTGTACGGTGATAAAACAGAAGCAGCCGGTGCGAAAATCCTTTGGAAAGAACCCGGCATCCGGCTGCTTGTGGCTGGGGTGCAAGGATTTGAACCTCGATACTACGGTCCAGAGCCGCATGTCCTACCGTTGGACGACACCCCAATTGGGTGAAAAATATAATTTAGGCATACGGGCAAGGGCAAGGCCTACAGTTTGACTATTTTATCGTTCTTGATGGTATATTTACCCAGGGGCAGCTCTTTTTTTGTAATAACATAGCGGTTCTGGATGGAGATCCATGTGTTGGGAAACACCTTTTCCCCAACATCGATGTACGATTGCAGCGTTGTCTGCACTTTTGCTTCGAGCTTTTTCTTTCTGTCTATCAGGCCCTCGAGTTGTCTTTCCAGTACGGCAAGGGATTCTTTCGAGGTTTTCATAATTTTTTTGTCCTTGTAGGGCAGGCCTGAATAGCACTCACGGTCCCGTTTTTCCAGGTCAGCGATGCCTTTGCGTATGCCATCGACATTGCCCATGACCTCGCTAATTTCAGCGAGCATTTCATCGAGCACCAGCTTGAGCTTGAAATCGGTTCCCGCCCCCACCTTGGTTTCGGTGCCAGCCTCGTCGCCGATTGTTTGTGCCTTGATCGCGTGCGCCGCGAAGGTTTCGCCGCCGATTATCGCGCAGCCAACATCGATGTGCTGTTTGGCCTTGGTTTGCGAGCCTACGATGGATCCGGAGACGGTTATAGAGCGGCCCGCCTCGACGATAATGTTCTGGAGCGAGGCGGCCACAATGGCGCCGTTTGCCTTGATGCGGGTGGTATTGTCGCCAGCCACGCTGCCTTCAACCGAGAGGTTGCCGCCTGCGATAAGGTTTGCCCCTGATATATTGCCATACACACTGACGTCGGATAAGGCCCTGATCATAGACCCGGGCAAAATGTGCTGCCGTACAACCAGAGGCCTATCAGCGCTGAAATTTCCCATAAGGTCGCCGTGGACAATTATTTCCTTCGTTTTTGTTTCAATATATGCGGTGGAGGCGCTCATGGTGCGTGCTATTGGATCTTTTTCTTCAGGGTTAATTCATTTGATCCGCCTGGCAGCCTGCGGTATTCGACTGTATCGACCAGCTTGCGGATGAAAAAGACGCCCATGCCTGACGCTGGTTTTTTTGTTTTAAGGTCGCTGGTGTCCTTGATTGTCCGGGCCTGGTCGAAATCGAAGGGTTTCCCCTTGTCCGCAATAACGGCCGTAAGCACGCCATTTTCAACGGAAAGAACCACGCTGAAGGTCGCTGCCCCGGGGAGGCCGCTGTGGCGGACAATATTGGTACATGCCTCGTTGATCGCCAGTTCTATTTCACCGCTGGCAATTGCGTCCATTCCCGCAGTGCGGCAGAAGGTTTCGGTTTCGGCCCTGAGTGTATCGAGTACCTTCAGGGAGCAGGGGAAGGTGAGTGCTTTCTGCATGGATTACACGCCTTTTTCAAGGTCCTGCAATGCATCGGCTTCCCGGTCATAGATTTTAAAGATGTCGGCGATGCCGACTTTCTGGAATACGTTCAGTATTTTTTCGGAAACGTTTATAAATTTCAGGCCGCCGTTGTTTTGCAGCAGCTGGTCTTCTATGCTCAGGAAAACGCCCATGCCCGAGCTTGAAATGAATAGGAGTTCGCGGCAGTCAACGATGATCTGGAAGCGCATCCGCGAGAAGACGCTCTCCAGTTTCTGCGCGAGCAGTTCCGAATTATAGGCGTCGATGCTGCCGTTGAGCGAAAGGACAAAAACAGCGCCATTTGCGCCAGCCAGACGCTCGGTAATGTTCAATTGAGGCATGTTGCTTCTCCTTCCCGGTCAGATCTCAGGCGATCTTGATGACCACCATGGTGATGTCGTCGCTTTGGTCCATGTCGCCCGTGAACTCCCGGATGGCGTTGACCAGCCCGTCCCGGAAAATGGCGGTTTCTTTTTCCGCGTTTTTCACCATAAAATCGAACAATCTCTGTTCGCCGAACTCCTCGCCGCCCGCGTTCATGGCCTCGGTGACTCCGTCAGTAGTTAAAGCTAAAAAATCGCCTGGGCCCAACACAAGATTTTCCTCTTTGATACGGGTATCGAACTCGCGGCCCGCCCTAATGCCAATGGCGAAACCATCGGGATTGACGCCTTTGACCGAACATTCCCCCGGCTTTAGATAGAGCAGGGGATCGTGGCCAGCGCTGGCAACACGCATGCGGCGGTCCTTGGTATTGATGATGCAGTAGAGCATGGTCACGAACATGCCCTTTTTCATGTGAAGGCCAAGCGCGCCGTTGACGCGCGAGAGCACCTGGGCGGGCGAGTGGTTACCGCTTGCCATGATCCTGAAAATGGCGCGCGTGATGCCCATGATAAAGGCGCCGGCAATGCCTTTTCCCGACACATCAGCGACCAGCACGCCAAGGTGCGTGTCATCGACTTCAATAAAATCGTAATAATCGCCGCCGACTTCCATGGCCGACTGGTAAAAGGCCGCGATACGCACCGTGGGCGTCTCGGGAATGGTCTTTGGCAGAAGGGTCGCCTGAATGGCGCGGGCAAGTTCGATCTCGTGTTCGAGCTGGCGCTTGGCAATGAGTTCATCTTGGGCGGCCGCCAGATCAATGGTCATTTTGTTGAAAATTTCAGCCAGTTCACCAATCTCGTTTTTACTTTTTACCGTAAAGCGGTACGTGAGGTCGCCGGCGCCGATGATTTCAGCCCCTTTTGCCAGATCGGAAATGGGCCTGGTGACCAGGCGCACCCAGATGATCGAGGCGATAATGCCCAAGACCAGCGCGGAAATGAATATAGTGAGGATTTTGCTGACCGCGCTCTCGACCGTGCGGGTTATGGACTGGTAGGAGAGACCAATGCGCGCAACGCCTATCTTTTTTTTGGTCACTTTTTCAAAAATGGGGTTTGAAAAATCGAGGACCGTGGCGCCGTTGACCTCGGTCTGCTGCCAGGCGGGCTGATTGAGGGCGCAGGCGAAATTGGTGATCGCGTCCGAGAATACCGTTCCCATGAGCTCGCTTTTGTTGTGGGCAATGATTTTTCCCGCGGGATCAGTGATGAATACATAGGCTATGTCGTTCTTTGTGTCTTTTTTCAGAATGCCGTCGATCATTTCGAATATAAGGAGTTCGTCGTCCATAATGATGCCGTCCCTGCTGCCTGAGGCGAGGTTGCTGGCGAGGATTTCACCAAGGTAGATGCGCTGGCGGGTGAGTTCCTGTTTTTCCTCCTTAATGACAAAGTAGCCGATTGCTGAGACCAGGAGCACGGAAAAAAGCACCAGGAAGAGGCCGAACTGGAACTTGATGGGCATGCGGTCAACGGAAATGACCTGCATGAGGTCTATTGCCTGAAGGGGTGATGGCGTCCGTTTGCGCACGCTGTGCTATCCTTTTTTAAAGGTTATTTTGAGCGTGTTTCCCGAAAAGTCCCAGACTACCAGGGGGTCTTTGCGAGTGGTGATGTCGAACCAGGAGACCGCGGTACCGCGCAGTGAGTCAGCGGATGCCGTTGCCCAGGACAGGGTCTTGATAAATCTTGATTTTATCTTTTCCTCTGAGGCGTTCGGTGGCGCGCTGTTTCCGTACAGCTCTACCGAGACAACACCCGGACGGGTGTGGACGAGCACGCTGGCAATGGCCGTGTCAAAGGACCAGAAAAAATACTCGGTTTTGTTCCGCTCGAAGAGCCGCATTGCCGCGGGCGCGGTTTGCTGGCGCGTAAAGGATTTTTCCCATATTTTTTCAAGGTCATCGGGACGAACGGTAATGACAAAGGTCCCGGGAAAGGGGAGGGTCTCCCAATGCCAGTCATTGTCAACAAGAGGTATTGCCACGGATACGCTGGCCATGCATCCGGAATCGGCTGACAGCAGTATGGCTCTTTTCAGGGAACGGACAGACTCAAGGCATTCCTTGGAGACCGAGGTATTCATAAAGTGGACCCTGCATGCGCTGTTTTTTGTGATAGGATAATAGACGTTAGGTGTTTTATCGAATTTCAGGAAATAGGTTTCATCCGGACCCCAATCTGAAAATTCCACGCCTTTGAGGATGCTTTGTCCATGGAGGCAGCAGGCGGCCAGGAAGATGATGATGCGAAACATGGGTGCGGTTACTCCTGCGCAATGAGCAATGGAAAGGTATGGGTCACTGGTCCGGACGCAGGGGTGAGCGCGGAAAAATCGAGAGAACGCGCGATCTTGAGGATTTTTTCGGAAATCTCCTTCGCGGGCGCGGGATCCTCTATCTTCGCGTTTTCTATATCGCCGTCCGCGGCTATGGTGATGGTGACCATAACAACCCGGCAGCGCGACCCAGTGCGGCCAAACTTTTCCAGGAAGCCGGCAAAACCTCCGGCAATGACCTTGTTAATGACGTTTTTTTTGCGCGCTTCCGCGTCAAGGTCAGCTTCGGTGAGGCCGGCGGCGCTCCTGATGGTGGATTCGGTTTCTTTGCGCAGTTCCCATTCGCGGCGCTCGGACTTGAACCGGTCGATCTCCTGGTCAAGAAGCTTCTTTTTTACATCGAGTAGCGCGCGTTCCTTCTGAATGTCCTCGGTTGTCTGGCAGGGCGCGGGCAGCGCCAGCAGCGCGAACAGGGCGGCCATACACAGGCACAGAGTGCATGTCATTGGCCAGCTCCTGTTCCCTCAATATAAATATCACCCGTCACCGGGATTTCGATGCGCGTGCCTGGAGCGAGCGTGTCCGCATCGGCGAGATTGTTGTGCTGTGCCAGGAAGAGGTATTTCTCAGCATTACCATAGAAGCGCACGGCTATCTTTTTCAGCGTGTCTCCTTTACGGGCGGTGTAGATGATCTTTCCCTTTGAGATCTGGGTGTACGATCCCTGTTCTATGGTCGAAATGAGGCCCCGGGTATCGGGCGTCTTTCCTGACCCCAGCTCTTTTTTCAGGTATTCGAGGCGGGAGAGAAGGTCCGCTTTCTCAGACGCAAGCCGGGAAAGGTCATCTTTGATCGAGAGCATTTCGTCGAATGAGATGGCTGGTCCGTTGCCCGACAGGCGCTGCAGGCTGTCCACGGTCTTTTGCATAGAGGCGATTTCATTGCGCAGGAGCAGGATGATCTTGTCCCCTTCGCCAAGGTTGGCGTTAATGGCGGTTCGGAGCACCGCGGTATTGCCAGCGCGATCTTTTGCCGTAACAGTAAAACGGTTTGTCCCATTTTTCAAGGGAAGCTGCACGGTATATGATAAACTGTCGGGCGACAGTGCGGCCAAGAACCCGCCTGGTTCAACAATAATGCTCTCGATGTTTTGTTCGTCGACCCGTCCGGCAAGCGTGTAGAGCGGGGTATTCACGGTCTGGGGAAGGATGAGCGAGGCGAGCTGCGGTGGGATAACATCACGAGTGACGCAGAAGGCGACCTGGCTCTGGTTGCCCACGCTGTCGGCCGCGGCTATCGTGAAATTGTTTTTTCCATTTCTGAGTTTCTGGAAATGGACAAACGCGCCAGTGGCAGGATCAACCGCTACGGCAATGTTTCCCGGTGTTAAGGTTATCTTTTTCACGGAACCGTCATTCATTGTGCCGCTGATGGTGATGGCCGAATCTGTTGTATACAAGGGAACGCGGGTGAGCTGCAAGTCCGGACCCTGGTTGTCAAATACAATGGTCAGCTTCCTGGTGGCTGTATTGCCCGCTGAATCGCGCACTGAGGCGACAAACATGTTTTCGCCATCGGCCAGGAGGGAAAGCTGCGCTGAAAAGGCGCCGGTTGTGTTGTTGAAGGTCACATTACCGGCATTGGGCATGATGCGGAATTCCTTGACCGGCGACACAGAGGTCACCATGCCGGTAATGGAAATGGTCCGTTTGTTGGTGCTTGCGGGAAGCGCGGGAATGTCGAAGTCGAGCAGTTTTTCCGAATAGACGACCGTGCGCCGCAGTTCGGTGGAACGGCCGGCCATGTCGTAAATGATTACCCGGACGATGTTTTTCCCTTCGGCAAGGGAAACAGTGCCGGCAAACTGTTTTTTCATTAGATCGCTGTTCGCCATCACATTGCCCGGCGTCAGGATTATCTTTGCCAGGTTTTTCTCCCTGAAAGTCCCTGAAATGGGGAGCGTTTTTTTGTTGGTGCAGGCGGGAATGGAATCGAGCGCCAATTCGGGGTCAAAGGTATCGGTGTCAAGAAGATAGGTGAAGGAATTGACGCTGGTGCGGTCACTCTTGACAGAGAGTTCGATGACATACCGGCCGTCGAGCACCTTGTCGAGGTTCCATATCGCCAGCAGCCCATCTTTGATGTTAGAGCCAAGAAGCTGGACGCCCTTGCCGAACTGCATATCGGGGAACGCGGCGGCGGCGTACATGATCTTGTAGCTCGATTCGCCCCGGACAGTAAAGGCGTTTCCGAATATTTTGACCTCTTTCCCGGTGAGTTCGACCTGATCGATACAGGCCGAGGGGGCGCCCTTGTCGAGGCGTGCGAGCCCCCTGCCGTCTGTTCCTACGTAGAGGTAGTTGCCGTAGACAGCGAGTGAGCTGATGAATTCAAGGGGCACGTTGTCGCTTTCGGTCATTTTCTCAATGGCCCCGGTGCGGCAATCGTACCGGGTGATGCCGCCCATGCCGCCGAACCACATGTATTGGCCGTCCTGCGCGCAGCTGATGACTGTATTGTCGGCAATACCGTTGGTCTCGTATTTATTGAGGAAATCCTCAATTTTCTTGTCGTATATCGAGATGCCGTAGTTGGTGCAGAGATAGATGCGGTCCTCGGCCTTCATCATGCGGTTGACCGCGTTGTTGCTCAGGCCATCGTAGTAATTGAAGGAGACCCATTTGTCCTGGTCGCGGACATAGAGGGCCAGGCCTTTGTCCGCGGTGGCGAACCAGATGGAATCGCCCTCCGCGAGGATATCGTTGATCCGGTTGCTCACCAGGCCGCTGTTGGTACTGATGCGCTGCCATTTTCCCGTGCCGCGGTGGAAGAGGAAGGCGCCCGCGTCCAGCGTGCCAAACCAGATTTCACTGCCTGTCGCTGTTATGCTCTGGACCGGGCTGTTGATGCCGGTTGTTCGTTCTGACAAGCGGCTGATGGTCCCATTTTTTAGGTCCATGACGCAGATGCCCGCTCCTGCGATCCAGAGGGAGTCGCCGATGCGCCGTATTTCGCGTGCAAACCGCGGTGGCACCGCGTTGGTGTCGAGTATGCCGCTCGAGTCTTTTGTCAGCGACATGTAGCAGATTCCCTGGTCCGTTACCGCGTAGAGAACATCCCCCACGCGTTCGAGGGATTTGACGAAGTTTGAGGGGAGCCCCATGTCGGGCGCCCGGTAACAGGCCCACTTTTCCTGGGCGCGCACGCACAACGCGCACACAAGGATTGTGCAAAGGGCGATGATATATTTTGTTTGTGCCTTCATGGGTTTTTAAATCTTCTCTATTTTGGCCAGTTTCTGGCTGACTGATTCAATGTATTTCTGCGCCTTCTGATGGTCAGGCTTGCATTCAACGACCTTTTTCCAGCATTCAATGGCCTTTGCGTATTCCCCGTTGCGGTAGAAGGTTATTCCCTTATGGAACAGTTCATTCGCTTTTCGTTCAGTCGCGGGTTGGTTCGCTTCGTCGGCTTTCAGGACTTCTTTGCGGGCCGCGACCAGTCCTTTTCTGATGGAGGTGTTTTCAGGATCGAGTTCCGTGGCCTCCTGTATTACCTTGTATGATTCGCGGAAGTTCTTTTTCCGGTAGAATTCAATGGCCCGATTGTTTAAGTCAAAGGCCTTTTTCTCGTCGAGGGTCTTCTTCTTCTGGAGTTCCTTGGCCTCCTGCATGCGTCCCTTGAGGGTTTGGATGTATTGTTTCACGATTTCGTTATCAGGGTCTTTTGCGGATATCTGCTCCCATTCCCTGAGCGCGGATTCGTAATACCCTTTGCTGTAGTAATCGAGCCCTTTGTTAAAGGTGATGGTGAGGTCCTTGCGCTCCTCAACTCCCTTCATGGCCTCTTGGGCCTTTTTCATCTGTTCGGAGAGGTTGGGGTATGCGGGATCCTTTTCCCTGACCATGGTGAAGTTGTCCAGTGCTTCATAGAACCGGCCATGGGCAAGAGCCTCCATGCCAGCGTCGAAAAATTCCTTGAGCGTGGCGCGCTGGCGTTCCTGATCTGCTTTTTTCTCGCAGAGCTCCAGCAACTGCGAGCCGGGGAGGTAGTCAGGGTTGAGCGCCAGCGCTTCTTTGAGCACAGCAACTGCCTGGCCATATTTGTGCGAGTCGTGGAGCGCCTGGGCTTCCTTGAATTTTTTCTCCACGGTTTCCTGGGATGCTGCGCGTGTCTTCTGGAGCTTTTCCCTTACCGAGACGTTGTCGGGAAATTTTTCGAGCGCTTCGCTGAATATGCGCACCGCGTCAGCCAATTTGCCGGTCCGCATGCTTTCATCGGCCTGGCGGGTAATTTCAGCCACTGCCAGCGTTGATTGTTGCTCGGCCAGCGAAAACTGTGACTTCAGCCGCTCATCGTCAGGCGCGTACCGCAGTCCCTTTTTCCATTCGGCCATGGCTTTGGATACATCACCCTGCTGGTAATAAAAGAGGCCCTGGTTCAGGAAATTGTCTACTATCTCGTTTTGCTTTATCTCGGCCATTTTGATGAATTTGAAGGCCTTGGTGAAATAGGGGGCCTGTTGGATGAGTTTTTGCCAGAACTCAAGCGCACCGGAGAAATCATTGTTGACATATTTGTGAAGACCCTGCTGAAAGAGCAGTTCGTTTCTCTCTCCCTGAATTGTTTCAGCGGCCTGCAATTTGCCTTCGGGGTCTTCCGCTTTTCTGATTAGGTCCTGGGCCTTCAACATATAGGTGAAGGCGTCTTTGTGAAGCGGATCGAGTTCTATGACCTGTTTGAGAAGATATACGGCCCTTGCGTAGTCTCCTTGCATATACGCGGTAAGCGCGGCTTCGTAGATCTGCAGGCCTTTTTGATATAAAGGAGAAGCGAGATTGAGCGACGCGGCCTTGTTTGAATCAGGTCCGTTGCCCGGTTTGATGATACCCTTGTTCTCGTCCAGGCCCAGAAGTATATTGAGGTCACGTCTTGCCTTGTTGCGGTCCTCGACGCTCAGAGTGTCGGCCGCGCACGCAGCGCAAACGGCCAGCAGACAGAAATAGGTGAAGAGGCGTATAACAAGCATATATATTATGGAAATTGTAAGATAACTATTTTATTGAGCAAACGCAACCCTGGACGGCTGTATGAAATTCCTGTTCGATGACGATCATTACCCGCTGGTGATTGAGCAGGGTATACTATGCGCGAGGTCATTTATATGGATAGCCACGGCAAACCTGAAGGACCTGCACATTGTGTCCGGCGGCCGCTCGCACCCTCTTCTCGATGATTTGGCGCGCAAGGCGGGAGGCGGGGTGTGTATCAGGATCCTGTATGGGGCCGAACCATCGTCCCGGTTCAAGCATTCATTTGATGAACATGAAAACCTGATTTCCGGCGGCATTGAGCTGCAACCGTGCGCGCGTCTCCATGCCAAGCTGGTCCTTGTCGACAATGTCCTGGCCTATCTGGGCAGCGCAAATCTCACTGGCGCGGGACTGGGGGCCAAATCAGCGCATACCCGAAACTTTGAAGCGGGCGTCCTGACCAATGATACATCACGCATCAATGATCTCATGGAATATTTTGACCGCATCTGGCGGGGCGACCATTGTCCCCAGTGCAAGCGCAGGGACGAATGTGTTGATCCGATTGTCTGAGATGCCTGGGATTTGTTATTTTTACGCAAGGATGAGAAAGACCATGAACAGCCTAATGACAGCCGTGACCTTACTGGCGTTTCTCACGGTCTCGTGCGGGTCGGGATATAGGCCGCCCCTGCTTGCGCCCGCCACGTTCTCCTATCAGATCGCCGGGACCAAGGACCGGTTGTTCGACAAGGCCATCAATGCGCTTTCACAGCTCGATTTTGAGGTGGTAATTCAGGACAGGGTGGGCGGACAAATCCGGACCATGCCCAAGCAGATGAACCTGCAGCCTTCTGAGTGCGATTGCGGTGCCTATTACACCAAGGAATTCATCAAGGACCCGCTTACCACAGTGTCCGTAGAGGTGGTTATTGACATCCAGGATGGCATGCTCAAGTTTGCCACCCGCATGTCCGGTGCGCACAAGAACTCTTTTGGCAAGGTTGACCGGAATCTCGATTGTATTTCATCGGGCGAATATGAGAAGTATCTCGCTGAATTTGTTGCCGGGCGGGCCATACCATGAAGATAACCAAACGCTTTCAGTTCTGCGCGTCGCACCGGCTGTACAACCCGCGCCTTTCATCGGCGGGTAACAGCCGACTGTTTGGAAAATGCAACCGGCAGCACGGCCATAACTTTATCCTTGATGTGACCGTAGAGGGCAGGGTGCAGCGGACTTCGGGCATGGTCATCGACTTCCGGCAGCTCTCCGCCATTGTAAAAGAGCAGGTAGTCGATTATTTCGACCACACTGATTTTGAACACGATATTCCCGAGTTCAGGACCATGCCGCAGACAGTCGAGAATCTGGCTGTGGTGGTCTGGCAGCGGTTGAAGCAAAAGATGCCCGCGCGGGTCAAGCTTGCACGTATCCGTATATCGGAGTCGGACCAGAACTGGGCCGAGTACGAGGGATAAGGTCAAACGCAGTAGAAGTGGGATTCCTCGAAAAGACCGTTATTGATTCCGCGCACCTCCACCCCTGTTTCAACGCACGTGATCCGGTAATTATATCCGTGTAGAATTCCGATAAGTTCGGTCAGATACGAACGCTTCTGTTCTTCATCGTCGAATACATGCGTATGAACCTCAATGTGGAGCTGCGGTTTGTGCGATGAAATGAGGTTCCGGGCCCCTCTGAGCGCCTCATTCTCGAAGCCCTCAATATCGATTTTCATCAGGTGGGGAGGCCGAAGGTTTTCCTGAGCCAACATATTGTCGAGTGAATCTACGCTGATTGTATATTCGGTGTCTTTTTTTCCGGGAAAAGCGTATCGCTCTTGCGCTTTTGCATGCACGGTGCCGGATTCGCGTTCTCCTGAAGGAACAACCAGCGTAAAGGTACCTGGTCCGGATCCGACGCCTTTCCGCAGCAAACGCACGTTGGTTATGCCATTGAGGGAGAGGTTCGCATTGATTTTATTCTGATTGACCGGATTTGGTTCGAATGTGACGACATTTCCGCCCGGTCCGGCGGCACGGGAGAAATAAAGCGTGAAGATGCCTTCAAATCCTCCAATATCATAGATTGTCTTTCCTGTGAGATTGAGTCCCATGAGGAGTTTTTCTTCGGCTCGCAACCGGGTGATTTGCGGGATGAACTGGAGCCCGCCTTTGCGCTTCATGCCCCGCGCAATACCCCACCGTACGGTGTAAGAGAAATTTTCCGTATAGCGTCTGATAAAGCGTACAACTGGGTTCATGTCAGGTCTCCAGAATCTTACGGTACAGGGCTGCAAGCTTTCTGCCCAAAGATCCGTAGTTATAGGTGTTCTCTGTTCTGCGCCGCGCTTCACTGCCAAGCGCTGTCATGGTATTGGGTGATGCAAGCAGAGCTATGATGTGGTCACTAAAAGGGTCGGCTGTGTTCCCTGGAACAAGGACCCCACCGCCGTCTTTGAGCGATTCGCGGACCTCCCCGATGTCAGAGGCAACGACCGGTTTTCCCATGGCCATGTATTCGTAGAGTTTTTGCGATGCGCGACCGATATTTAGGAGCGTATGCGGAAATTCGTCGGAGTAGGGAAGAATAAATATATCCGCAGCGGCGAGATATGAGGGAACATCAGCATGCTCTACCTTTCCGGCAAAGACGATTTTATCCGCACACCCCAGGCGTTCGGCATAGGCTCGGGCTGTTTCCAGTTCTACGCCATGTCCAATAACGAACAACCGTGCGCGAGCCTCTTTACAGGTAATACCAGCGAATATATCTATGATAAACTGCCAATTGGCACCGCCGGGTTTGAAAAGGCCCAGGTAACAGATGACCAAGGCGTCATTCAGGCCAAAGCGGGACCTGACCACATCACCGGAAACAGCAGGTGAGAAACGGCTGATGTCGGCTCCGGGTGGCAGATAGAGAATCCGGTCATCAGGGATACCGCAGAGTTCCATCCGTTTTTTCAGAATGGCGCTCACCACGACAACAGCACGTGACGCGACAGGGATGCGTTCCTCAAAATAGGTAATAACCGCTTTTGCAAAGGCGTTGCCGCCCTGTTTGATGGTTGCAAACCCGCCTACACCCTCCCAGTCATCACAATCGAGAACGAGCGGCTTTCGTGTGATAGCCGTACAAAGCAATGCAAGAAAACCCCCAAACGGCAAGGGTTTCGCAAGAGTAACAATATCGGTTCGCAGGCAATGAACGGCAAGCAGGGGAAAGCACGTTGCTAGAAGGTATATACTGGCCGCTAGCGCTGAAAAAATACCCTGATTTCCTAAGAGGAAAGGGGGAATGGGCATTGTTGTACGAATATCGATACCATCAATTTCACGGGGATAGACTATGGCGCTGTCTTCGGGTGACTTACCTTTTCCGATGAAAAACAGAGTGACGGCGAACCCTTCGGCGATAAGGGTTCGACAGAGAGCGACATAGCGGTTTGTCGAGGAGGAGTGGAGCGGCGTCTGGGAGATGAAGAGTATACGCGTCCGTTTTTTTGGTGTCTGCGTGATGTTCACGTTGTAGCGTGCCTCACGATTTCTACCATAATATCGCGGAGGGAATATTTGTATGCCCATTCGGGATAGTGACGCTTGAATTTTCCCACATCGCTGATGTACCAGATATGGTCGCCAATCCGGTTTTGATCCATATATGCGGACGCGATTTTTTTTCCGGTGAGTTCTTCGCACAGGGCGATGGCCTCGAGTATCGAGCAGTTGCTATGGCGGCTGCCACCCATATTGTACACTTCGCCTGCTCGGGGGGCGCGGCTGAAATGGTAGAAGGCATTGACAAGATCGTAGCTGTGGATATTGTCGCGAACCTGCTTGCCTTTGTATCCCAGGATGCGATAGGGTACTCCCGATATAGCGCATTTTACCAGGTATGACAGAAAGCCGTGGAGCATAGTGCCTGCATGGCCTGGCCCGGTAAGGCACCCACCGCGGAAGACACCAGTGCTCATGCCGAAGTATCTACCGTATTCCTGGACCAGGACATCGGCTGCGACCTTTGAGACACCGAAGAGACTGTGCAGGCACTGGTCGATACTCATGCTTTCATTGATGCCATTCCAGTATGTATGCGACCGTTCAATTTCCCATCGGGTATCTGATTCGACCAGCGGCAGACGATTGGGAGCGTCGCCGTAAACTTTGTTGGTAGACGTAAAAATGAATACCGCCTTTGGGCAGTGTTTCCGGGTTGATTCGAGCATATTCAGAGTACCATTGGCATTGACACCAAAATCGATTTGGGGCGCCTGCGCTGCCCAGTCGTGCGAAGGCTGTGCCGCCGTATGCACCACAAGCTGGATGTCGGTTCCGTATTCGGCAAAGACGCGGTCGATAGACACAAGGTCGCGAATGTCAGCGGAGACATGACGGTAGTTTTTGACCGTTTCCTCAAGATTACGCTGCATGGGCAAGGTTGAGGCATCGTCACCGAAAAAGTCACGACGCATGTTGTTGTCAATTCCAAGTACGGTAAAACCTTTTTCTGAAAAAAAACGGACAGTTTCGGAACCGATAAGACCAGCGGAACCAGAAACAAGTACGATATTCATGTGCTTTCCCGGTTGATATGCGAAAAATATACTTTTTTGAAATTCTATGAAACAATAAAATGCAGCGGGATCAGACCTTGAAGGGTCGCTCCTTAATTATTTATAAGTACTCAAACTATTTTAATAGCAGCATTTTGCGGCTATAAGTCCATTCATTTGTTTTAAGTGTATAAGCATACAGACCGTTTGGGTATTGTTTTCCTT
>MFYT01000057.1 GCA_001789205.1 Candidatus Raymondbacteria bacterium RIFOXYA2_FULL_49_16 | reverse complement strand
AAGGGCAGACTTTACCCATAGGGGAAAGCGCGAAAAATGGAAAGGTGGCCCATCCCTGGCAACCCACCCTAATCGTTAAGGCTGTGAGTGAACCGTCTTCCGCTGGCATCCAATACGGAGACCTGTTTTTTTATCCTATTGGAAAAGGTCTTGATTTTGCAGAATCGAGCTACAACTCGGTGTATTATGGAACGCGCTGGATGATCGTTTATTATGGGGACCCCCTCTATGCGCCATTCCGCGGAAGCAAACAGATGGACAATACCCCGCCTGAATTTGGACTGGTCATGACTAAAAGGCCCGCGAATTCCACCACCAGCCGCAGGATAATAATCAACCTGGCTGATGGCGATGACGACAAACTTGTTGATGTGGCGCAATACAAAATAGAATACGGCGCAACCGTAGCGTATGATAATAGCGTCGAATTTGAAATTGGGTGGGACAGCGTAAATGGCAGCTGGAAAGAAGAGACCCAAAGGGACTATTTCCTCGCGCGCCAATATGAACGGACAATCCAGGGCCTGAATGCAACTCAAACGTATCATTATAGAATATCCGCAAGAGATCCATCCGGAAACACGGCAATATCCCCAGACCTTGTGTTTAACATGAGTCTTGCCGCGGACACCGCCATCCCTTCAGCTACAACATATGCTGAGGACCCGGGAAACAGCCCAAACATTACTTTTAGCGTGTTTCCGCTTCCAGCCAATCCCAGCCTGAATATCCAACTTAGCGGCAATTGGCAAAAGCAGGGAAAACTGAACATTGAAATATTTGATCTGACCGGCAGGTCAGTCCGGGAACTCTATTCTGGAAAAGCAATGGAACGAGTACACTGGGACGGAACGGACAATAAGGGAAACTCCATTGCGAGCGGCGTATATTTTATCCGTTGCCAGCTGGGGAAGCAATCAACGGTTTTAAAAGCGCTGCTGATCAGATAATCCGGCGCTCTGCTCGCGCTAGAGCCAGGAATAGACGACGTTTCTTCCTGTTCTTGTTTTTTGCAGCGCCCCCAAAAGCATTAAGGAATTAAAAGTGTTACAATGGCGCGCCATGCTGGAAAGGCTTGCCCCCTTCGCACAATTTGCTTCGGATTTGTTCTTGCGGTTATATTTTAAGAAATTTTATTGCCTGACCAAACCATACGCTGAAAACGGGGGCTTTTATGAAAAACACGCGTCCTTTCTCTTGTTTCGTCATTGCTGTCTTTTGTCTGGCATATATTGTCAACGCGGCAACGGTCACTGATTTGATCGCCCGGTACAGCAAAGGCCAGGTCTTCATCACTTTCCAGGAAATCCCTGACAGCGGCGTCACTTACGATGTGTATAAGAGTGATAACCCCATAACAGAAATTTCAGGGTTATCCCCTATCGCGGTCCTTGCCCAAAACTCCGGGACCAATCTATATACCAGCGCACGATTTGTCGTAACCGATACGGGAACGCCGCTGCCCGCAGGGTATGGACTTCTTGTGTATACATGCAATACGGACGGCCCGTATTATTACGCTGTCACCAATTCTCTGGACAGCTCAATAACCGCGGGCGTCAATACGCTCTCACAGCCCGTGCAAGAAACAAGGCTCGATGTGCCCGGGGCCGTGCAGATAGGTCCAGTAACGGTGAATGGGGAAGGCGCGTCCGTAACGCCTTATTTTGCCTGGGAGGACTATACAACATGGGACCATACCAAGGGATATTACGGAAACAGGTTCAACGTGGTCTCAGAACGTTTGCCTTTGGACACAACCAAGATGTATCCGCTCACACTGAAAGTGCACGGCGCTGGAACAAACGGATATGCTGAGCCTGGTACCTATGTTGGCGTTCCGAACGGGGTATATATCATTCCCCGGGATTTTTGCTATGTATATGGCCTGCTCGATCCCTACACGCAGAGTGGACGCTTCTATTCCGGATGGTTCGGATATTCCACAAACGGTCTTGCCATCAACTACACTGAACGCCGCTGTGTCAGGTACATCAATCTGGTGAAAGCTGAGCTGAAATTCAGGATCGACACGACAAGGGTATACGTGACCGGCGGGAGCATGGGAGGAGGGGGTTCCATGCATATAGCCTATCATAATCCCCAGGTCTTTGCCGCCGCAGCCCCCAGCATCGGATGGGTCAATCCGCACATGTGGGCCAGCGGCAATTGGTCCGGCATGTTTGGCGCTCCCGGGGACTCAATGCGTGTCAACAGCACTGGCGGGCCTGCCTGGTGGAACTGGCAGGACATGACCTGGGTGGTCAACACAGAACCAGAGTTGCTGCCACCCATAATACATACCTTCAGAAAGGATGACAATACCGTCAGTCCTGCGGATTATCCGGAACTTCTCCAGCAGACTGAAGAGAAAAAATACTTCCATGTCTCGCGCTGGATGAACGGCGGGCACAGCGAATTCTATTACACCACCGGACAATGCGCCTATTTCAGGTTCAGGAAAAACGAGGCCTATCCGGCCTTTTCCAACGCTTCGAATAGCGACTCCTTCTCGATCCAGGAGGGCCAGCGGAATTTCTATTTGGACTGGAGTTCAAGCCTTCACGACCTGTTGCCTAGTGACGCCCAGGATAACGTGATTGATTCAGCGGACATATTCAAGATGAGTTTCAAGTCATTATCAGGCGCTGACGCCAGCGCGGACGTGACCATCAGGAATGCCCAGCATTTCAAGGCGCCGGCAAACGCCTTGGTACATTGGAGAAATTTAGATCAACAGTCCTTGGCGCATATTGATTCAGGTACCGTCACCGCTGACGCAAATGGCCTGGTCACAGTACCGCAGCTGTCAATCACCACAGCAGGCAGCAGGCTCATCCTGACCCCTGATGGCTGGAGCAACATTGGAATGGTCAACAAGCTCCGGGAAAAGCCAGGCATGCCTTGTTTATCAGTAAGCCCTAACCCCTTTAATCCAACGACAACTATTTCCATTGGCCAGGTCCATGGACCAGCCCTCAATGCCGGCATATACAATATTTCCGGCCGGCATCTGACAAATTTGGTAATGCGTGATGGTTTTGCCATCTGGAACGCAACGGCCTTTTCTTCAGGCGTTTACATTATAAAAGTTGTCACCAGCAGCGGCGTGCTTACAAAACAAATGATATTGTTGCGATAAACGGCCAAATAACTAAAAAGGTGGAAGATTTTAACAAATATAATTGTTTACTATTTATTTGAAAAGTCCCATATTATTATTAAGAGTGAATTTTTCCGGATTAAAAATAATATCAATAACTTATAAATTTATTATTATTATTACACTTTTTTAGTCCTGATCAAACCCCGCCTATCTCAATTAATATCAACTGTTTGTAAAATGGCATAATAGTTGCATTTTATTCCATGATAACAGTTATCAGAACTGATAAAACAAATAATTGAAGAGGGGGAACTATGCATGCAAGAATAGCCTACCTGACCATACTTGGCCTATTCTGCTTTGGCAGCACCCTGTTTTCACAGACAGTGACCCCATCATCATGGGTACCGCTGACCCTTGGAGCAAAATTAAACCAGACTCCCCTGACATTGACCGATGCCCAGATCAAGACCCTCATTGATGGTTATCAGCACGACATTGACGATTCCCTTGACCAAGACCTGGCCATTGTTAAACGCATTCTTCCTCAGCTCAAAGAGAATGTGATTATGTTGTACAATGAATACAACCTTGATCACAACCGTTCCGCGTATGAAGCCGCGGATTTTACCGCGACCGAATGCCTGGGCGTCCTTCAGACTGATATGAATTTCTATATTACCCGGCTGAAACGGGGGGTCAGTCCAGATTTTGCCGTGCGGGGAATGTATATGCCCAAGGTATTCTGGCTTGGATACACCTGGAACCAAATGTGCGAATACACCAGCCGGGCCCCCATCACCTACGATCCCGCAATATCAAGCCCATTGATCATATCGAGCCAGGACAACCCCACCGACAATCTTGTCCAGGAAACACCCTATATCCTTGTCCGGAGTTTTAAAAAAGGATACCAGAACAATGATGTCAAGGAGGAGATAAAAAACAGGGAGATCATTGTTGATATTGCCAAGGACCTGAATGTCGACCCCTTCCGCATCTTTGCCACGGGGTTCTCAAAAGGCGGGCAGCAAACCCTCAAACTCGGTTTCAGATACCAGGACTGGTTCGCTGGTCTGATATCCGTGCACAATGATTTCATGGTGGCGAATTTCCCAATGCAGTGGCCGCTCCTCGGGAACCTGATCAACACGCCAACGCTCCTTGAGCACGGAAGCGGCGACGATTATTACTACAACAATCTTCCGCGTGATACCATGTACCATTTCATGCTCGCTTCAGGGTGCCCGGTCGAACAATATATTGACGGCAATGGCCACACGGCTGACAAGCCCTTCCGCGACAGCATTGCGCTGCTCATTGGTTTCTGCGACAAAGCCACCATGAACCCCTACCCCAAGGTGGTACTGCACACCGTGGAACATCCCCGGTACTCGCGCGCCTTTTGGACAAACGCCAAGCTTCTTGTAACCGATGGCACTGTGTATCCCCAATACCGTGTTGAAGCAAAAGACAGCAATATCATTGAGATCACATTGCTGCAGCATGGCGAAAGGATCCAGGGATTTGACTTTTACCTGAGCGACCAACTGGTCGATATGGCAAAACCGGTGAAGATTGTCCATGGTACTGATACGCTCTATAATGGGACCGCGGGATTCAGGGTCACTGTGACGGTAAACCCTGGGACAGGCTCTGATGCAAAAATCGTCGGTCTGCTCTGGCAGATATTGGACAATACCCGGAAGACAATCTTTGGATACACCACGGCAAGTGAACAGGCCGCCACGGCTGCCAATGATGCGTCCGCGGGCATTGCGGTGTTTCCCAATCCCTTTAATCCCCTGACGCGGATAACGGCGCACTGGCAGGCCGTTGGCAGCGAAAAAGCGCAAATAACCATTTACTCGATTCATGGAAAACTGGTCCAAAGCATTCCAGCGACCAGCCGCCAGCTATCCGCTGGTGTTACGTGGGACGCTGCGGCCATGCCATCGGGAACGTATATTGTCAAAATAGCAATGGGTAATCAGGTTAAAAGCGCCCGCTTGGTCCTGATGAAATGAACCGTATTGGAATGAGTGACCAAAACCAATAAAAGAAAGGACCGTATGTTACAGAAAGCGCCATTAATCATGACCATGTGCCTGTGCCTGTGGACGCTCGCAACGTCACGCGACACATTGCAAGTTTACAAGATAGACAATACCATTGGCTTGCCCGCGATGAATGGCGACCTGTCCGACTGGCAGGAGGCCTACGCGGTGGGAGGATTCACGGATTCCCAAAACATCTACTACCTTGGAAATCACGACTGGGCAAGCTGGGAAGGTTTTGATGTTGATTACCAGGCAAAGATATACCTGGCCCACGACGGCACATACCTATACCTCGGATGGCAGGTGCTGGTCGACGATATCTCCCTGGTAGGCAATGGATGTTGCACGCATGATTGCATCCGGTTGAGTTTCGGCGCAAAGGATGACTGGTTGTATCTGTTCAACGGGCCAGTGATCCAGGACAGCAATCCACGGACCCTCGCGTACGCATATGAATATGTGGCGGGTACGACCCCCGGCCCTCTTCCAACATACGAAATCCGGATACTCAAGGACGATCTGCCACGGTATTATCCCATGGTAAACCCTCCATTCGCCCTGATGAGTTTCGGTACCGAGGACTATGACGATTCACTGACCACCGGTATGAAAGCCGCGTTTCTGGGCTTAAGGGCGGTCATGACCGACGATCCCCTGGTCAGCGCCACAAATCCCTGGGACAATTCAGCGTTCTATCCGGTAGTGCAGTTTCTTGACCAATATCCTGACAGCGTCGCGGCGCAGAAAAATCCGCCGCAGGGTCCAGACGGAATATCACTGACAGCCGCCCCAAATCCCTTCAATCCTTCGACAACCATCCGGTACTCTTTGCAGGGGACCGGCGACCTTTCCATTTATACGACTGAAGGAAGCCTGATCACGTCGATCAAGGGGTGTGCGGGCAAGGATTCATACGCATGGGACGGAAGGGACGCAAAGGGCAATCCGGTTTCAACCGGCATGTATCTGGTCCTCTTGCGCAATGCGCATACCACAAAAACAACCAGGATACTGCTGGTCAGATAACGCGCGGAAACTGTTAGCGATTGGGGGGAAATATGGTACAAAGCGTCATTGCAGCACTTGTGTGCCTGCCATTGATCTGCCAGGCGTACACCACCTGGGACAATAAGATGGTACCGCCGCTTCCGCAAAGCGGAACGGCGGTCATTTGTTCCACCTCAGCCCAGTTGTTCATGGCAATCCGTACCCAGCGTATGGGAACAACCATCAGTATAAAAGACGGCACCTATAATGTCGCCCCTTTTGAGCCCATTATGATCGATTCAAACGACATCACCATCCGCGGAGAATCCGGAGACCCTGCCAGCGTCATTTTGGTCGGTAAAGGATTCCTCAGCTGCCCCATCGAAGAGATGATCAAACTAAATGGGACCCATACTACCATCGCTGACCTCACCCTGTCAGACGTGCGGGGAAACTGCCTGAAAATCCAGTCCGGCGCCAATCACAATTGCCTTGTTTATAATGTTCGTTTTATAAATATCGCCGAACGCATGATCAAGGGTCCCGGTGTTCCATCCTCGCTGAACTGGGAGATACGATACTGCCATTTTGAAAACACCCAAAAGGTGCCCGCAACCATCTGCGAGGCCGATGACAATGGCAATTACGTCGCGGGTATGGACATCATGCGCGCCGATTCCTGGGTGGTCCATGACAATGTTTTTCGGAACATCCAGGGCGCGACCGGCGGCGGCAGAGGCGCCATTTTCTTCTGGAGCGGTTGCAAGAACATGGTGGCCGAACGGAACACCTTTATTGGATGCGATCGCGCCATTTGCTACGGCAACCCTTCAGGCACCAATGATGTGGACAGCGGCGTCATACGGAACAATTTCATTGTCCGGGGATACGGCATCGGCATTGAGATGGAAAATTCCGCGAACATCAAGATATACAACAACACCCTCTATAGTTCCAATTCGACATATTTCCGTTCAGTATATTTCGGAACAAACGGGGCGGGCAACGAATTCAGGAACAATATCATTTTCGGCGCCATAAATGGCAGCGTCCAGACCATGTCCAATAATATCAGTAAAACCTTATCCACGGACGCGAACACCAACTGGTTTGCCGCCCGCGCCATTGCGGACCTTCATCTCACAGCGTCCGCGACCCAGGCCATTGATGCGGGAACAGGGGACCTGGTCGTTGACGACTGGGACGGCCATGGACGCACCAATGGAATGTGCGATATCGGCGCTGACGAATTCGGATCAACCAGAATAGAGAGAACCAGTCCGGCCATGGATTCGGTACACGGTGCAATCTCTGTGCATCCGAATCCATTCAACCCAAAAACAATGATCACTCTTCGGGCGCCGGAGAACAATGAACCGTGGACAGCGGTGAAGATATGCTCTGTTGGCGGAAAACTGGTCAAGGACCTGACCGGTTCCCAACCCATTTCATCGCCATCTTCGTATTCCGTGCTATGGGACACCCAAGGAATACCGTCAGGCATATATTATATTTATGCCCGGATTGGCGCCAGGAGCTACACTCAGAAAGCAGTGTTATTAAAATAATTTTTGATGGCAGTGTCCGGGCTTTCTCCCTCCCCCCTTAGGCCCGGACGCTGCTTTTCTGGATAGCTGAAAGGAACATATCTCATGCCCTCACTGAAACACGGCATACTTTTTTGCATTGCATGCTTCCTTCCATTCCATGACACGTTGCATGCAAAGGTCTATTCCCCGAAAGTGCTTACCCAGCATGCGGCAGACCTAAGCGGTAACTGGGACAATTTTAAACATTTCCCCTTGTTCCAGGGCAAGACAGACCAAGCGCTCGCGGAAGCTGTCTTCTCGTATTTGACCGATACGATCACCGGGTTCTATCACTCATTCGATGTCCGTGCCGAATACAGCGGCTGGGAAAATACAACCATCAGGGCGGGGCAAGAGGCCGCGGGTAATTACGGCGACCGGATCGAGTTCTGGCTTGCCCGCGACCCTGTCCTTGCGTATAATGTGCATGGATACGGTCTGTGTTTCCACAATTCCCAATGCTTTAACGGGGTCATGAACGCCCTTGGGTTTCCGGTCAGGACCGGCACCATGCGGACCTATCACAAGTTTTCAGAGATCTTTTTTAACGGTTCCTGGCACTATATCGACGCTGACCAGCGCGGATACGTCAAACTGTCCAGCGGCGTTATCCCGTCCTGGTTAATGCTGGCCCAGCACTCTAACTTTTTTGACTCGAATTCATTCGCCATCACTCCCTATTTTCCTTTCCCCGCCAATGCGCAGGGACCAGGCATGCTTTCGCTGAGCACGATAAAAGCGTTCGCCGACAGTACGCGCCTCAACTCAAGTTTTCATGAGCAGTCGGTCTCCAACCATGTGCTATGCCATACCATGGATTACGTTCTGAGAAAAGGAGAATCGATACGGCGGTATTGGCGGTCTGACAGCGGCAGGTTTTATTGCGCCATCGAACAATGGGACCGGAATGCCGCAACAGCCGGCGCCTATTGGTCGGGGGTCGCGACCCAGTATTGGCCGAATTTCAACAGGGACCCGTTTGGTCCAAAATCATGGGAAACAGGTCTTTCGGGCAGCGCCAATACCACGGGATTCGGTATTATCACCTACAAACCCGACCTCACAGGTTTGTGCGCTGATTATACCGACGGCGTGTATGCTGACAGCAATGTGGTCCAACGGAACCAGGGCATCATGCTTTCGGCAAACGGGTCTGGATACGTCATTTTCAAGACCTATACCCCCTATGTCATTATTGCCAAAGCGAACGATGTGCAGACCAGGACCGATGATACTGAAGGCGCGCTTCTGAAATATACAACCGCGGGCAACACAGAGGTGTTTATCTCAAAAGACAATGGGGCCTCCTGGTACAGCATCGAGACCGGTTCGGACCTTGATGCGCAAAAGGACCTTTCAGTGCAAATATACGGCAGGTACGGATATCTGGTGAAATTTGTGTTCACCGGGTCCGCGGATGCCGCGGGCCTTGCCGCATTCGAAACGCAAACCATGGTTTCCGTGGCCCCCATGTCCCTTCCCTATCTGAAGGAAGGGTCAAATGTCATGACCTATACAACCAGCGACGTGCGCGGATTTAAAACAACGCCTGTCAACCTGCATATTGACATATCCGATTCCGCGGCCGCAAACCGGACGATTGTCTCAAATACCATGGCCGCGTACAACCCCTATGTTCTTCTCAAAAAAATGCAGAACGGCGACGTGGTCCTTAAGGCCGCGGGTCCGGCAGGCTCAAAAATGAAATGGTGTTCTATTGGCTCGTTTATGTATGGCGGTTGGAACCAGGCCTATGACTACACCTTCGGCGTTTCCAAAACAGCCTCGAACTTCACTGATGTCGCAGTCTATCAGCCCATTGCGGGAAACCACTGGAACGCCACTATGAACAAAACAGTGGATCTCAGCGATTATAGCGATGAATTGTATGTTCGGTATCATACAAGTGGAAGCGGCGGCTACGATCGCCTGTTTCTCTATGCGCACTATGAGGACAGTGTCATGATCCCTGAAGACCAGGTCCGTGTGACCTACTGCTTCGATCAGGACGGCCTTGAGCGCACATTCTCGTTTGACGCGGACAGCGGCGCGACCCATACCGAAGTATTAAGCGGGGTGATACAGAACAGGTGGGTAGAGATCGCGGTTCCTTCAAGCGGCGCCAGCGGCATTGTCACTGGCGGGAAAAAAAACAACCCTGACCTGATGACCGTGGCTGTTTTTCCAAACCCGTTTAACCCGGCTGTCACTATTTCCATACGAACAAACAAGGAGACGCCTATGCACGTGGCGCTCTATACTGTGTCAGGCCGGTGTGTTGCCGATTTGACGCCATATATGGCCCACGGGACAGTCACGTGGGATGCGTCAGCCGCGCCTGCTGGTGTATATTACATAAAAGTCCGGACACGCCAAGGAATGCATACGCGGGCGATTGCGTTGGTACGATAACGAACTCAACATAAAGGAAATCCTATGAAACACCTCGTGCTTTCCGTTTGGGTCATTTGCATTATCGCGGGCATTGCGGACGCACGCCTGCGAAATCCCTGGGTAGTTGTTGACAAGCAGCTCAACTTATGGAGTCCGGAAAAAATGGCCGCCACCAACATCAGCTATCCCTCGTTTCCCCGGTTTAATCCCGCTGACCCTGATTCATTTTTCAAGCAACTCATAGGCCATATGATGGTCTGGGAGCACAGGGACGGATCTGCAGGCAACTTTTTTGTGGACTTCAACAAGAAACGGGAATATTGCATTAAAAACGGCTATTCCCACCACGACATCAATTATTACCGCGAACACGGCACCCAGTGTATGGATTGGACAAAATGGGTCAATACTCTTGGCGACGGCTATTGCAATATCATGGCTGGTTGTCTTATCAGCATGGCCACGCAATTAGGCATTGAGGCCCGGAGTTTCAATATTCTGGACGGCGGCCATGCCATTACGGACATGTACTATAATAATGGCTGGCATTTTTTCGACCTTGACGAGGGCGGTTTTGGCTGGAACACTGCCGGCACCACCTATGGCCTTGACTGGATCATGCAGAATGTCGACACCTATTTCACCCTTCCCTATACCCAGACATCGTTTATGACGGTTAAGTATTTCTGGTCATACGCCGGTGCAAAGGCCTGGATACAGAATGCCATGAAAAGTCCGGACTATATGTGGTTTGGCTATGCGCCCATGGGAGCGGATATGAGCATGTGTCTACGCATTGGCGAAAAGCTGGAGCGGTTTTGGAACCCAATCAACCAAGCCTGGTCTTTTGGCAATATTCCAGTATTCAACAATCTTAAGGCCTTTGGCAATGGCCGGATTACCTATGAGCCCAACCTGGGGAGCGCTTATGCGGACTTTCTTGACGGCGTCTATGAGATGAGCAATGTGCAGCAGGTGGCAAATGGCGTGCAGGCAACCGGGACCGGGGCGTATGCAACATGGGCGGTAAGGTCGGGAAATCCCATTGTATTTTCAAAGGTAACCACAACCGGCAGCGGTCTAACCAGAAAATATTCGCCGGACATGGGCATCACCTGGTATGCGTACGCTGATTCCGCTGACGTACAGGAACTATACGATTATCTTCTGAAGGTTGAGATAGCCAATGGCTCCACGCTCACTGGCCTGAAAATAGAAACAGTGACGCTGTTGCATCCGGGCGCGCTGCCGCGCCTGCGCGAAGGGACCAATGCATGCCAGCTCCAGATGTATGATAATGACGAAACCCTGACCATGCATCCGAACTGGAGCACTGCGACGAATTTCAACAAATATGTGGTCGCTCAATCCGGTTTTAGCTATGGGTCCGCGCAAACGCCGGGAGATTATGCGTATTTCCCGAATTACGGTCAGTCCTCAACCGGCGGACCAGGCTCGTATCTTACCCTCAAACTGCCTGGCCCGCAAGGCGGACAGGTGGTTGGCGCAGCAGGATACGCGTTTTTCTACCGGAACGACCTGCACCAGACATTCTTGACAACCAGGGCAAACTGGACGGAAACCAACTCAGCGCAAATACGTCTGAGCAATGCCATGAATTCCGGGTTTGTCTCCGTGGGCCATAATACCTTGCACCAGAATTCGTCGCAGACCACCATGGGGCTGATGAAGCCCTCCCAATGGGGCTTTTCAATGCCTTGGACCAGCGTGGGCGTACCGCGCAAAAAAATATCCAATCCAGGCCAGGACGGCTATTTCCAATTCTATTACAACGGGCCCAATGCTTCGACGTATTGCCATGGGATATCGGCCTATGCGCAGTATTATATAAATAATTTGAGCAAAGATTATCTCAATGATATGACCATTACCCACATATGGAACAAAACCGACAGTTCGCAGGGTTCCGCGACCGTGAACATTACCGCGGCCCAGATTGCCGCCGCACTCTCCTCAAACAACGGTATTGTCCAATATTCAGTTGATATTCCCGCGGGTACGACGCTGTTGCACGATCCGAACAATTGCATCATAATGGAAGTGCCTGGAAGCGTTCTGCTGACCGATATTGCGTCAAACCCTGAATATGGGACCGTGGCGGTGGAGAGCGCGATTGACGCGCAATCAACAGCCCTTGCCCTCGAAATAAGCCCGGTGCCCGCAAACCCGGATGTGAACATCACCTTTTTTGTCCCGGCCAGTATCCATGGTCCCGCGTCTCTCGCCATATATGATCTAAAAGGCGGCTTGGTCCATTCAATGGACATTACCAGTGAAAAAGGCAGGGAAGTGCGCGTTGTCTGGAACAGCGGCAAGGACGGCGCGCGCGCGTTGCCCAGCGGTGTATTTGTTGCGCGGCTGATCGCGGGCAACAGATCGATCACCAAAAAGATATTTCTGGTGAAATAATTATGCCCACGATAATTTATATTTCTTAGAAAAGGACGTTTGTGATGCTTCAGTCATGTATTCTTTTGCTTTTCAGCGCCTCTATTGCATTCGGTTATGTAACCTTCGATGGAAAGGAGGTGCCGACGCTCCCAGACCCGGCCACTACCGTCATTGTGGCGAATGTGAGCCAGCTGTACATGGCCATCCGAAACCAGCAGGCCGGCCAAACCATCCTCATCTCTCCCGGCATCTATGATGTCACCGCGTTTGAACCTCTCCGCATATCGGTAAACAATCTTTCGATCCGGGGTTCCGCCGAAGACCCGTCTGACGTGGTGCTGACCGGCAAGGGGTTCGAGTATCTTGGCGATGAAGAAATGTTCCAGCTCTATGCCAGCGCCACGACTTTCGCGAACCTGACGCTGTCAGAATGCAGGGGAAACTGCGTTAAACTGCAGTCCATGGGAAACAACAACTGTCTGCTCCATAACGTCCGGTTCTATAACATCGGCGAACGTATGATCAAAGCGCCCAATCCGGGGAACATTTATTCGCGCGCATGGGAGATCCGTTACTGCCATTTCGAGAACACCAAAATCCCCGCAGTCAACCGGCCCGACGATATTGCCGGCGGAAATTACATCGCGGGCATGGACCTCATGTACTGCGACAGTTTCCAGATCCATGATAACGTTTTCATGAATATCAAAGGCGCGACTGGCGACGGCCGCGGCGCGGTATTTACCTGGAACAACAGCACCAATATGGACACCTACCGCAACACGTTTATCGGCAACGACAAGGCGATTTGCTATTGGGCGACCGTGACAGAGGGGACCATTAAAAACAACATGATTGTCGCCGGAGCGAACCTGGGAGCGCGCATCGACAATTCCATTGGCATCAAACTGTTCAACAACACCTCTTTTTCAGCCGATAGCGGGAATGGCGCATTTACATTCAGCGGATCAAGCGGCTGTGAGATACGGAACAACATCATCTCCGGCGGAATATCAGTGACCGGAGGCACCTACCCGGACACGGCGAATAATATCATTTTAACGCGAAACCAGAAAACAGTCGCGGCGCGCTGGTTCGGCGATCTATCAAAAGGGGACCTGCACATGCAATCTGACACGTGCGGACCAGTGGACAAAGGCATGGTCCTGCCTAGCGTAACGGATGATTGGGACGGCCGTGCGCGTGATTCGCTGCCTGACATCGGCGCCGATGAGTTCTCCAATAACCCGCCAATAGATCTTGCCGAATTCGCCAACCTGCCGAAAAACGATATTTTTCTTTGTAAAGCAACCCCCAACCCATTCAATCCCGCGACAGTCATGCGATACAGCGTTCCCGCGGCCATGGCCGGTTTGCCGGTCCGTGTCCATGTCCTGTCCCTCGACGGGAAACATATCCGGACGCTCAGGGATGGGCATGCGGGAGCGGGCAGTTTTTCACTTGTATGGGACGCACGGAATGACGCCGGAACGCCCGTTTCAACCGGGGTCTATGTTGTTACGGTCACTGTTGGCGAAACAAGCAAGACCGCGAAAGTCACCTATACAAAATAAGTAAGGAGTAGCAATGCATCCCATCACGCTTACCTTTCTATCTCAGGGCGATATAATAAAAACAGGACTATCTCTTAAAGAAACCATAGCGATAATCGAGGAGGTGCTAAAAGAGCACGGCCTAAAAAACATTGAGAACCCCCCCAAGCCGGGCGTTCACCCGCATACCGACGCATTCATCCATGCCATGCCGGCCTATTTTACCCGGACAAAAGCCACGGGTATGAAATGGATAAGCGTCTTTTCATCAAATCCCGAAAAGGGCCTTCCCGCGGCAACAGGCATTATTGTCCTGAACGACGCGGACACGGGGTTTCCCATCGCGGTCATGGATGCGGCCTATATTACGGCTTTGCGCACTGCCGCGGTATCGGCGATCTCGGCAAAACATCTTGCTGACAAAAACGCCGAAACGCTCGGTATTGCCGGGGCCGGCATTCAGGGACGGTACAACCTTCTCTTTATCAAAGAAGTGCTCACCCGTTTAAAAGTGGTCAAAATCTTCGACCGTAACGAGAACATCCTGAAAAAATTCAAGGATGATTATAGCAACGCGTTTCCTTTTACCATTGAAATCTGCGGTTCGGCGGAACAGGCCATACGGGACGCCGACGTTGTTGTCACCGCGACCGGCGTACTGGACAAACCCATTTTCAAGGAGGCGTGGGTAAAGACCGGCGCGCTTGTGCTTCCGGTCCACAGCAAAGGATGGGAACCAGGGCTTCTGCATCATGCAAAAAAATTCATTGTGGACGACTGGCAGCAGTTTAATACCAACATGGGTCTGCCCGGCGGGTACTACCATCCGCTTCCTCCGCTCTACGCCGAACTCAGCGACATAGTCCTTGGCAAAAAACCCGGGCGCGAAAGTTCCTCCGAACTCATCGTGAACTTTAATTATGGCATGGCCATCCACGATATCGCCATGGCGGCCGGCGTGCTCAGGAAGGCCGCGGCCCTTGGTATTGGACAAACACTGACGCTCGCCGAAGGCGCACTGCCGCACATGCTTTCATAATATCCACACTTACAACAGGAGACTGTCATGGCCGAACAACTGAATAATATCGTCCGCGGAAACAAGCAGCCCCAGAACGGCGCTACACGATACACGGTAGTGAATCCCGCTGATGGAAAAACAATTCTGGCTGAGTTTGCCAGCTCCTCTGCCAGCGATACCGCTGATGCGGTCACCGCTGCCCGCGAGGCCTTTGTCGCATGGAAAGACACCCCGGTGGTAAAACGGTGCCGGATCCTGTTCCACTACAAGGAGCTGCTCGAACAGAGAAGCGGGCAAATCGCTGAAATGATCGTGCGGGAAAACGGCAAATTGTTGTCCGAGGCTGAGGGTGAATTGCGGAGAGGAATCGAGGTGGTCGAATTCGCCGCGGGCATGCCATCGCTTATGAAGGGGGATTTCATCGAAGACATCGCGGCAAACGTGGATGGCTACATATACCGCGAACCTCTGGGCGTGGTCGCGGGCGCGTGTCCGTTCAATTTCCCGGTCATGATACCCCTGTGGATGTTTCCCGTGGCCATTGCCTGCGGCAACACCTTTGTCCTCAAGCCATCGGAAAAATGCCCCCTGTCAGCCGCATATCTCGTGGAAATAGCGCTTGAAGCGGGCATCCCTCCGGGCGTGCTCAATGTTGTCCACGGCGGCCGTGAGACCTTTGAGGCGCTCATAGACAATCCTGACGTCCGCGCAATCTCTTTTGTCGGATCAACACCAGCGGCAAAAAACGTATGGGAAAGAGCAGGCGTTGCGGGCAAACGCGTGCAATCACTGGGCGGGGCCAAGAATTATATCATTGTCATGCCTGACGCTGACCCAAAGGAAACAGTGAAGGCCATCATCAGTTCAAGTTTCGGGTGCGCGGGTGAACGGTGCATGGCTTCGAGCATCGCGTTATTTGTCGGTGATGCGCAGCGCATGCTCAGCGATGTGGCGGCAGCGGCAAAGGACCTCACGCTGGGAAACGGGCTTGACCAGCACTCTGATATGGGACCGGTCATATCAGCGGAACACAAGGCGCGCGTGGAACACTATATTGCCATCGGAGAGCAGGAAGGCGCCCGCCTGCTGCTCGACGGCCGGGGTCAAAAGGCCGCGGGATTGCCCAATGGCTTCTTCATAGGTCCTACTATTTTCAGCAATGTGGCGCCTTCCATGCGTATCGCGCAGGAAGAAATTTTCGGGCCAGTGCTATGCGCCATGTTCGCTCCCAATCTGGACGCAGCGCTGGCAATAGCCAATGGCAGCGCCTATGGCAATGGGGCGTCAATTTTTACCTCTTCGGGAGGCGCTGCGCGGCGATTCAGAAGCGTCATTCAGTGCGGCATGCTTGGCATTAACACAGGTGTACCCGCGCCCATGGCTTTTTTCTCGTTCGGAGGCCATAAAAACAGCTTTTTCGGCGATCTTAGGGCGCACGGCCCCGATGGAGTGGAATTCTATACCAAGAAAAAGACCGTTATCGACCGGTGGCCTGGCAGCGGCGGCACTGGAAGCATCTGGGGCAAATAACACTCGAAAGGAAACATCATGGACACGCAAAAACTGTATGAAAAATATCTTATAACCTCCATGGTGGCCGGGTTTGAACCGGTCATCGCGGAAAAGGCCTTTGGCTGCGTCATGACCGGGGCCGACGGCAAGGAATACATCGACTGCTTCAGCGGCATTGCCGTGTGCAACGCGGGCCACGGCCACCCCAAGGTGATTGCGGCCGCGAAAAAACAGATGGAGCAGCTGGTCCATTGCTGCTCGTACGTGTATTACAGCCCCCGCACCGCTGAGCTGGCCAAACAACTTTCTGAAATTTCACCCGGAGACCTGACAAAAAGTTTCTTCTCGTGCAGCGGCGCTGAGGCCATTGAAGGGGCAATGCGCATCGCAAAACAGCACACGAAGCGGAAGGAGCTTGTCGCCCTGAGCATGTCGTTTCATGGGAGGACTGCGGGTACGCTGTCCATTACCGGCAACAGAGGCAGAAAAAAAGGCGCAGGCCCCTATCTTTCGGGCATCGCCTTTGCGCCAGCGCCCTATTGCTACCGCTGTCCCTTCAGGCTCACGTATCCTGCATGCGGGTGCGCATGCGCCCACTATCTTGATGATGTTTTGAAATACCAGACAGCCGGCGATGTTGCCGCGTTTGTGGCAGAGCCTGTGCTGGGCGAAGGCGGCATTATCGTCCCTCCCCGGGAATATTACACAATAGCCGTTGATATCATAAAAAAAGACGGTGGCGTGTTCATTTGCGACGAGGTGCAGACCGGTTTTGGCAGGACTGGCACCATGTTCGCCATAGAACAGTATGACGTTGAGCCGGACATCATGTGCATGGCAAAAGGAATTGCGGACGGTTTTCCTTTAAGCGCCTTCATTGTAAAAGATGCGATAGCGCAGGCATTCACCCCGGGCGATCATTTATCGACCTTTGGCGGCAATCCTGTTTCATGCGCAGCTGCCCTGGCGAACATTGAGGTTATGCTCTCAGAAAAACTGCCTGATGCCGCGTTTCAGCGGGGTGAACAGTTAATGAAGGGACTGCATGCGCTCAAAGAAAAATACCCTCTTATAGGAGATGTACGCGGAAAAGGCCTTATGATGGGAATTGAACTTATCAGCAATACGGAAAAAACTCCCGCGGCCGACAAGGCAAAAAAAGCCCGGGTACTGTGCAGGGAACACGGCGTTCTTGTTGGCCTTGGCGGGGTCTTTGCCAATGTCCTTCGTCTTCAACCGCCGCTTATCATTTCAGAGGAACAGGCAACAAGGGTATTGGAAACCCTCAACGCGGTATTCAGCGAAATTTCATGAGGTTGTTTTCGAACCGGCAGGCGAGTGCGGGCAGCGCACAGACAAGCGCGGGCAAATAATACCTGACCTCCCACCACTGCGAGGTGAAAAAGTGCAACGCTGTCCAGGGCAGGAAAAAAAGCGCTAAGCGAAAGAAACGCGTGGGCAGCGCCTTGCCCAGAAAAACCGCGAGAAACGGCGCGAATATGAGCGCCACATCGATCTGCTGGCGCATTACTTGTGTGTTCGCCAGGACATACTGCCGGATATCCAACAGGCCTGCGGACGCAGGCCAGAGCAGGCGGAGACCGAAAAAGACCGCTGCCCAGCATAAGACCGCCGCGCCCATATGCGCCCATTCAATCCGCTTCAGATCCGGCATCCAATACAAAAAATATACCAAGGGGATGAAGACCATGGTTTCGCGGTTCAATGTTCCCGCAAGCGCCAGCGGGACCAGAATGCCCGGACGCCGGGTCATGGCCGCATAGAGGGCAATGCCAAAACAGGCAAGCTCCAGTATCGAAGTTGGCTGGAAATAATAATACCGGTAGGTAAATGGAAGAAAAAAGACGATGAAAAGGCAGCCAGCGAGCGATATGCCCGGGGAGAAAGAAGTCGCGAGCGCACGGTAGGTAAAAAAAAGCAGGGCAACAATCGAGATCCAGCGGATTGCGGCATACCCGGCCATAAAAATCCGTTTCCGGGCCTTTGCCGATGAAACGGGCGCCATATGGAGCAGACCCTGGACAAACGCAGGCTGGAGGACCCGGTATTGATAGGGGGAAGACGCGGTATGCGACACGACCTGATCATGCAGGACCCGCTGCTCCTGATAAAAAGGCGCGTCAATCATATCAATGTGCTGTTTGGTAAGGACAAGGGCCATTGCGCATGCGAGGAACAAGGCAATGGCCGTGCCTGGAATAGCGATATGCTGGTTCATAATGGCCGTCCGTTATGAAAGAAAATAACTCTTCCAAGCCGGGAAACCAACCTGATAATTGCCGCCATGGACATTCTTTGCGGACAATCTTGTTTTCTTGTTTTCGCGATCCGGAAGAGTTATTTTTTACAAATTGGCTTGGTATGAGAGGATTTTGATTATAATGAAACCGCTTATTTCTTTTGTCCTTCTGATTTGTGCGTGCCTCATGGCGGCGCCGCAAACAACGATCAAAGTCATGCTCATCGGCACACCTCTGTACGATGGCGCATCGCCCATGACCGGCAGGCCTTACAAAAGCGTCTTTGGGCTTTTTGCGGAATTCGAGCGCCAAAACCCAGACATTAAAATTGAGATCCTGCCCGCGCAGTGGGGAAGCAGTTCGCAAGGATATATCTCAAAGACGCGTGCGCTGCTCCTGAGCGAAGGCGTTGATGTGCTGGAAATGCCCATTTCCGATGAATTCGCCCGGCAGGAGGTGATCGATGACCTTGGCCCGCGGATATCGAATGACGCCTCGTTCGACACCTCTCAATACCTTGCCGGGATCTACGAGGGATGGTTCACATGGATTCCCGCGCGAAAACAATTCGTCCCCTACGGTATACCGTACATTTCCGGGAGCCGGCTGATCGGATACGATAAAAAAATATTCGACGACTGGGGGGTCGAGTATCTTTCTGAGAATCCCACACCCGCTGAGATCATGGAAAAAGCCGGCCGTATGACCGGGAAAAATCCCAAAACAGGCCACATGAACTACGGGATCTTCTTTGACGGCAAATACAATGTGTTCGTCACCATGAACGCCATCGAGGGTTTCGGCGGATCATGGGGCCATAGCGGCGCCGATGGCGAACATGTCTACCAGTGGAACACCCCGGAGAACGTACGGGCCATGCAGTGGGTGATCAATATCAGCAAATATGCGCCCAAATCGTTCCTGACCGGGGCTGAAGCAGCAATGGTCTGGGAGACCCCAAACAATAATATCGCGATCAGGTTGGACCAGGGGTCCAATGTCATCTACGATCTTCCTTACAGGAAAGGGGTATTCTTCGAAAACGGGCGCCTGCGGTTCGGATACAGCCAGACGTTTAAGGACATGCAGGGAAAGGGCGGTCTCTTTGGCGGAAGCACGTTGTCCCTGGCCCGTTCAAGCAAGCACAAAGCAGAGGCCTGGCGCTTTATGAAATGGCTGTCACAGGACGAATGGGCGCAGAAGTGGTGTTTGCAAAACTACAACGGTGTTCCTGTCATACGCGCAAGTAAAAACTGGCCCGAAAACCAAATTGGGGACCTTTCCAACACTATTATCGGCCAGATGGAGACCTCTGCCCCGCGATATCCGTGGATGGGGGCGCCACCGCGTTTCATTATACAGAGCGAGGTTGAAAAGGCGGTCAGCAGGGCCAATGCGTGCGTATACGACACAGCGCAGGTGCGCGTCATTGCGGCTGAATGCATGCAGGCCGTACAAGCGCAGACCGATACATGGCTGCAAGGGGATAAAAAGATACCGCTTGCGCGCATGAGACCCTTTGCCATGAGGCGGTTCGGGTTTCCGCTCTTTATCGTCATGTTCCTCTTCGTTGCCGCGGTCATCATCATCTACCGGAAAGACATCAGGAAATACTGGGTCTGGTACATGTTCCTGCTTCCGGGTTTCACCGCGTTCGCGCTCTTCCTCGCCTATCCCCTTGCCGAATCGTTCCGGCTCAGTTTTTTCAAGTCCAACGGCTTTCTGGAAGCGTTCGCCGGACTCGACAATTTCAAGGAAGTCATGTCCAGCCCGGTCTTTGGGAATTCCCTGTACAACACACTATACATCGGCATTCTCAACTTGACACTAGGCATTCCCATCGGTTTTATCCTCGCCTCGCTCATCAACAGCCAGCGCAAGGCAACCGCGGCCTTCAAAATCCTCTATTTCATGCCCATGGTCACCTCGGTCATTGCCGCGTCCATCGTATTCAAATACCTGTTCGACCCCAATTGCGGACCAATCAACTATTATCTTCACGTGTTGGGCGTTGACACATCAAAGCTGCTCTGGCTCAATGATCCTGCAACAGCCAAATTCGTGGTGGTTTTTTTTGCGTTATGGCATGGCGCAGGCTATACCATCCTGATCTGCCTTGCCGGCCTGCAGACCATTCCAGACTCCATGTACGAGGCAGCGGCCATTGACGGCGCTGGCCCCTTGCAGAAGTGGTGGCACATCACGCTGCCGAACATGCGGCCCACGTTTGTCTTCCTGTTCATGACAGGGTGCATTGGCGCGCTCAAGCGGTTCGAGGACGTCTACACTCTCGGTGGCGCCGCTGGTTCGCCAGCCCGTTCCATTCAGACAGTGGTCGCGTTCATCTTCGAGCAGGCGTTCGGCACCTTCCGTTTCGGTACCGCATCGGCAGCGGCATATGTGCTCTTTTTCATAATACTGGCCATAACGCTGGTCAATTACCGGTTCATGCTGCACAAGGAGCAAAAAAATTGACGCACTTCAAATCCGTAGTCGCTAAACACGCGCTTTCCCCTGCCAGGGTCATCATCCTGCTCGGTGGCGCCGCGCTTGTCTGCTGTCCGTTCTGGTGGATGATCATTTCGAGCTTTGACAACGGTATAAACCAGGCAGGGCTTCCCATGCCGCCCTCGCTCTGGTTCAACATAGAACGTTTCGGCGTGTTCAACTACCTAAACGCGGCCGCCAATATCCCGATTTTCAGGTATTATCTCAACACGGTCTGCGTGACCATTGCGATCATAGCGCTCCAGGTTTCCACCTGCTGCATGGCAGGATACGCCTTTGGTAAAGGAAAGTTTACGGGGAAAAACAAGATATTCCTTGTCTTCCTGGCCACCATGATGATCCCCTTTCAACTTTACATGATTCCGCTCTATCTCATGATGAACAAAATCGGCCTGGTCAACACCTACTGGGCGCTCATTTTGCCGTCCATGCAGAGCGCATACGGCGTCTTTCTCTGCACCCAATATATGAAGACCCTGCCCGACAGCCTGCTCGAATCAGCGCGAATGGACGGCGCCTCGGAATTCCGCATATTTTTCACTATTATCATGCCCCTCTGCAAACCCGTGCTGGCCACGCTGACGGTACTCATTGCACTAGGGACATGGAACGATTTTCTCTGGCCGTATCTGGTGCTCCTCAACCAGGACATGTACACTATCACGCTCGGCGTCTCCATGTTCCAGCAGCAGTCAGGCATTGCCATTGGCAATATCGTCGCGGTCTCCATCATGGCCATCTTTCCAATCATTGTGCTCTACCTGTTTTTACAGAAATTCATAATTTCCGGCATTACCATGGGCGCAAACAAATATTGAATATTGCATTGTCTCCAAGGAAAAGACGAGAGGCAAAAACAATACGGGCAATGGTCAGCCTGTATTGCCAGGACAATCACAACCAGCGCCATGCCTTTTGCCCGGACTGCGCTTTGCTTCAAGACTATGCCCTGAAACAGATTGAGAAATGCCCCTTTGGAGAAAACAAACCAGCCTGTTCCAAGTGCAGGGTCCACTGCTTCTCACCGGAGATGCGCGAGAGCGTTCGCGCAGTCATGCGCTACGCAGGGCCAAGGATGCTTTTGAGACACCCCTTTCTTGCGCTGCTTCATCTACTGGACCAGGGCAGGTCAAAGCCAGGCACGACCTGAACCATCCAAAAAATCCTCCGCTTATTATCTTGTATTGTCCCGCTTGAACGGTTATTTTTTTATCACAGGTTTCAAAAAACCTGGGACATGGGTGGGGAAGGGATCAGAAATGCAATCATCTGCAGGCTATGCGACTGCCGTTCCTCGCATTATACCCGTGTCTAGTAGCGGCATCCTCATACAAACAAAAAAAGCAAGGTGGTCCTTGAAAAAAAACATCCTACTGTACGTATTTTGCTTTACAGCGTTCGTACTTTTCGCCAATGCTGCACAAAGTCAGGTCTTAAGCTATGATACGACCTATGCCGTGTTCTTTTCCGAGGAACAGGGCATTAAGACCAGCGCAATTTCCGTGACTATTACAACAGACTGCCCATCAGGAGTCATAAAATACACGACCAATTACTCGAACCCCACAATGTCGTCAACAACCTATACCGGCGCTATTCCCATCAACAGCACGACCGTAATCCGGGCCGCTGTATTCTGGAACACGGTGCACTCGCGGATAGTGACTAAAAACTATCTCTACGGGTTTCCCACGGACATCCCGATTATTTCGCTTGTCACTGATTCGGGAAATTTGTGGGACCCCGATTCCGGTATCTACTGCCTCCTCTACGGCGATGCCGCCAACGATTCCACAATCAACAATTCCATGCTGCACGGTTCCGCGTGGGAACGGGCGTGCAATGTCACGCTCTTTGAGCCGGGCAATACCGTGGGTTTTTCCGAAAACGCCGGGGTCCGTATCCACGGCGGCGCATCGCGCTGGAAATCCCCGAAAAAATCATTCCGTCTCTATTTCCGCGAAGACTATGGGTCAACAAAACTGCGCTATCAGGTCTTTCCGGACATGACATTGGCAAAATTCGACAAACTGGTTCTCAAAGCGGGGTTTTCGGATGCCTGGTCGTATCCGCCCTTTGACGCGCTCATGGAGGAACGAAACCGGCGGTCAATATACATCAGGGACGCGGTAGAGCGCGAGTTGTACCGGAACATGGGCGAATTGAGCGCGCACAGCCGTTTTGCGCTTCTCTATCTGAACACCACGCTCTGGGGCGTATACAATATTGCCGAGAGAATGGACGAAGAATTCTTTTCCGACCACTACAACTATCCGGCGTGGGACATCAACAACCAGGGTGAAATCGTTTCCGGAGACATGACCGCCCTCAACCAGTTGATCACCTATACCAACAAACAGCTGACCGCAAACGACTATGCCTCGCTCTCCAACCTTCTTGACATCAGCCTCTTCTGCAAATACATGACGCTCAACATCTTTCTCCAGAACTGGGACTGGCCCAACAACAACTGGGTAGTGGCGCGCGAGCGCGACACACTGGGCGTAACCGGCGGAAAATTCCGCTTTTTGCCCTGGGATGGCGAATATACCCTGGGACAAACCTGGTGGGAATGGCCGCCGGTCTCGGAATACTGGCGCATCGACGATGCCTATATGACCTCGATACTGAACGTCCAGCCCACTGTTGTAGGCGGCATACCCGTCTGGCAGAACAGAATCAATCCACCGGCCAGCTTCACGACCGAAGCAGGCATCCAGGCCAACCTCATCAGGGGTCTTTTCAACTCACTTCTTTCATACGAACCCTTTCAGAACCATTTCTACTATGCCTGGAAGCAGGCGGTTCACTACGGCGCCTTGCAGATTGACTCAATCAAGGCTGTGCTGACGAAAAACAAGGCTGAATTCCTGCCCTTTGCGTCCTACGAGATAGACCGCTGGAAACCCGGCGACCAGGCGGCTGTGCTGCGGGACCTTGACACCACCTTTATGCTCACAGACACTTTTCTTGCGACGCGCAAGGTGGTTGGACCCATCTGGCTCAACCGGATGCTGACCAAGATAAACCGCAACAAAGACATGGCCTGGGAACTTGTGCTGCGGAACCAGAGCTGGAAATACAACGACGCGCACCAGCCGCTTGCCGTAACATGGAAAACCGACCCGGCGTTTGACGTATCGTGGAACACGGGAACAGCGCCTTTGGGTTTTGGCGAATGGTCCGTCAACACCACCAATACCCTGAACTCATCGGGCTACACCCTATATTTCAGGAAAAAATTTACTTTCCCCGATTCAGCGTCACTGGTCGATTGGCTGCGGTTCGACATCAGGTACGATGACGGCATTGCGGTCTATCTGAACGGCGGGGAAGTGCTGCGCGACAACCTCTCTCCCACGGCTGGAAATGATTCTCCTTCGCTTATCTCACGTGAAAACGATACCTACACGCTCTTTTACGTGCCTGACACAAACCATCTTCTTGTCCAGGGAGAGAACATCCTCGCTGTCGAACTGCACAACTCCAGCCTATCGAGCAGCGACGCGGTCTTTGACATGATCTTCTCGGTCATTGGTTCGGACAAAGGGGTGGACAAAGTCGATGACGTTCCCGGTGTGGCCTCGCGCGATATGCTCGAGGTGTATCCCAACCCGTTTAATCCGACGACAACAATTACAATTACGAATTCAAAATTACGAATTACGAATGTAAAAATATATAGTATAAAAGGGGAAATGGTTTGTGATGTGACACAAAACAACCGTAATTCGCAATTCGTAATTCGTAATTCATTCGTCTGGGACGCATCCGGCATGCCTTCGGGAATTTATATTGTCAGGGCAAAAATCGGAAACACAACCCTGGTAAAACAGATGACCCTGCTGAAATAAGTGTCCGGATTAAAGCTCTTTGGATATAACCGGATGTAAGTTCCGGTATCGGCAAAACCTATCAGCCGATTAGCACGAGGCCTGTCATAGACCAGAAATGGACTATGATAAAGCGGCCCGATCCGCCTGAGGCGGATAGCCTGAAAGGGCGCTATAAGAGGACGAACCTCTATTTTATAGGCGAAGTCAGCAGTGATACGTGAGAGATAGGGAATAAAGGCGTATTAACTCTTCCGGGGTATCAGGGGTCGCATGCATTGAAGTATTGCTGATTTGCGCAATTGTGGTAAAGATAAGTGAGAACATTGAAAAGGATTGTGAAGGTTGTTGCGGGACGGGGGAATCCACGGAAAATGTCTTTCCCCATCCCGCTTCTTCTTACAAGAATATAAGGAAATCCAAGGGAGAACTGGCTGAATAAATGATTCGCACGAAAGAAATTATAGCGTGAGAAACGACCCTAATTTATGTTACTATAAAGAGAGAAAGACCATTTTTCTCTTTGCGCCCTCCTTTTCGGTAGCGTTCGAAAATACTGCGTAAATATTCCCTTTTGGCGGCGTTTCCCATAGATATATGTCCCCTTTCCTTGGGTTACATACATTATGAGGCAACGTATCGAAAGACTTTTTAGCACCCCCTGGCTTCGGTTACATTATTTGTGAGGCAATTCGCCGGCGATTACACTATAATAAAGAACTTGACATAGTTGAGGATAGGAACTATAATTATAGTTAATCGATTAAACGGTATTTTGGCAATACGGCCATTTTCTAAATGATATTAAAGATGGAGGTAATTGAAAATTTATGGTTAAATACAAACTATTTATTGGAATCCTATTATTTGTAATGTTTCATTTAGGTTATACAATTACTCTTGTAGGTAGTTATTCTTCCGGTGGAATTATGATTAATGTTAAAGTGGTTGGTAATTATGCCTATGTGACACAAAATGACAGTATTTGTTTGAACATTATCGATATAAGTGATCCATCTGCGCCATCATCTGTGTCTGCGTATACATGTTATTGTCCACCCTTAAATCACCGCGTGGCAGATGGTTTGGCGATATCTAATAACTATGCCTATTTAGCATACAATGAGCAAATTAGTGCATTACGAATAATCAATATTTCAAATCCACTGTTTCCAGAATTGAGTGGGCAATTATCAAGTTCTTTCACCTGGATAAGAGGGATGGAGATATCAGGAAAGTATTTATATATGACAGGCGATAGTGGATTAACAATAGTTGATATAAGTGATCCCGCCAACCCCATTATAACAGGAACATATAATATGTTTGGGCTCCAGGCTCATGATGTTTTTATACAAAATGACACCAATGCATTCATTTCGCATTATATACAAAATTTATTTACTAGTGGCTTTGCTATAATTAATGTGAAAACGCCGACTTCTTCAACACTTAGTAGTTTATGCACTACAACTGTAGCTCCGATAAAAATAGAGGTAAATGGTAATTATGCATATTTAGCCAATGGAGATAGTGGTATTCAAATAGCCAACATAGAAAATAGTGCAGCGCCCACAATTGTAAGCACCTGCCGTATTGGTGGTTATGTAAGCAATATTAAAATAGTCAATAATTACATTTTTGCAACAGTTCGAGATAAAGGTTTCTATGTTATTAATGCCGCAAACCCACTTTCACCAATAATAGTAGATAGTTTTCTTGTTAATTTGGATGCCAATTTTAATTATATTGACATACAGGGGCAGAATGCTTTTATTACGGACCACAATCTTTTAATATTTGACGTTTCGAAGTACGTTGCAAACGAAAACATCCCTCAAAGACAAATATCTCTTAATTTAAATATACGCCCTAATCCATTTAATGGAACTACTCAGATAAATTACATAATAAATAATGGGTCTGTTCAATATAAATCACCTCACAGAACGAAAGTAAACTTATCAATATATGATTGCCAAGGGCGACTAATAGAGGTGCTTGTCAATGCGAATATGAATAATGGCAGTTACTTTGCAACGTGGACTGGCCAAAATCAAACATCAGGCCTATATTTAATTGTATTAAAAAATGACCAATATACAGTGAATGCGGAGCGATGCCTGATGATAAAATAAAATCAATGAGACAAGATCATTTATCAAGGAGAGCGTTATGTATGTTTTATGTCTGATAATGTTATGGTTAACTGTTTCGGTAGCCGCGCTTACTCCAACGGATAGCATGGTGATTAATGCTATGGCAGACAGTACCTCTAAATATAAAATATATAAAAACCCATCTATTGTTAATCATTCGATAAATGGTAAGTATAAGCATCAAGTAATATTTAATAAGGATGGAGCGTATTATTTTTATTTAATTAATTTGTACTCAAACGCAATGATGTTTCATAACTTCAAATACGTTTTTGTTGACACGCTAACATTGCATGATACTAGTATTGTGCTCGGTGATTTGCCTCTGGAGTATAGTATAGATTCAATGCTGTTAATTAAAAGTAAATAAGGAGTCACAATGAAAATAGTCATAATAGTGGTTCTATTATTCAATCTTGCATATTCAACTAAATGGGCATTATTGGTAAACGGAGGATACGACAAAGAAAATAATACGTGTCATTTTCATAGAGATATCACATTAATCTATTCGACTCTTTTAGGCAAGGGATTTGATAGGGAACATATAATAGTTTGCGAAAGCGATGGTTATAATACACAAGACGACCAGCGGTTAGTTGTTACGACGAATGATCAGCAGGATATTATATCAAGTAATTATATAAGCACCGATCCTGATTTTAATGAAGATGGAGTGAATGAATTAACTTGTGGAGCCACTGTTGAAGAAATAAGAAATCAGATGATATATTTAAAAAACAATGTCCAGCTTGAAGACCTACTTTTAATATATCTTGGTGATCATGGGGATCGTGATGATGGAGTGTCTTACTTAAATACCTGGAACGGTATGAATACGGGTAATTATAGTCAATTAAATTTTAGAGATGATATTGATGAAATAACTTGTGGGACTATAGTGTGTTTGTTTGGAATGTGTTATGGGGGTGGTTTTGTAGACGCACTACAAGGAAAAGATAATGTTATTGCGATGTCACTAGCCCCAACCGCAGATGTTGGTTATTATAGATATGATATGGGCCATGTTTCATTACCATATTACTTTTTTAGTTCGATTAGGGGACATTTTTCGCCACCTGGAGAAAAACACTTCGTATCCGATTATAACTATACTCTAGTTTTTCCCAACGCCACATTAGATGGGCCTGTTTGTGATAATATTATGAACAATGATGATTTTGTAATTACCATTAAAGAAGCATGGGATTATTATCTCTATTGTGAAGCAAATTTATTGGGAGGCATGAATTCACGTCAGAAATTTTATTCAAGTGGTTCAATGACACCTTACATTGTTAGTCTTGACATTAAACCTGTAATACGTTATGATAATACCAGCACCTATCTGAATTATTTTGATGACATACAAACGGCTTTTCAATATGGTTATTTTAATAGTGGCGAACCTTATATAGATGCATTTGGTGAAACTAAGACTAAGACAGAAGATATTATTCTTATGCCTGGTACTTATTCACTTCCTTCCGATTTAATTTCTTCAAACGGAGTAATTTTTCCGAATAATTTTGTTATTTCTAATGATGTAACAATTGACTTAAATGGGTATGATATCAAGATGGAAGCGGAAGTAAGTTCCATAAGTTATAGCCCAGGAGGCCGATATGAGGCCCGCGATTTGTATATAACAGGATATGATAATTTAAAGGAAGCTTTTGGTGGAACAGATAATGCACAAATCACAGGTGTTAAAGCTTTAACAACATCCTCGAATACTGCAGAAGGTATTCAGTGTGACAATACATACGGCCTTTTCTCTACTCTTGAAAATGCAGTGTCACAAATCAATAGCAGTACAAAAGCAAATTATTTGTATATGTATGAGGATAACATATTAGCTAATGATGTTTATTTGAGAAATGCTGTAAATGTTTGCTTACAATCTGGAGCCAGTCTTGATCTGAATGGTCATTCTTTAGCGATTAATGGGGATGTGGGTAGTATAACTATTGAAAACTCTCAATTATTGTCAGATGCTTATGTTTTTAGAAGAGAAAATAATTCAATTTATACGATTTGTCCTTCGTTAACGGTTGCAGCTTCTTTATTACCAGAATTTACACCTCAAATAATTGAGAAGATACCACCAGATCAGACAGTATTCGTGGATAAAACAAATAATGCGGGAATACAGAATGATAAATATTATAGTTCTTCAGCTGTATTTTGTAATTTTGTCGACCAAGGGCCGATTAAACCTACGAAGAATATGATATTGATTAATAAGCTTAGAACGACCACAGAATCAAAAGGATTGAATAGACTTTATTCTTTAAGTAATGGTGCTTTTACAAAAGTAAGCGCTAATAATTTATTAACTCCGCAAACCGATGCTGTGTTTGATGATTTAAACAATGTGTATAACACTAAAAACATATTGGTTTTTGATTATGATGGAAATGGGTACGACGACCTATTGTTGTGCAATGATTTTAGCGCACATTGTTCTGAAGGATGTCCAGCTGCACCTGACCAACTTTATAAAAACTTAAATGGAACGAAGCTTGAATTAGTTAATTCTGTAAATGGGTATCAAGACCCTCCATTTTCTATTGGGGGTTCAGATACAAGGGCTGCCGCATGGGCAGATATTAACGGAAACGGGAGATGCGAACTGATTTTAGCTAATGCAAATGATGACGGGGTTGGTGGGTCAGTTGGCCGCTTGCGTGTTTACTCATATAATGGAAGTGACCAGTTTACCGATATAACCAGTTCTGTAATTGCTGATAACTTCGTAGCATATGCGCTTAGGATTGAAAATGTTATCGGGAATGGGCTTGAAATATGGATTATCACGGACGATGCAGCTGGTGGCAAAAGAGTATTACGATTAATAAAGGATGTGGTGGATGGCAAGTACCATTTTAAAAATCAAGGGGTATGTGTAGACACGTGGGTCAATGTCAACGGGGTGTTTGCATATGATTTTGACATGGCCGATGTTGATAATGATGGGCAAATGGAGTTGTTGGCGTGGAATATGATTTGGGACTATAGCAGCATTACAGAAACATTTTTACCGATGTTTGGCCTTGAAGAACTTTCAACGTGTGGTATGATAATGGGATGTAAGTTTTTTAATTTAGATGATGACAATAATAATCTTCCGGATATTTATTTTACCACATCAAAAGGTGTTGATTTAATATATCAAAATAAATCAACAGCAACTAATATACAATATGATCTGTATACGTTTATGTCTACTGGGTGGGGCCAGGCATCTGGTATCGCGATAGGACTGGACTATGAAAATGATGGTCATGATAGAATGGATGTGTTTAAATGTGATTTTAGCGCACAACATGGAAACAAAATATTGAAAAACGAATGGCCTGGAACTGCAATTTTCAAAATTGCCCTTCGAGGTAAATATGACGCTTATGGTGCTGGCTATAGTAATGTTGGTGGAATAGGCGGGAAGGTATATGCATACCAAAGCGGGCATCTTGGCGACCCTGATTATATTATAGGTGCATCGACAATCAATAATTGTCAGTCTGGCAATATTGGATATTACCAGCCTTACGCAACTTTCAAATTTGCGGATAGTATCAATTGTGACGTGAAAGCAGTTTTCCCGTCTGGAAAAATTACCTGTTTAATTGATGTTCCACCAGGACAATATGTTATCGAGGAAGAAGGGCCAACTTCACATTATGTTTCTGTAGGAAGTGCCGTTGATTACTCAACGGGCACATTATCCGTCAATTCTGCAAAGAAGGAGATTTTTGGTTTTAATACTTTATGGCTCACGGGAAACCGCGGGAGGGGAGATAGCATCATAATCAACGGGGTTGGGTATACAATCGATTCCGTAACCTCAGAGACACGTCTTGTTCTGACATCTTACCCTACGCAAACATTCTCAGGATCATATGTAATTAAAAGAAAATACCCCACCTTCCAAGCCTGGGCCTCCCAATGCCGTAACCTGGTTTCTGCCCAGGAAAGCGAAGTCGCCATTCTGTATAACGACGGCTCTGAACACATTGCCCAAGGTATCGGCACTTGGGACGGCAGCTGTACCTGGACCACCAGTGCTGATTATCGTCTCACCATCACAGCAGGAAACAAACACAATGGCGTTCAAGGCTCCGGTGTTGTCCTCAACTGCAACGCAAATGCCTGGAACCTCTACCCCTCATACGTAACCATTGAAAACCTCGATATCCGTAACACCGGAGGATATGGCATTTATGTTGGAGGTGACTACACAACCATCCGTAATTGCATTATCAGAGATGGTATCCGTGGCCCTTATATCGAATACAACAACAACCACGACAGCCTTTACAATAACACTATCTACAACATGTCAGCCGAAGGCATCAAATCAGACTGCGGCCAAACCTACAATCCCCCCTTTATTGCCAACAATACCGTATTTAACTGCGACAGTGCAGGCATCAGAGTGGAAAGCGGGAACAATGTAGTTGTGAACAATATCTGCTATGGTAACAACCCGGACTTTGCAGAAAACTGGTCAAATGCTTTGGGTATAGACGATATTCGTAACATATCCGGCGACGGTTCTATTACCCAGGTTACCGGCTCATCAGACAATTTCGCCAACGTAACCCTTACCCAATTGGCCTTTGCTAACCCCTCCACCAATTCTCCAAACCTGCATATAGGGCCAAACAGCATAGCCCGCGACGCAGGCCTGGATTTGTCTCAGAAATTCAAAAAAGACATAGACGATTCAGTCAGGACCGTTCCATGGGACATTGGAGCAGACGAGTACAAAGATGGTGAAATACCACAACCCCCATCTGCGAACATGCGGTATGTATCCATTGGAAGTGCTTCAAACTATGCGGAAGGGACCATAACCGTTACGCTAGGTTCCCGCATGGTTACAGGCACAGGAACAACCTGGCTTACCAGCAATAGAGGAAAAGGCGACAGCATCGTAATAAATTCCAGTGCTGGTTACACGGTAGATTCAGTGTTGTCCAATGGCTCTCTATTGCTAACAACATATCCCACAACATCTTACGCTGGCACAGACTATTACATTAAACGCCGGTATTCAACATTTGATGCTTGGGAAAATCAGAACCGGAATCTTGTATCAGCAGACCAGAGCGAAATCGCCATTCTCTATAAAGACGGCACCGGCATATACACCAAGAAGACCATTGGCGACTGGACAACTGATGCCGGGCATCGTTTGACCATTACCGCAGCGCCCAATAACCGCCATACCGGAATTGCAGGCATAGGAGTGACTATTAACTGTAACGCTGATGCATGGAACATCTACACCAGTTACACGACCATAGACAACCTTGAGATCAAGAACACGAATTCCTATGGAGTATATTTAGCCGGTAGTTATTCATGTGTACGGAATTGTGTCCTTCATGATGGCGCTAAGGGTGTAACTGTCGTATACAACACCCGCCATGACAGTGTATACAACAATTTCGTCTTCAACATGAGCCAGGGAGGTATAGAGTCGGGCTGTGGACAGACCTATGATCCCCCTGTAATAGTGAATAATACGGTCTATAACTGCGGTGGGGCGGGCATACGACTTGAAAGCGGTCCCAATGTGCTTATCAATAACCTGTGCATCCAGAACAACCCTGATTTTGCCGTTAATTATGCCAATGCCATACAGGCTGATGATACGAACAACATTTCCTCAGATGCTTCGATAATTGCCCTTGGCAGCCCGACAAAGAACATTGGGAATGTGACTTTGGCCCAGGCGGCATTTGTTAGTACCACAACAGGTTCAGAAAACCTGCATATTCAAACTTCCAGTTATGCTAAGAACGCTGGTGCAGATCTGAGCTCTATGTTTGTTGCGGATATAGATGGCGGCACAAGGGTTAACTGGGACATTGGGGCAGATGGGTATGGCATAGGCATGGCAAAGGGTGCCAAAGAACAGCAGGCCCTCACTGAGCAGTACCCGACAGTATTCGCTCTATATCCGAACATGCCGAATCCGTTTAATCCTACGACTACCATCAAGTACGATATACCGCACCGCACAGGGTTACAGAATAGCCATTTCACACGCCTTGAAATCTATAACATCCGTGGCCAGTTGGTACGCACACTGGTGAATGAGGTTAGAAAGCCTGGCTATTATTCTGCCATCTGGGATGGGAGATCCGACATGGGCAAGGGAATTGCCAGCGGTGTGTATATCTACCGGATAACAGCAGGCAATTACGTCAAAGAACGTAAAATGCTTCTCGTGAAATAAGGGGTCGCAGCCATGAATCGTTTACTTCCCGTACGCGTCATTATCCTGGCAGCCCTCGTTTTGCCGATGACCCTCTTTTCTGCATCGCTTGAAGCCACCCTGCAACCCATATATGAATGTTCGCTCCCTGACATGGGTATAGACAGCGGCAGCGGTGCATTCGGGTTTAAAAGGGCGCGGCTCGCGCTGGTTACGGAGAATGCTGCGGCCGGATTTGCCTACGACGCTGAGATAAAAGTTGACTTCACTGAATCGGGTACGCCCTATTTTTTAAACACCTGTTTTATTGACGCGACATTAAAAAAACAGATTAAAGTGAAAATCGGCAGATTTAAAGTACCTTTTGGCATGGAAGTGCTCACCGGTCCGGCGAAACTTGCTTTTGTAGACCGTTCCCGCTCATCCGGCATGGTCAAGGACGCCCAAATGGCGGGCTACCAGGATGGTCTCATGGTCCATGGCAAACTGCCGTTTAAGACATCCTATGGCATAGGTATTTTCAACAACAGGGCAAACCTGGTTTCCGGATATAACCTGCTCGAACTTGCGGCAGCACGGGTCAGGTGGAAGCCCCTGAAAATCCTTGCTGCTGAATATGCCATAGCCTACAGCGACATTGAACGCGTGCCGGGCCAGGAATACCAGGCAGTGTTCAACAATGCGGGTCTGACGCACGAGCCGGTGGCGTGGTACAAGGGCCGCTACGAAGCCTTGTGGGGCAGCGACAGTATTGCGCGCTATGTGTCCGGAGTGGATCCCCTGCGCTATGCGCTGGTCACAGACCAGGTCTTTTCCAGGAATGCAGGGCCATATGTCGTACGGTTTGCCCTGGGTATTGAACTTATATCGCGTCCGGATAATAGCAGAGATGTGGCATTGCGGCAGGGCATTGATTTTATAGTGAACAAAGAACTGCAGATACGGCTGAACCACTCCAATGGATACACCACGTCTTTGCGGACGCTAGAGGACGATTCTTTTATGTTGAGTGTGCTCTTCCAGCCATGCATTGACTTGGGCGGAAAAACCAGCGCCGGGGAAGAAGAATGATCCTGATCGATTTTGAAGGCATTGACGGAAGCGGCAAAACCGCCCTGTCCAAAATGCTCGAAGAAGAGCTGCGGCGCAGAGGCCTTGCCGTGTATCATACGCGCTCGGGCGGAGAACTTCAGTCGCCCATTTCGCGGGAAATACGGACCCTGTCGCGCAACCCCAACCATCTAATGATGGGGGACTTTACCGAAGCCCTGCTCTATCTTGCCCGCGAACGCCAGCTGCTCGAGGAAACAATCCTTCCCTTGAAGAAAAAAGATGTCTTTGTCATCACTGACCGCTGCTTCTACAGTCACTTGGTCCTTTCCGTGCACGGCCGCGGCCTGGACCGTAAAATCATGGAGCGTCTGATACGCCCTCTCACTTCGGGGATTGAGCCTGACATGGTTTTTCTGTGCGATGTAGACATTACCACGAGCCAGGTGCGAAAAAAAATCCAGAAATACCTGAAAGAGACCGCGCCAGATGATTTTGGCAGAAAAGGGCTTGCAGGCATTGAGCTCAGGCAAAGGGTGCGTAATGGTTTCATTTCCCTGGCAAGAGAGAAGCACCGCACCTGGACCATTGTTCCCAACGATTGTCTGACCCTGGACCAGGCCTTTTCCCGGATTTGGGCCGTCATAGGGCAAAAATACGCGAAAAAAATCGGATTACAAAAGCGGCCGGCTCCTGCAAAAGGCTCATCGTATCATTTGGCTTGCGTAGAACGCGAACCCGCAAAAAACCTGAAGAGCGTGACTAAGGCCTTTTACCAATCCCTCGAAGGGCTATCGCCTCAACTCATTGGGTATTTTCTCCAGGGTATTGGATCTGACCAGGCCTATACCATGCGGGAGACCCTGGTAAAAACGAGCCCGGAAATGCTGCTCTATAGTTTAAAGAACTTGGTCGATCCAAAGGCCTTTGGCTATTTTCATCGGCTAAAAGAGGCCTTTCCGCGCCATGTGGCCTGGGCCCAGCACAATTTGATAGTCACTAAAGAATCGCAAAAGCTGCGGCAAGAACTTTTTAACAAAACCCCGGAACTGGTCATCCGTTCGCTCAAAGGCATTGACCAGTCCTGGGCGCATGAACTGAGACTCCGCGGGCTGGACAACCATCCGCAAGAAGTCCTTATTTCCCTTGCGGGTATCCAAACCGATACCGCGGCTGGACTGCGGTCGCGGCTCGCAAAGAAAAAATACGCTGACGCGCTACTGCAATCGCTTGCGGGAATCGATACGGAATTTGCATGGGACATGCGTGAAAAATTTCAGGACACGCATGCGCTCTTTGTGTTGCTGAGCCTGACCGGCCTGCAAACAGAGGCGGCGCACGCCCAACGGAAACAGTCCATAAAAAAAGCGCCAAAGGCAGTGGCCTGGTCGCTCAAATTCTGCGACGATCCGGAATCGTGGGCGCTGCGAAACCAATGTCTTGACGCTTATCCGCAGGTGCTCGATTCCCTGAAACATATGGCCTGTCCCGAGGCTGACGCGATCAGGTCGCGGTTGTTCGGCAACTTTCCCAGTCTTGTCTTGGACAGCATGGGCATTGTCTACAACGCCTTCACCTATGAAAAGAACCCTTGGATTGCGCGGGCGAAAAAAGCGATGTTTAAGAACAGGCTTTTCCTGAAAAGCATTGTCGAACGAGAGGACAAAAGGACAAGGAGCGCTCCCTATGCCAGAATTCCTGAAAACCCTGCCTGAGGCCGCGCAGTCAACGACCGCGGTCGCTTTTATTCTCAAATTGTGCGTTTCCACGATACTCGGCGCTGTCATAGCCTTCCACGTCACTGCCTTGGACAAGATCCGCAAAAAGCCCAAGCGTATGACCATTGCCAAAGCGCAGATTCTCATCTGCATTGCGGGTACGGTCATGATACTGGTCATTGGCAACAGTGTGGCGCGGGCCTTTGGCCTCTTTGGGTTGGGGAGCTTCATCCGGTTCAGGACATCGGTAAAAAGCGCCATGGACACAGCCATCATCTTTATTCTTATCGCGATCGGCATGGCCGTGGGCGTGGGCATGTATGTACCCGCAGTGCTGGTGGTGGGCTTTCTATACGTTATCCTGATCGTGTTGGACAAAATCAGGACCGTGGAGAGCGAAAATGCCGCACCTGCCGGACCGGACAATGCGCCCAGTGAAGGAGTTCGATAAAATGCGTACACTGCTTACGCTCCTGCTTGCAACAATGGCATGCCTCTGCCTGCTGCACTGCGGCGGAAAAGACGCTATACCGGTTACGCCCGATGATACTGAGGGAAAAGCGGGAAAAATCGTGATCAATGAATTCATGACCAGCAACAGGCAGCTGGGCGCCGACACCATAATACTCGACGATCAGAGCGACGCGGCAGACTGGATCGAATTTTACAATGCCGGGGACTCGGCCATGAGCCTGGTCGGCCTGTGGGTCACTGATGATACCCTTGATCCTCTGCAATACGCTCTCGACGACACTGTCTTGCAGCCCGGCGGGTTTTACATACTCTGGTGCGACCATGATTCCTTGAACGAATTTCCCAACCATGCGCCCTTCCGCCTCTCCGCGGGCCTGGGCGAGGTCATTGGCCTCTACCGAACAGCGGACACGTCCATAGCCGACCTCATCGATTTCAGCGCCATACCCGAGGCACGGGTGACGAACAAGTCGTATGGCAGGGTCCAGGACGGCGCGCCCACTTGGTGCCAGCAAAGTTTTCCCACACCCTGCTTGCCCAACAGGGGATAACGCAGGTGAACCAGCTGACCAGGAACAGAAACGAGCTGAAATACCTTCTGCCCCGCGCCTCCGCATTGCGCTTAAGAAAACTGGTCGCTGAAAACCTGGCGCGGCATGTTCATACCCCTGGAAAAATGCTCACTCTGGTATCAACCATCTATTTTGACACGCCGGATTTCTTTTTCCTGAGGCAAAACGAGGACAATCCGAAACATAACGCGAAAATACGGGCCAAGGAATATTATTATTTCGACGCTGAACTGGTTGAGCATGCGCGCGATTTTGACTCGCTCTTCGAATATCCGCCCCATGTATTTCTTGAGATAAAAAGCCGCACAGACGATGTGACTGCGAAAAAAAGGGTACAAATACCCAAAACAGCGTGCAACGATGTGCTGCGCTTCATTGCCGAAAACCAGAGTCAGGAGTGCGTTGATTTTTTCAAGGCAATCAGAGACCTGCTTGCGCGGACAACAGGAGACCAGACCATTGCCCCAGCGTCTATAGCAAACTACCAGCGGGACGCATTTCAGGACCAGGAAGGCACGCTCCGGATCTCCTTTGATTCAGACCTCACCTTTCACCGGCCGCCCATTGACCTCTTTGCGGAGAAAAAAGCCCTTATCAAAGAGCATCTTCCCCCTGCGTTGGGCAATGAAAAAAACACCATTCTCGAAATCAAATACCTCGATGTGGTGCCCGCATGGCTTTCAGGCGCGTTGCGCGATCTTCCTCAGTCTGATTTCTCAAAATTCCGGGCCTGCGCCCAATGTGTCAGAAATGCGGGGACCTGATGCCCGTTTCGCGAATGGTTCCTGTTGTTTTTGCCACGCTTTTTGTCCTGTGGTCACTTGGTGGCGGAGCGGAGATTCTCCGGCCGGTTATTGAACGGGTATATCCCGAGGAATGTTATGCCGGTGCCACGGTCACCATAGTGGGCAGCGGTCTTGTCCCAGACAGCGGAGGTGCGCAAGTGACCGTGGATAAAGCGTCCGCGCAGGTGCTTTTTGCGCGCCACGACAGCATGGTGATCAAGCTGCCCTATACGCTCAACGAAGGGCAGACCAAGATCCGCGTGTTCAACCGCGATGAAAAAAGCAAACCCTTCCTGATTTCCGTGATCACGCTTAATACGCCCAAAATCATCCGCTTCATGCTCGGTGGCTTGGCCTTTCTGCTTCTGGGCGTCTTTACCCTCACCGCTGGCCTGCGGAAATATACGGACCGCCGCATTCGGCGCATCATCGACGTGATGGTGCGCAATCCCTGGCTTGCCTTTCTCACCGGCGCCCTGCTCTCGTCGGTCTCGCAGTCGTCCACTTCCGCGGGCCTGCTGCTGCTGGGCATTGCGGACGCTGGCATCATAACACTTTCCAAGTGCCTCTGGGTGCTTGTGGGCGCCAACATAGGGTCAACAATTACCGCCTTTTTCCTCCAGTTCGGCATTGCCAAACACGCCATTCTCATTATTGCAGCCGGAGCAGCCCTCACGGTTGTTTCGCGGGGAAGGCGGTACAAATGGTTTTTACCCGATCTCGTGCTTGGCGCGGGCTTCCTGTTTTATGGCGTGCATATCCTGGAAAACGGCTTTACCCCGCTCGAGGGCCATCCTGCGGTCATTGATTTCTTTTCCGCGTATTCGGCCGCCACGCCCACAGGGTTCGCCTTGTGCTTTATAGCGGGTGCGCTGCTGGTCATGGCCCTCCAGAGCTCGGGAGCGGCCACCGTGCTTCTGGTGGGCATTGCGCAGACCACGCGGCTCTTTGATCTTCCCTCATGCGTGGCTGTGCTTATGGGCGTCAATTTCGGTGTGCCCCTGGTCCCGCTCCTCGTGGCGCGCTTCGGGGAGGTGACAGGCAAACGCACGGCTTGCGGCCATTTTCTGATCAACACCTGGGGAAGCGTTGTCGCGCTGGCGGCCTTTCCTTTTCTGCCCGGCCTGGTGGACGCCCTGGTGCCGGGCTCTCCATACCTGATCGATCCTGACAAAAAGATCATTTATCCACTCATCGGCCTTCACGTCTCCGTGGCCTTCCTTGCGCTGAACCTCCTTTCGGCCCTTACGGCCCTGCCCTTCCTGCGGCTGCTGGAGCGCTTGGCGGTGAAATGGTATCCGCACGAACAATCAAAGACCGAGAAGGAACTGGAAAGCGTTGGCGTGCGGGACCAGGGGGCCACGCTGCAAAAAATAGCGGAGAAGATACGCGACATGTCGCTGATAGACCAGCGGCTGCTGCATCGCCTTGAACAGATGCTCTCGGCAGGCCCCGAGGCGGGACTCAGGGAAATGGAGGCGCTCCTGACATCCATGGGCGACCTGCATGGCGCCGTGGTCGCGAAAATATCAGGTCTCATGAAAATAAGCGGATATAGCGTTAATGTGCTGAAGCTGGAACAGTCCATGTACACGGTCGTGGAACTCTACAAAATCAGTTCGCTGGCGCACAGGGCCCTCACGTCGGTATTGACCCTTGACCGGCACAATGTGACCCTGACTGGTGAACTAGAAAAACAGGTGAAAGACCTGAGCGGCAAGATCATCGGTTTCATGGAAGACCTCGGCGCGGTCCTCGACGACCCGGCATATCTGACAAAGGCGGAGATACGCTATCGTGAGATCGCCATCAACCGGGCCGAGGAACGGACAAAGGCGCTGCTCATTGAGGCCATTGGCAAGGCAGCCTACACGCCCGAAACAGGCCAGCACTTACTCCAGCTTATCAGCACCTACGAACAGATCGGCAACCACGTATACCGTATATTCGACTTCTGCCTGCTTCAGGCGGACAACGTTCGATAGAGAGATACTGTCTGCGCGGCGATACTATCCGGGTCGTGCTCCTGCTCCATTTTCCTGCGCGCCGCTGCCGCAAGCGTCTTTCGCAGGCCCCTGTTGGCGATAAGCAACCCCAACTTGTCCAGCGCGTCCACTGGCCGTGTAATGTCGAAGAGCAGCCCGTTGATCCCATTGTCGATCATCTCGTTGATGCCGCCCACGTCGCTTCCCACGCAAGCGCACCCCGAGGCCATGGCCTCGAACAGAGTATTGGGAGAATTATCGAACAGCGAAGGAATAAAGAAAATGTCCGCCTTTTGATACACTGCCGGAAGAGACGCGCGCGGCAAGGGCCCGAGGAATTCAACGCGGTCAGCGCAATTGCCCGCGGCCTCCCGGATAAGCGCGGCATAGTCCATGCCGCCATCTCCGGCAGTGCCGCCCGCGACAGTGAAAAGCGCGTCCGGGTGCGCGCGTAAAAGCTCCCTCACCATCGCGGTTATGATAAAGACCCCTTTGCGCCGCTCCAGACGGCCCGCAAACAGGATTCTAACCGGCCCCTGCGCTTCTTCCCGGGGTGCGGGATGAAAATGGGCTATGTCCACGGGGTTGCGGATGACTGTCACTGTTTTCTCGTCAATGCCCCAATAGGCGCACACCTCGCTGCGTATGGCGTTGCTCGACGCAGTGATGGCCCTGGCATTGTCAATCGCAACGCGTTCGAGACGGTACCAGGCGCGCCGCCGCAGTGTGGGGGCCACCTTATTGAGCCGGTCGATGAGAAACGTGGGCGAATGGAGACGCACGACCAGACCATAGGGCACCCGGGTAAAAGTGCTTGCCTCGCCGTTGTATTCGGGGATCTGGACAACATCGAGTCCATGCTCTTTGTAAATAGCGTTGAACTGGGTGAGCGCGGCAAATGAATACCCGCGCTGGTACGCGATTTCAGGCAACAGACGGCGCAAAAGCCGGCCACGCAGTCCGGGCTCGGGCATTGGCGCAATCGCGCGCACAGAAACGCCCGGATTGAGCGTATCGGCCCGCATGCCTTCTTTCTGGAGAATGATCACCTGGTTGCCTGTTGCGGAAAGGGCATTGGCCATGGAATAGGTATAGGTGGCAAGACCGCCGTGCCCTGCACCAGACTCCGGGTATTCGGATACCACCATGCCAATGCGCACGGTTACCAGGCCCCCCGTGAAGAGAGGACCGCGGGAACAGTGAGGAGCAGTATCTTTATGTCCCTCAAAATGGAGGGATGGTCCACATAATCGATATCAAGTTCCATCATGCGGTAAAAATCAATGTTGCTGCGACCCATCACCTGCCAGAATCCGGTAAGACCAGCGCGTACTGTCAGACGACGGCGCATCCATGGCTCATACGATTCGACCTCATGCACCAGGGGCGGCCGGGGCCCCACTAGGGCCATATCTCCCCAAAACACGTTCCAGAACTGGGGCAATTCGTCGATGCTGAACTTGCGTAGCAGCCTGCCCGCGGCCGTGATGCGCGGGTCGAGGCGGCTTTTAAAGATGGGCCCGCCCATTTCGTTAATCCGGTTGCGCTCGTTAGCGGTAAGTTCGCGATCAATGGCCATGGTGCGGAACTTGAAAAACCTGAAAACACGTTCGCCCTTGGTCAGACGTTCCTGGGAAAAAATGACCGGTCCGCGCGAGGTGAATTTGATCAGCAAGGCGACAGGCACAAACACGAGCGCAAGCAGGCAACAGCCCGCGAAACCGCCCCCTATATCCATACAACGCTTGAGAAAAAAATACATGCCGGCGCTCCCGGACTTTTTTAGTCCTTTTTTGACCGGTAGTAGTGATAGTAATATTTGTAATACCCGTACGACGCGTACCGATGGGAAAGGTCGATGTCGTTGAGGACAAACCCCAGGATGTTCGCATTCACGTTCTGGATGGTATTGATGGCCCGTTCAAGAATGACCCGGTCAGTGGAATAGGACTTGACGACAAGAAGCGTACCGTCTACTTTGGTCGATAGTAGGGGCGCGTCAGTGACAGCCATGACCGGCGGCGTGTCAAAGACTATCAGGTCGTATTCCAGCTTCAGTTCGCCGATGAGCTTCTCAATCTTCTTGCTGGCAAGGAGTTCAGAGGGATTGGGCGTGAAACGGCCTGCGGTAATAACGTGAAGATTGTCGAGTCCTGTTTCCCTGACAACGCTCTTGAGGCTATTGCCGATGAAAAGGTCGGTGAAGCCATTTTCCCGCGGCTGTTGGAAGAGGTGGTGCACCACGGGCCTGCGCAGGTCTGAATCGATAAGCAGGGTCCGCTTGCCCATCTGGGCGCAGGCAAGGCAAAGGTTGCTTGCGGTAAGCGACTTGCCCTCGTGGGGGCCCGAGCTCGTGACAATAAGCGTGTGCAGGGGGTTATCGGGACTGGTAAAAAAAAGATTGGTGCGCAGGGAACGATACGATTCGGCAACAATGGACTCGTCCTTATAAAAATTGATGAGTTCCTTGGGATAGGTGGTAACAGCCTCTTTAGAGGACGACGAACTGCTACGCCTGCGGATTTCAATCTCTTCGGACTTTGCGATGTCTATGTGGGGAATGGTGCCTATGATGGGGATGTTGTAGGCCTCAAGGTCGTCGTTGGATTTGACCGTGGTATCAAGGAACTCGCGCAGGAAGATGTACCCGAAGCCCAGCATGAGTGCCACCATGATTCCCACGACATAATAAATGGCCTCCTTGCGCGGTACAGCGGACGTGGGGTAATACACCGCGTCGACCACGGTGACCCCGCCGGTTTCAGACGCCTTTTTGATCTTGGCCACTTCCACTTGTTCAAGCAATATATTATAGGTGTCCTCGTATACCTTGCGCGACCGTTCGAGGCGGGAGACTTCGAGGGACTGGTCCAGTTCGTCCGGATGGGACTTTTTGTACTGTTCTATCTTGCGCTGGTAGACCTTCATTTTATTGTTCACCAGGTCAAGCTCCATCTCGTTTTCAGCGACCACGGTGCGCATTTTCTGCCACTGGCCCACTACCTTGGCGTCGAGCCGTTCCTCTTTTGCCCCGTATCTCATCACCTCTTTCTCGAGCTGGTCAATGTCCTGGTTAATAGGCGATGAAGGGCCAAGGACCAGGCCCAGGGACTCGAGCCGCTTTTTCTCCTTTTCTTTTTTGCGCAGTTCCTCCTTGGCTTTGTTGTACTGCTCAGCGTTTTTGGGATCCGTGTTGGCGGGCGCCACCTTTCGCTCAAGCATGGCAAGGGACTGGCGGTTGGCCTCGTAGATCGCTTCTTTGGAGGCCCATTCGCTCCGTATCTCGTAATATTTGTCCTGGAGCAGCTTGAGTTCGGTTGTGGCGCCGTCGAAGGAATTGCCCGTTTTGTCGAGGTATTGACGATATGCGTGTTCGGCCTCCTCAAGCTTGTCGCGGATAATAGCGAGCTGTTTTTCAGTCTCCTTAACCGTGTTCTCCGCTTCTTCGGCCACCACTTCGCGGCATTTGAGCTTGAATATCTCGGTCGCTGATTGGGCCAGATTGAACGCCATGCCGGCGTGGCTTGCCCGTGCCGATAAGACGATGAACGATTCAAACCCGCCGCGCGACAGCGAGATGGACGAGGCGATATAGGCCGCAAGCTTATCCTCGACAGTGTCGCCCGCGGCCTTGGCCAGCGTGTCCCGGCCTACTTTTTGCAGGACCGCCTGGATAAAGGAACGGCTGTTGAAAATGCCCTGGTAGAAATCAAAGGAACGCGAAGGCCGCAGCATCTGCGGAGTCATGGGGTTGGTATTGCGCAGGTCCTCAATGACCAACTGGGATTGGGCGAAGTAGGTGTCGGGCATGGTGCGCACGTAGAAGATAAGCGGCGCCACTACCGCAAGCACAATGACAAGAAGACTCCATTTGCGCCGCAGGACAATGGTGACATAGTCCTTAAGATTGAATGTTTTTCCCGCGTGTTCCATGACCGTGCGCCCCTAGTTTGTTGTCCAGGCCTGCACCAGGAGGACCACGGTGACCAACGTCACGAAGTCCCGCAAATAGTCCATGAACTGGGACCAGGTAAGGGTCTTCTTGTACACAATGATCATGTCGCCTTCCTGCACCCGGGGGATTTTTTCCGTGTCGCCCAGTTCGTCCCAGAAGCTGCGCAGGTCAATAATTGTGTCTGCCTTTTTCCCCTCGAACGTGGTAATATGGCGCACCTTAGTAAGGTCAGCGTCTTTCTGCTGGCCGCCAGCCATTTGAATTAGATCGAAAAGGTTGGCGTTGGGAAAGGCCGTATAGAAACCGGGCTGATTGACCGCGCCCAGGACCTTCACGTTGCGCGATGTTTTGGCCATGGGGACAATATACACATCGCCGTTCTGGACATCGGGCAGGATGGAGAGGTCCGCGTCCGAAAGGAAGCGGTCGAGATTAACAATCTCCTCGGTTGTCGCGCCGTCCGACTGCCGTACGAGCTTGATAGATCGCAAGTCGGCCTGCGGGGTAAAACCCGCTGCCGAGACAAAGACCTCTTGGAGCGAGGCGCCTTTATCGATGAGTACCATGCCGGGTTTCATGACCTGGCCCAGCACCTGCACCTTTAGTTTTGACTCGGAAAGGAGGCTTACCACCACCAGGTTCTGGGGATCTACCTTTGCCACGGCCAAGGTGAGCTTGTCCATGAGTTCCTGCACGCTCATGTCGACCACGCTCCGGTCCATAAGCAGGGGATAATCGACAGTGCCGTCGTCGCGCACCACCACCTTCTGCGACAGGGCCTCGTTGCCCGGCACGGTGATCTCGAGCACGTCGCCGGTCTTGATTGTCCGGGCAAAAAGTGGTAAAACGAAAGCAATGATTAATAAAAATAATATGTTTTGTTTTTGCATAAGCTTGCCCAATTATTTGACCAAAAGCATTTTACGTTCTTTAATATAATTTCCAGACTGGAACCTATAAATATAAATTCCTGAAGCCAGGCATTTCCCGTTATTTGAGGTGCCATCAAAAAATATTGAATAATAGCCTGGTCGTTTTTTCTCATCCAGAAGCGTTCTGACTAACTGGCCTTTGATATCATAAATGGCAAGACGGGTATAATAATTGTTTGAAGTACTTTCCCTGAAGGGAACATCGTACCGAATGATCGTGGTGGGGTTAAACGGGTTTGGCATATTCTGGTGCAACGCAAATACCTTGGGATACTCTTCTTTTGGCGCCTGCTGCTCTCTGGCCCTCTTTGCCATGCCTATGCCATAGCCATCTGCCCCAATGTCCCACTGCACACGGACACCGCCATCAATATCGGTCACAAAATAACAACCTAAATCAGCTCCGGCATTGCGGGCAATACTACCAGCCTGTATGTGCAAATCCCGTGTGGCAGTGGCAGTGTCTGTAAAAGCGATCTGTGTATATGTAATACTAGAATGGTTCTTTGAACCAATGCCAATAACATTGAGGCTG
>MFYT01000056.1 GCA_001789205.1 Candidatus Raymondbacteria bacterium RIFOXYA2_FULL_49_16 | reverse complement strand
TGACGCGGGGACTGCGGCTGTGATGGTTGGGACCGTGATATCATAGGTAACCAGCGTATTCGAAATCATTGTCGCCGCATTGCCCGCAGAATCATTGCCGCTGAACCTGACCGTATATACTGTCCCGTTTACCAGCGTAGGATCATTGGTCAACGTGATATTGGTATGCGCGCCCGCAGTGAGTTCTGTCCCGGTCAGCGCCTGTATATGAGGAGAACCCGCATCAGCCACGCCTCCAGACCTGGTCCAGCGTATTTCACCTACCACGAAGTCCTCAGACAATGTATACGATACTATCGTATTGTTCGTATAAGAACTAGGGATCGGCGCAGTACCCAATATTGTCGGCACAGTAAAATCATACGTAACATTGTCCGCGACTACTGGCGTCGCAGTATTGCCGGCGCGGTCGTTCCCTTCGAAGGTCACAGAATACACAGCGCCGTCAACAAGCACCGGATTATTGGTCAACGTATAATTGTTGCGCGCTGTTGTCGCCAGTTCAGCGGTAGTCAGCGCCTGCACGTGAGGAGACCCCACATCAGGACTCCCCCCAGTCCAAGTCCAGGTAATGGATCCTGTCCCGAATATTTCTGATAACACATAGGATACCTGCGTTGTGTTGCGATAAGTGTTGTCCGCCGGCGCAGTGAACGTAATCGTGGGCGCGGTAATGTCGTACGTTACCAGAGTATTGGAGATCATTGTTGCGGCATTTCCAGCCAAATCATTGCCACTAAACCTCACCGTATATACGGTTCCGCTCACAAGGGTAGGATCGTTTACCAGTGTAATGTCGTTATGAGCTCCCGCGTCGAGTTCTGTTCCCGAAAGCGCTTGGATATGAACAGTGCCATCGGCTGTGCCGCCAGTCCTTGTCCAGCGCACCTCGCCAATTGAAAGATTTTCGGACAAGGTATACGATACACGGGTATAATTTACATAAGAACTTGGCACTGGAGCAGTGGAAGATATAACCGGTAAGGTCACGTCGTATGTCACATTGGTCTTGACCACTGAGACCGCACTGTTGCCGGCAAGATCAGCGCCATCGAATGTTACGGTATAAATTGCTCCGTCAACAAGCACCGGATTATTGGTCAGCGTGTAATTATTGCGTGCTGTTGTTGCCAATTCAGCGGTGGTCAGCGCTTGCACATGAGGAGACCCTGGGTCAGCATTTCCCCCGGTCTGCGTCCAGGTAATTGACCCTGTGCTGAATGTTTCGGACAAGACATAGGATACTTGCGCTGTTCTTCGATAGCTGTTGTCCGCTGGCACGGTAAATGTAATCGTGGGTGCTGTCACGTCGTACCACACCAGGGTATTGGAGATCATTGTGGCGGCATTTCCCGCCAAGTCGTTTCCACTGAACCTGACCGTATAGCGGGTCCCATCCACCAAGACAGGATCGTTCGTCAGTGTAATATCAGTGTGAGCTCCTGCGATGAGCTCTGCCCCACTCAGCGCCTGTATATGCGGTGAAAGAGCATCCGCCAATCCAGCGGACCTGGTCCACCGGATCTCTCCAATCGATAAATCCTCGGACAAGGTATATGATACACGCGTATGATTCATATAGGAGTTTGGCACAGGGGTTGTCGAGGATATAACCGGCAGAGTCACATCATAAAGAACATTAGTTTTAACAACCGAAACCGCATCGTTGCCAGCGCGGTCAGCGCCATCGAATGTTACGGTATAAATTGCTCCGTCAACAAGCACCGGATTATTGGTCAGCGTGTAATTATTACGTGCTGTTGTCGCCAGTTCAGCGGTGGTCAGCGCTTGCACATGAGGAGACCCTGGGTCCGCATTTCCCCCGGTCTGTGTCCAGGTAATAGAGCCTGTGCTGAATGTTTCAGACAAGACATACGACACTTGCGTTGTTCTTCGATAGCTGTTGTCCGCTGGCACAGTAAAAGTTATGGTTGGGGCAATGATGTCATACCAGACAACGGTATTTGAAACCGATGCCGCAGGGTCACCGACTGAATTCTGATAGCTTATGGTGACCGTATACCTGCTCCCATGGACCAATTGGTCATTGGGATCGCTGCTGACCAATGCGACATTCGCGTCAGCGGATAGATCGTTCCCATCCAGGGTTGTCGTATGCTGACCCATTGTTTCAAAGTTTGCATTGAAAGTAATTATATGCGGGCTATTGGGGTCTGCTGTACCGCCCGAACGCGTAAAAGTCATTTTCACGCTTCCAGCCAAAGGGGCATCGGGCAGCGTGAAGTCAATAGCCACTGTCTGGTTGTCGTAACTACTGGCTGCTGGTAATGTCAGAACAGGCGGGGTCGTAACAGCAATGGCCGGAGAAAATGAGAAAAAGAACACAAACAGAAAAAAATAGAATACAAGCGATCTATTTGTTTTCAAGCAATTCAGCCTATTATAACAATTATATAGCTTACGCATCACTTAGGTATTTTACTACATTTAATCGCATAAGTCTGTGATATATATCACATTTGACTGATCTTTTTTTTATTTATATTGCTTTTATTAAACTACAATTACTACAAATAATTGATTTTATTAACTTTATATAACACGTTATCATTGGCTTATCCTTTGTCCATTAAAATTATCAAAGATGATTTAAAAGAGTATATATTATTGTATGCAAAAACTGAGCCTTAATTTAAAAACAAATAGTTAAATAACGCGTATTTTATTTATAATCATTTTATTATGATATATTTAATAAATATTATTAAATATTTAATTTTGTGTTAATTTAATTAATATACAGGAAAAACTGGTTAGAACATGAAAAAAATTCCCAAACCTACAATAACTGCAAAAATAATTGATTCTTCAGCAAACGGCAAATAATGTACTAACGCGCAGATCTCTTCAGTTCCTGTTCGAACTGACGCTCGTAGAGGGCAGCATAGAGGCCACCTGCCTGAAGCAGCTCAGCATGGGTCCCGGTTTCGCGCACTATACCATGGTCCAAGACAATAATCCGGTCCGCACCCACAATGGTGGATAACCTGTGGGCGATCACAAAGGTAGTGCGGCCCACCAACAGGCGATCAAGCGCATCTTGAATAAGCTTTTCCGATTCGGAATCGAGCGCTGAGGTTGCTTCATCAAGTATTAATATGCGCGGGTTTTTTAAAAAGGCGCGCGCAATGGTTATGCGCTGTTTCTGTCCGCCTGAAAGAAAAGCGCCCCGCTCCCCTACATCAGTCTCAATGCCTTCCGAAAGATCTGAAATGAATTCCCACGCATTAGCGGCTTTGCACGCCTCAACGAGCTCTTCGTCGGTCGCGCCGGGCCTGCCATAGCGGATATTGTCCCTGATGGAGCCACTGAATAAAACAGGGTCCTGGAGTACCATGCCAATATGACTCCTTAAAGTTTTAAGCTGGACCTCCCTGATATCGTGGCCATCAATACGTATGGCGCCCGCCCCAACATCGTAGAAACGAGGAATAAGATTTACCAGCGTTGTTTTCCCGGATCCGCTGGGTCCTACCAAGGCAATACGCTGGCCAGGAAGAGCGGAAAAGGTAAAGTCGCGCAGCACAGGATTATCGCTGTCATAGGAAAACCCGACATGATTAAATTCAATTTTTCCCTGCGCTTCCGTAAGTTCGATCGCATTGGGTTTGTCCACAATGTCCGGCTTTTCATCCATGATCTCGAAAATCCGTTCGAGCGCGGCGATGGAATTGGCAAACACTACATTGAGCTCGGAAAAACGCTGCAGGGGAAGATAGAGAGCACCCAGGTACATGGTTGCCGCAGTAAGGGCGCCTATGCTCAGCTGGCCCTTAACTACCTGGTATCCGCCAAAAATCATGACAATGATAGGCGCAATTGAAACCAGCACGCCAGTGACCGTCATATTGATGCTCTGCAGATAGACGCTGCGCATGGTGGTGAGAAAGAGCTTCTCAGAACGCCGGTCAAAACGCTTTTCCTCGTGTTTTTCCCTGCCAAAGGCATGGATGACAAGACTGCCCGCAATGCGTTCATTCACATCGCCCGAAATATCAGCAATCTCCTTTTGCACCTTGTAGCTTGAAGCCTTGATCCTGTCGCCCAGTTTTCGGAAAAAGAGAAGATAGACCGGAAAAGTGGAAAGCGCCACAAAAGTAAGCACGACATCGATGCGAAAGAGAAAAAAAAGTACCAATACCAGGGCAAAGGCGTCCATCCAGATATTGGTGAGCGCGTTGCCCACCAGGTTCTGCGCCTGCGGAATATCGCTGATCAGACGGGACGAGATTTCTCCGGTCTTGTTGCGGTGGAAAAACGAGTTGGACATGCGTAGAATGGAGTAATAAAGGTCGCAACGAAGGTCAAAAACCGAGCGGTGGCCCGCCTTGCTGGCGAAATAATGGCGGACATAGGTCCACGGCGCATATATGAAGAGAAAAATGGCTATCAGGCCGCCACCGTAGAGCCAGAGTTCCCGGTGTTTCTGCGCCATGGTAAGGACATTATTGAGATACACATCGTCGATAAGGTGTCTTGTGACCTGAGGAACAAGCAGAGGAACGGAAAATTTGACAATACCGCCGAGAATTGCAAAAACGATATATCTGCGGTACGGTTTGACGTAGACGAGGAAACGGAAAAAAACGCTGCGTTTGTTGTTCACTGGTCCCAGGGTTTATGTATAATTAAAATAAGCGAATGAATTCGGACAAGTCAAACACAGATTTTCTCTTGTTTTCCGGGTCAGGAACGGTTATTTTCTTAACAAACAGACCACATGGGGGGCCCGCACGGACCTGATAAAAAATATGTATTCAACCATACGAAAAGGACACGGTATGCGCGTACGTAGTATCTCTCTTTTATTCTTCATGGTTTCAATCGCCGGTTCCATGGAAGTTTCCAATGTACAGACCAACGGAGGATTCAAGGCCCAATATGTGTATTTTAACAGTATATACAATCCAGGCCGGAACAATGATTTCAAACCTTTTTGCGTTGTTGTCCTGCCCCCCGAATACGAATCAGAGCCGGAATCCCGCTTTCCGGTCATTTATAATTTCCATGGCCAAACAAGCCATCCGCGTGAAGACATTTACGCAAGCGATGTGTTTGGAACAAGCGTTTGGTCATACGATCTTGCCTACATCCAATCCGTAAAAAAAAGGCCTGTCATACTTGTAAGCGCGGACGGCAACATGAACGACGGAGGCAACAGTTTCTATGAAGGCGCGAATGGATACAGCTTTGAAAATTACCTGGCAAAAGAGTTACTTGATTCCATAGACAAAAACTTCAGGACCATCCCTTCAAGAAAAGGAAGGGCGTTGTGCGGATATTCAATGGGAGGATATGGCTCAGCCCATATTGGACAGACATTCCCCAGTCTTTTTTGCTGCGCCGCCACGTATGCCGGCGCGTTTAACTGGATGGGCGTCAGAAACCATAATGTCAGGGCGCAAAATTTCCTGACTGTACCATTTATGATGAATGAATATATCGGCGCAATGCTGTGGAGCAACAATGCCGCGTTCGACACGCTGCTGACAAACGCGGGCGTGCCGCATAGGGGGTTTTTTCCATCAGGATCATTGGGCGGCCATACTTCGTGTATCCCGGGTTGTTCTGGCGCAAGGACGCAGACCATGGACTTTTATGACTCATGTTTCGCGATCGCACAAGACAATCCCGAAACGTGGAATTACCTTAGGACAAAACCATATGCGTTCCGGAATGGAACAAATGATACAATTCAGATGTTCGGCAACAGGTTCGTTATTTCGCAGTCCAGGTTCGATTCCCTGGGCCTAAGGGCAGTGGCAAACGAACATTTTGCAAGCCTGCATGTATTGTATCTTTCAATAGATTCGATAAATATGGAATTGCTTGAATGGACAAGTCCCTCATCAAACAACACAATGGAATACAACGCTCAGCTGCTCAATGAAAGCATAACGGTTAAAACCGGTTCCTTATACAACAGCGATACGCTGTATCGGGTAACAGACTCGATTTTACAAACAGGAATCAAGAACACATCCACTATGCAACCCGGTATCGATGGAAGACTGACCATTGTGTTGAATGGAGCGCACCATATACTTCAAATACGGAATTTCGATGGGTCCACGATAAACAGACCGCCTTTTGCCAATGCGGGATACGACCAAACCATAACATTGCCTGTTAATTCCTTGTTTTTACAGGGAAAAGGCGCGGATAACGATGGTACAATAAGCTTTGCCTGGAACAAAATCTCTGGCGGCAATGCCACAATCGTTTCACCAACAGACGATACTACCGAGGTAACAGGACTCAATGAAGGGGAATATGAATTTGAATTTGTTGTTACGGACGACCGCTTCTCGGTTGCTCGCGACACCGTGGTTGTCATTGTTGAACCGGAAAAACTTTTTATCGTAGATTCATTTTTTGTCATTGCTGATAATGAACTTGATGTTACCGCACCGGATGCAGCCAGAGGCGCTCGATCTTCAATGCGTTTAAAATCCGGCAATCAGGGCATTCTTATATTGGACTTTGACCTTGCCAGCCTTACCGCGACAACAATAGATTCGGGAAAGATTATCTTAAAAACAGCGACAGGCACAACCACGACAAATTATTCATATTCTGCTTCAATAATGGGGATAACAGCCCAATGGCAGGAAAGCACCTCAACGTACAACAACACCCAGACCGGCACAAACTGGCCGGGAAACAATCCTAATAATAGCTTTTCTTCCTCTGGCGTCCAAACCACCACATTCTCAGGCACAAGGGGCGATGCTGCCTCGCATGTTTTTCCTGTTTCAGGCGACGTGGTAGTGGGTTTAAAAAATGGCGTCTACCATGGTATTGTCATAAAAGAGACTGGTTCCTCATACAACAATGTTGATTTCTATACCAAGGAACAGAGCGGCGGTTATGGGGCGATTCTTGAGGTGTATACTTCGGAATTTTTGCCTTCAGGAATTTTGTCTGAAAAGAAAGATGACATATTCCTTTCCATTTGCCCAAATCCCTTTAACCCTGTTACCAATATTACCGTGAGGTCAGCCAAGGGGAAATATCCGGACATAAAAGTATCAATTTATGACTTAAATGGCAGGCTTGTTAAAACCATGGAAAAGCCATCATCGGCTAATGCTTCCCTATTAACTTTTTCCTGGGACGCTTCTAAGAATCCAAGCGGACTATATGTAGTTAAAACCTCTGTTGGAAAAAAACTCTGTTCGAAAAAAATGGTCTTGATGAAATAAAATAGAGCGCTCCATTTCTGAAGCGCTCTATCGCAATGCTTATTTAATGAGGGTAATGGCTTTCGTGAGCGCCTGTTTTCCCGCCCATGCTTTGATGATATAAATACCTGAAGGCATACCCGAGGCATTCCAGGAAACCCGGCCCTGATAAACCTGCGATGTCAGGTCCGCTACGAACCGGCCGGTAATGTCAAATATCATGATGTGCGGAAATGTTTCGCGAAATGCCCCTGCCACAACAATGGTAACATCTGGATTGAACGGATTGGGCGTTGCTGTCAATATACCGCTAAGGCTCTTTTCCGCACTTTCCGCCACCGTACTAGTACGCCACGCATTGTCCACGGAATCCACATAAGCTGAATCGAGGTATTTTGGTTTCTGCGTGCAGATAGCGCACGGCTGGGCCAAAGAGACCTTCATAACTGTGCGGTTGCCCGCGGCCGAGAAAAAAAGGTCGCCGTTGCGGTCAATGCCATTGCAACCATACCAGCCATAACTCGGATTGGGAAGGTTTGTGGCCTCTGTTATCCTGGCCCCGGTAAGCGCATTAATGGAAACAAGTCTGTTGCCCAGTGCAATGTACAGTTTATTCTGGTCCCAACGCAAGGCCAAAGAAGCCTTAAAGGAACTGGTATTTCCGGAATCAACATACGCGACAAACTGGGCAGTATCGCGCGATACAATGTACCGGAAGATCCTGTCGTCTCCTCCCTCGCTCATAATATAATAGATACTATCGCCTGTCCAGCTCTTTACAGCGGCTGTTATTGTGGTCCCGTAATTATGACGAAAACGGTCAAATGTCACGGAATCGGTCACAGGATCATAAATAAGAAACCGCTTGGTGACATTGGGACAAAGGAACCTGCCATAATTATCCTCAAGCACTACACGAGACACCTGGCCCACCTGCGACTGCGTTGCCCAGAGAAACGTGGAATCACCATTGCGGATGTCCTGTTTATACATATAGCCATACGGATATCCGATGCCGTACACAAGATTGTACTGGGTAGCGACCGCAAGATCAGTGAGTCCGCAATGCCCGGCCCCAACATTAGGGTCGCTTAAATCGCGGCCCTGGCCGGAAATAGGATCGTAGCAGTAGAAATGACCGCCCCTGAATAGGGACGGATAATTGGCAAGATCGTTATCCGTATCAAACGCTGAATGCGTGGAAAAATAAAGCTTGCCATCGAGTCCCTGCTTAATGGTTGAGTGTATTTTTCCAGGTCTGTCGAGCGCGAGCCAATTGCCCGCTGCTTGCGACACAACCTTGACGTCCATGACCTGCGTCCAGTCGTTTGTGCTGTTGTTATATCGGTACACGACCGAATTGGCGTTATCGTTGGTAAGGTGGTTGCCTAAACCCGCGTACACAGTGCCGTTCCAATCACGGCCAATGCCGCCCCAAAAGGCCGCGCCCGAGACATACATTGTCCATGTCTGCGTGGTAATAGCGCCATAGGCAATAGCAGCGCATATGAAAAAATAGGCGAAAAAGATTTTCTTCATTGATTCCCCCCCCAGAGAAAAAACGGTTTAAATCTGCTACTATTAGAAATATAACTCACCGATACTGCCAGCGCAATAAAAACATGCGATTCTCAGCCTTAACGATTAGGGTGGGTTGCCAGGGATGGGCCACCTTTCCATTTTTCGCGCTTTCCCCTATGGGTAAAGTCTGCCCTTCAAGCCTGGGC
>MFYT01000055.1 GCA_001789205.1 Candidatus Raymondbacteria bacterium RIFOXYA2_FULL_49_16 | reverse complement strand
CAAAAGTTCTCAGACCTAATTGATGGCCTGGCACGGCGCATCAGCTTTCGCTTTGTTTGACTATTTCCATATTTAAGATAGTCATTTTTTCAACGATACACAATAGTTTTTTGTAATTATCGGAATACTGCCTTGCGAGTTCTACCCGTTTATCACCCAAATAGATGAGCCTGGTTTTCTTATCCTTGTTAAGCGAAAAGTAGTACTGTTTGCTTCTGGTCCCGATTCGGACAACGCTACCCCGCATCAGCGGCCCCAGTGCACGTAGTTGACGCTGAAGCGTCTGCTGTTTTTGTTGCATGTGATCTGTTTTTCCCTTGCTCATGGACGGCCTCCTTTTGTATGTTATCTATGCCATATAGCATAGATAATGCACACAGAACAAGTCAAGGAAAAAAGGAGGGTTTTTTGTGATTTCTTATCTGGAGCAGCTATTACAAGCCTTGCGTCCTGCCTTTTCGCGGCAGGCGGCCTTCGGCTGGTTCATCATCGCCATCGTAGGCTTTGTCATGCGCACCGACACCTATGGGGTCAGTTCGATTATCAGGGCTCTGTGCCTGACGCCGTTGTGCTATCCCTGCCTGCTTCATTTCTTCCATTCCTCAGCATGGAGTACGCAATTTCTTTTACAGCATTGGTGGTTGTGGATGATACGTCAGAATGTTGAGTATCAGTTACATGATCGTATCGTCCTTACCGGCGACCACACAAAGAACGTCAAAGACGGCCGAAGGATTCCCGATGTCGAAACCCTACATCAAGATTCGGAAACAGGAAGCAAGCCTTCCTACTTTCGCGGTCACCACTGGGGTTGCATCGCCTTATTGACGAGTGTGCGCAAAAAGTTCTGGAGTACGCCGATGTGGGCAGAAATTCATCGGAGCGACTTGGATGAAAAACGTTCTACGCGAATTGTTAGTGCGGCATTGTCGATAGTGCAGACATTGAAGAAAAAAGGATACCTGGTCCTTGATGCTTTTTTTGCCGTTGGACCTGTTTTTACTATGGCGCACAGTACCAGTAATGACTCTCTTCATATAGTGACACGAGCAAAAAAGAACGTAACGGCCTTTTTGCCGGCAGGAAGTAAAAAGAAAGGAAAACGTGGCCCCAAACCAACGTATGGCAGGAAACTCAAGTTGATGAAACTCTTTGATTCAGATTCAACCAAATTCAAATTTACAACAGTTGACGCCGACATATACGGAACCACAGAAGCTGTCAGGTGTCTCGTATTGGATTTGTTGTGGAGACCAATCAAAGGAGTTTTGCGATTCATATTGATAGAGTCATCGCATGGCAGGATAATTCTTATCACAAACGATCTTTCTTTAAGTGCCAAGACCGCAATATTCCTCTATTGTAGACGAGCATCGATAGAGACGCTCTTCAATTCACTGAAAAACCTCCTGGGTGGATTATGCTATCATTTCTGGTCAAAATATCTCCAACCATCCTCTCGGCGACCTGCACGAAAAGGTACGCCAAAACCGATTTCTTTAAACCCCGAAAAAACCAAAATTACCCTTGAAGCCATTGAAAAATTCGTTGTCGTTCAAATCATCGTTCTGGGAATACTGCAAGTGCTGGCCCTGAAATTCCCCAAGGAAATTATAAGCAAGTCGCTGTGTTGGATGAGAACACCTCCAGAGGATATTCCATCGGAATTCATGACCAAAATCGCACTGTCAAATATTTTCAGGAATAACTTAACGGTCTTCGCAAAAAACATGATAACGTTGTTAATTCGTAAAAGGCAGAAATTTCACTCGGGAAACGGCTTTTTGGAGGAGGCCGCGGCATGAAATAACTTATAACTGTCGAGTTATAGTGAAGAAGTTATGCATCAAATGAAGGTCATTCGTTAGGTTTCAAATACAGATGGGCGAAATCCCCTTGAAGATCCCTGATTAACCCTTTGACTCTCCATTCTGAACCTATGTATCTTTTTTGTCCATGCATGGATCGTGTGAGCACCCTTTGACCGGAGAACGCCAATGAAAAAACCTGTCTGCCTCATTATCCGCGACGGTTGGGGCCATGCGCCTGCATCACCATCAAATGGGATTTCATGCGCAAAGACAGACCGGACCAATGAATTCAATGAAAAATACCCTTCAACCCTGATAAAAGCGCATGGCGAATATGTGGGCCTTGTGCCAGGCAACCAGGGAAACAGCGAAGTGGGCCACTTGAATATTGGCGCAGGCCGCATTGTGTACCAGAGCATGACCCGTATAACCAAATCCATAAAAGACGGCGATTTTTTCACAAACCCCGCGCTAGTCCAGGCAATAGAATTCGCCCGTAAAAACAATAGCGCCCTGCACCTGTTCGGGCTTGTGCAGGACCAAGGCGTGCACGCGGTCACTGAACACTGCGTGGCCCTTCTCGATTTGTGCGCGCGGCAAAAGTTTACCAATGTGCTTATTCACGCATTCACCGATGGACGGGACACGCCGCCCAAGTCAGCGCTTACCTATCTGCAACAGCTCCAGGAAGGGATCGACAAACATGGCGTGGGGAGGGTGGCGTCAGTAATGGGCAGATACTATGCCATGGACCGCGACCAGCGCTGGGACCGCACTGAAATCGCCTACAACTCCCTGATCAGGGGCCAGGGAATCAAGGTCAAAAACTGGCGTGAAGCCATTGACGACGCATATGCTCACGATGAAAATGATGAATTTATTAAGCCCCGAATCATTGATTTTAAAGGCATACGGGACAAGGACGCCATTATTTTCTTTAACTACCGGCTCGACCGGGTGCGCCAGCTCACCCACGCTTTTACCGATGAAAAATTCACCTCGTTTTCCCGTGAAAAGCGCGCTGTATATTTCACCGCGTTCACGGATTATTACAAAGGCGGGAATTTTAGTATTGCCTATGGCACTATGTCAAACGCGAACATTTTCGGTGAATACATCTCGGCCATGGGATTGCGCCAGCTCAGGTGCGCGGAAACTGAAAAGTACGCCCATGTCACCTTCTTTTTCAATGGACAGCGGGAAGAGCCCTATCCAGGCGAAGATCGGGTGTTGATAAGCAGCCCCAAAGTGGCTACCTACGACATTCAGCCTGAAATGAGCGCTTCTGAAGTGCGCGATAAGGTCGTTGAGGCGATAAAAAAGGACATCTACGATGTCATTATTGTGAATTTCGCAAATTGCGATATGGTGGGCCATACCGGTGTTTTCAAGGCTGTGCTCAAGGCGGTCAAAACAGTGGATATATGCGCAGGCGATGTGGTTGACGCGGTCCTAGCCCAGGGAGGATCAGTCATTGTCACGGCCGACCACGGCAACGCGGAACAAATGACGCTTGCGGACGGTTCGCCCATGACAGCGCATACGACAAACGAAGTCCCGCTTATTCTGATAGGGCAAGGGCGGGTACCATTGCGCAACGACGGTATTCTCGCGGACATTGCGCCTACCATGCTCCAGATATTGGGCATGCGGCAGCCAGCTGAAATGACCGGCCGTTCACTCATACTATCATGATAGAAACTGAAAAAAAACGGATTTTTCTGTATAATACCCGTACCCGGTCCAAGGAACCATTTGTTTCGCAGGGTGATTGCGTTAGCCTTTATACCTGTGGTCCCACGGTGTACAACTTCGCCCACATCGGCAATCTGCGGACTTTTCTATTCGAAGATATTCTCAAACGCACACTGCTGTTCAATGGGCTCAAAGTAAAACATGTCATGAATATCACCGACGTGGGGCACCTGGTCTCAGACGCGGACACCGGCGACGATAAAATGGAAACCGGCGCTGTTCGCGAAGGCAAAACAGTGTGGGATATTGCCGCGTTTTACACACAGGCGGTCATGGCCGATTTTAAAAAGCTCAATTTTATACCAGCTGACATATACTGCAAGGCCACCGATCACATTGCAGAACAGATTAACCTGATAAAAACGCTTGAGGACAAAGGATACGCCTATATCATAGACGATGGCGTTTATTTTGATACATCAAAATTTTCCCGCTATGCTGATTTTGCCCGGTTACGGATTGATGAACTTGAAGCTGGCGCGCGTGTTGAGATGGTCAAAGGAAAACGGCAAGTCACGGATTTTGCCTTGTGGAAATTTTCACCAAAGGACAAGCAGCGGCAAATGGAATGGGAAAGTCCCTGGGGAAAGGGCTTCCCAGGATGGCACATAGAATGCTCGGCTATGGCCATGAAGCACCTAGGCGAGACCCCTGACATCCATTGCGGAGGCATTGACCATATTCCCGTGCATCACACTAATGAGATTGCCCAGTCAGAGGCTGCCACTGGCAAGCCCTTTGCCAATTTCTGGCTCCATGGTGAATTCCTGGTACTAGAGAAGGAGAAGATGGCAAAATCAGGGGGCAATTTTATTATTCTGAAGACCCTTGAAGAACGCGGCATTGGTCCGTTTGTGTACCGGTTTTTCTGCCTTTCAGCGCATTACCGTGCGCCGCTCGCGTTCAGTTGGGAGGCGATCCAGAATGCCCAGCAAGGCTACAACAGTCTGGTGTCAAAAATCAGTGAATTGCGCAACAACCCAGGCCTGGGTTTTCCGACAGATGTCCAGCCGTACGAAGTTGAATTCCAGAGAGAAATCAACGATGATTTGAATATGCCCAGGGCCATTGCCGTACTGTGGAAAGTATTACGGAGCGATGCGCTCCAAAACAGCCAAAAACTGGCGCTGGCCGAGAGCTTTGACCGGGTGTTTGGCCTGGGGTTGGGCCAGGTTTCCGGCACCTTTGTCAGCGACATTCCCGCGGAACTTCTCCAGCTTCTCAATGAAAGAAATCAGGCGCGCAAGGCAAAAGACTGGCCGCTTTCCGATTGTTTGCGGGACACTATTCTGGAAAAAGGATACAAGATCATTGATACGGCAACAGGCGCGAAACTGGAAAAAATAACATAACAAGGAGTACTTAATATGTGTGCAGAAGACAATGGCAAAAAACAGACTGTCGAGAACATGCTTGAGGAGCGTTTGCTCGAAAAACGGGAGGTCTTTCTTTGGGGCGCTATTGACGACCAGAGCGCGGAAAAGATCGTCAAACGCATACTCTATCTCAATTCGCAGGGTTCTGACGACATTACCATGTATCTTAACAGTCCCGGCGGGATCATCTCGTCTGGTCTGGCGATTTATGATGCCATGCAGGCCTCAAAAGCCGCTGTTTCCACTGTGTGCATGGGTCAGGCAGCCAGCATGGGCGCGGTCATTTTGTGTGCTGGGGCAAAAGGCAAACGTCTCATATGGCCCAATGCGCGTGTCATGATCCATCAGCCACTCATTTCCGGATCCATGTTTGGACCAGCCACAGACCTCCAGATCCAGGCCGAAGAAATGCTGCGTATTCGCAGCCGGCTCAACGAGATTCTGGGAAAACACTGCGGCAGAAAAATCGACGATGTGGAAAAGGACACAGACCGTGATAATTACCTCTCCGCTCAGCAGGCTATTGATTACGGACTGGTGGATAAAATAGTTTAAACCTGAAAATATAGGCGCAAGGAAGGCCTGCGGACCGAGGAACGAAGCTTCATCCTGGAAGGAGCCTCAAGCCTCGTTTTTTTACCCTTGCGCCTGACATTAGATACTTGTATCGGTGACCCAATTGACGATCTCAAGCCCCCTGATGCCTTTAAAATCCGCGGTATTGTTTGTAACCAGTATAGCGCCTGCGGATATGGCATGCGCTGCAATGAGGGCGTCGAATCGATGCCGCCCGATGTGGCCTGAATGGGAACGGAGTTTTCCGTAGGCCTTGGCTGCTTTTGCGTTAAAGTCCAAGACAGGAATGTATTCGAGCATGCCATCCAGCGCCTTTCTGCGGGAAGGGGCAAGGGAGGGATCGCGTTCTACGCCTTGTTCGAGTTCGGCAAGAGTTACGGAAGAGATGACAATATCGCCTATGGCCAAGTCGCTAACTTTTTGGGCTACAGAGGCTGGCTGGTTTTTGAACAGGTAAATACAAATGTTGGTATCGAGAAGATACTTCACCATGATCTTTTCGGACCCATGCCTTTTTCCCGGCCTTCTTTCATGAAGCCAGGGTCAAATGCGGCGAATTTCTGAAGGATGCCTTTAAGGCTCCTTACCGCGGGCCGTATCCGCAGGCCTCCTCGCTGACGGATAATTTCGACAGCAGTACCTTCGCGGCCAGGACAGAGGGAAGCAGGGATGCGTACTGCGAGGGAATTGCCACTTTTAAACAGTTTTGTGACCATGTTTGTTTCCAATCTATGTATATACATTAAATATATACATTTATACCTGAGAATGCAAGTTTTCAATGGGCCTTTCGCCTCGCAAATGATATGACCTATAAATTTAAGAAGCCCCTGGGACCGGAGAGGACCCAAGGGCTTTTTAGGTTTGAGAAGCTAAAAAGAAAATGGGTGTAAACTTTTTAGCTTTGGGTCTGAGATTACAAAAAACCGGCTTCTCGCAGCCGACTTTTGGCCGTTTATTATTTAGTTGCCGTATTTCGGAAAAAAGTTCAAAGTATTTTTTTACTGGCCTATTCCCGCCAGGCGTTCACGAGCCGCTGGAGACCATCTGCCCTCTGGAAAGAGCTGGATATAGCGTTGGTATTCCTTGCGCGCTTCGTTGAACTGTCCCAGCCTGTTGAGACAGTCTGCCTGCCAGAAAATTGAGTTTTCCAGGAACCTGCTTTCAGGGAAGCTTTGCTGGAGCTGTTCGTAGCATTTAATGGCGGCCTTGCAGTCGTATAGTTCAGATCCCATGAGGTAGGCCATATTATAGATGGCTTTGTCGATGATCGGATTGCCTGGAAAGCGGTCGATATATTCAGAATAGGTCTCCACCGCTGCCTGCGGGTTTTTCATTAAATATTGGATTTCAGCGAGTTTTATATACGCCTCGTGGATCCATAGGCCGTTTTTGTATTGGGAGATGTACTGTTTGAGGTCTTTTTCCGCATGAGTGTAGTTTTTTAAATTGGAGGCTTCGATAAGCGCTGTTTCCCAGAGAACATTGTCCTTTTTCACCATGTTTGCCGTGTTTTTTTCAACATATCTCAGGACAGTGACTACACTGGCAAAATCGCCCATGCCCCTGTAGCAGAGTGAAATTTTTTCAAGGATTTCATCGCCTGCGGCACGGGTGATGTCCGTACGGTCATCGAGGGCCTGGAGTGTTTTCAGGGCGTTTGAGTAGTTCCCGTTCTTGATATCGTTGCAGGCCATGAGGTATTCAGGGTTTTCCAGAAGCGCTTCGCGTGAAATGAATACAGGCAGGATTGGCTGTGCGCTAGATTCTGTTTGCAAAGGTACCGGAATTTGTATCTGGCCCTGGGCCAGGGGCTTTTGGGGCGCTGTTGGAACCGGCTGCATGGCCGGGGCTGTTTCAGAGGGAAGCGGGAACGGTCCGCTGGTTTGTGCGAGGCCCAGAGAGCCCTGGAGGTTCCAGACAATTTCAGAAAGCCGCGCCATGGCGCTTTGCGCGGGATATTTTTTTATGGTAGTGCCGCACACGAGGACAGCGCTGCCTCCTTCGACCTGTTCTGATGTTACGGGAGAGACAAGACTGCGGATTTCAACAATGCCTGAAAGAACAGTAAGCTCTGTAGACGGAAATGACGTACCGTTTTTTTTGTTTACCGCCACGGAGAATTTTGTGCCAACAATGACGCATTCCGCGTTTGGCGTAAGGACACAGAACTTCTGCTGTGCATTGAGTTTTGCTACGGTGAATACAGCTTCGCCCGAGTCGATGCGGACAATGGTGTTACCGGCCTCGCTGGCTTGGATCCGGGCAAGGGAGTTTTTGTACAGGTAGAAGCCAGTGTTAGGTGTAAGGCCTGCAAAGAGACCGTCTGACGCATTAGTGGCAAAAACATCGCCTTTTTTAACATTGAGAAGGGCTTTTTCAGAGGCAGTCACAACTGTTTCGTTGGGTCTTTTCATCATTATAATAAAGGTGGCTGTGCCCAGGGCGAGGAGCAGGGAAAGGACCGCAATGGGGAGGGGTTTGCGTAAGAACCAGAAAAACGAGGCAATCCCCGGTATAATGAAAGCATCGCGGACGCGCTTCCGCTGAAGATCGTCCAGTTCAGCGAAAAGCCTGTTTTCGAAGACAATCCATTCCTGCGCTGATTTTTCAGGCGGCTGGACCGTGTTCAGCAGGGCGACAAGCTGCCTGGTCCTGGGTTCGTTTTCCTGTACGGTTGTGTTTTTCATTGGTTTAGGTATTTTGAGAGCAATTTTTTCATTTCCTCGCGTCCGTGGAAGAGCCGTGACTTCACTGTTCCCACCGGTTTTTCAGTTATCTCAGCTATTTCCTCTAGCGATTTTCCTTCCATGTCGTGCAGGATAATGACCATTTTCTTTTTAAGGTTTATTTTGTCAAGGGCGCTATAAATAATATTTGTAATCTCCTCTTCCTCAAGTCTTGCATGAGGCCCCTTGTGCATTTCTTCGGGCCTGTTTTCGATCCCTTTGAATTCGGGAACAAGGACCGGCTGCCGTTTTTTCAGCTTTGACCTGATTTGGGCAGTACAGACATTCAACGCGATCCGGTATGCCCAGGTGTTAAATGAGGAATTGCCCTTGAAGCCCGGCAGGGACCTGAAAATCTGGATAAAGACCTGCTGGACCACGTCCTCAATTTCAAAACACGGCCCAAGAGTTTTGTATGCAAGACTGAGAAAAACCCTTTTATATTTGTTAAAGAGCAGGCTCTGCGCCCTTCGATCGCCCTTGATGCTGTTCCGTATAAGCTCTTGATCTTCAGTGTCTTGCGCTATATACATGGAGCGATCTTTATAAATTAGTTGTTGGAAGTGCTTGTCTGGTTCAAAGAATTTTCATGAAAAAGGGCGTATTTGTGCATACGGTTGGAGAAATAGCAGAAACCAGTCCCAATCCATCCAAGGATTGCCAAGTTCATTATGGTAATGCGGACATATGAGGCATTCTCGTACCTGTTGTAGTCGGGTCCTTCTAAGGCGTTTCCGGCGTCTTTGCGCAGCCGTTGTTCGAGCACCAGCGCCACTGCGCACTGCCATGTGGCCACAAGCGATCCAAGCAGCCAGTATTCGGTATGGTAGCCGTTGAATTCCATCTCTGTATTTACTTCAACTGAACGGCCGGGCAGCACGACGATTTTCCTGTTGAAAGGCGCCAGGTATTTCCTCTGCAATAAAAGATCGTAATTTCCGGTTCTGAGGATGGTTTCCTTGGGCGTTTTTCCGATCCAGACGCTATCGACAAGGATATCGCATTCCAGAGGCGTTGAGGTAATGTTTATTTTCCCCAAAACGTTGCTTTCCAGGTAGTTTTTGAGCTTGAGCACCACGATATCGGCGATGTCACCGGCATTGACGTTGTCGAAAAGGACCTCCTTGGTCTCTTCTATGTGCTGCACGGTTTCTATAATTGTAAATCGGACGGTCTTTCCCGAGCCGTCCGGGCCCGGGCCAATGGACCCGCCAACGGCAATAGAGGGGACGGCGCCCGCGCGCTTTTCGAGTACGCGCAGAGAGACCAGGGATTCGTCAGTGCAGAGCACCTTGAAGTTCTGGAATTGGTTGTCCAATTCCATCTTTTTCCTGATGGTCTGGTGAATTCCCTGGAATGCGGTATCAGCCTGGCCTATTTGCTCAAACCGGAAGATGAGCACGGCTTCGTCCCCGGAAAAAGGGATGGCGTGCGCCTGCGCGGAGAGGCATGCAAGGAGAAGGAGCGGCAGCAGCATGCCTTAAATATAGCATTTGCCTAATTGGCAACAAAATTGTATTTGAGACCGGGCAGGAACAATAACTATTTTTTAAGTCTTTTCAAAAAACGCGAACAAGGGAAGGCAGTGTGATTGAAAAAATTGAACGTCTCAGGAACATAGGGATCAGCGCGCACATCGATTCGGGCAAAACGACCCTCACTGAACGGATTTTGTATTATACCCGGCGAATACACGCCATGCACGAGGTAAAAGGCAAGGACGGGGTTGGCGCCCTCATGGACTCAATGGACCTGGAACGGGAACGTGGCATTACCATCTCCTCGGCTGCTACAAGCTGCACCTGGAAGGGGATTGATATCAATATCATCGATACACCTGGACATGTGGACTTTACCATTGAGGTGGAACGCGCGTTGCGGGTGCTCGACGGGGCCATTCTGGTCCTCTGCGCTGTCGGCGGCGTGCAATCACAATCCCTTACCGTAAACCGGCAGATGGAGCGTTACCGGGTGCCCCGGCTGGCGTTTGTGAATAAATGCGACCGTACGGGCGCGGACCCTGTGCGTGTGGCGGCCCAGATACGGGAAAAACTGGGCCAGAAATCGGTGCTGGTGCACCTGCCTATAGGGCTTGAGACGAATTTTGAGGGTATTATTGACCTTGTAATAATGAAGGCGGTGTATTTTGAAGGGAAAAACGGCGACCAGATTGTAGAAAAGGAAATACCCGCGGAACACGCAGAAAGGGCGGTCCAGGGCAGACAGACCCTTCTGGAGGCACTGGCCGACCACTCCGATGAAATCGCCCATCTCTATCTCGAAGGACGCGACGTACCGCTTGCGCTGGCGGAAAAGGTCCTGCGCGACTGCGTCATTTCCCGTGTTCTGTTGCCGGTGTTCATCGGATCAGCCTACAAGAACAAAGGGGTGCAGCTTCTCCTTGACGGTATCATGAAGTATCTCCCTTCCCCGGTCGATGTTGACACAATAGCATACGACCAGAACCATGAAAACGCAGAGATCGCGCTGAAAGCCGATTGCACGCTGCCCTTCGCGTCCATTGTTTTCAAGCTCGAGGACGGCCCCTTTGGCCAGCTCTCATACCTGCGCGTCTATCAGGGGGCGCTGCGCAAAGGCGATACTGTTGCCATAGGCCGCACGGGAAAAAAGGTCAAAATCGGCAGGCTGGTGAAAATGCATGCTGACACCATGGAGGAGATAGACAGCGCAGGCGCGGGTGATATTGCCGCAGTGTTCGGCGTCGACTGCGCCTCCGGAGACTCAATAACCGATCCTTCGGTCAATATTGCCATGACCAAGATGCATGTGGCCGAGCCTGTGGTCCATATGGCGATTACCCCGGCTGACCACAAGGCGAACATGAACATGGCAAAAGCGCTCAACCGTTTTACCAAAGAGGACCCCACCTTCAGGTCGTGGGTCGATCCCGAAAGTAATGAGCAGATCATCGCGGGCATGGGAGAACTGCATCTTGATATCTACGTGGAGCGTATGAAACGTGAATACGATGCCATAGTGACCGTGGGCGCGCCCCAGGTCGCCTACCGTGAAACCATCACAAAGCGTGTTGAATTCAGTTATACGCACAAAAAACAAACTGGCGGGGCGGGACAATTCGGCAAGGTCGAAGGCTTTATGGAAGTCCTCGAAGGCGGTGACTATGAATTTGTCGATAAAATAACCGGCGGCGCAATTCCCCGCGAGTTTATTCCTTCGGTCGACGATGGATTTCGCAAATGCCTTCCCAAAGGCGACCTTATCGGTTTTCCCATTGTTGGTGTGCGCATGACTGTCAACGACGGCGCTTCCCATCCGGTCGATTCCTCGGACATGGCCTTTCAGATGGCCGCAATTGGCGCGTTCCGCGACGCCTACCGCAGGGCCGCGCCGGTCATTCTCGAACCGGTCATGAAGGTTTCGGTCGACACGCCCACTGAATTCCAGGGGACCGTGCTTCAGGGGCTCAGCCAGCGGCGAGGCATCATTATCAGCGCGCTCGACGACCTGGGTATGAGCAGGATAGACGCGGAGGTCCCGCTTTCTGAAATGTTCGGATATACCACTAGCCTCCGGTCAGGAACACAAGGCAAGGCGGAATTCACCATGGAATTCTCGCGTTACCAGCGGGTTTCTGAATCCATAAAGGAGAAGGTGGTCAAAGCCATCGAGGAACAGCGGAAAAAACGGGGCGAATCGGCGGGAGGAGGCAGAAAATGAAGAAGCATGAACTTACCGACAAGGGTCCGTTTAAAAGCTTTGAGGAGTGCACCCATGGCGGCTTAGAGATGGGAGAGCTCGGGTTTTTCGCATCGCGCCATGGCGTGGGAAAGACAGCCCTTTTGGTCCAGATCGGGCTTTATCATATATTCAGGGGCAATGGCGTCATCCACCTTTCATTCACTGATACGCCCGAAAAGGTGTTTGCCTGGTACGAGGACATTTTCAGTAAAATCAAGGAAAAGCGCGGGCTCGAAGACGCCGCTGTTGTTCATGAGGAGATGCTCCGTGAACGTGTCATTGTGTCGGCGCCGCACAAATCCGGCCATCCTGCGTCCGAACTCACCTCGCTTGCAAATATTATTACCAATGGCGGATTCAAGGCAAGCGTGTTGCTTATTGACGGACTGGCCCTTGAAAGCATTTCTATCGAAGATTACGCGAAATACAAGGCTTTTGCCAGGAAACACGGGCTTGCCATATGGTTTTCGCTAACGGTAAATAAATTAGACGACAGCAGGCATCTTCTGGACGACATGAAGGGCGCGCTCGAACCCTACAAGGATGTTTTTGATGCGGGAATTTTCCTGCTGCCCCAGGGCGGTATTATCAGGCTTGTACACTTAAAAGACCATGGGGACAATACGGTCCGTGAAACGCACCTTGTCATTGACCCGGTTTCACTGCTCATGGCTGAATAGTTTTTCCATACTGCTGATTTTACCTCAAATGTGATATATATCATTGCTTTCTCTAATTAAATAATATAAATTTAGAGGTATAACACTTACAATAATATATAAATATATATAAACTTAGTATATTTTTATTACACATCTTGATGTAGATAGAAACGATCTAATATGTTATGATAAAACAAAATATAGAAATCGCCTCTGTCGTAATTTCAATAATTTGTGACAATAAAACACTTGGTGAAAAACTGTTCAGCCAGTATAAAGACTTTTTTTCCAGAAAAAAAGCAGTATTAGATTTTTGTATTAATTCGAAAAGCCGTTGTCAATTTTTAAATCGACCTTCAGGGATATGCCTTAGACGCCATGGAAAGAATGTTTTCCTAAGCAGCCGCGGTTTTGACCTGAAGATCTGTTTTGCTCCTTTGAAAGCGTTGATTAATTTTAACGGAGACCTGAAGATTTTTGATCAGGCGCTCCGTTTGCTATATTCACAGGTACTTCCGATTTTTAATGGTCTGCTGGTGCATGGAGCTGCAATTGCTGATGATAAAGGCGCCTATCTTTTTTATGGCCCTTCTGAGGCAGGCAAGACAACTGTGTCAAAAATGGCTGAAAGGGTCGACAAAACTGTCCTTACGGACGAATTGGCAGCTATCAGGAAAATCAAAGGCCAATACTATTTATTTGGTACGCCTTTCTGGGGGCACTGCAATGGTCCCAGGCGAAATATGGGAAAAAAGCTTATTTCAGTGCTCCGTTTAGTAAAAAGCAATCGTTTCGGAGTTGTTGAGGCAAAGCCCATTGCCTTGGCCTCAAGTTTGCTTCAATCAATAATGAACTTTGAAAATAACAGCGGGACCAACCAGCGACTGTTGAATGCCGCCTCTGATCTGGTGGCTATGGTCCCGACAAAAGAGATTGAATTCAGGAAGACCGACAACATCTGGAGGAAAATCGCGTGAAAGAGCTGATAAAGCAGAATCCAAGAAGCGCTTCACGGAAATACAAGGACGAAGCTCTGGTGATTACGCCTGATGACAGACGGATCCACAAGCTTAACCAGACTGCCACCTTCATTTGGGAGGCTGCGGGAAACAGGGGAATCGGCAAAGACGAGTTGGTGAATAAAATGCACCAAGCCTTCGAAGCTCCGGTGAAGACAATCCAGACTGACCTTATGGTTTTCTTAAAAGAGATGGTCAAAAAGAAGATACTGGTTAAAATAGCGGCCTAAAACATATGATTGCCTATTTTCTGGAAAAGCGCACGCCGGTCATCGCCTATCTGGAAGTCACCATGGCCTGCAATGTGCGGTGCATTCATTGTTACCGGGAAAAGACATTGCCAAAGCCCCGTGATGAACTGACGCGGAAAGAGATCAATGTCCTGCTCGATGAACTTGCGCGGTTGGGAACGCTCATTCTTGTGGTTACCGGCGGAGAACCTTTTATGCGGCCTGATATCATGGAAATTCTTTCTGACGCACGGAAAAAGGGATTTGCCGTGGTGGTCTTCACGAATGCTACCTTGATATCAGGAGAACATGCGCGCGCTTTATACGATATTGCGCCGTTAGGCGTTGAAGTGAGTATCCATGGATCAAACGCGCAGGTACACGATTCCATTACGGGTGTCAAAGGGTCTTTTGCCAAGGCCATGGCCGCAATCGCGTTGCTTAAGGAACACTGTATCAGGGTAAAAATGAAGGGCAATCTCATGCGCGCCAACAAATGCGACTACGATAGTCTCATCAAGGTCGCTGAGGACCTTGACCTGGAATGGACATTTGATCCATTTATTTTTCCCTGTAGGGACGGAAATGCCGCTCCAATAGGCCAACGGCCTGGACATAATTCCCTGGCCAAGGTTTTTTCCGAACCTCGTTTTGCGCGTCCGGGCGTACACCAGCCCGAAAGGTCGTATCTTGAGATGCCGGGGAACAGGCTCTGCGGCGCTGGAGTGAATATTGTCGCCATTGGAAGCACGGGAAGGGTATTTCCCTGTGTTCCTTTGAAGCTTGAAGCAGGAAATATTCGCATAGCCCCAATCGGGCACATCTGGAGAAAAAGTCCTGTTTTCGAGAAGCTGCGTTCCTATCGTGTCCGTGATCTTGTGTTTTGCGGCGATTGCGACCTTAAAAAGTACTGTCCGCGCTGTTCAGCCATGTCGTTTAACGAGACTGGCGATCTTTTAGGTTGCGCGGCCATTTCCCGGTCCATTGCCCAGGCGCGCAAGCGTACCGGCGGCCGTGTTTCACAGCGGCTTCAGTCTCCTGTGGATACAGAGGCAACCTATGCGTGAATACCAGAAAGAACTTTTAACAGAGCAAATGAAAATACACCAAGCCTGCTCAGTCCGGGTAGGCGGATATTGCATGTCCCCGGTCATCAGGGACAATGCCGAGGTAACGCTTGAACCTGTGGCCGACCCGGCCGCTCTCAGACCTGGTGAAATCGTGGCTTATTTTATAGGCACTCAGCTTTTAGTGCACCGTCTGCTTGGGAATAACGGGACGTTGTTGCGCTTGAACGGAGACAATATAGATGCACTTCCACACGAAATTGCGCCAGAGGCTGTTTTTGGCCGCGTGCGCAAGATAAAAAATCCGGGTTTTTTCAAACGGCTACTTAAAAAAACAGGGGAAATGTATGCGAGGCTCATCAAAAAATAGAAATAAATACCTGAACGTGCCCAAAATGAAATACCTGAAACCGGCCGTTGAGTCAGATCTTATTTACGAGACGCAAGCATTAGGTTGCGCCCAGTGCTTAAACCGTGATCCGGAAACCGCTGTGGGGTGGGACGGAGGTTGCGGTGGCGAAAGTATCAACAATTACTGATCGCTGGTTGATTGCAGACTGCCGGAAGGAGGCTGTTATGGCCAATTATCGTCACATTGTCGTAGGAATTATGATCTTTGCCGTGGTTCCCTTGTTTGCAACCACCAAGCGATGGAGCGGCGGCGGGAGTGACAACTTTTACAACAATACAAGCAACTGGGTTGGCGGGGTCGCGCCTGTTGCGGGCGATACCATACGCTTCGATTCTTCGGCCAAAGAATGCAGTCTGAACGTGGCGCCAGCGTCAGTCGGCAAGCTGACCTTTACATCAGATTATACTGGCGCTTTTAAATTCGCAGCCCGTACGCTTTCTGTCACCGGTGATGTTGACCTAAGGACTGGCGGGACAATTGCCGGCAATACAGGTACGCTCCGGTTTACCGGTACTGCGGCGCAAACATTTATTCCAAACGCGGGCGAGGGGCTTTACCGGGTCACACAGTATGGCGCTGGCGGTACGACTATTTCAGATAATCCTATGTACCTCAGCAACGCCCTGACTGTCACCACTGGTACGTTTGACTTGGGGAGCGGGTTGACGCACAAAGTGCAATCCGTCACTGGTTCGGTGACTGGGAATCTTTCGTTCAATATCTCAACGCTTATTGTGACTGCTGGAAATGCCACATTTACCAATCTGCCCGTTACGGCCGGCTCTGGCGCGCTTTGCTTCCAGGACACAGCGGGCAACCAGACTTTTTATCCCCGGGCTTCAGTGACGTTTCCCGATATTGTGCTTGAAATGGGTGCTACGCGTTCATTGACAATTTCTACCTACGACCTGATAGCAACTGATGTTACTATTTCATCCGGTACATTGAATCTGAGCACGGGCCGTACACACACTGTTCAGAATATCTCCGGCTCAGGCAACCTGAATTTCAATTCCAGTACACTGCGGACATCGGGTACTTCGGTCAACCTCGGGTCAATCACCACGCTTACGCAAGGTACTGGCACGCTGGAATTCATTGGCGGTTCTGGGACGCAGGTTTTTACTCCTAAGAACGGTGCCACGCATCCTTCCATTGTTGTCTCGGGTGCTGATACGGTACGGCTTTCAACATTTGCCCTTATCACCAACGGGTATACCCAGACAAACGGCATCTTGGACCTAAATGGAAAAAATATCACTACCGTAAACAGCGGCGATTTTTCAATCACAAACGGGACCAGCGGCACTCTTGCCAATGTTGGCGGCCGTAAGATAACCGTTGCAGGCGACGCGAATTTTTTGGGCCAGGACATAAGCTATTTGAATTTTGATCCCGCAACCCGGTGCACGCTTGCGGTCACTGGCGCGCTCAACGCTAAATATACAACACTCAAAAATAATGTCGCCTCGGTGCAAACCGGTCTTGCACGCACTTGTGCGGATAGCGGCGGGAATATCAACTGGTCTTTTATCATTACAAAAGAGTGGGATGGAGATGCTGGCGATAATTATTGGGGTACTGCCGCGAATTGGACGGACGATGAACTGCCCGGACCAGACGACACGATAAGTTTTGGGGGAAATTATACAGGCAACTGTTCCTTGAATGTTGATGCAACCGTGAAAGAGGTGCTTTTTACCTCGGCGTATGGCGGCCCCTATACAGGCATTTTTGTTTTTAAAACAGGAAACACACTTACCGTTACAGGCAATGGCGACTTCAGATCGGGCGGTACGTTTGAGAGCCAGGGTGGAACGTTGGCTTTTACCGGATCCTCTGCGCAGACGTTTTATCCAGGCACTGGTACATTCCCTGCCATTGTCCAGAATGGCACAGGCGGTACAACCATATCTTCGTCAAACCTGACAGCCGGGACGCTTACGATCACTTCCGGAACTTTTGCTCTTGGTATTGGACTCACACATACGGTCTCCACAGTATCCGGCGCAGGCAACCTTGATTTTGGCTCGTCCATTCTCCAGGTCACAGGCGCCACTGCTGATTTTAGTTCCATGGGGACCCTTACAGAGGGTACAGGCATACTAACTTTTACAGGAACATCAGCGCAAACATTTACTCCGAAAAACAGCGCGACCCTCTATCGTATCGTCCAGAATGGATCGGGTGGAACAGCTGTTTTGACCAATGAATTTACGCTCAGCAATGCGCTTACCATCACTTCCGGGTCCTTTGATCTGGGAACAGGTCTTGCCCATTCGGTCGCGAGCATTGCGGGTGCAGTGACAGGCACACTTGTGTTTAATACTTCGGCGCTCGAGGTGTCGAATGGCAACGCTGATTTCCGGAACCTTCCGGTCACACCTGGAACAGGAAAACTCGTATTTACCCGGACAGGGGCAAACCAGACTTTTTATCCGCGATCGGGCGCTACATTCCCTGAAATTGAAGTTAAAATGGGGTCGATCCGGATCGTGACTCTTTCAACCAATGCCCTGGCATCGGCCGGAAATTTGACCGTCACCTCGGGAACCATTAATCTTGGAACGGGCCTTGCACATTCGGTTGTCAGCGTTTCAGGCGCAGGTAACCTTAATTTTAACACCAGCACCCTGCAGGTTTCAGGTACGACGATAAACTTCGGGTCAATTGGCACGCTGACAGCCGGAACAGGCACGCTCCAATTTACCGGTGCCTCAGGCGACCAGACATTTACTCCAAGACCAACTGGCATTATCCATCCAGCCATCTCGCACACCGGTGCTAGCACGCTCAAACTCTATACCAATCCGCTTGTCGCTAATTCATTTTCTCAGAGCGCAGGATCATTCGACCTAAATGGTCTTAATGTGACAACAGTGAATGGCGGAAATTTCACTATTACCAATGGTGACACAGCCAGCATCAGGGATGTGGGCGGTCGCACAATCACGGTCGCGGGCGCAACCTCCATCGACGGGCAATCGGGCAATTTAGTCAATCTTAAAGGCAGTTCCGCCTGGGCAATCGCCAGTACTGGCAGTATTGTCGCGAATTATGTGACGCTGAAAAATTGCACAGCTTCGGTGGCTGCGGGCACAGCGCGCAACAGCAACGACAGCACGGGCAATGTGAACTGGAATTTCATGGCAGGCAAGGTCTGGGACGGGGAGGGCGGCGATAACGTGTGGAGCAATGCCCTTAATTGGCGCAATGACATTCTTCCGGGAATAAACGATACGGTCACTTTTGACGATAGTTATACCGGCAATTGCACACTCAATACATCGGCCACGGTCAAATCCATGTTGTTCACCTCAGGCTATACGGGAATATTTGTTTTTACAGCAGGGGAGACGTTGACAGTCACTGAAGACGCGGACTTCAGATTAGGCGGCGCAATTGTGACGGCTGGAGGCGCGCTAAAGTTTACCGGCGCGTCCGCGCAAACCTTTACCCCCAAATCAGGGTCAACTTTTCCCGCGATTATCCAGGATGGCGCCGGAGGCACAACCATTTCCGGATACAGTCTTTTGTCTGGAGAGTTGACCATCACTTCCGGAACCTTGAATATGGGCAGTGGTTTTACTCATACGGTAACCAATATTTCGGGCGCGGGTGATATAAATTTGGGCGCATCCACGCTCCAGGCAAGCGGGGCAACAGTGAATTTCGGGTCAATGGGGACATTGACGCCAGGAACAGCAACGCTGATATTAAACGGAACGTCGCCGCAGACACTCACGCCCAAAAGCGGCGGCAGTTTTTACCGCATTACGCAAAACGGCAGCGGCGGAACCACGGTTTCGACCAATGCCCTTACGGTGACCAATGCGTTTACGGTTTCAAGCGGCGTTTTTAACCTTGGCGCCGGGCTTACCCATTCTGCCTATAGTGTTGTGGGCGCGGTTGCGGGCACGCTTTCGTTCAACACTTCGACACTGCAGGTGACCGATGGAAACGGCGACTTCAGGAACCTGCCGGTTTCCGCCGGGACAGGCCTGTTGAAATTTACCCGTACCGCGGGTAACCAGACATTTTATCCACGCTTGGGCGCTACCTTTCCCGCGATAGATATCGCCATGGCAGTGACCAGGACCACAACCATTGCGACCAACGCGCTTGTTGCCCCAACAATCACCTTGACGTCTGGAACGCTCAACCTGGGCGCTGGCTTGACCCATGCAATTGGCGGGATTTCAGGCGCGGGCAATATTGATTTTAATACTGGTACGCTTCAAATTTCAGGGACCTTAGCGAATTTTGGTTCTGTCACTACTCTCACTCCGGGAACAGGAACGTTGAAATTCATCGGCGGCTCCGGTGCACAGGTCTTTGTCCCTAAAGCAGGGGGAACGCATCCTGCAATTGTTCTTTCTGGCAGCGATACGCTCAGGCTTTCCACAAATAATTGTTCAGCCAGTTCTTTTTCTCAAACCGCTGGTACCTTTGACCCAAACGGCCTTGATTTTGCAACCGTGAACAGCGGCAATTATACAATTACCAACGGCACTGCTACGAGTTTCGCGGATCTTGCCGGCTGTTCATTGACCGTTGCGGGCGCGGCTTCGCTCAATGGCCAAGAGGGTAACCTGCTCAATCTGAAAGGGAGTTCCCTTTGGTGGATCTCGGTGACCGGCGCGCTTATCGCAAACTATGCGCAGATAAAGAACAGTAATGCCTCGGGCGGATCGCAGGGCGTTGCCTATAATAGCGCTGACAGCATGGGCAATACCAATTGGGGCTTTTCCATTCCCAAGGAATGGGATGGCGGCGGTGGGGATGGGAAATGGAACACGGCTGCTAATTGGACCAATGATGAACTGCCAGCAACCGACGACACGGTCATTTTCAATGGCACTAGTGTCAGCAATTGCACACTAAACACAACGGCTTCTGTTGCTGGGATATTGTTTAATACATCGTATACTGGCGTTTTTGTTTTTTATGGAACCGATACTCTAAAGGTCGCGGGCAATGCTGATTTTACTACAGGTGGTACAATACAAATGCTTGGCGGTGCCCTTGAATTCACCGGTTCTTCTCCACAGATATTTACGACAAAGTCAGGTGCCACGTATCCCGATGTCATCCAGAATGGCTCTGGCGGTACAACAATAAACGGCTATAGCTTGTCGGCCCAGCAGTTGAATATTAAATCAGGCTCTTTTGCCTTGGGAACAGGGTTTACCCATACGATCATCGAGTTTTATGGGTCTGGCGACATTAATTTCGGATCTTCGATACTCCAGGCCACGGGCGCGACAATTAATTTTGGTTCCATGGGGACCATTACTTCCGGAACAGGTACTTTGATTTTTACCGGCACATCGTCCCAAACATTTACGCCAAAGAGTGGCGGTTCGTTCTATAAAGTCACCCAGAATGGGTCTGGTGGAACCACGGTATCCACAAACGGACTGACTCTTACCAACGCGCTTACGGTAACAAGCGGCGCGTTTAACCTGGGAACCGGGCTTACCCATACCATTGGCGCGGGCATATCAGGCGCGGTTGCCGGAAACCTCTCCTTTGGTTCATCGACGCTCGATATTTCTGCGGGTAATGGGGATTTTCGTAATCTTCCAGTCACGGCAGGTACTGGAAGACTTGCCTTCAGCAATGGCGAGGCAAACCAGGTATGTTATCCGCGGTTAGGGGCGGCATTCCCTGAAATTGAAATAAAAATGGGCGCCACGCGCACAACAACCATAACAACAAACGCCTTGAATACCTCCAACATTATCCTTACCTCGGGAACATTAAACCTTGGCACTGGATTTACCCATACAGCAACAAACGTGTCCGCTACTTCTGGCAACCTGAATTTCAATACCAGTACGCTCCAGGTTACAGGCGCTTCGATAAATTTCAGCTCAATCGGGACCCTGACTCCAAGCACTGGTACGCTGCAGTTTGACGGCGGGTCTGGGGCGCAGGTGTTTACTCCCAAAAGCGGCGGCACTCATCCTGCCATCCTGCTTTCAGGAAGTGATACGTTGCGACTTGCTACAAACGCGCTTTCCGCAAATGGCTATTCGCAGACAGCGGGTACCCTTGATCTGAATGGTGTCAATATTGCCATTGTGAACAGCGGTAATTTCGCGGTTTCAGACGGCACCAGCGCCAGTTTTGCCAATTTTGCGGGCCGCAAGATCACAGTCGCTGGTGACGCCAATTTCCTGGGACAGAGCCTCAATTACATTGATCTTAAAACAGCCACCAATTGCACGCTTGCGGTTACGGGTGCGCTCAATGCCAAATACACGGCATTGAAAAATAATGTGGCAGTGGGGCCAACCGGCATTGCGCGCAGCTGCGCAGACAGCACGGGCAATATCAACTGGTCGTTTATTCAGACCAAGGAGTGGGACGGCGGCGGGGCGGACAACAAGTGGGGGACAGCGGCGAATTGGACAGACGATGCGCTTCCTAGTGCAACTGATACCATCAGTTTTGGCGGGAGCTATGTTGGCAATTGTACGCTGAATATTGACGCAACAGTAAAAGCAGTCATTTTCACCAGCGCGTATACCGGGACTTTTGTTTTTTCTAGCGGTAATACACTGACCATCACTGGTTTGGGTGATTTCCGTTCAGGAGGCGCCTTTACCGCTTCTGGCGGCACGCTTGCCTTTACCGGCACCACAGCTCAGACTTTTTATCCAGGTACTGGAACTTTTCCAGCGATTCAGCAGAACGGGAGCGGAGGCACAACCATTTCGACCAATAACCTGAGCGCTGGCATCCTCACAATAACATCCGGGAGCCTGGGTCTTGGCGCAGGTCTTATTCACACAGTTACCAATGTATTGGGAAGCGGTGACCTTGATTTTGGGTCCTCAACGCTCCAGGTCAGCGGTACAACCGTAAATTTAGGGTCTTTTAACAGTGTTACGGAAGGGACAGGGACACTTATTTTTACCGGCTCCTCACCGCAGACCTTTACGCCAAAGAGCAGCGCAACCATGTATCGGATAACCCAGAACGGGTCAGGCGGTACAACTGTTTCAACCAATGCCTTTATCCTGAGCAATGCCTTCACCATTACCAGCGGTACGTTTGACCTGGGCACAGGATTGACACACTCGGTGGTCAGCCTTTCAGGGGCTGTTGCAGGCAATCTTTCATTTAATACCTCGACGCTCCAGGTAACCGATGGTAATGCTGATTTTAGGAACCTGCCTGTAACCGCGGGCTCTGGTACGCTGAAATTCACCCGTATTGCGGGTAATCAGACCTTTTACCCGCGTTCGGGCGCTACCTTTCCAGCCATTGATATCAGCATGGATGCCGCGCGTACAACGACTATATCAACCAACGCGCTTATTGCCTCGACCCTGACTATTAATTCTGGAACATGTAACTTGGGTACTGGTTTTACACACACAGTAACAGGCGTGTCGGGTTCTGGAAATCTTAATTTCAGCAGCAGTATCCTTCAGGTGTCGGGTACGTCCATTGATCTGAATTCATTGGGAACATTGACACCTGCGACTGGGACACTCAGGTTTACCGGCACATCGGGCACACAGGTATTTGTTCCCCGGTCAGGCCAAACCCATCCGGCCATTAGTCATACGGGAAGCCAGACTCTGCAGCTTTCAACCAACTCATTGATCGCGAATAGTTTTTCACAAACAGCAGGAACATTGGACCTCAATGGCCGGAACATTGCAACGGTCAGCGGCGGAAATTTCTCCATAACTTCCGGTACAGGTTCATCGCTGGCAAATCTCGAAAACAGGAAAATTACCATTGCGGGCAATGGCGTTTTTAACGGACAGATTTCCAATTACCTGAACCTGCTGTCAACCCAGCCGTGTACGCTCAATGTGACTGGGACATTAAACGCCCAGTATGCCATGATCAAGAATTCCAAGGCAATTGGGACTGCGGGCAACGCGATTTATTCGGACGACAGCACGGGCAATACCGGGTGGAACTTCCAGACAGAGCTTGATTCGCTCATGGTTAAAACCGCGGATATTATGCCCATATACACACTTGCTGAGTACGCGACAGATGTGCCCGGCCTCCGGATTATTATCCGCCATCCAAACCCCAGTGGCCTGACAAAAAGCATTATCAAGCTGCTTGTGTCCACCACACCATTGTCCGATCCTTCAGCGGTTATTGATAGAAAGGCCCTGCGCAGAAAAGGGGAGGCCAGTGATTTGTATACAAGCGGGACCATTGAAACCGCCAATCCCATGGTCTTTGACCTGAGCGCCAGTCCTGTCTATCTTAGACCAGGCCTGTCGGACACACTCGACGTACGTTTTGACATTGTCGGGTCGCCTTCATCGTCAATCAAGCTGACCCTTTCCTCGGAGCAGAGTGTCATTGCGCGCGATTCAGCGGCAAACGATTCCGTTAGAATCGCGGGCGATGGCGTAGTTTTCCCGCTCGCCTCATCGACCGGCACGATTGACGCGACCACCAATACCCCGAGCGCAAAGACGTTGACCGCGAACCTGACTGAATGGAGCGCGACCGATGAACGGCTCGATACACGGGGCAGCGAAGAATTCTACGTTACCTGGGACAATGATAATTACTACTTTGTCTGGAACGGACGTGACCTGAGTACAGCCGGCGACTTGTTTATCTATATGAGCACTACAACATCGGGCACTGATACAACGTATAACTATGGGTCGTTTGGACGGCATGTGCTTTCTTCGGGTTTTAGCGGCGCTGATTACCTGTTCTACTATCATAGCGGCATTGATTATGGCCTCCTGGACGCTGCTGCGGATTACAGCCCTCTCACTTTCAATGGTACTATCACGCTTTCAGGCAATGTGACTGAAATCCGTGTTCCCTTCAGCGATTTGGGCGATTGCGACACTGTGCGCATTATCCCCTTTATTCAGCAGAAGACCTCGGCCGAAGTGCTCTCGTCTGTCCCCAGCGATTATTTCAGTATTTACCAGCGCAATCCCACGGGTCCAGCGCCACAGACCTTTATCTCATGGATGAAGGTGAACAGGACTGCGATTGGGGTGACGCCTGTTGCAAACGCGGTGTTTGACAGCACCAGCAAGACCAAACCCAAGTGGACCTACAACCTGGGAGAAGGAAACTATGCTTCCTCTATTTCAATTGGGGATAGTGTCATGTATGTTGCCGTGGGTGGTGTAAATCCAGGCATTGTCTGTCTCGATTACCAGGGTAATTACCGGTGGGACTACAGCACAGCATCGGTCCCCTCGGCCATTGCATACTATTTTGATTGGAACACCCCATCTCCCTGCTACGCGTTACTCGTTTATTGCGTTGGAAGTGATTTCTATGCAGGCCACGACTATCTTTCGACGTATACACCTTTTTATGCTGCGCAGCCATTGGGTGCTGTTGGCGGACAACCATCGCTTTCCTATCCTCCGGATGGAACTAATTATGATCGATATGCCTATGTTCCGCTGAGCAATGGAGACGTAAAAAAGATCGACACGCAGACCGGCGGCACCACATGGACACGTTCCATGAACGCCAGCTATAAATCGACCATTGCAACACAAAGTACACACATCTATATTGGCTGCTCAGATGGCGACGTGCACCGGTATGACATAAGTGGGGGCGCCCTTACCAGCGTGAACACTGGCAGCGATTCCGTTAACACTAAGGTGACCTGGGGAACAACGCTAAAACATTTGTATATTGCGCCAAAGAACATCACGCTCTTTGCGTATGATTCAGTGTTGACATCCACACCCGCATGGTCCAGGAACCTTGGCGCGGTGCAGGAAGCCTCACCCTATTGGTCCTCGGGTACGCGCAATCTCTACTGTCCTACAGGCAGTCAGGTCAAAAACGTGCGCGACGACACTACATCATCGTCGGTGCTCTGGACTTATACCACGGCGGGCGCTGTGACCACCAATCCGGTGACCGCAGGCTCAGCGGTGTATTTCAGTTCAGCGGACAAGAAGCATTACGCTGTCAATGCAACTACCGGAGCGAATGCGAATGGATTCCCCACCGCGGTGTTCAATGGATCAAATGCTTCGCGTGTGGCTGCCGATGCTTTTTGGAACAATGTTTACTTTAGCGGTGACAGTACTGTCTACTGTTACCCAGAGCAGTAAGGGAGGGACGCTATGAATAAAAGGACACTCGTTTTTATGGTTCTGGTTATGGTTATGGGGTCTTTCATGGCATCCAGTCTTTTTGGTTCCGCATTTCAGCAGTGTTGGAGATTTTCAGGATCGAGCGAGTCGTACCCGGTATTGGCTGGTGCAAATCTTCTCCTTGTGCGAAGCAATGCGTTTGAAACAAGGGACATGGCCACAGGTCAGCAGATTGCCCATGTAAAAACCCCGGTTGCACCCGAAGGTGCTGCCATATATGCCAATGATATGGTCGTTTTCACAGGAACAGCGGGAAGTCTTTTTGCCCTTAATGCGGCAACAGGTCAGATTGTCTGGGAACAGCGGAGCGTGTCAGGACGGCCTTCCGCGCCTGTTTTGTCCGGCAATGGGGTGTATTGCGCTACGGGTGAACCAAACCCCGGCATTTGGGGTTTTGATCTTGTGAATGGATCGCCTCTTCTTATGCTGCCCCTTTCAGATCCAGTGCTTGCCGCGCCTCTGGTATCGGGCCGTTTTCTCATTTATGGCACGCTCAGGGGGCAGGTTTGCCGGGTCAGTCTTGCATCAGGAAACATTGAAGATACGCTTGTACCGTCCGTAGGAGGGGCATTTTTAGGCAAATCCATTGCAGTTGCTGGCGCCAATGTTCTCCTAGCGCCTTCTGGATATGCTAACAGGGTTTCGTGCATTAGGGCGGAACCAGGTCTTTTTAAAGCGGTTTCCTCTGCCTGGTCCCGCACCTTTGCTAACCAGATAGATTATGATCTTGAGCAACTCCAAGAAACGGTAAATTTGCGGCCCAATGTGCGCAACCAGGCGTTCCGGAAAATTTTGGGAAAAAGCGCGCTTTTCAAGGGTGTCTCCAATTTCAATACAGCTTTCATTCCCCTGGGCGAAACCTATATGTCCGGTTGGACAATGGACCAGGGTAGCGCAGCCATCGTAGTTCGCGAAACAGGCCTTGACGCTCGTGCAAAATACCGGATTTTAGTCGTGCATGCGGCAACGGGAAAGACACTCTGCGAATATGTCCGTATCTGCGATGACACACCATATATGTTCAATGCGGACCCGGTTTTTACGGCATCGGGCGTTATTGCCTGTATTGGAAAAGGATTGCTGGTCAAGATTGACAGGGAAACTGGCGAGCTTGAAAACGAGACCATGCTTGGCGACTATGTGACCGTGCCCCTGGTTGCGGCAAAAGACCGGTTTGTTGTTCAGACAATCAAGGGAACGGTCATTGCCTTTTCGTATGGCGACAAGAGTGTGGATTCACCGCTAGAATACGCCATTGGCCAGAACGTACCAAACCCCTTTAACCCGTTCACGACCATACAGTACCAGGTACCTAAAGAGAGCCGGGTGATGCTCAAGGTTTTTGACGTGCGTGGCAGGGAAATTGTCACCCTGGTCAATGAGGCCAGGGAAGCCGGCAGGTATTCGGTACAATGGGACGGCACGGCCGCGGACAAAAAACAGGTTACTTCCGGACTATATTTTGCCGTGTTTGAAGCGGGCAAGTATAAGAAGATTGTGAAAATGACTATGCTGAAATAACTGATTCGTCAAACATTAAAGGAGAGAAATGCCATGAAAAAATATCAACGTGTCCTTATGCCTGTGTTTCTGTTCCTTGCAGTGGCGGCCGTAGAGGCACAGTGGAGTTCGGCAAATGGCCCATATGCTGGATTCATCAATTGCCTTGGCCTCAGCGGCACAGATCTTCTTGCGGGCACAGATGGCAACGGCCTTTTTATATCGTCTGACAATGGCACAGTGTGGACCGAGGCCAATACTGGTTTGGGAAGTTCCACGATACAAGCCGTTCTCTCGGATGGATCGCTCCTTTTTCTGGGAACCACAGACGGCATATACCGGTCTGATAATGGCGGTCTAAGCTGGATTTCCGCCTCAAATGGTCTCGCCAATACCACGATCAATGCGTTGGTAAAAAAAGGCACACAGCTGTTTGCCGGGACAAATAGCGGCATCTATGTGTCATCCAACAGCGGATCGAACTGGAGTCTGTCGAGTACCGGGCTTATCAGTCAGACTGTACGCGCTTTGGCCCTGTTCGATACTGTACTTTTTGCTGGCACTTCCGGTGGGATTTTCAAGTCCACAAACAACGGCGCTCTTTGGACAGCGTCCAGTTCGGGGCTTACGCACTCTGACGTTCGATGTTTTGCGGCAAATGGCACATATGTACTTGCCGGCACGTTTGGCGGCGGTGTCTATCGTTCCGACAATTATGGCGGCTCCTGGGCGCAGGCAAATACCGGCATGCCCAGCTCCATGGTCTATTGTTTCGCTGTGGAGGGGGGTGATCTTTTTATTGGGACCCCTTTTGGCGTGTATCAGACCTCGAATAGCGGCGCCAGTTGGACCTTTATCAGCGCTGATCTGGTGAACACCGATGTGCACGCTCTTGTTGTTAGCGATACTGTACTCTACGCTGGTTCGTGGGGCGGCGGCGTGTATGTGTATGATGCGGACGGCCTTGGCTGGACCCGATCCAGCGACGGCATTGCCAATGCCTCTGTCAGCACTATTGCCGCTCTTGGCAGCGCCTTTTTTGCCGGAACGTGGGGCAGCGGTGTGTTTGAATATACCGATGGGACTGGTGAATGGCTGGCCATCAACAATGGCATCACCGACTACACAGTTCTTTCCATTGTCGCCCTTGATTCAATCCTTTTTGCCGCGACCTCGTCCGGGGTGTTCACATCCACGGACAATGGCGCCTCGTGGGAGATACTCAGCGGCGATCTTGAAGGATATTGGATTAACTGTCTTGCAGTAAAGGGTACGGACCTTTATGCTGGCACCTCTGATGGCGTTTATTTTTCAACCGACAGCGGGACAAACTGGTCATTGGGAAGTGACGGTCTTTCGAGTACCGAGATAAGCGCACTTTCCTACGAGGGCACGCGGCTGCTTGCAGGCACGTCGGATGGCGCGGCCTACTCCCTGGACAATGGCGCCACCTGGACCACGGTAAACGACGGACCCTCCGCAACTGTCTCGTCATTTGCCGCAAATGCCACGCGCATATACGCTGGCTCGTGGGACGGTGTCTATGTTTCAACGAACAATGGCGAGGATTGGAATGTTTCGAACACCGGTCTTTCCAATACCTGGGTCACGGCTGTTGCCGCTGTCGATGAAATGGTTTTTGCGGCAACAGGGACCGGCGTATTTTATTCTGAAAATGAAGGAGCGCTCTGGGACGCCTGGAGCACGGGCCTTGCGGATTTGAATGTTCAGTGCATATTCGTCAACGGGATTGATGTCTTCGCTGGCACCAAGAACAATGGTATCTGGCGCAGGCCCCTGCCCGAGCCCTCGACCAGCAAGCAGGCGCTTGTTTCACAGAGACCAGGGTTTGCGCTTAACCAAAATTTCCCCAATCCTTTTAACCCGCGTACGACCCTTCAGTATTCCCTGCCAAAGCAACAGTTCACGACACTGAAGATATATAACGCGCTTGGCCAGGAAGTCAAGACGCTGGTACACGGCGCAATGGGAAAAGGCCCGCACCAGATTGAATGGAACGCCTCACAACTGCCAAGCGGGGTCTATTTCTGCGCGTTGCGGGCGGGAAATCTGGTCCAGTCCAGGAAGCTGATACTGCTGAAATAGGGAAACGGCGCTTCGTTAATTGAGCGCGCATGGCCGTGACGCTGATGTGCGGCCGTTATTTATATCCGTAATTTTTTTATTCAAAAGCCAAATGGTTTTATTGTATTTTGTTTTTCTATGAAAAGTATTGCGTCCCTCCTTGTTCTGACCCTTATTTTGAACCCTTTTACAGTCCCCGATCTTTTTGGCGCCAGGAAAAATGCGCCGAGAAAAAAAAGCGTATCCGCACCCAAAAAAAAGGACATTGTTTTAAGCGATAACACCATCTATTGGGTGGCCAAAGATGTTGTCGGTAGCGGCGTGTATACCAGGATCCACCAGATTGACCTGTTGACTGGGCTCTTTTACCGGTATCAAACAGATCCCCGACTGCTCGATCAGGGATTGAAAATAATCATCACAGGCCCCATGTTTTCCCAAGGATACAACAAGGCAAAAACCCTTTTCGGCGATGAGGAGAAACAGAAAATATTCGAGAGCGCCAAAAAGGCGCCAACCATCGAATACGCCAATTTCAACGTTATCAGGCTTTTTTATCTCAAGAGGTCACACCGTCTCGACCTGGCCTTAAAAAAAGCCTATACGCAGGAGATTCCTTACACCTTTGGCGCAAAAGTTACGCTACAGCAAACGATACGCGGCACGCTTCGTACAAACCAGGCGCATTCGGTCGCGGAAATCATTTTTGATTCGCATAAACAGGTCCTCTTTTCACCTCCGGACATCGCCTTTTTTATTCCCGATATCATGGTCAAAATAGTGAGTATCAGGAAAATCGGCAATGAACTCATAGGATACGTGATAGGATACGCAAAGAGCTCCCCTAAACGCATGGTGGCGGTAAGCTATAATCTTTCCTCGTGCGCCAAATCCAGTATTAGCACCAATAATCTTACACCTGCGGAATTCAAGAAAAAGGCCGCTGATGTGGATTATTTCGGGTTTGCAGACTAGTTTTTATACCATGACTCCAGTACAACATTTCAAGGATACGCTCAACCGGTTCAAATGGCTGCATGCCCTGTCTTTGCTTGTGAGATATCTATTTTCTTTTTTCTCAGGATTTACTGTTGTCCTGCTGGTTTCAGGAAATGTTATCCATGCTTCTGGCAAGGGGAGCGCTGGGTATGCGGCCCTTGTTCTCTGCCTTGGTTTTGTTAGCGCTGGTCTGATTTTCTGTTTCGTGGTATGTATAAAAGCGTTGTGGGCCGCCCTGCCTGAAATGTCTCGCACCATGGAAGCGGCATACACTGAATTAGGGAGTGCGATAACCGGAGCGCACGACCTTTCTTCTGGCAGTCTCCACGGCGCATCATCTGAATTTGCAGGCATGCACATTGGATTTGCGGAAGCAAAGGCTGAATTCGTTCTAAAGAACGAAGTAAAAGCATTAAACCAAGGGTTTCGCAGGTTTCTATTGATACTTCCGATGCTTGTTGTAATTACTGAAATGATAATGATATATCCAGGCCTGTTAGGCGATATTAGTTCTTTGCTGGTACAGGATAAGACCAAAGAGATCGTATTGGTCCAGAATGTTGAAGCGCCTCTGAATAAACCAATAATCGGCGACATCGTGATTCATTATCGCTTTCCCGCATATACAGGCCTCAAAGAGAAGATTGAGAAAAACAGGGCTGGCCGGATCCGATGCATCAAAGGTACGTCTGTGACTTTTATCGCTCAATGCAATACTAAAGCCAGTGCTGCCAGAGTGGAGATGAAGAGCGGAATGAAGGTCGCGGTAGCGGCTGATTCAACCGCTCTTTCGTTTTCCGCTGAGATCATGGCAAGCGACCAGTACGAGCTTTTTATGCGGGACACGATCGGAATCGAACACTCGCTGTTAAGCGACAGCATTGTCTGCCTGCCGGACGAATACCCGGCTGTCCAGTTGCAGCGGACCGCTGACCAGATTCTGGTCCGAAAAAGAGAATCGCTTCCTATCGCGTATCATGCGAGCGATGATTTCGGCATCAAGGCTGTTTCACTGCTCGCTATTAAAAACGGAAGCGATAGAAGGGTTGCATTGGAAGAGGGGAAAGGCCGCCGTGATGTGACAGGCCAGCTCGATTTCGACCTTTCCCAACTGAACCTTACAGAGGGGGACAATGTGGTCCTCTTTGTGGAAGCTGCTGACAACGACGGCGTATCAGGCTCAAAAAAAGCGCTGTCTTCGCCGCTTCATCTTACGGTCCTCGATGAAGGCAGAGCGCATTTTGACGTGGAACAGAAGCTTGCCCAACTTGTCCAGAAAATGGTGCTTCTCCTTGCCGACCACCTTGAAGAAGGATTCTCTTCACGAATGAGCGCTGATAATTTTGCTGTCAGAAGTGCGGGGTTTGATGCGAAATCCTATGATCTGCTCCAGGAAGTGCAGGAACTGCTGGGTCTCATGCAGGCGGATGATAAAACCTCTGACGAGATTTATTCCAGTATTGTTGATTTCAACGACAGGTTCCTGACCGCTGTTGAAGGCCGTAAAAAAGCCATGACCCGTGCGCAGGCTGATTTTAGCGCGCTTGCGACCGCGGAAGAGTCGGAAATCCGAGAGCTTGAAAACATCATCTTTTTTCTGGACCAGGCAAAGGAACGCGAGAAGGTGGGCAATGTATTGTCCGATGCCGAAGAGCTGATGCGGCAGATGCGCGAACTCGAAGACAAGCTTAAAAACAACGCTGGCGATAAAATGCGCGAAATGGAGGAGTATTACAACGCCCTTAAAAAAGAACTTGCCGGGATTTTCGAGAAACTCATGAAAAACCGCAAGCAGAGCGGACTTCCCGAGGAATTCTTGAACGCGGACGCTATGAAGAACATCCCGGCAAACCAGCTTGAGGAACAGCTCAAGCGCATCGAGCAGGCCATGAAGTCAGGAGACGCTGACGCGGCGCTTGCTGAAATGCTCAAACTGCGCGATCTTATCGACCAGCTCTATGCAGCGCTCAACCAGGCGGCTGGCCAGTTTGCGGACGAGAAATATGCGCGTGACATGCAGGCCATGCAGAAGGCCATGGAAGAACTGGATATGCTTATCAAACGCCAGTCGCATATCAATACCGCGGGAGATGAGGTGCTCGAAAAACTGGGGCAGGAACTCCAGCGCCTGCTGCAGGAAGCTGAGCAGCGGCTGCAGCAGAAGATCATGGCGCTCTTCAATGCCTTGCTCGAGCGGCTCAAAAGGCTGGTTCCGGCTTTTGTTCCCGAGAAACAGCAGGACACTTACAGGAAAAGCATGGCGGATATTCTCAAAAAGACCGTGTTTGCCAAAAACCAATATGCTGCCCGCGCAGGCGAACGAAGCCTTTTTGAACTGAAGAACGCGGGGAAACTCTACCCGGTTGTCCGGTCCTGCGCCGACACCCTGGCAATTGCCCAGGAGATCGATACTGCCGAAGCCATCAACCGGACACTCATTTCCCTTCTCGAAAACAGCGATGCGGCAATGGCAGGAATGCTGCCCCAGGAGAGCAAAGATGCGCTCAATGGCCTGGCCAACGAAGAGGGGTCTATTCTTGACAAGCTCAATGCCATGGCGCAGGCAATGAAATCCATGATAGAAGGCATGGGGCCTTCGGGAGCGCAGATGAGTGAAAATATGGGCAACGCATCGTCCGCGCTTGGCGCATCCTTCAACCGTTTCAGCGCTTATAACCTTCCCTCGGCAATGCCATCTGCCAAGAGCGGACTCTATTACCTCATGCAGCTGCGGCAGGGCATGCAATCCGCCATGGCGCAGATGAAGCAGGGCTCGGGCCTCATGCCATCACCCTACGGCATGGGAAAAGGCAGGAACAGAAGCGGCAGGAGCGGCATTGCCGATGGTTTCGTGCCAATGCAAGGTGTCAAGGGCAAGGAGAGCGAACTCAAGGAGAAGATCAAGGACGCGATCAAGGAAAAAGGGCCGGTTGAATACGAAAAAGAAAACAAGGATTACTATGAGAAACTCGGGAATTAGCCTGCGAAGGGTGTTTTTCGCGTGCGTTCTTCTTGGAACGGCGGTGTGCGCCTGGTCTTTGCCGGTGGATTCCATTGCCAATGCCGTCATGCAGGCGCTTGCAGCCTCACGCGTCAGCCAGGCCGATTCGTTTTCGCGGGAACTTGTCGTTGCATTGCCCGAAAATCCCTATGCCGCGCATATCCGTTCTATTGTGCTCTACGAGACGGGCGACTATGCGGCTGCTTTTGCGCAGGCCCAGAAATCGATCGATAATCTATCAGCAGTGGGCGCTGATATACGAATGAGGTTGGTAAACCAGTACGACTATTTGAAATCCGCCATGCCTGTGCTCGCTTCCTTCAGGGCGCGTGAGGGCAAACATTTCATTTTTTATTATGCTGATCCGAAAGACAGCATACTTGCAAACGATGTATTAAACGTGCTCGAACAGGCGCGTGAGGCAATGGGGAGCGACCTCGGGTATTCGCCTCCTGATAAGATACGCGTCGAAGCGTACCGGTCCCGCGCTGACTTCATCACCGTGTCCACACTTACCGAAGATGAAGTCACACGCACAGGTACAATAGCCCTGTGCAAATTTAATCGCATGCTTTTTGTCTCGCCCCGGGCGGTTGCGCGCGGGTATGAGTGGCAGAAAACCATTGCGCACGAGTATGTCCATTTTATCGTCAGCAGAATAGCCGGTAATGTTATACCAATCTGGCTGCATGAAGGAACAGCACGCTATCTGGAGTCGCGGTATCTCAAAGAAGAACCCGCACTTTCCACTGTTGAGCAGGACCTTCTTTTCAGGGCAATCAAAAACAACACGCTGGTCTCATTTTCGCGAATGCATCCGTCTATGGCAAAACTCAAGGACGCGGAAGAAGGCGCCACCGCTTTTGCCGAGGTTTTTTGCGCCATACGCTTTGTTGTCGCCAAAGCAGGATATCGGGGACTGCGCGATATTATTCGCGGCGCTTCGGCAGGCCTGGACCTCGATTCGCTGCTCACTCACACAGTCGGTGCGGGAACCAGACCTTTTGAAGAGGTTTTTTTCGAGCATCTGCGCAGTCTGGGTATAAAACCCGTTGAAGGCGCAAGCATCACCAGCAAGGAATTTACGGAAGACAATCGGCCCGATGAAGCAGTGCTTTTCAGAAAACACGTGCGCCTAGCGGAACTGCTATTGGGACAAAATAGGGCCCAGGCCGCGGTTAAGGAACTTGAACGGGCCGACAGTACGGGTAAAACACGCTCCCCCTGGATCATGAACCAGATAGGCCAGCTTTGGGAGCGGAATGGTGAGCCTGCTAACGCGCTCAAGGCCTACGAACGGTCGATTTTTCTTTTTCCAGAATATTGCAATGGTTATTTTAACAGTGCGCTCCTGAGGGAAAAACAGGGAGACGCTGCAACGGCCGCGGCTTTGCTGCGGAAAACGCTTGAGATCAATCCATACCATGTGCCTGCCCGCGAGGCCCTTGTTTCGCTTACCCGCGACAAGGCAGAGGCGGAACGGCAAAAGGCGATACTTCGCGTCATCCAAGGAGAATAGCGATCATGGCATATCAAACAGATGCTGAAGCTGCCGCGCAACTTTCAGAGGCATGCGCGCTGATCAAACAGGAGACAGGAAAAGTCATTGTAGGTCAGGACAGGGTCATTGAACTCATGCTCGCGGCCCTTTTTTCCCGCGGTCATGCGCTGCTGGTTGGAGTGCCCGGGCTTGCAAAGACCATGTTGGTAAAGACCCTGGCCTCGTGCCTTTCACTTAAGTTCAACAGAATCCAGTTTACCCCTGACCTCATGCCTTCTGATATCACAGGGACCGATGTGCTCGAAGAGGATGTCGCCTCGCGCAAACGGGTCTTTACCTTTATCAAGGGGCCGGTTTTCTGCAATATTTTACTGGCCGACGAGATCAATCGTACGCCCCCAAAAACACAGGCGGCTTTGCTCCAGGCCATGCAGGAGGGGTTTGTGACCGCATCCGGCGCGCATCACGAAATTGCGCCGCCATTTCTGGTTTTTGCGACCCAGAATCCCATTGAACAGGAGGGGACCTATCCTCTTCCCGAGGCGCAACTCGACCGGTTCATGTTTTTTATTGGCGTTGACTATCCATCTGAGCAAGAGGAACGGGACATAGTCATCCGTCAGACCTCTCCGGAAAAGCCGGTTGTTGCTCCGGTATTGTCTCCCGAAGCCATCATCGAACTCCAGTCTGTGGTCGATAAAGTTCCAGTACCCGAACATATCATCAACTATACCGTGGAACTGGTAAGGAAAACCAGGCCAAGTGGTTCAGGAGATGATTTTATCACCCGGATGGTCCGATGGGGCGCTGGTCCGCGCGCATCGCAGTATCTTGTGGCAGCCGCAAAGGCGTGGGCCATTCTGCATGGCCGCACTGTGGTCGATATAACGGACATCCGGGAACTTGCCGTGCCTGTCCTGCGGCACCGTATTATCCCTAATTTTCATGCTGAGGCGGAAGGCGTGGGTTCTTCCGCCATTATCGCCCATGTGCTTGAACGCACCCAGTATTGATGGAAACCAGTAACCGTTCCCTTTCACCGGACGCGCTGACAAAAATATCCCATCTTTCCATCTCCACCCGCCGTCCCATTGCCGGTGTTTTCACCGGTCAGCACAAATCACCGCACCATGGCGCGTCGATTGAATTCGCGGACCACAAGGAATATGTGGCTGGCGATGAAACGCGTCACATTGATTGGCGTGTCTATGGCAAGGCGGACCGCTATTATATCAAGCGTTTTGAAAAGGAAACCAATATTAAGGCGCTTATTTTTGTTGACGCGAGCGCTTCCATGGGATATGCCTCTCACGCTCTCACCAAACTTGACTGCGCCGCCCAACTGGCCGAGGGTCTGGCCTATATCTTTTTAAAACAGTCTGATGGTGTTGGTCTGGTGACCCGCCATTCAGGGAGCGTACGTCACATCCCCGCCTCAGCGCAAACCACCCATTTTTCTGTAATCATGGACGAGTTTGCGCGCCTTCCCGCTGAAGGTACGACCGACATGGGGGCTTGGCTCCAGTCCTTCAATGATATGGTGTCAGGCGCCGCGTTCTGCATTATTATTTCTGATTTCTTTTGCGACATGCCAGCCGCCTATGCGGCCCTCAAAGCCATCAGGTACAGGAAAAAAGAGACCGTGGTCTTTCATGTACTCGACCCGTATGAACTCACTTTTCCCTTTTCCCTGCGCACAAATTTCAAAGACATGGAACTGCCGCGCGAACTTCCGGTCGAACCGCTGACCATCAAACGGAATTATATGCGTCTTTTTGGAGAATATATCGAAAATTTCAGGCGCACCTGTCTCGAACACGGCATTGATTACCGCTTATACGATACGTCAGTGCCTGTTGAAAAACTCCTGCTCGATTTCACTGCCGGCCGGGGAGTGGCCAACGCATGAGGCTTTTTATCGCGGTTTGCCTGCTTTTCAGCGCACCGGTATTGTCTCTTGTGCCGTGCGACTCCAGTATCGAGCCATATGCCCGTGCCTGGTGCTTAGCGGAGCAGGGAAAAAAGGCTGACGCGCTTTTCATAATGCATTCGGTGGTGAAAACCGATTCGCTTTCACTCGGAAAGTGCCGTTTCTATCTTTCGCTTCTGGTCGCTTGCGACGACCGGATAGGATTGCGCTCCTATACACCCATTTTTTACCAAAGGTTCATTGATTCACTCGATGTGGTCGTTGAGTGCGCGCACGCTTTTGCCGCATATGGCAACTGGAAGCAGGCGGTTTCGTTGCTCGAGAAACAGTATGGCAAAAGAAAAAACTTCGGCTACCTGCCTGTGCTGGCAGGCATCTATTTTGACGGCAAACAATACGACCAGGCTTCAAGCGTTGCGGCGCGCATTCTACGGACCGATTCAACCTATGCGCCCGCTTATTTTCTACTGGGAAACATTGCGCTAAAAACCGGACTAATTGAAAGGCTCAAAACACGCAAAGCGCGGAGCGACCTTATTCAGGATGCCATTATCCAGTACCGGAAAGCGGTTTTCTACGATACGGCAAACATCGCATATCTAACGGAGATCGCGGTGCTCTACGACTCTCTGGACCAATGGGACAGTACTTGTTTTTTCTATACCCGGGCGCTTGAAAGGGACCCTGCAAATATGTCACTGCTTTTCAGCTTTGGCAAGCGACTCAAGGACAAGGGAATGGCCACAGTGGCGCTTGAACTCTTTGAAAGGGCTTTTCTGCTCGATTCCATGAATGTTTCCCTTCTTCAGGCCATTGAAGCGGCCCATAAGGCCCAAGGTACCAACGAAGAGTATTACCTTACCGGACAGGAACGCATGGCCAACGCACTGCCCGACTCTTTGTCTCTCAGGTACAATCTTGCGCTTGAATACATTGCACACGATATGCCTGAAAAAGCAATTATCTCTTTTAGAAAGCTCGAAGCGCGCAATTCGTCATTTGAATTCATGAATAGAGGCATGGCCGCTATTTTTCTCAAAAGGGGGGAATGCGATTCAGCAATACCTTATCTCCAGAAACAGGTGCGCGCCACACCCCTTGAATACAACGATGCTTACAATTTGGCCCTGTGCCTTCTTCAGCGAAACGACACCGTAGCGGCGCTCAAGGCGTACGAACAGGTGCTCAAAGCGAACCCACGGCATGCGCCGACGGCTTTTTTCATAGGTACGTATTATTATAACAAAAAGGACTATGAGCATTGTCTTAGGGTGTTGGTTCCCCTGGTGTCGTATGACGACCAGACAGCTGTCGCGCGCATGCGAGGGGGATCGTTGTTTTATCTGAACAGAGACGCACGTCAGGCAGTGGAAGAGCTGAGTCAATGCGTGGGAACGGCTGAAGATGATGAAATACTTCATTACATGCTCGCTGGTTTGTACGAACGGCTTGGGGAAAAGAAAAAGGCTGTTGCTGAATACGAAAAGTGCATGGCAATGAACAATGGAGCAAATGCGGAATTTTATAGGAACAAGATACGGGAATTGGAATAAACGCACGTTGAGCGCAGTCAAAACGAGCGTTTATACGGGCACTTCGACTTCGCTCTGTGCCAGACTATACCAGGCATTAAGCACAAAGGTACCCTATGGAAAACGAAACAACACTTCAGTCGCTGGGATACAAACAGGAGCTCAAAAGGGTCCTGAAGCTCAAGGACGCGGTGGTCTATGGGCTTGCCATGATCACGCCAACCGCGCCGTTGCCTATGCTGGGCATCATTGCCTCGCTTACCATGGGCCATATGGCAACCGCATATCTGATAGCGCTTCTTGGCATGTCCCTGACCGCGCTGAGTTATGGAAAAATGGCAGCGCATTTTCCCATTGCCGGGTCAACCTATTCCTATACCCAGCGCTGCGTTGGTAACAATGTGGGGTTTATGGCTGGCTGGGCCATGATCATCGATTATCTGCTCATCCCGCTTATGAGCGTTATTTTCGTTGCGGTCGCGTGCAGTGAACGCTTTCCCGTTGTACCCTATTCAGCATGGGTCGTTCTATTGGCACTGCTGCTTACGGGTATCAATCTTATAGGCATCTCCCTGACCAGTAAGGCCAATACGGTTTTTTCCATACTTATGGTGCTCATTGTAATACTATTTGTGGGGCTTGGCGCATCGTTTGTTTTAAATGGTGGAGGCGCAGGCACGCTTGTTTCTTTTAAACCGTTTTATACAAGCGAGCTATTCAAATTCTCAACAGTTATGGCAGGGGCTTCAATCGCTGTCTTTTCATACATCGGGTTCGACGCAATCTCAACTATTGCCGAAGAGGTTGAAGAGCCCTCTAAGAACATTCCACGGGCAATAGTGCTAACCTGCATTATCAGCGGTGTTATTTTTATAAGCATTACCTATTTGGCGCAGCTTATCTGGCCCGATGTTGCCACGTTTCCAGATAAAAAAGAGACTGTGGTTTTTGCAATGGCCGGGAAGATTGGGGGGCGGCTCTTTGACGGTTTTGTGTTCTTCATTATCCTGGTGGCAGGCGTATCGAGCGCGCTTGTGGGCCAGGCAAGCGGATCGAGACTTCTTTTTAGTATGGGCAGGGATAACGTGCTGCCAAAAAGATTTTTCGGATATATAAGTCCCAAATATGGCACGCCGGTCTTCAATGTGCTGCTCATGGGTATTATCTCCCTGTGCGGCGGCATGGCTTCAAGCTTTCAGCAGGTTGCCGAGGTGGTAAATTTCGGCGCATTCATCGGGTATATGTGCGTCAGTCTTTCGGTCATCTTTTTTTATTATAAGAACAGGGACAAGGTTTTGTCCCCTGTAGGCTATTTTATACTTCCTCTCTGCGCCATAGGCACCTGCTTTTTTATTTTTATTAATCTCTCCAGGAACGCACTGGTCCTGGGATCCCTATGGCTCGCCGTGGGTTTTATTCTGCTGATTATTGTTTCACGAGGTTTTACCAGAAAGATCGTGCTGCGCGAGATACAATAAAAAAGGGTCTAGCATTTGCCAGACCCTTTTGGTAGCCCGTACGAGAATCGAACTCGTGTTACAGGAATGAAAATCCTGCGTCCTAACCCCTGAACGAACGGGCCGAAAAGAGGAGTAAATATACTCTTTTTCGCTTTTTTCTTTCAAGGAGGAAAAACGCGATGGGTCAGATCGGATTTTTACAGGGACAGGATAAGGAATTGAAACGGATCAACAACTTTTAAGGAGGTGTGAATATATACAGAGTTACACATCGCGCTAGATAGGCGAATTGATCGCTGGTTTACTAAAAAAACCCTTGTGCATAAAGGATGTTTTGTTTATATTAATAGGCAAGTAGGCAGGCAGATATGGGAAAACGCGAAAAAATAAAAGAATACATTCAGGACGAAATCCGGTTGGCGCGGTTAAAATCCGGGGACCGGATCTATTCACGCGCTGTTTTCATGGATAAGTTCCAGTGCGCGCGCGCTACTGTGGACAAGGCCATCGGCGATCTGATAAGCGGAAAAGTGCTTTCGGCCGAGAAGGGTTCGGGCACTTTTGTCGCAACACCCAAGAAAAGAACACAGGCAAAAAACATCGCCGTAGTGTCGCCTGAACTTACGCCGAACACCATGCCCCAGGAAATTGTCCAGGGCTTTATGGAGGCCGTGGGACCCGAAACCAGCATCAGGTTTTTCACCTATAACGAGCTTCGCCATCCAAAATCGTGGGAAGCCTGCAAGGCCCAGCGGGGCATTGTATTTGTCATGCCCGACATGCAGCACGGCCCTTTTATCCTCGAAGCGCGTTCGCTGTGCATTCCCCATGTTATAGCATACCGGGATATACCTGAATCGTCTTTTGTCTCAATAGACAATACGGGCGCTGTTATGGCTCTTGTCGATCATCTGATTTCCGAGGGCCGCAGGAATATCGCCTATGTAGGCATACCCGAGAGCAGATACCATTTTCCCGAATTGCGTTACATAGGCTATCTTACATCCCTGTTGAAGCACAAGCTTGCATACAATAAAAATTGGTGCGCTTTTAAAGGGCGACAAGAACTTTCCGTTACTTTGAACGGTCTGTTCGGAAATGGTCAGTGCCCTGACGCAATCATAGCCGTCAGTATGCCTCTTGGCGAGATAATCAGGGTTGCGCAAAAAGCCGGGCGCAAGGTAGGCAGGAATTTTAGCATAGCCACATTCGACGAAGTTGCATCAGGCGCCTATCCTTTTCCAGTGCTTTCACTTCGCGGCATACAGCGCGAGGTAGGTAGGGAATCGGCCGCGGTACTTACAAGACTTTTTGAGACACAGGGAAAAATTGTGCATAAGTATATAACCCCCGAGATAAAAACCTAACTAAGGAGATCGCAATGAAATACGCATGGTTCACGGTTGGCCTTCCCGAAAGTACGCCGCGCGAAACAGTCGCGCTGTTGAAAAAGAACGGGTATCAGGGTGTTGAATGGCGCATAGTGAATGATGGCGGCGATACCCGCAAGCCCGGGTTCTGGAGCGGGAACCGGTGTACGCTCCAGGCCAATTGGTCCAATGAACAGTTCAAGGAGGTCGCGCGCATGACCGCTGATGCCGGATTGTCCGTTCCCAATTTGGGCACGTATATCAGGGCGCATGAAATGGACGCTGTTGAGAGAATGATGGAAGTAGCGAAGATATTCAAGGCACCGAGCATCAGGGTGGGCTCAGCCGCATACGATGGGACCAAGCATTACAATGAATTGCTGAAAAAAGACATTGAACGTTTTACCCGTGTGCAAGAATTGGCGAAACAATATCGTGTAAAGGCGCTCGTTGAAATCCACATGGGCCTTATCACACCGTCAGCCAGCGCCGCCTACAGACTTGTTTCGCATTTCTCGCCGGCTCATATTGGCCTTATACACGACGCGGGCAACATGGTATACGAAGGATACGAGAACTATAAAATGGGCGTGGAGATGCTGGGCAAATACTTGGCGCACGTTCATGTGAAAAATTCAATCGTGACATCAACGGACAAGAAAGGGCCCCAAACGAAGGAATGGAAAACCGGTTTTGGACCATTCAGGAAGGGCGCGGTCAACTTCTCCCTGCTCCTGAAGGCGCTACAAAGTGCCAGGTACGACACATGGCTCAGTTTCGAGGACTTCTCGACTGAAATGACCCAGGCGCAGAAGGTGAAAGACAATCTTCTGCTTATTAAAACGGTCCTTAAAGGTTTAAAACAGGAGGGCGTATGACCAAAGTACGGTTGGGTATCATCGGCATGGGAGGCATGGGGACCGACCATTTTAATCAGATAAAAAAGATTGAAAACATAGAGGTCACGGCCTTGTGCGACCTGGACGAGAAGAGAATCGCCTTCTTTGATGGGAAAAAGTTCAGCGACTATCATAAACTCATTATTTCCGGTGTAGTGGACGCAGTCTGTATCGCCACACCGCATTACGTCCATACGCCGGCCGCGATCGACGCTTTGCAGAACGGTTTGCATGTTCTGGTTGAGAAACCTATCGCGGTGCATGTCAACGATGCCAAGAAGATGATCGCGGCCCATACGGACAAAAAACTCAAATTCGCCGCTATGTTCAACCAGCGCACAAACCCCATTTTCCAAAAAATTAAGCAGCTTGTTTCAACTGGAGAATTGGGCGAAATGCGCCGCATCAACTGGATTGCCACCGACTGGTTCAGGTCGTACGCATATTATGCGTCGGGCGGATGGCGCGCAACCTGGAAGGGAGAAGGCGGCGGCGTTCTTTTAAACCAATGTCCGCACAACCTCGATCTGCTCCAATGGATAACTGGATTGCCCAAAAAGGTCACCGCGTTCATCGGATTGGGTAAATATCATGATATTGAGGTCGAAGATGAGGTAAACGCGTTTCTTGAATATGAAAATGGCGCTACCGGCGTTTTTATCACCACGGCCGGTGAGGCGCCTGGAACCAATCGTTTTGAGATAGCCGGCGAACGGGGGAAGCTGGTCCTCGAGAAGGGGAAACTCCATTTCACACGCAACGAAGTTGAAACAACCCAGTTTAGTAAAACCACAAGCCAGCGCTTTGGCGTTCCGCCGGTTTGGGAGATAGACATACCGGTTAGTGGTCCCGGAGAGCAGCATACAGGTATCCATAAGAATTTCAGGGACGCGATTTTGAACGATGCGCCGCTTGTCGCGCCCGCCGAAGAGGGTATTCGTTCCCTTGAGCTGGGCAATGCCATGCTTTTATCTGGACTGCAGAAAAAAACAATGGAACTGCCACTTGATGGGGAGGCTTTATATTGCCATCTGAAAAACCTGATTGAAACATCAAGATTCGTAAAACAAAAGACCGTGGAAGCGCAGGACGATCTTGGCGCTTCATTCAAACACTAAAAAAGGGGACAGTATGAATTTTGCCGGATTTGCCGATGAAGCTGGCGTTAACATCAATACCCAGATCGCGGCGCTTACGGAATTGCATTGGCATGGCATTGAAACACGCCAGGTGGGGCAGGGGCTCCATTTTGACGATGTGGACGATGCGACCTTTAAGAGCATAAAGGAAAAACTTGATGCCGCGGGCATAGGCATTGTCAGCTATGGCAGCCAGATCGCCAATTGGGCGCGTAAAATCACCGCTGACTTCAAACTTGACGTTGATGAATTGAAACGCATAATTCCCCGCATGCACGCGACCGGCACCAAGATCGCGCGTATCATGAGCTATCCCAACGACAATCTGCCTGAAAAAGAGTGGCGCGTGGAAACCATACGACGTCTCAAAGAACTTGTGCGCATTGCCGCTGACAATGGGGTTGTTCTTGCGCACGAAAACTGTTCTGGTTTCGGCAGTACGGTCGAACGCACCCTTGTGCTGTTGAGCGAACTGCAGAGCCCCGCTTTTAAACTAATATTCGACACGGGCAATCCGCTCCATCACGGCGACCAAGTCATGCCTTTCTACGAAGCTGTCAAACACGAGGTTATCCACATCCATATAAAAGATTACACCACCGATGCGTCACAGAAGGATGGCATACGCGCAACCTTTCCGGGCGAAGGAAATGGCTGTATTCACACAATCGTTTCCCAGCTTAAAAAAGCGGGATACAACGGGTGGTTTACCATGGAGCCGCACATCGCCTCAGTCATCCACGAAGGCAAGACGGATAATCGTGCAAAGGAGATGTACGATACTTTTGTGAAATACGGCCGCATATTCGAGGCATTGTACGAAAAAGCCTGAGGTTTTATAAGGGAGAGGGGCAATGTTTTTCGGTTTCCACTACCTCGATATTATCGTCATATGCGTTTATGTGATCGGCATGGTGTATATTGGGGTTTGGTATTCCCGCAAAGGCATGAAGAACCGCGAGGATTTCTACCTTGGCGGAAGGCGTATGGGAAAGGCCTACCAGTTCTTTCTCAACTTCGGAAATGCCACGAACGCGGACCAGGCTGTCACGCTTGCGCGCGAAGTTTACCGCCAGGGTGTGAGCGGCATGTGGATCCAGTTTGTGGTTATCTTTCTGACACCCTTTTATTGGTTTGTCTCCTTTTTTCATCGGCGCATGCGCGTCACAACACTGGGTGATTTCCTAACTGACCGTTTTTCGAGCAAGTCTTTGGGTGCGGTCTTTGCCACACAGGCCATCATCGGCACGCTTCTGACCACCACACTCTGCTATGTTATTACCGGGAAGACACTGGTGGCCATGACCCCAAAACCTGAGACCTCGTATACAGTGGAAGAAAAGGCCAGTATTGATGGATACAAACAATACCGCGAATTAAGCGCACAGCGTGACATCAACGGGCTTTCGGACGAGGAAAGCGCACTTTACTCGTCTTTGCACGAGAAATATAAGAAGGGTGAGTTGAATTCCTATGTTTCCTATTTCAAGGGAGAGGATTTTTGGTGGATATATGGGGCAATTGTTTTTGCCTACACCGTGCTGGGCGGTCTCATGGCTGCCACAATTACGGACATATTCCAGGGACTGCTCATTGTTCTTTTTTCGCTGCTGCTTATTCCCATTGGCCTGCTCAAGGTAGGCGGTTTTTCAGGGCTCCACGAGCGCGTCCAACCCGATATGTTCCACCTTTTCAGCGCAAACGTCACCAGTGAGTATACTTGGTTCATGGTCGCTTCCATGGTCTTTGCCAACCTTGTCGGCTGTATTGGCTCCACCAATAACATGGCGGTCAGTAGTGCCGCGCGGACCGACTTTGACGCGCGATTTGGCATGGTAACCGGCAATTTCATGAAACGTTTTATGATGATAGCTTGGGCGCTCTGCGGTATTATTGCCGTGGCTTATTTTGGCAACAGCATATCTGACCCTGATATTATTTGGGGTGTTATGATTCGCGAGTTCCTGCCAGTGGGTCTCATAGGGCTTATGTTCGTGGGTATTCTCGCGGCCAACATGTCTTCGCAGAGCGTCTGGTCGCTGACCTGCTCGGCCATGTTCGTCAACAATCTGTATCGGCCGGTCATACGGGATAAAAGCGAGGCGCACTATATCCTGGTTGGAAGGATCGTTGTTGCCGGTATTCTCTTTGGGTCCATTCTTTTAGCTTCGTCAGTGACCAATATAATCAATATTGTGAAGTTCTTCTTCTCTTTCGCTGCTCTTTTTGGCGCGTCCATCTGGCTTTCTCTGTTCTGGCGCGGCCTAACGCGTGCTGCCGTGTACTGGCAGATAGGGCTCTGCCTTTTGGTCATTGTTGTTCTGCCATATGGGCTGCCTTCATTTTCATTCGCCAATAGTAATCCAACGCTTCTTGTCGAGACCGCACAGCGCACCATCACGGTCAACGCAGTGGCGACTGCCGCTGATTTTGAAGCCGGGCTTGCAAGTCAGCAGGGACAAAAAATTACCAAGCAGAAAACCGTAGATCCTGTGGGTATTTATTTTGAGCGGGTGGTTCAGGTGAATCCAGACGATCCCGCATCTCCAAAGATGGGAGTGGGCCGTTTTAATGCAGAGCATTTTATTTTAAGCAGACTTGGAGTTGATTTTTCGAATTACTCAAAGGCGAGTATTGATACAGTGCGTTTTCTATTTGATTCGCTTTTTCCCTTTCTGCTGCTCTTTGTTTTCAGCCGTTTTACCCGCAAAGAGCCGGAATCGCTGCTCAATGGTTTTTTTGCGCGTATGCATACACCCGCGATAGCTGATAGGGAAAAGGAGACCGCTGATTTGGAGGCGAACAAAGCGGATCCTGCGCGTTATGCTCATCGCAAGCTGCTGCCAAACTCCAATTGGGAATTTCCCAAACCTACCAAGGTGGATGTATTTGGGTTCTTTGCCGTCTGGGTCGCAATAGGAGTTATTTTTCTCGTGCTCTATGGGGTCATGAACATCACGGTACCCTAGTGCCACGACCACTTAATTTTTACACTTTTTGTATTTAAATTTTTCTCGCGCTTTTTTTCGTGTAAAGCG